>CAVTGM010000008.1:0-209820 GCA_963734285.1 uncultured Actinomycetes bacterium | reverse complement strand
TGGACCCATGAACGCCTCGAGATCGCTTCCAGCCGGCCGGTGCATGCCTGGGATGCGCACGTACCCGCCGAGCGGGATCGCGCCGATGCCGTACTCGATGCCCTTCCGCTTGACCTTCGCGACCGCGGGTGGAAACCCGATGTAGAACGCGCGCGGCCGCATCCCGACGGCGAGCGCGACGGTGAAATGGCCGAGCTCGTGCAGGAACACGAGGAGCACGAGCCCGAGGATGACGGTGAGCCAGATCATGCGACCGGGATCGCGCGCGCAGCGCGATCCACCTCCAGCAGCTCGTCGAGGTCCCGAGCGGGCGAGCCGTCTGCACGCGCGAGCGCGTCGCCGACGACCGCCGCGATCTCGAGGAATGGAAGCCGCCCGTCGAGGAACGCGGCGACGGCTACCTCGTTCGCGGCGTTGAAAACGCAGGGGTACGTCCCGCCCCGCTCCCCAGCTTCCCGCGCGAGCGCGAGCATCGGGAACGTCTCGACGTCGGGCGCCTCGAACGCGAGCGTCAGCGACGTGAAGTCGAGCGGTGCGAGCGGGGTTGCAGCCCGCTCGGGATACGTCAAGGCGTAGGAGATGGGCACGCGCATGTCGGGATACCCGAGATGCGCGAGTGCTGCACCATCGCGGAAGCGAACGAGCGAGTGCACGATCGACGTCGGCTGCAGCACGACCTCGATGCGTTCATACGGGACGCCGAAGAGGAAGTGCGCCTCGATCAGCTCGAGCCCTTTGTTCGCAAGCGTGGCGGAGTCGACGGTGATCTTCGGGCCCATCCGCCACGTCGGGTGCGCGAGCGCCTCCTCCGCTGTCACGGCGGTGAGGTCGTCGCGCGTGCGCCCGCGGAACGGGCCGCCCGATCCTGTGAGCACGAGCGTGTCCACCTGTTCCGGCGCGCGAGCCTCGAGGCACTGGAAGAGCGCCGAGTGCTCGCTGTCCACCGGAAGGATCCGGCCGCCGCCTCTGCGCTGCGCCGCGAGCGCGAGCTCGCCGGCCGCGACGAGGCTCTCCTTGTTCGCGAGCGCGAGATCGACGCCGTGTTCCAGCGCCCACAGCGTCGCGTGGATGCCGGCGAAGCCGACGACGGCGTTGAGGACGACGTCGGGCGCGGCCTGGTCGAGGAGCTCGGTGACGTCGCCGCCGACCTGCTTGAGCGGGGCGTCGATGTCGTCGAGCGGAGACGAGCCGGACGCAACGGCGCACAGCTCGAGATCGGGGTGCGCCTCGACGATCTCGATCGCCTGGCGCCCGATCGACCCCGTGGCGCCGAGGAGGGCGACTCGCCTCATAGGAGCAGTGTGCCTATGCGTGCCCGAGGCCGAGGACGAGGTAGTACGCGGCCGGCCCTGCGAACAGCAGCGCGTCCACACGGTCGAGGATCCCGCCGTGTCCTCCCAGCAAACGCCCGGTGTCCTTGACCTGCATGTCGCGCTTCAGCATCGACTCGAACAGGTCGCCGGCGACGGACGCGAGCACGACGACGATCCCGAGCACGACCGCTTGCCAGATGCAGAGATAGGTGTGCCGCGTGTCGTACAGCGCCACGAACGAGACGAAGACGCCGGCGAGCGAGCCGATGACGAATCCCTCCCACGTCTTCCCCGGCGAGAGCGACGGCGCGAGCTTGTGCCGCCCCAGCAGCCGCCCGCCGAAGTACGCGAACGTGTCCGCCGCCCACACGGTGAGCAGGACGGTGAACGCGAGCAGCCGCCCGTGCTGGTGGACGTCGCGCAGCAGGAGCAGATGGCCGAGGCCGAATCCGATCCATCCCGCCCCGAGCACGGTGGCGGCGATCGCAACGGTCGACGGTGCGCGCGTCTTCGCGAGCGCGCTCGCGGCGAACGCGAATATGAAGGTCGCGAGCATCCCGCCGAGCATCCAGACGGTCCCGCTCGTCTGCGCGAGGACGAGCGACAGCGTGACCCCGAGATAAAGCGCCGGTGCGAGCGGGCGCAACGGGCGGGCGACGGTGACGAACTCGTGCACAGCGACGAGACTCGCCAGGAGCACGAGCGCAGCGAGCCACCAGCCGCCGAGCCACACGAGGCCGAGCACGACCGGCAGGCCGATGATGCCCACCAGGACGCGGGAGATGAAGTTGTTCATCGTCCGCCGAATCTGCGGCGTCGCTGCGCGTAATCCTCCAACGCGCTGCGGAATTCCTCGGGGCCGAAGTCTGGCCAGAGGGTTTCGGTGAACACGTACTCAGCGTATGCGGATTGCCAGAGGAGGAAGTTCGAGATGCGGTGCTCACCGGATGTGCGGATGACGAGATCGGGGTCCGGCATCGCCGGCGCGTACAAGTGCTGCGCGAACGACTCCTCGTCGTATTCGCCCCCGCTCGCAGCCAGTCGGCGCGCGGCTTCCACGATCTCGGCGCGGCCGCCGTAGTCGAACGCGATCCACAGGTGGAGCCTGCGCGCGGCGTCGGTGGCGCGCTCGAGGCCCTCCATCTTCTCCACCAGCCAGTCGGGCGCACGGTCGCGGCGACCGACGAACTGCGTGTGCACGCCCTCGAGCGCCAGGTCGTGCAGTTCGCGGTCGATCGTCTCGCCGAAGATGTCCATGAGCGCCGCGACCTCGTCCTCGGAGCGAGTCCAGTTCTCCGTCGAGAACGCGTAGACCGCGAGCGACGCGACGCCGACGTCGATCGCCGTCTCCACCACCGGCCGTAGCGCGCGCGAGCCCGCACGATGACCTTCCGCGACGTCGACGCCGTGCGCGGCGGCCCAGCGGCCGTTGCCGTCCATCACGATCGCGACGGCGCGCGGTATCTCGGTGAGGAGGTCGGTGGCGGTCAGACCTCCATGACCTCCGCCTCTTTGTGCTTCAGCGAATCGTCGATCTGCTTCGTGTGGTCGTCGGTGAGCTTCTGGACGCGCTCCTCGGCACGATGCTCGTCGTCGGCGCCGACGTCGCCGCTGTCCACGAGCTCCTTCAGGCGGCGCATGGCGTCGCGCCGGATGTCGCGCACCGCGATGCGGTGCCCCTCCGCGAGCCCGCGCACGACCTTCACGAGGTCCTTGCGCCGCTCCTCGGTGAGCTGAGGGATCGGCAGGCGGATGAGCTTGCCGTCGTTCGACGGCGTCAGGCCGAGGTCGGACTCCTGGATGGCCTTCTCGATGCTCTTGATCGAGCTGGGGTCGAACGGCTGGATGGTGAGCATCCGCGCCTCGGGCACGCCGATCGTCGCAAGCTGCTTGAGCGGCGTCTTCGTGCCGTAGTAGTCGACCTCGATGCGGTCGAGCAACGATGCCGACGCTCGGCCGGTGCGCACGGTGTTGAACTCCGCCTTGGAGTGCTCGACCGACTTGTTCATCCGGTCCTCCGCGTCCTTGATCAGCTCGTCGACGGTTGCCATGCACTCCTCCTAGGCGTCGCTTGCGATGCCGATTTCAGCACGCGCGGGTCTCCCGCGCGTGCGTCTGCTCGATCGGACTCCCACGCTGACGATTCGCTCCATGGTCCTAGCGCGTCTCGATGACGGTACCGACCCGTTCGCCAGCGACCACGCGCGCGATGTTGCCCGCCGCGAGCTCGAAGACGTGGATCGTCAGCTTGTTGTCCATGCACAGCGAGAGCGCGGTCGTGTCCATGACGCGCAGCCCGCGTTCGATCGCGGCGAGGTGCGTGAGCTCCGGGATGAACTGCGCGGTCGGATCGACTCGCGGATCGCCGTCGTACACGCCTGCGACGCCGTTCTTCGCCATGAGGATCGTGTCGGCCCCGATCTCGAGCGCGCGCAGCGAGGCCGCGGTATCGGTCGTGAAGAACGGGTTCCCCGTCCCCGCCGCGAAGATGACGATGCGCCGCTTCTCCAGATGTCGGATTGCGCGCCGGCGAATGTACGGCTCGGCGACCTCGGCGACCGCGAGCGCGGACTGCACGCGCGTGATGGCACCTGCGCGCTCGAGGGCGTCCTGCAGCGCAAGCGCGTTGAGGAGCGTGGCGAGCATGCCGGCGTAGTCGGCGGTGGCGCGCTCCATCCCCTCTGCCGCAGCGGCGAGGCCGCGGTAGAAGTTCCCTGCTCCGACGACGATCGCGACCTCGACGCCGCTCTCGTGCACGTCGGCGATCTCGCGCGCGAGGCTCTTCACGACGCCGACGTCGATGCCGTAGTCGCGGTCGCCCATGAGCGCCTCGCCCGAGAGCTTCAGGAGGACGCGGTGGAAGCCGCCGCCGGCGGCGGCGCGCGCGGGATCCGACGTTTCTCGGGTGCTAGCGCTCACCGCGCCGCTAGCGCGAAGAGCTCGAACTCGAGCACCTCGGCGCCGGCCTCCTTCAGCGCCTGGCCGACGGACTTCGAGGAGTCGTGGATCCACTCCTGGTCGACAAGGACGTTCGCACCGAAGAAGCGCTTGTTCAGCATGCCTTCGACGATCTTCTCGCGAGCTTGCTCGGGCTTTGACTGCACCTCGTCCGAGTTGAGGTAGATCTCCCGCTCCGTGGTGACGAGCTCGCCGGGAACGTCGTCGCGACCGATCCAGCGCGGCCGCAGCGAGACGATCTGCATCCCGATCTTGCGGCCGAGATCGTCGTCTCCCCCGCGCAGATGGATGAGCGCGCCGAACTTGTGCGCCGGCGGATGCGCGTACGCGGAGATGCGCCCACCGTCGACCGCCTCGAAGCGGGCGCCGCCGACGACGGCGATGTTCTCGCCGAGCTTGCTGGAAACCGCGACACGCTCCTCCTCGAGCGCACTCTCGGCGCCGAGGCCCTTCGCGTCCACAGCGTCGAGCACGTTCTTCGCGTATGCGAGGAACTCGTCGTTGTTCGACACCGGCTCGGTCTCGCAACCGACTGCGACCATCGTGCCCTTCGAGCCGTCCTCGGCCAGGCGGTAGCCCACCTTGCCCTCGGTCGTCTCACGGCCTGCGCGCTTCGCCGCCTGCGCCATTCCCTTCTCGCGCAGGAGGACGATCGCCGCGTCCATGTCGCCGTTCGCCTCAACGAGCGCGCGCTTGCAGTCCATCATCCCCGCGCCGGTGCGCTCGCGGAGCTCCTTTACGAGTGCGGCAGAGATCTCCGCTGTCACTCGGACTCGACCTCCTCCACGACCTCTGCGGACTCCGGCTCGACCGGGGCCTTTGAGTCCGGCTCAACCGGAGCATCCGCCTCGGCGCCGTTGGTCGCGGCGGCCGGCTTGAACTCCTTGACGGCGATCTTCTGCTTGCCCGCCTCGATCGCGTCGGCGATCACCTTCGCGATGAGGTTGCACGAGCGGATCGCGTCGTCGTTGCCCGGGATGACGTAGTCGGCCTCGTCGGGATCGCAGTTCGTGTCGACGAGCGCGACGACCGGCATGTTCAGCCGGCGCGCCTCGCGCACCGCGAGCGCTTCCTTCTTGAGGTCGATGATGAAGATCGCATCCGGCTGGCGGCGCATGTCGGCGACGCCGCCGAGGTTCGCCTCGAGCTTCTCGAGCTCGGCCGCCATCGCGATGCGCTCCTTCGCCGGGAGCAGGGCGAGCTGACCCTCGTCGCGGAGGCGCCGCATCTCGTGCAGCCGGTCGATCCGGTCGGAGATCGTCCGCCAGTTCGTGAGCAGACCGCCGAGCCAGCGGTGGTTGACGTACGGCATGCCGACACGCTTCGCCTCGTTGGCGACGGCGTCCTGCGCCTGCTTCTTCGTCCCGACGAACAGGACGGTGCCGTTCCGCTCGGCGAGGTTGCGGACGAACTGCGCCGCCTCCTCGAGGTGGTCGCTCGTCTGGGTCAAATCGATGATGTAGATGCCGGACCGCTCGGTGAAGATGAAGCGGCGCATCTTGGGATTCCAGCGTCGCGTCTGGTGGCCGAAGTGAACTCCGGCCTCCAAAAGCTCGCGCATGGAGGCAACGGGCATGGTGCTCCTTCCAGGTTGGTTTGGTAGAGCGCCGACGGAACCGAAGCGCACCGGTCTCAAAGACCGGCACCCGCGCCGCGGGACAAGCCGCCGGGGAGTAGGGACGTTTCCGCAGAAAGTCTAGCTGCGGGCCTGCAAAAGGGCGTTTTCGAGGTCGGGCGGGAGCGGAGAGCTCACGTCCACCTCGGCTCCTGTGATCGGATGCGCGAAGACAAGCCGGGCGGCATGGAGGAACTGGCGCTCCAGTCCGAGATCGCCGGCGCGGCCGTACAGCGGGTCGCCCGCGACCGGAAGGTCGATCGCCGTCAGGTGGACGCGGATCTGGTGCGTCCGCCCCGTCTCGAGCCGCACGCGCAAGAGCGCATGCCGCGGGAGGATCTCCTCCACCTCGAAGTGCGTGACCGCCTCGCGGGGTGTGTCGGTGTCGAGCGAGTGGCGGAGCGCGTCGTTCCGGTCGCGGCCGATCGGCGCCTCGATCGTCCCGCGCAGTGAATGCGGGCGCCCGACGACGAGCGCGATGTACTCGCGCGTCACTTCTCTCGCCTGCACCATCTCCTGCAACCGGCGGTGCGCCTCGGCGGAGCGCGCGACGACCATGAGCCCGGAGGTATCGCGATCGAGCCGGTGGACGATCCCCGGGCGCCCCGGCTCGTCCCCGCCCTCGACGTCGTAGGCGAGCAGCCCGTGCACCAGCGTCCCCTGCGAATGACCGGGCGCGGGATGGACGACGAGGCCCGCAGGCTTGTCGACGACGAGGAGGTGCTCGTCCTCGTACGGCACCGTCAGGTCCATCGCCTCTGGGATGAGCTCGCTCAGCACCGGTCCCGGCGCCTCGAACTCCAGCTCCTCCCCGCCGGCGAGCCGCGCGCTCTTTGCACGCGCGCTGCCGTCGACGAGGACGCCGCCCTCGAGGACGAGCCGCTCGGCGACCGCGCGGGAGCCGATCTCGGGCAGCGCGGCGAGGAAGCGATCGAGCCGCTCGCCGGCCGCGGTCTCAGGAACGCGCAGGCGCGTCACGTCGGCCACGGCTGCGTGGCACTCGCTCTACCGCGAGCAGCGTGCCGAGCAGGATCGCGACGCCGACGACGATGAAGCTGTCGGCGAGGTTGAACGACGGCCAGTACCGAAGGTCGAGGAAGTCGGTCACGTACCCGAGGCGTACGCGGTCGAGGAGGTTGGACGAGCTGCCGCCGATCACGAGCCCGAGCGCGACGGGCAGGACCGGATGGCGCGCGCCGGACCGCGCGAAGAACAGGAGCATCCACCCGATCGCGATACCGGTCAGCACGATGACGATCGGCGTCGCGCTCGAGAAGAACCCGAACGCGATGCCGGAGTTCTGCACGTGATGGATCCAGAACGGCCCCACGACGTGGATGCCGTCGTCGAGCGCCAGATGGCCCGTGACGATGTGCTTCGTCAGCTGGTCGGCGGCCACGGCGGCAAGGGCGATCGCGACGAGGCCGAGCCACTGGAGCGGGCCCGCGCGCAACGAGCGCTCGGCCACCGAGATCGGCGTCAGGGCGTCCGTCGAGGACCCCACCCTCACATCGACATCTCGCCGCAGCGGCTCGCTCATGAACGCCGGTCCTTTCTCCCGCGATCCGACGTTGACGCCGATGCGAGCCGTCGCTCGATGACACCCGGGCCGACGCCGGTCAGCTCGACGATCTTGTCCCGAGCGCCGTGCCCCGAAACGATCGTCACCGCGCTCAGCGGCAACGACAGGGTGTCCGCCATCAGTCGTACGACCGCGTCATTGGCGCGGCCGTGTTCGGGCGCGGCGGTAACCCGGACCTTCCACGCATCGCCGTGACGGCCGACGATCTCTGCTCGTCCGCTGCCGGGGCTCACGCGCAACCGCACACGCATGCCCCGAAGTGTAGGCCTAGGCCGCTTCAGGCTCGACGGCGCGCGGCTCGCGGCCGTGCAGCGTCTTCTCTGCGTCCTCCACGAGGTCGAGCACGGTCCGGAGCCGCTCGCGCAGCAACCGCGTCTCGGTGATGAGCCGCTCGTTCTCCGAGAGCGCGCGGCGCTGGACGTGCCGTGCCTCCGCATGCGCTTCGCTGAGGACGAGCTCCGCCTCCTTGCGTGCCTGTTCCTTCACGTCCTGTGACGCGCGCTCCGCCGACACGAGCGTCGTGCGCAGCAGTCCCTCGAGCTCGCGGTAGCGAACGAGGTCCGATTCGAGCTGCTCGACCTTGTCCGCAAGGTCGGCGCGCTCGCGCCACACGTCCTCGAAGCTCGACACGATTTCCGCGAGCAGACGGTCCGTCGCTGCGCGGTTGTACCCAAAGAAGCCGGTGCCCGGCGTCATGTGCAGGATCTCGACTGGTGTAAGTGCCATCTCTCTTCTCCCCTCTAGTGGAACTGGTCGAGGATCCGGATCACCACTTGGCCGAAGATGACGAGGACGATGATTCCGATCATCGGCGACAGGTCGAGCGGGCCGAACGACGGCAGGAGCCGCCGGAAGATCCGCAGGTAGGGCTCCGACACGTCGTAGAGGAAGCGCTGGATCCGGTTCAACCAGGGTGAGTACGGCAGCCGCAGCCAGCTCGCGACGATGTACAGCAGGATCACGAGCGAGTACACGCTGACGAAGACGTTCACGAACGTCTCCGCCCTGGAAATCGCGTCCGCGAGCACGGTGAGAGTGGCTACCAAGCCCATCGAGAGGCGGTTCGCCCTCGAGGGCCGGTTTCCTACGCCTGGTTGAAAAAGCCGCCGCGCTCGAGCATGCGGGCACGCTCTTCCGCGGAGACCTCGACGTTACGCGGCGTCAGGAGGAAGACCTTGTCGGCGACCCGCTGCATCCCGCCGTCCATGGCGTAGGTCAGGCCGCTACCGAAGTCGATGAGCCGCTTCGCGAGCTCCTGGTCGGAGCCCTGCAGGTTGAGGATGACGGGCATCCCCTCCTTGAAGCGGTCGGCGATCTGCTGGGCGTCGTTGAAGCTGCGCGGCAGCACGAGGTGCACGCGCACGGCCCCCGGGCCCGGGACGCTCTCGACTCCGCGAAGCCTGCGCGGCTCGGGCGCCGGCCGGAGAATGCTCGTCCGCGCGTTCGCGGCCGACTCGGGATCCGTCCAGTCGTCGAACTCCTCGCGACGGCCGCGGCGATGCGGCAGGCGACGGACGTTCGGGCGCTCGGCATACGCGCGCTGGAGCTCTTCGTCCGTGACGTAGCCGTCCTCGTCCCAGTCCTCCTCCTCGGCGATCCCGAAGTAGACGAGGGTGCGGTTCCAGACGTCTGCGAAGGCCATGGTTGCGCGGATGTTACCCCTGCCAGAGGACTGCGCCCACCCGGACGAGGGTCGCTCCCTCCTGGGCGGCGACGGCGTAGTCCTGGCTCGTTCCCATCGAGAGCTCGGGCAGCCCGTGCTCCTCGGCGAGCGCGCGCAGCCGGCGGAAGTACGGCCGGGAGGCCTCGGGGTCGCCGGTCGCCGGCGGCATCGTCATCAGCCCGCGCACGTCCCCATAGTTCTCCAGGAACGCCGGGAGCTCCTCCGGCACGACGCCGGACTTCGTCGGCTCGCCGGACAGGTTCACCTCGACGAGCGCCGGAATCGTCAGCCGCTGCGCCGCCGACTCCGAGTCGAGCGAGTGGCACAGCTCACAGATCGCGTTCACGACTTTCGCCTTACGGCTCTGCAGGTGGCCGATGAAGTGCCAGCGAAACACGCCGCCATAGGCATCGTGTTTCGCTAGAAGATCCTGAGCGCGGTTCTCACCTACCACCGGGATCCCGGCTTCGGCGAGAACAGCCATATCGGCCACCGAGACGTACTTCGTCGCCGCGACGAGGGTCACGCTCGGGCCGACCTGCTCGGCGATACGCTCGTACCGCTCGCGAACCGCGTCAGGTGACGTACGCGATCACTCCCTGCCTGCCGGTGCGGCCCTGATCGCGCCTGTGGGAGAAGAAGCGGTCCGCATGACAGGACGTGCACGTGTCGATGCGATCGACGTGCGCGCAGCCGGCTGCCCGCAGTGCCCTGTCGACGCACGTCCAGAGATCGAGCTTGCCGTCGACGGCGACGTCGTCGCCGAACGCCTCGCGCGCGGGGCCGGCCACCTCCTCCCCGACCTCGTAACAGCACGGCCCGATCGCAGGCCCGACGACGGCCGCGAGCGTTCCCTCGCCGATCGCGCGCACGCCCTCGCCGACGATCCCCGCGAGGAGACCGCGCCAGCCGACGTGCAGCACCGCGAGCGCGGGACGCATCCCCGGCTCGGGCCGGCGCGTGATCGCGACCGGGACGCAGTCCGCCGTGATGAGCAGCATCGCGCGGCCGCGCTCGTCGCTCCACAGGCCGTCGCAGTGGTCGTACACGGTTCCCGGCGTGACGATGCCGCGCGACTGCGCGCGTGTGACGGTGGCGCCGTGTCGCTGCCACGCCATCGTTGCGGCGTCGGGGTCGGCACCGACGGCCTCGCACAAGCGCCTGCGGTTCTCCGCGACGCGCGCCGGATCGTCCTCGGTGCGGATACCGAGGTTGAGCGACGAGAACACGCCCTCGCTGACGCCGCCCGCGCGCGTCGAGAATGCGACGCGATACGGGCCGGGCGCGCGCCACTCGATCAGCTCGACCGGGCTCACGGCAGCATCGTCTTCGCCTGAGCGATCAACTCGTCGCGCGTGTTCGTCTCGGGATGGTCGACGACGTACTCGAGCAGCGCCTGGAGAGCGAGGCCGAGACCGGGGCCGGGCCGGAACCCGAGCGCGATGAGGTCGTCCCCGTCGACGGCAAGGTTCCGAAGATGGTGTGTGCTCGACAGCTCCTGCTCGAGCAGCTCGTGCAGCTCCTCGAGGCCGCTCGTATCGCGGTTCTTCGCGCGAAGGTCGGCGAGACGAATCGCGACGATGTCGAACGCGAGCTCGTCTCCATACTCGAGGAGGAAGCGGCGCGCTTCGCGCGGTGTCTTGGGCCGGTCCTCCGCCCGATACGGGTGCTCGTGGACGATCCCCACGACGCGTCGTACGAGCTTCGTGGGATAACGCAACCGGTTCAGCGTCTCGCGCGCGATCGTCGCAGCGACCTCAGCGTGTCCACGCGGGCTGGAGTCGATCGGCTTACCCACGTCGTGGAAGAGCGCAGCGAGCCGCACTGCGAGGACGTCGTCCGCATCGGCGGATGCCTGCACGACGGCGAAGATGTGATCGGTGAGGTAGCGCGCCGGGCCGAACTCGGGAATCAGCTCGACGAGCACGCCCGTTTCGCGCGCGACGCGAAGCGCCTCCGCCGGGCGCGCACCAAGCAGGAGCTTCGACAACTCGCCCATCCCGTCCGCGGCGAGACCGCCGCCGATGCGCTCGCCCGAGACGAGCTTGACCGCGGGCGCCTCCGCCTCCATATGGAGTCGCGTCTGCTCGTCGAGCTCGAAGCCGAGCTGTGAGACGAAACGCAGTCCGCGCACGAGCCGCAGCGGATCCTCGGCGAAGCTGGTGTCTGACACCGCGCGGAGGGTGCGCCGCTCGACGTCCTCGCGACCGCCGAGCGGGTCGACGATCGTGCCGTCGGCGAGTCTGCGCGCCATCGCGTTGACCGTAAAGTCGCGGCGGCGCATGTCGTCCTCCACCGACAGCGACGCGTCGGCGACGATCTCGAAGTCGTGGCGCCCGGGCCCGGTGCTCACTTCCTTCCGCGGCGGCGCGAACTCGATGCCGGCGGGCGCTAGCCCGCGCACCTTCTTGTCGCTCGGGTGTAGCCGCACGCCAACGAGGCGGTCGGCGACGATGAGATCCTCGACTCGACCGTGCGGCGCAAGTGCGTCGCGGAGCGCATCGGTGTCGACGCCGGCGACTAGGAAGTCTGCGTCCTTCGACTCGATTCCGAGTAGCTCGTCGCGGACGGCCCCGCCGACGAGATATGCGTCGAGCCCGAGCGATCGGACGTAGTCCTCGATCTCGCGAACCACTCAGAGAGCTGCGATCGCTTCGATCTCGACGAGCGCGCCGGACGGCAGCTTCGCGACTTCGACGGTCGAGCGCGCAGGCGGCGTGTCGCCGACGTGCTTCGCATACACGCTGTTCATTCCCTGGAAGTCGTCGAGGTTCTGCAGGAAGACGGTCGTCTTCAGGAGGCGGTCGAGCCCGCTACCCGCTTCCTCGAGGATCGCGCGCAGGTTGGCGAAGACCTGCTCGGTCTGCTCCTCGATCGATCCGCCGCTCAGCGCCTTGTCGCCCGGTTTCAGCGCGAGCTGGCCGGAGACGAACACGAACCCGCCCGAACGGATCGCCTGCGAGTACGGGGCCCCCTGGAAGGGCGCGGGTGCTGCCTCGGTACGGACAGCGGCCTTGTCACTCACGCTCTGCTCCTCTCTCTCCGCACGCCCCCGCGAGCGCGACGCCCAATGCCTTGAAGATCGCGTCGAGCACGTGCTGTGTGTCGGTCCCGTTCAGTAGTCGCACGTGCAACGTCACTCCCGCTCCCTCGGCGAAGCGCTCGAGGAAGCGGCGGGCGACGTCGGTTCCGAGCCCGCCTATCCGAGCCTGCGTGAGGTCGACGTTCGAGACGAGCAGCGGCGTGTCGGACACCTCGAGCACGATGCTCGCGAGCGCCTCCGCCGACGTCATGAATCCCGAGCCCCAGCCGCGTCCGTCGCGCAGCGGGCCGGCGAGCGCTCGGCCGAGCGCGCTGCCCGCCTCCGCAACCTCTGCCTCGGCCGCACCCGGCTCAACTTCGAGCGCGAGGTCGAAGGACGCGTACTCCGCGAGACGCTCGAGCAGCCGATCGAGCACCGGCAGACCCGTCTCGACATTCGCCGTTCCGACCCCGTGTGGGTCGACACGCACGCCGCTCCGTCCTGCCGCACTCATCGGGGCGAGACTATAGGCCTCGCGAACTGCAAGATGGGCCGCGCGGCCCATGGCCCGCGCAGACCCGACCCCTTAGCGTCGGACCGTGCTCCCGGCAGCCGCTCTCGTCGCTGCGCTTGCCGTCACCGCCGGGACAGGGTGGCAGCTGAGCGGGATTGACGAGGCTGGCGTGCCGCCGAGCGTGCTCCGCGCCGCAACGGACGTCGAGATCGCGGTCATCGACACCGGCGCCGATGTCTCCGTCCCCGAGATCGCTGCGAAGAAGTCCGGCGCGTACGACGTGCGCACGGGGACGTCTGACGTGCGCGACGCGAACGGGCACGGAACGTTCGTCAGCTCGATCGTCGCCGCGTACGGCGGCGAGGCGCGGCTTCTCGTGATCAAGGCGGGCAGTTCGAGTGGCGCGTTCACCGACGACACCGAGTCGGCCGCGATCAGATACGCGGTTGTGCACGGCGCGCGCATCATCAACCTCAGCATCGGCGGCCCCAGCACGTCGAAGACGGAGCGCGCGGCCATGCGCTACGCCGTCGCGCACGGCGTGCTCGTCGTCACTGCCGCCGGCAACGACCACGGTATGGGCAACCCTGTCGAGTACCCGGCCGCCCTGCTCCAGCCGGTCGGGTCGAACGGTGCCGGCGGCAGCGGGCTCGTCGTCGCCGCATCGGAACAGGGCGCACGCGCCGGATTTTCCGGCAGCGGTTCCTGGATCTCGCTCGCCGCTCCTGGCGTCGACATCTACGGCGCGTTCGGCCGCGGGCGCTACGGCCACGGCAGCGGGACATCGTTCGCGGCTGCCGAGGTCTCCGGCGCGGCCGCGCTCGTGTGGGCGGCGAATCCGTTGCTGACGGCGCGTCGTGTCGCGCGCATTCTCGAGGAGACGGCGTCGGGGCACGGTGCGTGGACGCCCGACCTCGGCTACGGCATCGTCGACGCAGCCGCCGCGGTTGCCCGCGCGCAGCGCCGCTAGGCCGAGACTTCGACGCGCTCGATCGACGCACCGATCGAGCGCAGGCGCTCGTCGATGCGCTCGTAGCCCTTGTCGATCTGGTGGATCGCGCCGATCGTCGACCGGCCTTCCGCGCACAGGGCGGCAAGCAGCATTGCCATGCCGGCGCGGATGTCGGGGCTCTCCATGCGCTGGCCGACGAGCGGCGTCGGCCCGGTGACGACCGCGCGGTGCGGGTCGCACAGGATGATTCGCGCGCCCATCGAGACGAGCTTGTCCGTGAAGAACAGCCGGTTCTCGAACATCTTCTCGAACATCAGCACGGTGCCGAACGCCTGCGTCGCGACGGTGATCGCGATCGACGTGAGGTCGGACGGGAACGCCGGCCACGGGCCGTCCTCGATCTTCGGGATCATCCCGCCGAGGTCGTCGCGGATGACGAGCTGCTGCCGCGACGGCACGTGCACGCTCGACTCGCCGATCTCCATGCGCACGCCGAGCCGCTCGAACGCCGGCCTGATGGACACGAGATCCTTCGGGTCCGCGCCCTCGACCGTGATGTCGCCGCCCGTGATCGCGGCCATGCCGATGAAACTGCCGACCTCGATGTGGTCGGGGCCGATCGACCACGAGCCGCCGCCGAGGCTCTGTACGCCCTCGATGCGGAGCACGTTCGACTCGATCCCCTCGATGCGCGCGCCGAGGAACACGAGGAAGCGGCACAGGTCTTGCACGTGCGGCTCGCACGCGGCATTGCCGAGCACGGTCTCGCCCGGCGTGAGCACCGCGGCCATGATCGTGTTCTCCGTCGCCATCACGCTCGCCTCGTCGAGGAAGACGTGCGCGCCGCGCAGGCCCTCGGTGCGCATCTCGTAGACGCGGTCTCCGGCGACGGTCGCGCCGAGCTCTGCGAACGCGTGGATGTGCGGGTCGAGGCGGCGGCGGCCGATGACATCGCCGCCGGGCGGCGGCATGATTGCTTCGCCGAACCGCGCGAGCAGGGGGCCCGCGAGCAGAAACGAGGCGCGCATTCGCGCGCAGAGCTGCGGGTCGGGGTTCGACTTGGACACGTTCGCGGTGTGCACGCGAACCTCGTTCGGCCCGGTCCACCCCGCGTCTGCGCCGAGGTCGGCCAGCAGGTCGAGCATCGTGTCCACGTCCCGGATGCGCGGGACGTTCGTCAGCGAGACGGGCTCGCCCGTCAGAAGCGTCGCGGCGAGGATCGGGAGCGCGCCGTTCTTGTTTCCCGCGACGCGAATCGTCCCGCTCAGCGGGCGGCAGCCTTCGATCGAGAACGCGTCGGCAACGGCAGGGGCAACGGCCATACGGCGGTAATGTAGCGACGGTGTCCGAGCCCACCCGCGAGCAGGCCTGGCAGACCCTGACGAAGTACACGAAGGGCGAGTCGCTCCTCCGTCATGCCCTCGCGGTCGAGGCGTCGACTGCCGCCTACGCGCGCAAGCTGGGCGAGGACGAGGAGCTCTGGCGCGTCTCTGCGCTCCTCCACGACTTCGACTACGAGATGCATCCGACGCTCGACAAGCATCCGCAGGATGGAGCGCCGATCCTGCGCGACGAGGGCTACCCGGAGGTCGTGATCGACACGGTGCTCTCCCACGCGGAGCACCTCGGTCTGCCGCGCGATACGCCGTTGAAGAAGGCGCTCTTCGCGTGCGACGAGCTTTCCGGCTTCGTCCACGCGTGCGCGCTCGTCCGGCCGACCGGGCTCGACGGGCTCGAGCCGAAGTCCGTGCGCAAGAAGCTGAAGCAGCCGTCGTTCGCCGCCGGCGTGCATCGTGAGGACGTCTACAAGGGCGCCGAGGAGCTCGGCGTCGAGCTCGACGACCACATCCGCACGGTCGTCGAGGCGCTCAAGCCGATCGCGGCTGAGCTCGGACTCCCCGCGTAAGTCTTTCCAGGTCCTCCTCGCTCGTCCACCAGCCGACGGACGCGCGCACGAGGTTGCGTCCCGGCAGCTCGCGCACGATCACGCCGCTCTCGTAGAGCGACGTGACGAGCTCCGTCGGATCGCCGTGCGGGCGGAACGAGACGAGCGTCGAGTGTCCCGGTGGCGTAACGACCTCGACATGCGGCGCGAGCAGCTCGGCGCAGCGTGCCGCCATCTCCGCCGCGCGCTCGTAGCGCCACTCGGGATGCGTCGCGAGCGCGGCGACGATACCGCGCAACGCAGGCGGGCCGATCCAGCCGCTGTCGAACCGTGCTGCCCCCTCCTTCGCGACGAACGCGCCGTCGTGCTCGTACGACGTCCTGCGCGAACGACGACGGCATGGCGACGTACAGGCCGTCCGGGTCGCGGACGTAGAGCGCGCCGGCGGGATCGGGCGCGCACAACCACTTCTGCGCCGAGACGGTGTAGAAGTCGAGGCCGGACACGTCGACCGGAATCGCACCGGCGCCCTGCGCACCGTCGGCGAGCATCGGTACGCCGCTCTCGCGGCGGATGCGCGCGAGGTCGAGTCGCCGGCCCGTCGTCCAGAGGACATGCGACGTCGCGACGAGACGCGTGCGCGGCGTGACGGCGGCGAGAATCGCGTTCTCGTCCGCCTCGGTGACGACGACGTGCGCACCCGTGGCGCGCAGCGAGCCGATGAGCCCGAAGTGCTCCTGGTCGGTCGTGACCACCTCGTCGTCGGCGGTGAGCCGGAGACCCGCGAGAACTGTCGCGCACCCGCGGCTCGTCGAATCGACGAGCGCGATCGAGCTCGGAGAAACGTCGAGCACCGCGGCGAACCCGGCGCGCACTTCGTCGCGCAACGCGAGCATCTGCTCGTAGTAGGCGGCTCCTCCCCGCCCCCGCTCGAGGTCAGCCCGCGTCTCCGCGATCACGGCCTCGGCCGTCGAACGCGCGAGCGGGCCGTTCGTCCCCGCATTGAGATATGCAAAGCGCTCGAGCACCGGGAACTGCGCACGTGCTTCCTCGAAGGTCATCCGACCGTCGCCTCCACCGGTGCGTGGTCGGAGAGGAGCTTCCCCGCGCCGCGGCGGCGATCGGCGGGCCATGCGACCGGCGGCGTGGACGGCAGGCCGCGCACGAGGACCTGGTCGATGCTGCCGGCGAGCGGTTCGGACCAGCCGTCGAGGTGATAGGGCGGCCGGAGGTTGACGTCGCCGCCGAGGACCGCAGGGCCGTCGCCGGCGAGGCGCACGACGGTGCGGAACTGCTCCTCAGCGGGCTCACCGCCTGTGACGTGGAAGTCGCCGACGAACGTGCCGTCCTCGAGCGTGACGCCCACGAGGGCGCGGTTCGGCCCGACACGCTCGCGGCGCTCATCCACGATCGCGAGCGAGGGCGACACGAGGATCGCGAGCGCCTCGCCCGTCACTGCGGAGCGGAGGATGCCGTGGTGCAGGTCGGTCAGGAGCCGACCGATCTCGGCGCTACGCAAGAGCGGCTCGGCCGCTACGGCGCCGACGCTGCGCATGCCGCTCCACTCTTCGAGCCGGCCGAGCGCCCAGGCGGGCACCTCCTGCAGGCAGACGACGTCGGGATGGTCGGCGGTGACGAGCTCGACCATCTCGCGGAGATACGCGCGCCGCTCCGGCGGGAGGGAGTTGCCGTGAAAGAGATTCCACGTGCGGACGAGCATCGCCACGCCGCGTAGCCTAGGCACGTGCACGTCGTGCTGGCAGACCCTCCGGCGTTCACGCCGCCGTACGACCACGAGCTCGCATCCGCGCTCGCCCGCGCCGGCGCCGAAGTCGAGCTCGTCACCTCGCGCTTCCGGTTCGGCGATGCGCCCGCGCCGGACGGTTACATCCGCAGCGAGCCGTACTACCCGCTCTCCTCCCGGTTGTTCGGGCGCTCGCCGTTGCGTCTGCCGTTGAAGGTCGTCGAGCATCCCTTCGGCGTCGCGGCGCTGAACCGCCGCCGGGCGGACGTCCTGCACGTGCAGTGGCTCGTGCCGGAGCTCGACTCCCGCCTGCTCCGGCCGCGTATCCCGTCCGTCTTCACTGCGCACGACCTCCTGCCGCGGCGCACGGCAGCGAAGCAGCGGCTCTGGCGCGACCTGCTCGCGCGGTTCGACCGCGTCGTCGTGCACAGCGAGCGCGGACGCGAGGCGCTCGCCGAGCTCGACGTCGACGCGACCGTCATCCCGCACCCGGTCTTTCCCAGCGATCCCGAGCGGCGGGACGACGGCAGAACCGCGCTCGCGCTCGGTGTCATCCGCCCCTACAAGGGCCTCGGCGACGCGGTCGAGGCGACGCGGCGGGCAGGTGCGCGGCTGCTCGTCGCCGGGGACCCCCTCGAGCCGGTCGACGCGTATCGGAGCGATCACGTCGAGTTGCGCCTCGGCTATCTCAGCGATGCGGAGCTCGACCGCGCGCTCGGCGAGGCGACCGTCGCGCTCTTTCCGTACCGGCCCGAGCTGGACCAGAGCGGCGCGCTCCTGCGCGCACTCGGTGCGGGCGTGCCGGCGATCGCGTACGACGTGGGCGGCATCGCCGAGCCCGTGCGCCGCTTCGGCGCCGGCAAGGTCGTCGCACCCGGGGACGTCGACGGGCTCGCCGACGCGATCCGCGAGGTGCTCAGCGACCCCGAGCCGTTTCGCGCCGGCGCGCAACGTGCGCGTGCGGAGCTCACGTGGGACGCTTCCGCTCGTGCGCACCTCGCGCTGTACGAGGAAATCGCCTGATGTTCCGCCGGCGCTTCTCGGATGTCGTCACGCGGCAGCTCGACGTGTTCGCGATCGATGAGGCCGATGGGCTCCTGGCCGAGATACGCGAGATGAAGGGCAAGTACGACAAGGCCGATCGCGAGGACGCCGAAGAGGCGTACGGCGACTTCATGGACGTCGTCGACGCCGTGAAGGACGCGCTCGCCGACATGCGCGACCGTTTCGCCCGAACGCTCGAGGGCGATGCGGTCGAGGAGTACGAGTTTGTGTTCGAGCGCGCTGCGAGAAAGCGTTGGCGATGGCTCGGATAGAGGACTACGCCATGATCGGCGACCTGCAGACCGCCGCGCTCGTCGAGCGAGGCGGCTCGATCGACTGGCTGTGCTTCCCGCGCTTCGACTCGGGCGCGTGCTTCGCGGCGCTGCTCGGCGAGCCGGAGAACGGACGCTGGCTGATGGCCCCGACTGCCGGCGGCACGACGTCGCGTCGCTATCGCGGCGAGACCCTCATCCTGGAGACGACGTGGGAGAACGACGAGGGCGCGGTGCGCGTGTGCGACTTCATGCCCCCGCGTGGGAAGGCGCCGGACGTCGTTCGCATCGTCGAGGGCATCCGCGGCAAGGTCGAGATGCGCTCCGAGCTCGTCGTCCGCTTCGACTACGGCCACATCGTGCCGTGGGTGCGGCGCGTCGACCACTCGCGCGTCGCCGTCGCCGGGCCTGACGGCCTGTGCTTCAGCACTCCTGCACACACGCGCGGCGAGAACATGCGCACGGTCTCGACGTTCACGGTGGAGGAGGGCGAGCGCGTTCCCTTCGTGCTCACCTGGTTTCCGTCCCACGGGGATCTGCCGGCCGAGATCGATCCGGAACAGGCCTTCACCGAGACGGATGAGTTCTGGCGCGAATGGGTCGGCGCCTGCAAGTGCCGACCTTCCCGACGAGTGGCGGGACGTGCTCATCCGGTCGCTCATCGTGCTCAAGGCGCTCATCTACGAGCCGACCGGCGGGATCGTTGCCGCGCCGACGACCTCGCTGCCCGAATGGATCGGCGGCGTGCGGAACTGGGACTACCGGTACTGCTGGCTGCGCGACGCGACGTTGACGCTCCTCGCACTTGCTCCACGCCGACTACCAGGAGGAGGCGAAGGCGTGGCGGACGTGGCTCGTGCGCGCGGTCGCAGGCGATCCGGCCGACATCCAGGTGATGTACGGCGTCGCGGGCGAGCGGCGGCTCACCGAGCTCGAGCTGCCGTGGCTGCCCGGCTATCGAAGGCTCGGCGCCGGTTCGCATCGGCAATGCAGCGAGCCAACAGCTCCAGATCGACGTCTTCGGCGAGGTGATCGACGCGCTCTATCAGGCGCGCGTGCACGGACTGGAGTTTCAAAAGAACCCCTGGGAGCTCCAGGTCGTGCTCCTCGAGCATCTGGAGCGCATCTGGCGCGAGCCCGACGAGGGGATCTGGGAGATCCGCGGCGAGCGGCGGCACTTCGTCCACTCGAAGGTCATGGCGTGGGTGGCATTCGACCGGTCGGTGCGCTCCGTGGAGGAGCAGAGCCACCCAGGCCCTGTCGACCGCTGGCGCGCGCTGCGCGACGAGATCCATGCGGACGTCCTCGAGAACGGCTTCGACGAAGAGCTCGGATCCTTCGTGCAGTCCTATGGGTCGAAGGAGCTCGACGCGAGCCTCCTGCTCATTCCGCTCGTCGGCTTCCTGCCCGCGTCGGATCCGCGGGTGCGCGGCACGATCGAGGCGATCGAGCGGAGCCTCGCTCGTCGACGGCTTCGTCCTGCGGTACCGCACCACGCAGACCGGCGTCGACGGTCTGCCTCCCGGCGAGGGCGTCTTCCTGCCGTGCTCGTTCTGGCTCGTCGACTGCCTCGAGCTCATCGGTCGGCACGACGACGCGTACGCGCTGTTCGAGCGGCTCCTTGCTCTCGCGAACGACGTGGGGCTGCTGGCGGAGGAGTACGACCCGAAGGCGAAGCGTCAGCTCGGCAACTTCCCGCAGGCGTTCACGCACCTCGCGCTCGTGAACTCGGCGTACAACGTGCTACCGCACATGCCGTCGCCGATGCATCGGCGACACGCCGGCTAGCGGTGCCCGAAGTGGTGCGCGGCCGGCAGTGCGCCGTGCACGTCCGCTCCTTCCGTCAGCTCGCGCGCGAGCGGCGCGAGTGAGACGAGCTCCTCGACGACGATGTTCCGGTTGCGATCGACGTGCTCGTACCGGCCGCGGGCGAGAAGCAACGGCTCGCCGCGCACGACACCGCGGAAGCGCTCGTAGACCTGCGGAAAGACGATGAGGTTGATCTGCGCGTATTCGTCCTCGAGGAGCATGAAGACGACGCCGTTCGCGGTCGAAGGACGCTGACGCGCGACCACCATCCCGGCCACCTGCACCTGCGTGCGGTTCGGCTGCTCGCGCAGGTCGACGCTCGAGAGCGTGCCCGGCGGCAGGTGCGGGCGCATCAGCTCGACCGGATGCACGCCGATCGAGAGGCTCGTCGTGCGGTAGTCGGAGAGCACCTTCTCCCACTCCGACGGTTCCGGCAGGTCGGGCGTCGCCACCGTCGGGTCGAGCGGGAGCGCGAGCTGCTTCTCCTCGCCGCCTGATCCCGGCACCGTCTGCGCGCGCGGCACGAGACCGAGCTGCCACAGGAGCTCGCGGCGTCGCAGCCCGAAGCAGTCGCATGCGCCGGACTCGACGAGCGCGCGCAACTCGTCGCCGGAGAGCTGCGTCTGCTGCGCGAGCTCGCGGATGGACGCGTATGGACGCGCGGCGACGACCGCTTCCGCGTCGTCCTCCCCCACGCCCTGCACGTACTTCAGCCCGATGCGCACGGCGCCGTCCTCGATCGTGCAGCCGACCTCGCTGCGATTCACGTCGGGCGGCCGCGTCTCGACGCCGTGCCGCTGCCCGTCGCGCACGAGCGTCGCCGGCGGGTAGAAGCCCATCGGCTGCGCGTTGAGCAGCGCCGTGAGGAACTCGGGGTAGTAGTGATGGCGCAGCCACGCCGACTGGTACGCGAGCAGCCCGAACGCGGCCGAGTGCGACTTCGGGAAGCCGAAGCCGGAGAACGCGACGAGCTTGTCGTACACCATGTTCGCCGTGCCGTCGTCGACGCTGTTCGCGCGCGTTCCTTCGACGAAGCGCTCGCGGTACGACTCGAGCGCCGCGTGCGAGCGCTTGCGGCTCATCGCGCGGCGCAGTCCCTCCGCCTCGCCGATGGTGAAGCCGGCGAGATGGATGGCGACGTCGAGCACCTGGTCCTGGAAGACGACGACGCCGAGCGTCTCGCGCAGCGGCTCCCGCAGCAGTGGATGGTCGGCCGGCGGCTCGTAGCTCGGGTCCTCGCGCAGCTTCTGCCGGCGATCGATGTACGGATGCACCGCCTTGCCCTGGATCGGCCCCGGCCGCACGAGCGCGACCTGGATGGTGATGTCGTCGAGGTTCTCCGGACGCGTGCGCAGGATCGTCTGCATCTGTGCGCGGCTCTCGATCTGGAAGCAGCCGACGGTGTCCGCCGCCTGGATCTCGGCGAACACGTCGGGATCGTCGAGCGGGATGCGCGAGAGGTCGATCTTCCGGCCGCGCGTGCGCGCGATCGTGTCGACGCACTCCTCGACCGCCGACAGCATCCCGAGCCCGAGCAGGTCGATCTTGAGGAAGCCCGCGTCCGCGCACGAGTCCTTGTCCCACTGGCACATCTGCCGTCCCACCATCGCCGCCGGCTGCACGGGCACGAGCTCGATGAGCGGCCGCGTGGAGATGACCATCCCGCCGGGATGCTGCGAGATGTGGCGCGGGAGGCCGCCGATCTCGGTGCACAGCTCTCCGAACGCGCGCCAGCGCGGCGAGGCGAGCTTCTGCTGCGCATCCGGGAGCAGGGCCAGTTCCTCGGCGACGCGCGCGGCATTCCAGCCGTCGGTGACGCGCGCGAGACGCTCGAGGTCGGCGTACGGCAGGCCGAGTGCCTTGCCGACGTCGCGGATGGCGCCGCGCGAGCGGTACGTCGCGAAGGTCGCGACGAGCGCGGCGTGCTCGCGGCCGTACCGCTCGGTGACGCGGACGATGAGCTTCTCGCGAATGTCCCGCGGGAAGTCGAGGTCGATGTCGGGGACCGAGACGAGCTCGCGGTTGATGAAGCGGCCGAGCGAGAGGTTCGCCTGCACCGGGTCGACGTGCGAGAGCCCGGTGAGGTAGCAGACGAGCGAGCCGACGGAGGAGCCGCGCCCGCGGCCGGGCGGCAGGAGATGCCGCATCGATCCGGGGCCGCGCACCTCGAGCGCGACGTCGCGCGCGAGCTGCAGCACTTCCCAGTGCAGGAGGAAGAAGCCGGCGAGCCCGAGCTCGTCGATGAGCGCGAGCTCGTCGTCGAGTCTCGCTCGCGCAACGCGGTCGGAGCCGTACCGCTCGGCGAACGCGTCGTTGCAGATGCGGGTCAGCTGCGCGATCGCGGGATCGGCGCCGTCGGAGAAGTCGGGATAGCGGTAGCCGAGCTCCTGCGTGAGGTCGAACTCGAGCCGCTCCGCGAGCTCGCACGTGCGCGCGACCGCGTCGTGGTCGTCGGGGAAGCGCTCGAGCATGTCGGCCGGCGCGGCGAGGACGCATTCGTGGTTGCCGCGGCGCTCGCGCTCGCAGCCGTCGAGCGAGGTGCGGCAGCGGACGGCGACGAGCACGTCCTGCAGCGCCGCGCGCCGCGGATCGTGCGCGTGCACGTCCCCGGTCACGAGCGTGCGCACGCCGAGCGACTCGGCGAGATCGCGGAGCGCTGCGTTGCGGCGCGCGTCGCCGCGCTCGTACGGCCGCTGCAGCTCGACGAAGAAGTTGTCGCGGCCGAACGCGTCGGCGAGCCGTGCGGCTGCGTTCGGGTAGTGCACGCCGAGCCCGTCGCGGGCGCAGCCGGAGAGGCAGACGAGGCCGTCGTGCAGCTCTTCGAGCAGCGACTGGTCGAGCGCCGGCGGCAGCGGCTCGCGATTCGTCGAGTCGCGCGTGTGCGCGTGCGCGGCGGTGAGCAGCCGGCACAGGTTCGCGTAACCCGCGGCCGTCTCGACGAGGAGCGTGACGTGCGCTCCGCCGGCGAGGGTCACCTCTGCGCCGGTGATCGGGCGGACGCCGAAGTGCTTCGCAGCGTGCGCGAACTCGAGCGACCCGTAGACGCCGTCGTGGTCGGTGAGCGCGAGCGCCTCGTAGCCGAGCTCGGCGGCGCGGGCGGCGAGCTCCTCCGGCTGCGACGCGCCGTCGAGGAACGAGTACGCAGAGTGCGCGTGGAGCTCGGTGTAGACCACCCGGCCTACGCTATACGAACATATGTTCGCCTGCTACTACGGGTGGTGAACAGCCGACCAGAGCGGCACGTTGCCCGCCCCCAGCGGCACGAAGTCCAGGCCGTCCGGCGTGTTCAGGCGGTTGGCGCCGAGGCCGGTCAGGCCGGCGTGCCCGTACTGCCAGACGATCGCGTTCTTCTTCGGGTCGACGATCACGACGCGATCCCTGAAGTCGTCGTTGATCGCGACGTTCCCGTTCGGGAGCATCATCGCGAGCGACGGATGATCCAGTGCTCCCCACCCCGCACGCGGCCCGTAGCGCCACAGCACCTTCCCGTGGCGGTCGATGATGAGCGCCGCGCCCGGGCTCGCGTAGTCGGCGAGGAGGATCCGCCCGCCGGAAAGCGGCTGCGGGTCCGACGGATACGACACCGGCGCCTGCACGGCCCAGCGGAGACGTCCGCTCGCCGAGATGTTGTCGATCCACGAGCCCTGGATCTCGGACACGAGCACGCCGCCGTCGGGCAACGGCGTGTCGCCGTTGACGGCGCCGAGATAGCGCGGCGGATCGTGCCGGCACACGCCCGTCGTGCCGATCTGGCGCACGATCTTGTGCGCGCGGATGAAGAGAACGCGGCAGTTGTACGCATCGGCGACGGTGAGCGTCCCGTCCGGGAGCACGTACGCGTCGTCGGGCGTGTTCAGCTCGTTCGTCCCGCTCCCCGCACGCCCGGCGTGCCGTACAGGTGCACGCGCGCATGCGTCTTGATGTTCACCGAGACGATCGTGTGCGCTTCCTCCTCGTTGGAGACGATCGCGATGCCGCCCGGCTCGACGAACCCGTCGTCGTTGAAGTTCAGATGGACGCCGAGCGCGAGGTCGCGCGCCGTCGGGAAGTGCCACAGGATCCGATGCTGCGTGTCCACGAGGAGCATCCGGTTGTTGCCGCGATCGGCGATGAGGAGCGCGCCCGGCAGCGGCGAGGTCTGAATCGAGGCCGCGCTGACGAGCGCTGCGAGCAGCTTGAACACTTATTCACCCTAGGCTTCGACTGATGAACCGACGGTTAAGGCTCGCTGAGAGTCACCTGTACGTCGTGCTCGAGGGCGGACACGCCGGCCGGGGTGCTCGAGGCCGCGCTCCGCGGCGGCGTCGACGTCGTGCAGCTCAGGGACAAGGAGCTCTCCGACGACGAGCTCGTGCGGGCAGCCGCGCCGTTCCGGCAGGCGTGCGCAGCGCACGGCGCGCTCTTCGTGCTGAACGACCGGCCCGACCTCGTGGACGCGTGCGGCGCGGACGGCGTGCACGTCGGGCAGTCGGACGCATCGGTCGCGGACGCACGGGCAGCGGTCGGCGACGACCGGATCGTCGGCCTCTCGATCGAGACGGAGGCGCAGCTCGACGCGATCGACGGCGCCGACTACCTCGGTGTCGGCGCCGTGTTCGCGACGCCGACGAAGACCGAGTCGGTCGCGGGCGGGCTCGACCTGCTGCGCGCGGCCGCAGCGCGCGTGACGATCCCGTGGTTCGCCATCGGCGGCATCGATCTCTCGAACGTCGCCGAGGTGGCAGCGGCGGGAGCGCCGGGCGTCGCGGTCGTGCGCGCGATCCGCGACGCGGACGATCCCGAGGCAGCGGCGAGAGCGTTACGCGCCGCGCTGGGAGAACCAGCCTGAGTCGTCGTGGAAGACGACGGTGTTCTCGCCGCTCTCGAGCACGACCTCGAAGTAGCGGCGCAGCACCGGCTCTTCGGTCCACCAGCGATCGAGCACCCGCCACTCCTCGCGCAGCACGGCGACCGGCTGATGGTTGACCTCGCACGGCACTCCGTCGATGCGGGCATGGACGCGCACCGGGCGCGGCGCGTTCAGTCGTCCCGCGGTACGAACAGTGCTCTCGTCTCGGGGATCCTCGACCACGGTGCAACCTCCACGACGGTGCAAACGGAACCGGAGCCGGTGCTCGCGCGGACCTGGCGGAGACCGTCGCTCAGGCGCCGGCGGTCCTCCGCGCCGGCGGCGAGCAGCTCCAGCTGGCGGCCGGCGGCCTCGGTCAGCTCGACGAGCTCGAGCCGCAACTCGGTCACCGGGCCGGGCAGTTCGGAAAGCTTCGATGCGAGTGCGACACGGATGCGGCCGGCGTCGGCGCTCGGCTCGCGCAGCGTCAGTGTCCGCCGCCAGGAGCCGCCGCCGACGAGACCGGCGTTGAGTGCGACCTTGCGGACGAAGCGGTCGCGGCGTTCAGGCCGCGCCAGCGTCGTCTCGATGAGCGCGCCGAGCGCGCGCCGCAGCGTCAGCTCGTTCGCGACCGCCTCGGGGAATGCCAGCGTCTCGGCGAGCTCGGATGGTGGCCGGCGACCGCGCACACGCGCGGCCGCCCCACCTCTCGCCAGGCCCCAGGCGCGCCGGCCGTCCGGCCCCAGACGTTCGGCGACGGCGCCACCCGGGAGCCCGGCAAGCTGTCCAAGCTTGCGAACTCCGAGCGATTCGAGCTCTTCGTAGCGCTGCCGGTCGAGCGGCAGCAACGACAGCGGCAGCGGCGCGAGGAAGCGCCCGGCCTCCTCGTCGCGGACGACGAGCAGCTGCCCAGGCTTCGCGACGGACGCGGCTGCGAGCGCGGTGAAGCGTCGCGTGGCCGCGCCGAGGCGTGCGTCCCATGCCGGCCCGACGGCGGCCAGCGCACGGCGGAGCGCCGGCTCGAGCCCGCCGTACAGCCGCTCGACGCCGCGCGTGTCGAAGTACGCGATGCCTGCCGCGGCCGGCTCGACCGCGAAGCCCGCGTCCTCGAGCGAGCGGACGACGTCCTCCCACGCCTGCTCGGCGGCGGCCGGGTCGGGTTCGACGAGCACGAGCCGCGGTGCCGTTGCCAGCGCCTCGCCCAGGCGCATTCGCGGACGCACGCCCGCCGCCTCGGCCGCCGCCGTCACCGGCCCGATGAGCGGCTCCCCACCCGGTTCCGGCGCGAGCGCCGCCGGGCGGAGCGCAAGGGAGGGTGACTTGCGCAGAGCCGCCTTGAGGTCGAAGCCGGGGATGGAGAGACAGGCGATCATGGGAACGTTTGTTCTATACGAACATACGTTCTCCTGTCAAGGTGAAATGAAACCTTTAGGTTCTCACTGGAGGCAACAACGTGCATCTAGGCGAGGTTCAAGCGAAAATCGCGGAAGCCTACGACGCAGGGGAGCTGATCCCGGCCTGCGCGTGGTGTGGGCGCCTCAGCATCGAGGAGGAGTGGATTGTTCCCCCGACGGGCGTTCTTGCCACGATCGACGAGCCTCTGACCCTCTCGCACACGATCTGCCCATCCTGCTTGGCCGAGCGCCTGGCGCCTCCCTCCTAGGCCGGCACCGCCAGGCGGACCGTCGCCTCCAGCACCCGGACGGTCTCCGCGACCGCATCTCCGATCCGCTCGAGGATCTCGATCACCGGCCGGCCCTGGAAGCGGCTCGGCGCCGGCTCCCCCACGCCGAAGCCGACGTCGAAGTCGAGGTCGACCTCCAGGTCGAACCCGTCGAGCGCACCGAGCGGCGACCACGACGCGAGCACGGCCCCGCTCTCGAGCGTCGACTCCCACTGGAAGCTCAGGTCGCGCACCGGCCTGCGGCTGCGGATCGTGCTCCCCGCCCAGCGCAGCCGGCACAGCGGGATCGTCCGCTGCCGGTCGACCGCGTTCAGCTCGCCGAGCAGGCTGAGCGCCGGCTCGTCGAACGGCGTCGCCTTCCGCACCTCGAACGGCTGCAGGCTCCGGATCGCCGCCTTCGCGTACTGGTTGACGCCGCGGATCTTGAACACGCCGCTTCCGAGTGCGGGCTCGCCGCGCGTCGTCAGCTCGTCGTAGCGCGCCTCGTCCTCGAAGATCGGGAAGCCGGTCTGGCCGAGCGGCCCGCCGCTCTCGATGCAGGTCAGGTCGTAGACGGCGTGGTCGAGCGCCGACCGCAGGTCGTACGCGATCTCGCCGACGACCGCCGACCACGCGTCGGGGAACTCCTCCAGCACGAGGTACTCGGCGCGCTTGCGTCCCGTCTCCGCGTCGTGGATCTCACGGACGGCGTGCGGCGAGCGCGCAGCGAAATCCTGGAACTCCGCGTGGAGAACCTGCGTCTGCTCCTGTGCGCGGTCGAGCCGCGCACGTGCACCAGCGAACGATTCCATCCGACCCCGGCTGGAATCCAATCAAAGCGCGACCTCCGCCGCCGGGCCGACCATCTGGACGAACCGGGGCACGACGTCGAGCGCGCTCTCGCGCGCGCACCACTCGATGTCCTCCTCGAGCCCGTGCTTCCGGAGGTTGCTTGCGCTCCGGCTCGCGCCGAGCCCGGCCTGCGAGTCGGGGAAGCTCGCCGCGAGCCGCACCGCCGCTGCCGCCGAGTCGGCGTGGTCGCCGCCGAGCGCGGCGACGATCCGACCCGCGCAGTAGGCGTCGTCGAGCGCAAGCTCGCCGAGCACGCCCGCGCACAGCACCGAGACCTCCTCCCCGGTCGCGCGCGCAGCCGCAGCGACCGCGCCGAGATTGAGGAGCGACCCGACGAGCACCTGCTCGAAGCGCGCCGCCGCTGCGACGAGCAGTCTCGTCCCGTTCGTCGTCGACAGGATGAGCGTCTCGGCCGCCGGCTCGCCCGCGAGCTCGCGCGGCGAGTTGCCGAAGTCGAACCCCTCGATGTGCTCGAGCCGCCGTTCGCCCGCGAGCTTCACGTCGCCTTGGGTCGTAGCGAGCGCGCGCGCGTCCTCGATCTCCGCGCAGCAGAGAACGCGTCGGTATCCCGCGGCGAGCGCCTGCGACATCGTCGAGGTCGCGCGCAGCACGTCGACGACGATGCCGACCGTCCCCGGAGTCAGCTCTCCCGGAGTGAACGCGACGTGAACCCGCACCCGACTACCCTAGTGCGGCATGCCGACGTGCTACCGCCATCCCGACCGCGAGACGGGGCTCTCCTGCTCGGAGTGCGGCCGCCCCATCTGCACCGAGTGCATGACGATGGCGCCGGTCGGCATCCGCTGCCCCGATCACGCGGGCACGCGCCGCGCCGTGAAGCCGCCGCGCGTCGTGCGGCGCACGTCTGCCGGAGTGACCGACGCGCTCGTGACGAAGGTGCTGATCGCGATCAACGTCCTCGTCTATCTGATCGGCGCGGTCCAGCCGGGCGCGAGCTTGAGCGATCCCATGCCGGCGCAGGTCTTCTTCGATCCACACAGCCTCTATCACCGCCTCTGGCTGTACGGGCCGGACGTGCACAACGGCGGTTGGTGGCGGCTCATCACCGCGGCGTTCCTGCACGCCAACCTCATCCACATCGCGTTCAACATGTTCGCGCTCTGGGTGATCGGGCGGCCCGTCGAGAACTACCTCGGACGCTACCGCTACCTCGGCCTCTATCTCGTCGCCGGCCTCGCAGGCTCTGCCGGTGCGCTGCTCGCGACGCCGAACGTCCCGACGGTCGGAGCGTCGGGCGCGATCTTCGGGATCCTCGGCGCGATGCTCATCCTCGAGTGGCAGGCGACCGGCAAGTTCGGCGGCGCCGCGGCGACGATGATCGTGATCAACCTCGCGATCGGGTTCGCCTACAACGGCGCGGGCGGGAACATCTCCATCGGCGGCCATGTGGGCGGCCTCGTCGGTGGCATCCTCGCCACGCTCGCGTTCGCGAACTGGGGTCGCGGTCACGCCGCCTACGGGAAGATCGGTCTCACCGGAGCAGCCGGCCTGGTGCTCGTCGCCGCCGGCAGCGTCGCGATCGCCTACTGGCGTGTCCGCGGCCTCGCGTAGCACCCGTCGGTAGCCGCCCCGATGCGGCGCGACCGGCCTCGGCTCACGCTGGAGGCATGGCGCGCGACATCTTCATCCGCCTCGACCGGTGCCAGTACTGCGGCCGTCCCGGCTTCATCGTCTGGGACGCCGACCTGTTCACGTGCGGACGCGAGGTCTGCGAGTCGCTCGCCTTCGCCGAGGTCCGCCGGCGCCATCACGGCCCCGAGCATGCGCCCGAGGAGCGGCTCGCGCGCGCGCTCCTCGCCTCGTTCGACACCTTCGCGCACGCCCTGCGGCGCGACGTGGAAGGCGAGGTGCTCTCCGCGAAGGAGGCCGCCGTCATCCACGAGCAGGAGCGCGCCGCGACGGCGCGCATCCTGTCCGAGGTGCGTGCGCTCGCGCGCCGCTATCCGCCGCCCGCGGTCGTGCCGCCTACCCTCCCGCGGCGACGTACTGCGCGCGGTGCGCCTGCTTCAGCACCGCCTGTGCGGCGGCGAGTCGCGCTACGGGCACCCGGTATGGAGAGCAGCTGACGTAGTCGAGCCCGAGCCCGTGGCAGAACTCCACGGACTTCGGGTCGCCGCCGTGCTCGCCGCAGATGCCGAGCTTGATCGACGGCTTCGCGCCGCGGCCGCGCTCGACCGCGATGCGCATGAGCTCGCCGACGCCTTCCTGGTCGAGCGTCTCGAACGGGTTGCGCTCGATGACGCCGTCCTCGAGATAGAAGGTGAGGAACTTGCCCTCGGCGTCGTCGCGCGACATCCCGAGCGCCGTCTGCGTCAGGTCGTTCGTGCCGAACGAGAAGAAGTCCGCGTACTCGGCGATCTCGTCCGCACGCAGCGCCGCGCGCGGAAGCTCGATCATCGTCCCGCACGTGTACTCGATCTCCGGCGCCTCCTCGGCCATCACCTGCTCGGTGAGCTCGCGCAGCCTGTGCAGCTCCTCGGCGAAGCCGACGAGCGGATGCATGATCTCGACCATCGCGCCGGGGACCGCCTTCGCGGCCCGCGCGATCGCGCGCACCTGCATCTCGTAGATCTCCGGCCACTGGATGCCGAGCCGGCAGCCGCGCGTGCCGAGCATCGGGTTCGACTCGGTGAGCGCCTTGATGCGGCCGCGCATGCGCTCGTCCGTCGCCTCCTCGAGCGGCGGAAGGAACTCGTGCAGCGGCGGATCGAGGAGACGGATGACGACCGGGTAGCCGGCCATCGCCTCGAAGATCCCCTCGAAGTCCGCCTGCTGGAAGGGAAGCAGCCGGTCGAGCGCCGCGCGGCGGCCCGCAACGTCGGAGGCGAGGATCATCTCCTGCACCACCGGTAGCCGCTCCTCGCCGAAGAACATGTGCTCCGTGCGACACAGGCCGATGCCCTGCGCGCCGAACTCGCGCGCCTTCGCGGCGTCCTCCGGGTTGTCCGCATTCGCCCACACCTGCAGGCGACGCACCTCGTCGGCCCAGCCGAGAACCGTCTCGAAGTCCTCGTTGATCGAAGGCGGAACGAGCGCGACCTCGCCGATGATGACGCGGCCCGTGCCGCCGTCGATCGTGATCACGTCGCCCTCGTGCAACTCGTGCCCGCCGAGACGGATCGTTCTCGCCTCGAGGTCGATCTCCAGCCCTTCGCAGCCGGCGACGCACGGCTTGCCCATGCCGCGCGCGACGACGGCCGCGTGCGACGTCATGCCGCCGTGAGCCGTGAGCACGCCTCTCGACTGGATCATCCCGTGGATGTCGTCGGGCGTCGTCTCCCAGCCGACGAGGATGACCGCCTCGCCCGCCTTGCCGCGCTCGGCCGCCGTGTCGGCGTCCAGCACGAGCGCGCCGCTCGCTGCGCCGGGCGACGCGTTCAGCCCGCGCGCTGCGACCTCGAACGTCGCCTTCGGGTCGAGCATCGGATGCAGCAGCTGGTCGAGCTGGCTCGGATCGATCCGCGCGATTGCCTCCTCGCGGCTGATCAGCCCCTCGCCCGCCATGTCGACCGCCGCCTTCAACGCGGCCGCGGCGGTGCGCTTCGCGGAGCGCGTCTGCAGGAGGTACAGGTGCCCCTCCTCGACGGTGAACTCGATGTCCTGCATGTCGCGGTAGTGCTGCTCCAGCCGCGCCATCGTCTCGAGCAACTGCGCGTACGCCTCCGGGAGCCGCGCCGCCATCTCCTCGACGGGCTGCGGCGTGCGAATGCCGGCGACGACGTCCTCACCCTGCGCATTGACGAGGTACTCGCCGTACACGCCCTGCTCGCCCGTCGACGGGTTGCGCGTGAAGCACACACCGGTCGCCGAGCCCTCGCCCCTGTTCCCGAACACCATCTGCACGACGTTCACGGCGGTGCCGATGTCATGCGGGATGCCGTACGTCTGCCGGTACACGTTCGCCCGCGGCGTGTTCCACGACTCGAACACGGCAACGACCGCGCGGCGAAGCTGCTCGCGCGCGTCCTGCGGGAAGTCCTCGCCCGTCTCACGGCGGTAGACGTTCTTGAACGTCTCCACCGTCCGCTCAGGATTGGTCGGGTCGTCCTTGAAGTGGCCGGGCTCGATCCCGTCCACGGTCTCGCCGAACATCTGGATCAGACGCCGGTAACAGTCGTACGCGAACGCCGAGTTCCCCGTTGCGTGCGCGAGGCCGCGCACCGCGTCGTCGTTCAGGCCGACGTTGAGGATCGTGTCCATCATCCCCGGCATCGAGATCGCGGCGCCGGAGCGCACGGACACGAGCAGCGGGTCGTCGGAGTCGCCGAACTGCTTGCCGGCCTTCTCCTCGAGCCGCCCGATCTGCTCGTCGATCTCCTCTTCGAGGCCGTTCGGGATGCCCCCGTCGCGCATGTACGCGCGGGAGGCGTCGGTCGTGATCGTGAAGCCGGCGGGAACCGGGATCCCCAGCTGAGTCATCTCGGCGAGGCCGATTCCCTTGCCGCCGAGGAGGTCGCGGCCGCCTTCAGACGGCTCGTCGAAGGCGTATACGTACCGTGTCATGAGCGCAGATGTTGTCATACCCCCGACGATGGACCAGCGAACGATCGTGGGCATCGGCGGTTTCCCGGACGGGCCGATGTTCGAGTACGTACTCGGCCAGGCGCGAGGCAGGCGCGTGCTCGTCGACCGGACCGCGAGCCCGCAGTACGCCGAGCCGCTCGACCTTCCCGGCGAGCTGACGGAGATCACGTTCTACCCGTGGCCGCCCGACGATCTGCGCGAGCTGGCACTCGCCTCCGACGTCATCCTCATCTGCGGCGGCAACACGGCGAACATGCTCGCCGTGTGGCGCTTGCATGGGTTCGACCGGATCTTGCGCGAGGCGTGGGAAGCCGGCGTCGTGCTCGCGGGTTGGAGCGCCGGAATGATCTGCTGGTTCGAGGCAGGTGTCACGGACTCGTTCGGGCCGCAGCTCGAGGGCATGCGTGACGGCCTCGGCTTCCTGCAGGGGAGCGCGTGCCCGCACTACGGCGGCGAAGAACGGCGCCGGCCGGTCTACACGGATCTCGTCGCGAATGGGTTTCCAGCAGGGCTCGCGCTCGACGATGAAGCTGCCGCGCTGTACACGGGCACCGAGCTCGTCGAGATCGTCGTCTCGAGCACGGACGCAGGCGCGTACCACGTCGGCCCCGATGGCGAGGTGCGGTTGCCGGTGCGCGTGCTCTAGCGGCGCCTGCGCGCGCGGAACTCCGCGAGCCACGCAACGGCGCGCAACCCGAGCCAGATCGGCGTCAGCAGGACGTAGAAGACGAAGTCCGCGACGACGATCAGCGACCACCACAGGATCCAGTAGCGCACGGGCACGTGACCCTTCTCGTTACGCATTCGTCCGCTCCTCGACGACGCGCAGGATGCGGTGCGCGGTCTCCTCGATCGAGAGCTCGGAGATGTCGATCACGGGGCAGCCGAGCTTGCGGTGCAGCTTCGCCGCCTGCTCGAGCTCCTCGTAGATCTCCATCAGCTCCGCGTACTGCCGATTGCGCGCACCGCCACCCATCGTGCGTACGCGTGCACGCCGGATCTCCGCGAGCCGGTTCGGATCGATGGTGAGCCCGACGATCTTTGCCGGCTCGATCTCGAACAGCTCCTTCGGCGGCTCGATCGACTTCACCACCGGCACGTTCGCAGACTTGTAGCCGAGGTAGCCGAGATAGATGGACAGCGGCGTCTTCGACGTGCGCGAGACGCCGACGAGCACGACATCCGCTTCCTGCAGGCCACGCCCCACACCGTCGTCGAAGCGCACCGCGAACTCGATCGCCTCCATCCGCTTGAAGTACGCGGAGTTGAGCGGCGGCCGGGAGCCCGGCGTCATCTTCGCCGCCGCGCCCGAGACGCGCGCGACCGCCTCGATCGGCTGCCCGAGGAGATCGCAGTAGTGGAGGCGCGCGCGCCGGCACAGCGTGCGCATCGCCTCGCGCAGCTCCGGCTTCACGAGCGTGTAGACGACCACCGCCGGCCGCCCGCGCATGCGGTTGACCGCGAGCTGGAGGTCGTCCTCCGACTCGACGCGCGGATGCCGGATCTCGACGAAGTCCTGATCCGGGAACTGCGCCTCGAGCGCCTGCACGAGACGCGCCGCCGTCTCGCCGGTCGCGTCGGAGACGACGTGCAGCTCGACGGGGATGGCCGGCATGGCGGTGAGCCTAGCCCGCTAGTCTCACGCGCGTGGCCACCGAAGCCGTGACGATGGACAAGATCGTGTCGCTCTGCCGGCGGCGCGGCTTCGTCTTCCCCTCCTCCGAGATCTACGGCGGGCTCGGCTCGGCGTACGACTACGGCCACTACGGCGTCCTGACGAAGAACAACATCAAGGCGCGCTGGTGGGAGGCGATGATCCAGGAGCGCGAGGACATCGTCGGCCTCGACTCGTCGATCATCCTCAACCCGCGCGTCTGGGAGGCCTCCGGCCACGTGGGCGGATTCACCGACCCGCTCGTCGACTGCAAGACGTGCAAGCTCCGGTTCCGCGCCGACCACCTGGAGCAGTCGGCCTGCGGGAAGAGGCCGTCCAAGCATCCCGGCGAGACGGCCGACTGCGACCTGACCGAGGCGCGCGAGTTCAACCTCATGTTCAAGACGCAGGTCGGCGCGCTCGAGGACACCAGCTCGATCGCCTATCTGCGACCGGAGACGGCGCAGGGCATCTTCATCAACTTCAAGAACGTCCTCCAGATCGCGCGCCGCAAGCCGCCGTTCGGCATCGCGCAGGTCGGCAAGTCGTTCCGCAACGAGATCACGCCGGGCAACTTCCTCTTCCGCACGCGCGAGTTCGAGCAGATGGAGATGGAGTTCTTCGTTCCGCCGCAGGAAGCGGACGAGTGGTTCGCGTATTGGATAGAGCAACGCCGCGCGTGGTATGTGCGCTACGGCCTTCGAGAAAGCCATCTGCGCGTCCGTCCCCACGAAGCGGACGAGCTCGCACATTACGCACGCGCGGCGAGCGACATCGAGTATCTCTTCCCCATCGGATGGTCAGAGCTCGAAGGCATCGCCAATCGCGGCGGCTTCGACTTGACGCAGCACACGGAGCACTCCGGAACGAAGCTCGAGTACGTCGGCGAAGGCGGCGAGCGCTACACGCCGCACGTGATCGAGCCGGCCGGCGGTCCCGACCGCACGTTCCTCGCGCTGCTCGTCGACGCATACGACGAAGAGGTCGTCGCCGAGCGCGACCGCACCGTGCTGCGCCTGCATCCGGCCATCGCGCCGGTCAAGGCGGCCATCCTTCCGCTCATCGGCAAGAACACGGACATGGTCGCGAAGGCGCGCAGCCTGGACGAGGACCTGCGCAAGCGGTTCATGGTCGAGTACGACGACAGCGGACAGATCGGCCGGCGCTACCGGCGGCAGGACGAGATCGGCACGCCGTTCGCCTTCACGATCGACGACCAGACGCTCGAGGACGACACCGTCACCGTGCGCGACCGCGATTCCCTCGCGCAGGAGCGGCTCCCGATCGGCGGCGTCCGCAGCTGGCTCGAGGAGGCACTGGAACGACCATGGCGAACACCCAAGGCGTGAGAGCAGCACTCGCAACCGTTGCCGTCCTCGCGCTCGCCGGCTGCGGCGGGACGACGACGCAGACCGTCACGCAGACGGTCACGCACACGCGCACACCGTCACCGTCACGACCGCGGCGCACGACGACGAACGCCAGCACCCGCATCGGCGCCGTGCGCTGCCGACAGCCTGCAGGGAAGCTTCGACGGCGTGCCGGGCAGCGCAGGCGCCGGTCAGATCACGTACAGGCTGACGTTGACGAACACGGGCTCGACGGCGTGCTTCCTCTCCGGCATCCCGCAGGTGCAGCTCCTCGGCACGACCGGGGGCGCGCTGCCGACCTCGACCTCGGCCGAGCCGCCGGTCCCCGCGAACCCCGCCGAAGATCTCGCTCCAGCACGGCCAGTCCGCGACCGCGGACGCACGCTTCTCACCCGACGTGAACGGCACCGGCGACAACGCGCCCGGGCAGTGCCAGCCGACGGCCACCGTCCTGCGCGTCACCGCGCCCGGCGGCGGGACACTCGACGCGCCGATTCAGCCGCCGACGCCGGTGTGCGAGCGCGGCTCGCTGCACTTCAGGGTCTTCGCACCCGCTCCATAACCCGCTCGGACGGCGGCCCGAAGCCGAGCTTCGCGTACAGGCGGTGCATGTCACGCGTGTGCAGAAGCCACTTGCGGTCCGCGTACGGCCCGTTGTCGATCATCTCGCGCACGAGCTCGACGCCGAGCCCGCGGCCGCGGTGCTCCTCGAGCACGTACACGTCGGCGAGATACGACGAACGACATGTCGTCGGTCAGCGGCGCGGCAGAAGCCGATCTGCGCGCCGTCCTTGTACAGACCGACGACGCGCGTCGACTCGCGGACGAGCCGCTCCACTTCCGCGCGCGGACGCCCGACGGCCCAGTACGCCTGCGTGATGGTACGCGTGGACGGCGTCGACGTCGACCCGGTCGCGGTCGTCGTCCAGCTCATAGCCGTCGCCGAGGTCGCGCTTCACGCAGAGAGTGTTCGGAGCCGAAAGCCGCCGTGGTACTCGTACGACGCCTGGACGAGCCGCAGCGCGTCGCGCGCCGAGCGGCCCTCGATCGCGGCGGCGGCGAGCGGGCTCGTGAGCAACGTCTCGATCGCGCGGATTCCCTCGGGGCTGAGCGCGAGCGCCTCCGTCTGGGCCGCGCACGCGGCGCACACGGCGCCGCCGGCGCGGGGCGAGTAACCGACGAGCGTCGCGTCGGCTGCGCCGCACTCCGCGCAGCTCGTCAGGTGCGGCAGATAGCCGGACACCCACAGGAGCTTCAACTGGAAGGAGAGCGCGAGCGGATCGAGCGCCGGCCGCTCGGCCGCGTGCGGCGAGTCGTCCAGCTGCTCGAGGAACCGCGTGAGCGCGGTGAACGCGCGCGGGTTCGCCTCCTGCTCGGTGAACAGGCGGAGCATCGCCTCGGCCCCGATGAGCCCGACCGAGAGCCGGTAGTAATCCTCCCGCGCCTCGTGGTGCGGGTGCAGGAGATGGACGCCCGTGACGGTGTACAGCTCGCCGGAGCCCTGGTGGAGCATCACCTCCACGTGCGAGAGCGGCTCGAGCCGTGCGCCGAAGCGCGACATGGTCTTCCGGACGCCCTTCGCGACCGCACCCACCCGGCCGCGATCGAGGGTGTACAGGTGGAGGACGCGATCGGCCTCGCCGAACCGGATCGAGCGCAGGACGACCGCCTCCGTCTTGACCGAGCGGGCCACGCTTCGAGTGTACGCATGGGACAGGTCTGCGTAAGCTGACGGCCATGGGGGGATTGCGGCGAAACGTCCACAAGCTGGCGTACGCCCTCATCGCCATCGCGATCGTGCTCACCTTCGTCGCGACCACGGTCGGAGGCTTCCGGCTGCACCACTCCGCGGCGGTCGAGCGTCAGACGATCAGGACGCAGGCGCTCGAGACGGCCGTGCTCGAGCACGACCACGCGGGCGTTCTCGCTGCATTCGAGAACGTCGCCGCCCACGACTCGGGTGCAGGCCGGCGTCTCCGCCCTGCGCTCGACGCCTACCTGAACCACCCTGCGAACGAGCGGCCGTTCCTCCGCGCGGTCGAGGCGGAGCTCACGCGCCAGTCGAACGCGATCCACCGCATCAACCCGGCGGCACGGTCCGCCCTCATCGCGGCCCTCGTCGCCGCGCTCGGCCTCGTCGTCGGCCTCGTCTGGCTGTTCGAGCTCGAGCGGCGCGCAGGCCGCATCGACAGGGACAACGCCGCCCGCAACGAGGAGCTCATCCGGCTGCGCGACGAGTTCGTCGCCGTCGTGTCGCACGAGCTGCGGACACCGCTCACGTCGATCATCGGCTACCTCGAGCTCCTCGTCGACGAGGACACGGGCGCGCTCACGTCGGAGCAGCGCTCGTACCTCGAGATCGTGCAGCGCAGCACCGCCCGGCTCGTCGACCTCGTCGGCGACCTGCTGCTCGTCGCGGAAGCCGAACGCGGGCCGCTCGCGCTCGAGCTCGCGGATGTCGACATCGTCGCGCTCGCCGCCGATGCGGCCGAGGCGGCGCGCCCGAGCGCCGACACGCGCGGCGTCATCATCCGCATCGAGCCCGGCGCCGACGGAACCGTCGCGGGTGACCCGACGAGGCTCGCGCAGATGCTCGACAACCTCATCTCGAACGCGATCAAGTTCACGCCGGAAGGCGGGCGCGTGATCGTGCGCGCCGGGCTGAGGGGAAGCGACGCGGTGTTCGAGGTGGCCGACACGGGTGGCGGCATCACGAACGCCGATCGCGAGCGGCTCTTCGACCCGTTCTTCCGCAGCCGGGAAGCGAACGCGCGCGCCGTGCCCGGCACCGGTCTCGGACTGACGATCACGAAGGCGATCGTCGAGGCGCACAACGGCGTCATCGAGATCGAGGACACACCCGGCGGCGGAACGACGTTCCGCGTCTGGCTCCCCGTCGGGGAACGTATCGCCAGCGTTCGTCGTTGAAGCAGGAGCATTGCGCGTTCAGATGTACACCACCTCGTGGTGCGGGTATTGCGTGCGGGCGAAGGCGCTGCTCGACGCGAGGGGGATCCCGTACGAGGAGATCGATCTCGACGACGATCCTGCGTTCCGTCAGAAGCTCCTCGACCTGACGGGCGGCTGGACGGTTCCGCAGATCCTGATCGACGGCCGGCCGATCGGGGGCTACACCGAGTTGTGGCGCCTCGACCGTGAGGGCCGGCTCGCCGGCTGACACGTCGGGCAGTACCACGTGCCGCGGCCGCCGGCGCGCGTCTTGACGATGAGCGTCCCGCACCGGTCGCACGGCTCGCCGTCGCGGCCGTACGCGCGGAACTCGTCCTGCATGCTCCCGCCGGCGTACGCGCCGTCGCCGAGGTCGGCGCCCTGGCGGCTGATCCCGAGCTTCAGCGCCTTGCGGATGCCGTCGCGTAGCGCGGCGACCTCGTCGCGGGTCAGCTCGCCCGCGGGCCGCAGCGGGTTCAACCTGGAATGCCAGAGCGCCTCGTCCGCGTAGATGTTCCCGAGGCCCGCGACGGTGCGCTGGTCGAGGACGGCTGCCTTGAGCGGCGCCTTGCGTCCGGCGAGGCGGCCGGCGAGGAAGTCGGTCGTGAACGCGCGACCGAGCGGCTCGGGGCCGTTCTTCACGGCGAGGAGATGCTCGGCGTCGCCCTCCTCGGTGAGCAGCCACGTGCCGAAGCGGCGCGTGTCGCGATACGCGACGCGGCTGCCGTCGTCGAGCTCGAGCACGGCGCGCTCGTGCGACGCCGGCGCGTAGCGGAACCCACCGGTCATGCGCAGGTGCACGAGGAGCGTGTGGCCGCTCTCGAGGCGGACGACGATGTACTTGCCGCGGCGGTCGACGGCGACGACGCGATCGCCGGTGAGCATCGCGGCGATGACCTGTGGGTCGTCGGGCCTCGTGAGGCGCACGTCGTCGATCTTCGCGGTCGCGATGCGCTTGCCCGCGACCACGGCGGCGAGACGCCCGCGCTCGGTCTCGACCTCCGGAAGCTCAGGCACTCAGGGTCTGCAGGACGATCGGCACGACAGCCGGCGGCGCGTCCCCGAGAACGTAGGCGGCGCGCACACGGTCCGCCGCGTCGGCCGCCGCCTCGGCGTCGTGTGCGTGCACCTCGGCGAGCGGCTCGCCCTCCTCGACCGCGTCGCCGCGCTTCTTCCGGCACACGATCCCGACCGCGTGGTCGATCGCGTCGTCCTTCGTCGTGCGGCCCGCGCCGAGCTGGAGCGCCTCGACGCCGATGTGCATCGCCGACAGGCTCTGCACGTATCCGTCGTGCGGCGCGAACGCCTCGGCGATCGCGGGAGCCTTCGGCAGCGCGGACTCGTCGGGATCGCCGCCCTGCGCGCGGATCCAGCGCTCGTACGCCTCGACGGCGGAGCCGTCCGCGACTGCGCCTGCTCCGCGCGTCGGCGTCCCTCGTCGAGGTCGACGCCGAGGTCGGAGAGCTCGAGCAGGTGCGCTCACGATTCGACGCACGAGCTCCGTGCAGGTCGGACGGTCCTTCGCCTCGTCACGGTCGCCAGCGCCTCGCGCACTTCGAGTGCGTTCCCGACCGCCTGGCCGAGCGGCTGGCTCATGTCGGTGAGCTCGCACACGACGTCGCGGCCCGCGTGGCGGCCGAGCGCGATCATCGCCTCCGCGAGCACCGTCGCGTCCGCGACGGTCTTCATGAACGCGCCGTCGCCGACCTTCACGTCGAGCACGATCGCGTCCGCGCCCGAGGCGATCTTCTTCGACATGATGCTCGCCGCGATGAGCGACACGTTGTCGACGGTCGCCGTCACGTCGCGCAGTCCGTACAGCTTCTTGTCCGCGGGCACGAGGTTGGCCGACTGCCCGACGACGGCGATGCCGATGTCGCGCACCTGCGCGACGAAGTCCTCGGTGGAGAGCTCGACCTGGAAGCCCGGGATGGACTCGAGCTTGTCCAGCGTCCCGCCGGTGTGACCGAGGCCGCGGCCGCTCATCTTCCCGAACGGCACGCCGCACGCTGCGACGACGGGCCCGACGGCGAGCGTGGCCTTGTCGCCGACGCCGCCGGTCGAGTGCTTGTCGACGACGCGGCGGCCGAGCTCCTTGCCGAGATGGATCTGGTCGCCGCTCCGCACCATCGCGTCGGTGAGCGCGAACGTCTCGCGGCTGGAGAGCCCCTGGAAGAAGACGGCCATGAGGAACGCCGCGAGCTGATAGTCGGGGACGTCGCCGAGGACGAGCTCGTCGATCTCGGATGCGGACAGCTCGTCGCCGTCGCGCTTGCGCTGGATGAGATCGACGATGCGGCTCATTTCGTCGCCACGAAGATCGTCATGTGCCGCGTGACGGCGAGCGGCTCGTCGAACGGCGGGATGCTGTCCGCCAAATGCGTGTGACCGATCGAGTTCGCAACGTAGTCGCGCACCGCCTCGCGGCTGAACGACATCTCGCCGACGACGTCGCGGCGCTCGACGGAGGCGAAGTGACGGCGAAGCGGCTCCTCCCCGTTCTCGGCGAAGAACCGCACGTCCTCGGTCCGGCGGTCGCGGCCGACGAGGCTCCAGAGCTCGTGCATGTTGTCGATGCTGTTCGTCGCCGCGACGAGGCGGCCGCCCGGACGGAGCACGCGCGCGAGCTCGGCCAGCCCACGATCGAGATCGGGCACGTGGTAGAGCATCCACGCGGCGACCGCGCAGTCGAACGACGGCGTCCTCGAACGGAAGCTCCTGCACGTCGCCGACGCGGGCGTCGACGCCACGCTCGCGCGCGAGCTCGACCATGCGCGGCGAGATGTCGACGGCGACGACGTCGATCCCGAGCTCGTCCGCGACGCGGGCCGCCATGTCGCCCGGGCCGCAGCCGACCTCCAGGTACCGGCGCGGATGAGCCTCCGCACACCGCGTCGAAGAGCATGTCGAGCGCGCTCGGCCCGGTCGAGTGCGCGAATGCCGCGCGGCGGCGCTCGAAGCGCGACTCGTCCGCGTACTCGGCGGCGACGACCTCCGGGTCGTTCAGCTTCAAGGCGTGAGGATCGGCTGTCCGGGGATGCCGCGGCCGGCGCCTTGCCCTTGAACCACGCGTTGACGGTCGCGCCGACGTCGCCGAACTCGCCCTCGTGGATCTGCCCGGACGCGTTGCGGCCCGCGACGTACGCGAGCAGCATCGCGTGCTCGCGCGAGTGATCGGTGGACGGCGTCGTGGGATCGCAGCCGTGGTCGGACGTGACGATGAGCAGGTCGCCGGGACGCAGCGCCTCGAGCAGATCCGGTAGCCGGCGGTCGAAGTCCTGCAGGCAGCGGTGGAAGTTCACGGGATCGTTCCGGTGGCCCCACAACATGTCGGTCTCGACGAGGTTGACGAAGACGAATCCCTCGTCCAGCTCCTGCAGGAGCTTCTCGGTGACCTGGATGCCCTCGATGTTCGACTTCGTGGGACTGGGACTCGTCGATGTCCTGCTGCGCGAAGATGTCGCCGATCTTGCCGACGCCGTACACCTTCGTCCCGGTGTCCCGGATGAGCGTCAGGTAGTTCGGCTTGCGCGGCACGAGCGAGAAGTCGTGCCGGTTCGGCGTGCGCGTGTAGCTCCCGGGCTCGCCGATGAAGGGGCGCGCGATGACGCGGCCGACGGCGTGCTTGCCGGTGAGGATCTCGCGCGCGTCGCGGCACGCCTGGTACAGCTCCTCGAGCGGAACCGTCTCCTCGTGCGCCGCGATCTGGAAGACCGAGTCGGCGGACGTGTACACGATCCACTTGCCCGTCTTCTGGTGCTCCTCGCCGAGCTCCATGATGATGTCCGTCCCCGACGCGACCTTGTTGCCGAGGACGCCGCGCCCGGTCTTGTGCATGAACGGGTCGATGACGTCGTGCGGGAATCCGTGCGGGTACGTCGGGAACGCCGTCGCGGTGACGATGCCCATCATCTCCCAGTGGCCCGTCGTCGTGTCCTTGCCCTTCGAGCGCTCGACCAGTCGCCCGGCGACGGCGGGCGCGCCCGGCTGCGGCGGGCAGCCCTCGAGCGGCTCCACGTTGCCGAGGCCGAGCGCCTCCATGTTCGGCAGGTCGAGGCCGCTGAACGGCCTTCGCCACGTTGCCGAGCGTGTTCGAGCCCTCGTCCCCGTACTGGGCCGCATCCGGCAGCTCGCCGGCTCCGACGGCATCGAGGACGATCACGCATGCACGGGCCACCGGGCTATTCTAGGAGCGCGATGCAGAGCGCCCTCGGCTAGTCGAATTCGTGGTCTTCATCACGGCGATCGTCGGCCTCGCCGCGGGGATCACCTGGCTCGTCGTACGGCTCTCGCCGACGAAGAAGCCGACCGCTCCCCCCGCCTAGGCAGGAGCGAGCGGGAGAACGTCGTCGAGCGGCGTGTAGTCGAGGCCGTGTGCCTCGGCGACCGGCTCGTACGTGATCTTCCCGTCGAGGACGTTGACGCCCAGGGCGAGCGCCCTGTCGCGCGCCACTGCCCCGGCGAGGCCGTGGTCGGCGATCGCTTCGACGTACGGGAGCGTCGCGTTCGTGAGCGCCTTCGTCGAGCTCACCGGCACGCCGCCGGGCATGTTCGCGACGCAATAGTGGGTGATGCCGTCGACGTCGAAGACGGGATCGGTGTGCGTCGTCGGGTGCGACGTCTCGAAGCACCCGCCCTGGTCGATCGCGACGTCGACGATCACGGCGCCCGGCTTCATCTCGCCGAGCATCTCGCGCGTCACGAGCTTCGGCGCGCGCGCGCCCGGGACGAGGACGGCTCCGATGACGACGTCCGCTTCCCGGATCGAGGACTCGATCTGGAGCGTCGAGGACATGAGCGTGCTCACGCGTCCGGAGAGGATCTCGTCGAGATAGCGCATGCGGTCGATCGACTTGTCGAGGATCGTCACGTGCGCGCCGAGACCGATGGCGATGACCGCCGCGTTGTAGCCGACCACGCCGCCGCCGAGCACGAGCACGCGGCCGGGCGCCACGCCGGGAACGCCGCCGAGCAGCACGCCGCGCCCGCCGAGCGGCTTCTCGAGGAAGTACGCGCCCGCCTGCGGCGCCAGCCTGCCCGCGATCTCGCTCATCGGCGCGAGCAGCGGGAGGCGCCGGTCCTGCGTCTCGACCGTCTCGTATGCAACAGCCCTGACGCCGCTGTCGACGAGTGCGCGCGTCAGCGGCTCGTCGGCGGCGATGTGCAGATACGTGAAGAGGACGAGATCTTCGCGCAGCCGCGGATACTCGACCGCGATCGGCTCCTTCACCTTGAGGAGCAGCTCCGACTTCTGCCAGACGTCGTCGAGGGAGACGATCTGCGCGCCCGCGCGCACGTAGTCGTCGTCCGGCATCGCGCTTCCGTCGCCGGCCGTCGTCTCGACGAGCACGTCGTGCCCCTTCTGCACGAGCTCGCGCGCGCCCGCAGGCGTGAGCGCGACGCGGTACTCGTCGGTCTTGATCTCCTTGGCGACGCCGATCCGCACGACGCGCGGACAATACCGACTCCAAACAGAAACACAACACGTCGTCCGTAGGCTCGGCCCATGAAGCTGGCCATCCTCGCGGCAGTGCTCGTCGCCGCCACCGTTCCCGCGGCGCAGGCTGCGAAGACGCCCCTACCGGGCGTGGTGACTCCGAGCGGCAACATCCACTGTTTCTACGTTCCGGGGCCGCCCGGCCACCTGCTCTGCGACATCCACCAAGCCTCGTACAACAAGCAGGAGCAAGCAGGCTGCATGGCGCGCGCCGGCCTCGACTGGCACGGCTGGGAGGTCTACGCGACGCGCAAGACCGTGACGACCTGCTCGGGTGGGATCCTCTACAACTCCAACACCGGCACGCCGAAGTACACGATGCTCGCCTACGGCAAGACGTGGAAGTTCGCGTCGTTCACCTGCACGTCGCGCTTCACAGGCCTCACGTGCAGCGCACGCGGGCACGGGATCTTCATCTCCCGTGCGTCGTGGCGCGGCTGGTGACGTACAGGTAGAGCGCGGCGAGCGTCTTCGCATCCTCGATCTCGGGGATGTCGGGGAAGGGAAGCAAGAGGAGCTCGAGGTCCTCGTCCTCCTCCGGTGAGGCGTCGCCGCGCTCGACGCCTTCCGCGAGGAAGACGTGCATGTACTCGCGCGAGAACCCGGGAGTCGTCCAGAAGCCGCCGAGTAGCGTCCACGTGCCGCCGGTGAGGCCGCATTCCTCCTGCAGCTCGCGCTGGGCGGTCGCGAGCGGCTCCTCGCCCGGCTCGCGGGTGCCCGCGGGGATCTCGAGGAGCTTCCCGCGCGTCGCCTCGCGCAGCTGGCGCACGAAGGCCATCTTGCCCGTCGGTGTCGACGGCGACGATCGCGACCGCGCCGGGGTGCTCGACGATCTCGCGCTCGCGGCCGCCCCACTCCTCGACCGTGACCGCGAGCAGCTTGCCCTGCCAGACGGTCTTCGCCGCGTCAGGCTCCACGGGCGACCTCGACGAGCATGAGGGTGACCTCCACCATCCCCTCGAGATCGGCGACCGTGATGCGCTCGGTCGGCGTGTGGATGTCGGTCATCCCGTTCGCGAGATTCACGCAGCGCAGGCCGCGCTCGTTGAACGAGTTCGCGTCCGCCGCGCCGCCCGAGAGCGCATACGAGACCGTGTAGCCGCAGCGTTCGAGCGCCGTCTCGGCGAGCCTGACGACGTCGTCGCTCTTCGCGAAGCGGTAGCCGCGGTACGTCTTCTTGAGCGCGGTCGAGACCTCGCACTCCGTCGACGTCGCCGCGAACGTGAACGCGTCGAGCATCTCCTGCACGATGTCGTTCAGCTTGCGCTCGTCCTGACAGCGCGCCTCGGCGAGGAACGTGCACCACTCGGGGACGATGTTCCCCGCCGTCCCGCCCGAGATGACGCCGACGTTCGCGGTCGTCTCGTCGTCGACGCGTCCGAGCCGCAGGTCGGCGATCGCCTTCGCCGCCGCCTGGATGGCGGAGCGTCCCTCCTCCGGGAACATTCCCGAGTGCGACGCGCGGCCGTGGAACGTGACCTCGATGCCCTGCGCCCACGGCGCGCCGAGGATGATCTCGCCGATCGGCGCCGCCTGGTCGTACACGTAGCCGAGCTGCGCGTGGAAGCGCGTGTGGTCGAACGCAGCCGCGCCGAGCAGCCCGATCTCCTCCTGCATCGTGAAGAGCAGCTCGATGCCGGCGTGCGGCCGGCCCTCCGCGAGCACGCGGCGCGCGCCCTCGAGCATCGCGACGACGGCGGACTTGTTGTCTGCGCCGAGGATCGTTCCGCCCGCGTTGCGGATGACGCCGTCGTCGCCGAGGACCGGCTCGAGCGGGCCGTCGGGCGGGACGGTGTCGAGGTGCGCGCAGAAGAAGAGCGGCGTCCCCTCGGCCGTCGGCTCGATCCGCGCGTAGATGTTCCCGAACGTCGTCCTCGTCGGAGTCGAGGCCGAGATCGCGCAGGTAGCGCGTCACGACGTCGGATACCGCGCGCTCCTGTCCGGGCGGGCTCGCGATCGCCGCGAGCTCGAGGAAGAGGTCGACCAGCTCACTCATGCGAAGAGCCACGTTCTCCTTTCCGAGGTGGGGCGCCCATTCGAGGCATCGGTCGCCGGCGAAGCGCAGGTACGCGCCGAGTGCGTCGCGCATCGCGTCGACGAACCCGTCGGTGCTGCGCGGCGCGAAGCCGTCCTCCCACCAGAGGCCGAGCACCTCCACGCGCGCTCGGTCCCGATCGATCCGCGGCTCGATCCGGCCGACGAAGCGATCGCCGAAGACGATCGGGAGCACGTAGTAGCCCCACCGCCGCTTCTCCGGCTTGAAGAAGCCCTCCCACACGTGATGGAAGTCGAAGAGGCTCGCGAGGAGAGCGGTGTCCCACAACAGCGGGTCGAACGGGGCGATGAACGCGACGGAAGCGCGTCGGCTCCGGCGAAGCCTCGAGCAGCGCGAGCTCCTCCGGAAGGACGAAGCGCTTGCCGCGCATGCCCTCGACTCGACGGGCACGAGCGCGCCGGCCTCGACCAGCTCCTTCTGCAGCGCCCTGCGCTCCTCCGGCGCGGCGATGCGGTCGAACGTGCCGCCGGCGCCGCCGGCGGCGAGCAGACCGTGCGCGCGGTAGCGGGACAGGAGCTTGTGCAGCAGCTGCTCCCGCTCCGGCACTTCGTGTGCGAGCACCTCGGCCGGGAGCAGCCGCTCGAGCAGGTCGTAGTACCGGACGTTGCCGTCCCGTCGTGCGAGGCCGATTGCGCCCGTGACGGTGTATGCCTCGAGCACGGAGCGCACGGCGTTCTCGGGCATCCCGAACCAGTTCTTCGTCTGTCCCGGCTCGCGCTCGAAGCTCGCAGACGACAGCGGGCCGTCGGCGCGGATCCGCTCGAGCACCTTCTCCGCCACCGCGGCGTTGTCGGCGAGGGCCGCCGGTGGAATCGCGGCCCCTTGCGGCCCATGACGTGACGGAACCAGGGGAACTCGCTCGTCGGGACGAACGACATCGCCTTGTTCGTCGCCTCGAAGATCTCGCGGCGTTCGTACAGCTCGTCGCACCAGGCGGGCTCGTAGCCGGCGACGCGCGCGTGCAGCACGAGGTCGTGGTTCCGGCCGGCGACCGTGATCGGGTCGAACTGGATCGAGCCGAACTTCCCGAAGACCTCGCGCACTCCGTCGAGGCCCACGAGAGACTCGCGCGGTGCGAGGTAGTGCCGCGCGACGAGGAAGCGGCGTGCCGCCTCGGGTGCATCCTCAAGCCGCGACGCGCTCGGCCTGACGCGAAGCGCGCGCGGGTGAGCGCAGCGCCGACGAAGCCGCGGAAGAGCGGCGACGGCCGCGTCGGGCGCGACTTGAACTCGGGGTGGAACTGGCTCGCGACGAACCAGGGATGGCCGGGAAGCTCGACGATCTCGACGAGCCGTCCGCCGTCGAACGTTCCGCTGACGACGAGCCCACGCTCGACGAGCTGCTCGCGGTAGTGGTTGTTCACCTCGTAGCGATGACGGTGCCGCTCGAAGATGACGGCCTCGTCGTACAGCTCGCGCGTCTGCGTCCCCTCTGCGACCTCGACCGCCTGCGCACCGAGGCGCATCGTGCCGCCGAGATCCTCGACGCCCTTCTGCTCGGGGAGCAGGTCGATGACGGGGAACGGCGTCTCGGGATCCATCTCCGTCGAGTTGGCGCCGTCGAGGCCGACGACGTGCCGCGCGAACTCCGACACGGCGACGTGCATGCCGAGGCAGATGCCGAGGTACGGGATGCCGCGCTCGCGCGCGACCTGGCACGCGAGGATCTTCCCCTCCCAGCCGCGCGAGCCGAAGCCGCCGGGCACGAGCACGCCGTCGACGCCGTCGAGCACCTCCGCGGTCTCCTCGTACGACATGTTCTCGGCGTCGAGCCACTGCACGTGCACGCGGCAGCCGTTGTGCAGGCCGGCGTGCTTCAGCGCCTCGTGCACCGAGAGGTATGCGTCGTGCAGCTTCACGTACTTGCCGACGAGCGCGATCTCGACGAGCTCGTGCTGCTCGTCGATGCGCCGCGTGAGCTCGTCCCACTCGCCGAGGTCCGCTTCCGGAGCCTCGAGGTTCAGCTTCTCGAGGACGAGCTTGTCGAGACCCTCCTCCTTCAGCACGGACGGGACGAGATACACGTCGCGCACGTCCGGGCTCGCGATCACCGCGCCGGGGTCGACGTCGGCGAAGAGCGCGATCTTGTCGCGGATGTCGCGCCCGAGCTCCTCGTGCGAGCGGCACACGATGACGTCGGGATGGATACCGATGCGGCGCAGCTCGTTCACCGAGTGCTGGGTCGGCTTCGTCTTCAGCTCGCCGGCCGCCTCGATGAACGGGACGAGCGTGACGTGGACGTAGACGACGTTCTCCTGGCCGACCTCGCGCCGGAACTGGCGGATGGCCTCGAGGAAGGGAAGCGACTCGATGTCGCCCACCGTGCCGCCGATCTCGGAGATGACGACGTCGGTCGGGGCGGCCTCGGCCGCGCGGCGGATGCGCGCCTTGATCTCGTTCGTGATGTGCGGGATGACCTGCACCGTCGCGCCGAGGAAGTCGCCCTTGCGCTCCTTGCGCAGGACGGTGTCCCAGATCGCGCCGGCGCTATGGCTCGCGTTGCGGAGGAAGTTCTCGTCGACGAAGCGCTCGTAGTGGCCGATGTCGAGGTCGGTCTCCGCCCCGTCCTCGGTCACGTACACCTCGCCGTGCTGGAACGGGCTCATCGTCCCGGGATCGACGTTCAGGTACGGATCGAACTTCTGCAGCTGGACGCGCAGGCCGCGCGCTTTGAGCAGCCGGCCGAGCGATGCAGCGACGATTCCCTTCCCGAGCGCGGAGACAACTCCCCCGGTGACAAAGACGTACTTCGGGGCCCGTGCGCTCACGGGATTTCAGGGTAGCAGGGTTGGTGGTCGGCGCCTAAAGATCGGCTGCGGTCTGGATCAGGTCGTACAGGCGACGCAGCGCCTGCTTGCCGAGCACGCGGCGCGGGCCAAAAAGGAAGCGCCCATCGGTCGTGAGCACCGCCCGCGTCCGGCCGGCGCCTTCCGGAGCGAGCTCGAGCTCGACGACGAGGCGCTCGCGCAGGAGCTCGAACGAAAACCGCCGCATGGGATCGACCTCGTGCACGACGAGCACGGCGGGCGTGTCCGACTTGCGGACGTAGCTCGGCCCCTGCACCTTCCAGCGCGCCCCGGGGGCAAGGCCGCGCCGGTCGGGCTCGACGCCCGAGATGCCCGGCCACCAGTCGGACAGGTGGTACGGCTCGGCGACGAACCCCCAGACGTCCTCGACCGGGGCGAGAAGGACGAGCTCAGCTACGTACCGCAGCGAGGAACTCCTGGCCCCCGAGCATCCGCTCGAGCTCGGCCTTCCGCTCGTCCTCGCTCAGCACGTCGATCCGCGTGTGCGTCGGGTCGCCGGGGATCTTCTCGACCCGGAAGTGCCGGTCGGCGACGGCCGCGATCTGCGGGAGGTGCGTGATCGTGATCACCTGCGCCCGCTCGGCGAGCCGCTTGAGGACGCGCCCGACCGCGTTCGCCGTCTCCCCGCCGATGCCGGCGTCGATCTCGTCGAACACGAGCGTCTCGCCCCCGGCGACCGCGGCGATCGCGAGCGCGACGCGCGACAGCTCGCCGCCGGACGCGGTCTCGGCGACCGGGCCGAACGGCATGCCCGCGTTCGGGCGGATGAGGAAGACGGCCTCGTCGGCGCCGGTCGCGCCCATGTCGCGCTCGCGCATCTCGCACGTGAACTCGCCCTCGCCCATGCCGACGTCGTGCAGCTCGACCGCGACCGCCTCCGCGAACCCGGGCGCTGCGGCGGACCGCTGTACGCGCAGCTCGAGTGCAAGCGCGTCCACGCGCGCCTGCGCCGCCTCGACCGCGGCGGCGGCAGCCGCCGCAGGGTCGACGCCCTCGTCGAGCGCCGCCAACTCCTCGCGCGCTTCGGTCGCGCGCGCCAGCAGCTCCTCATAGCTCGCGGCCCGGAAGCGGCGCTTCGCCTCCGCGATCCGGTCGAGGCCCGCCTCGAGCTCTTCCAGCCGTCCCGGCTCGGCCTCGAGCGAGGCGAGGAACGAGCTCAGCTCGGACGCGGTCTCGCGCAACCGCAGCTCGACGTCGCGCAGCTCGTCGCCGGCGCGCTTGAGCTCCGGCGCCAGCCGCTCGAGCGGAGCCACGGCCCGCTCGGCGACCGCGACCAGACCGGCCGCGCCCTCGCCGTCCTCCGGTGCCAGCGCCTCCGCCGCCGCGGCGGCCGCTTCCGCGAGCTCGGAGACGTGCCGCAGCCGCTCGCGGTCGCCGCGCAGCCGCTCCTCGTCCCCTTCCTCCATCCCGGCGGTGTCCTCCACGAGCGCGCGCAGCTCCGCGATCCGCGCTTCCGCGAATGCCGCATTGGCCGTCAGCTCCTCGTGGCGCTTCCGCGCCGCCTGCAGCTCGCGCCAGGCGGCGCGCATCGGCTGGCGGTCGGCGCCCGCGAACCGGTCGAGCAGCTCCAGCTGGTACGACGGCCGCGCGAGGCGCCGCTGCTCGAACTGGCCCGACATGGCGATGACGCTCTCGACCGCGGCCGCGACGTCCTCACGCGCCGCAGCGCGGCCCCAGGCATACGCACGCGTCCGCCCGTCGGCGAACACGCGCCGGGCGACGAGAAGCGCATCCTCGTCCTCCGGCCGCAGCTCGCCCAGCCCGTCCAGCTCGTCGGGCACGTCGAGCTCGGCCTCGACGTATGCCTCGGGCGCGCCCGGCCCGACGAAGGACGCGTCGCCCTTCGTCCCGAGCAGGAGCCCGACCGCCTGGGCGAGGATCGTCTTCCCGGCGCCCGTCTCGCCGGTGATCGCGTTCAGTCCCGGCGCGAGCTCGAGCTCCGCCTCGCGGATGAGGACAAGGTTCTCGATGCGCAGGCGGCGCAGCACGGACCGAGTCTAGAGAGGGCCTCCGACGCCGCCTATTGGCCGTTCAAGCGAACGTCTCGCGGTAGCGAGCGAAGAACGTCGTCTCCGGCATCGTCGCGAGCAGGCTGCGCTGCTCGCCGAGCGCGATCGTCACCTCGTCGTCCGGATCCATCTTCGCCACCTGGTGGCCGTCGACGAGCACGCACACGTCCACGTCCGCGGTCGCGTTCCGCGCCGTCAGCGGCGATCCCCGCGGCACGACGATCGGCCGAGCGTGCAGCGAGTGCGGCGCGATGAACGTGACCGCCATCGCGTCGACGCCGCGGACGAGCACCGGGCCGCCGTTCGAAAGGTTGTACGCGGTCGATCCGGACGGCGTCGAGCAGATCATCCCGTCGCACGGGATCGTCCCGAGATCCTCGCCGCCGATCGAATACGCGAGCTCGACCATGCGGCCGAGGGTCGAGCTCGTGCAGACGACGTCGTTCACCGCGACGTGACGCTCGCCGTCCAGCGTGAGCTCGAGCGTCGGCAGCTCGAGCACTCTGTACTCGCCGGCGAAGACGCGAGCGAGATCGCGCTCGAGCGTGTCCGGCGCGATCGAGGCGAGGAACCCGACGCGGCCGAAGTTGACGCCGATGACGGGGACGTCGCTGCCGAGCAGGCGCCCGAGCGTGCGCAGGATCGTCCCGTCTCCGCCGACCGCGACGGTGAGGTCGGCCTGCTCCGGCTCGTCGACGATGCGCGACGCCGCTCGCCTCAGCCACCTTCCGGACGCGTTCGACCGCCGGGCCGACGTCGACGCGGCCGTGCGCGACGATGGCGGCCTTCTCAGGCTTGGACGGCTGTGGCGATTTGCTCGTCGAGGTCATCGGGGAGGGTCGGGTGGTCGGCCTGCGCGAGATGGAGGAAGAGCTCCCGGTTGCCCTTCGGCCCGGGGAGACCCGAGTCTACGACGGCGATCGTAGACGCCCCCCAGCCGACCGCCGCATAGGCGACCTCGCGAACGACGCGCGCGCGCACCGCTTCGTCGCGCACCACGCCTCCTTTCCCGACGCTCGCCTTGCCCGCTTCGAACTGCGGCTTCACGAGCACGACCGCCTGCCAGCCCGGCGCCGCGAGGCGAAGCGCGGCGGGCAGTGCGACCCGGACGGAGATGAACGACACGTCGCAGACGACGAGTTGCGGCGCGAACGGGAGCTCCTCGAGCGCGCGCGCATTCGTCCGCTCGAGGACGATGACGCGCGAGTCGGTGCGCAGCCGCTCGTGCAGCTGCCCGTAGCCGACGTCGACCGCGATCACGCGCGCCGCGCCGCGCTGCAGCAGCACATCCGTGAACCCGCCCGTCGAGGCGCCGACGTCGAGGCAGTCGAGCCCGGACGGATCGACGCCGAGCGCGTCGAGCGCGTGCGCGAGCTTCTCCCCGCCGCGGGAGACGTACGGCGACCGCGCCTTCAGCTCGAGAGGCGCGTCCTCGTCCACCTGCTCGCCCGGCTTCGCGTGCCCGAGGACGAGACCGGCGATGACGAGCGCCTGCGCCTGGGTGCGCGACTCCGCGAGCCCGCGCTCCACGAGCAGCACATCGAGGCGCTTCTTCATGGCCAGAGGGTAGACATCCCTCGTGGACCGGAAGCTGCGACGCACGACGTTCGACCGGGTGGCGGAGCTGTACGAGCGCGCGCGGCCGACGTATCCGGACGCGCTGTTCGACGATCTCGTCGCGATCGCCGGCCTGAAGCCCGGATCGCGCATCGTCGAGGTCGGCTGTGGCACGGGCAAGGCGACGCTTCCGCTCGCCGGCCGCGGCCTGCGCGTCACCTGCGTCGAACTGGGGCCGTCGCTCGCCGCGGCGGCTCAGCGGAAGCTCGCGCTCTTCCCCGGCGTCGAGATCGTCCTCGCCGACTTCGAGACCTGGACGCCACCGCCGGGCACGGCTACGACGCACTCGTCTCGTTCAGCGCCTACCACTGGATCGAGCCGGAGCTGCGGTACGTCAAGGCGGCGGAAGTCCTGCGCGAAGGCGGCGCGATCGCGATCGGGACGATCCAGCACGTGTTGCTCGAGGACGCCGACCCCTTCTTCCTCGAGGCGCAGGAGGATTACGTCGCCGTCGGCATGGGAGGCACGCCGCCCGGGCCGCCGGAGTCCATCGAGGCCTTCGGCGCCGAGATCGCGGAGAGCGGGCTCTTCAGGCTCGTCGCCGAGCGTCGCTACCCGTGGGACGAGGAACACACCGCCGACGAGTACATCGACCTCATCAGCACCTACTCGGAGAACATCGCTCTGCCGGAGGAGACGCGCCGCGAGCTGTTCGACCGGCTCCGCGCGCGCATCGGCGATCGCACGGTGAAGAAGTCGAACGTCGCGACGCTCGACGTCGGCGTGCGGATCTAGACGGTGCGGACGGCGAGGCCGTCGACGATCTCGCGGAGCACGCTCGTGTCCGCGTCGACCTCGGCCAGCCGCGCGCGCGCGTTGTCGGCCGCCTCGTCGGCGAGCCGGCGCGCGCCGTCTGCTCCGTGCACGACGACGTAGCCGTCGCCGTCGAGGATGTCGTCGACGATCTGGAAGAGCAGGCCGAGCTCGTTGCCGAACGCGCGCCACGGCTCCTGCTGCGCCTCGGACAGTCCGGCTGCCCACAGCGCCATCGCGACGGACGCGAAGAAGAGGCAGCCCGTCTTCAGCCGGTGCACGACGACGATGTCCGCGTCCGGAACCATCGTGTCGAGGTACTGGCCGCCGATCATGCCGAGCGTCGCCTGCGACATCTCGCGCGCGACGTCCGACGACGGATACCGGCACGCGAGCCGGAACGCCTCCGCGAGGAGCGCGTCGCCGGCGAGCACGGCGGTGCCGTCGCCGTAGACCGCCCAGACGCTCGGCTTGCCGCGCCGCTCGTCGTCGTTGTCGAGCGCGGGCAGGTCGTCGTGGATGAGCGAGAAGTTGTGCACGAGCTCGATGGCGAGCGCGGCGGGCATCACCTCGCTCGAGCGACGCGCCGAGCGCCTCGCCGACGGCGAGCGCGATCACCGGCCGGACGCGCTTCCCGCCCATCGCGACGAGCCCGTAGCGCGCCGACTCCGCCTGGCCGTGCAGCTCGGGCCAGAGCTTCAGCCCGTCGAGCTCCTCCTCGACGAGCGCGCGCAGCTCGTCAGGACTGTGCGGCATCGCTTTCGGCCTCGCGCTTCGCGCGCTCCAGTTCCTCCTCGACCGCCTTCGCGAGCTCGGACAGCTCGCTGAGGATCTCGAGCGCCCGCTCCGGCGACGCGTTCTCGTCGGTCGAGAGGCGGTCGAGCTCGGCCCGCGCGGTCTCGAGCCGCGCGAGCAGCTCCTCCGCCCTGTTCAGCGATTCGTCGGTCATGCGGCTTTCTCCCTCACGATGCGCCCCAGTATCCCGTTCACGAGCCTCCCGGCGTCGTCCGATGCGTAGCGCTTCGCGAGCGTGACCGCCTCGTCGAGGACGACCTCGTGCGGAATGTCGCCCGCGTCCAGCTCCTCGAGTGCGACGCGCAGGACGTTCCGCTCGACGGCGCCGAGCCGGTCGGCGGTCCAGTCGTCGGACGCGGCGGTGATGCGCGCGTCGAGCTCCGGCGCATGCGCCGCAACGGCCTCCGTGACGATGCGCGTGTACTCGTCCACGTCGCCCTCGTACAGAGAGCCGAGCGGGGTGCCGGTCACGTCCCACTGGTAGAGGAGGAACACCGCGGCACGGCGCGCTTCGCGACGGGAGATCACTCCAGCTCCTCGACGGACACGTCGACGCCGTCGACGGCGAGCTCGCACATGCGCGAGAGCGCATCCGCCACCTCGCGCTGGACGTCGTGCGCGACGTCGGGCAGCACCTTGCCGTACGTGACCGAGAGCTCGAGATCGACGTGCGCACGGCCGTCCTCGATCGCCACCGACACCTTCCGGCGCGGCCGCCGCACGCGTGCGCCTTCCACTGCCTCCGCAGCGCGCACGACGATCTGCGTCAGCGCGCCGTCGGTCACCTTCACGCCGTCGGCGAGCGTCTTCATCCCGCCACCGCGGCGAGCTGAACCTCGTCGAGGAACGAGGTCGAGTACTCGCCGCTGCGGAACTCGTCGCTGCCGAGGATCTCGTGGATGACGCCGCGCGTCGTCGGCACGCCCTCGATCTCGAACTCCTCCAGCGCGCGGCGCGCGCGCCCGATGGCGAGCTCGCGGTTGTTGTCGAGGACGATGACCTTCGCGATCATCGAGTCGTAGTACGGCGGGATGACCGATCCCTCTTCGACGAAGGTGTCGACGCGCACGCCGGGGCCGAGCGGAGGCCGGAAGCGCGTGAGCGTGCCGGGCGAAGGGCGGAAGTCCGCGCGCGGGTCCTCGGCGTTGATCCGCATCTCGATCGCGTGCCTCGAACGGGATGCGCGGCCGCCGTGCTCGAGTGCCAGCCCCGCGGCGATTCGCACCTGCTGGCGGACGATGTCGAGACCGGTGACGAGCTCGGTGACGGGATGCTCGACCTGGAGCCGCGCGTTCAGCTCGATGAACGAGAACTTTCCGTCCGGCCCGACGAGGAACTCGAACGTCCCCGCGTTGCGGTAGCCGATGTGCCGGCACGCGCGCTCCGCGGCAGCCTCCATCTCCTCGCGCTGCTCCGCGTCGAGCGCGGGCGACGGCGACTCCTCGATGAGCTTCTGATGGCGCCGCTGGATCGAGCACTCGCGCTCGCCGCACGTGAGCACGTTGCCGTGGTTGTCGCAGAGGACCTGGATCTCGACGTGGCGCGCGGGCGTGATCGCCTTCTCGACGTACAGCGTCCCGTCGCCGAACGCCGCGTGCGCCTCGGCGGCCGCGCGTTGAAAAGCGTCGTGCAGCTCGTCCGGGTCGGTGACGAGGCGCATGCCCTTGCCGCCGCCTCCGGCCGCGGCCTTCAGCAGGACGGGGAACCCGAGCAGCTCGGCCGCCGCCCGCGCTTCCTCCGGCCCGGTCGCGCCCTCGGTGCCCGGGACGAGCGGGACGCCGGCGGCGCGCATCTCCTGCTTCGCCATCGCCTTGTCCCCCATCCGCGCCATGACGTCCGCGGGCGGCCCGATGAAGACGAGGTCGTTGTCCTCGCACATGCGCACGAACTCGTCGTTCTCGGAGAGGAACCCGTAGCCGGGATGGACGGCCTCGCAGCCCGTCGTCATCGCCGCGGCGATGACCGACTGGATGTTGAGATAGCTCTCGGCAGCCGACGGCGGTCCGATGCGCACCGCGCGGTCGGCCATGCGCACGTGCATCGAGTCCTCGTCCGCGGTCGAGTAGACGGCGACGGCCTCGACGTCGAGCTCGTGCAGCGCGCGGATGACGCGCACGGCGATCTCGCCGCGATTGGCTACGAGTACCCGCGTGAACACGCGCAGAGTCTAGATCGCGTCCGGTGGACGACTGGCGAGCGGCTCGAGCTCGAAGAGCACCTGCCCGAACTCGACCGGCTGCGCGTTCTCGACGTTGATCGAGCGCACGACTGCCTCGAGCTCGGCCTTGACCTCGTTCATGAGCTTCATCGCCTCGAGGATGCACAGCGTCTGGCCCGGCGAGACGACGTCGCCGACCTCGACGTACGAGGGTGCGCCCGGTTGCGACGAGCGGTAGAACGTCCCGACCATCGGCGACTCGACGCGGACGTAGCCGTTCGACGGCCGCGCGACCGGCGCCGATACCCGACTCGGGCAGCGCGAGCGGCGCATCCGAGGCCGGCACGACGTCGGCGGTCGACTTGACCGAGACGCGCATCCCCTCTTCCTCGATCGTGACCTCGCCGATGCCGGTCTCCTGCACGATGCGCACGACCTCGCGGATGCGCTCGGCGCGCGCCTTGTCGACCGATGCGAGCTCGTCGCCGTCGCCGCGCGCGCGGCCGCGGATGCCGAGCAGCAGCCGTCTCCGCGTCCTCGCCGAAGAGACCGAGCAGAAGCAGCTCCTCCTCGCTCGCCGCCATGCCTTCCGCGTTCTCGCGCACCTCGCTCAGCCCCGGCGCGACGTCCTCCTCGCTGTCGGGATCGTTCGTCAGCTCGACCGCGCGGGCCACAGCTGGGTCGATCGGGCCGGGCGGCGTCCCGAACGTGCCGGAGACGAGCGAGCGCAGCTCGTCGACGATCGTGAGATAGCGGCTCGCGGAAAGGACGTTGAGCAGCGCCTGCGATGCGAGCACCTGGCCGATCGGGGCGGCGAGCGGCGGCCATCCCACCTCGGCGCGAATGCGGTCGAGCTCCTCGAGGATCTCCTCGAGCCGGTCGGACGCGCCCTGCGCGCGCAGCGTCGAGTCGAGCCCCGCGACGAGGCCCGCGGGAACGTCGTGCTCCGCAGCGCGAACGGCGACGCGCGGGGCGAGCGGCGCGATCGGCTCGTCGCCGATGTGATCGTCGACGAGGTCCGATGCCTCCCACAGACGGGCGACGTCGATACCGGGGTCGAGCCCCATGCCGGCGAGCGCGTCGGAGAGCGCCTCGCCGGACACTCGGTGCAGCGACAGTGCGAGCGGATAGATCGCGCACGCGATCAGCTGCGCGCCGGCTTCGGCCGCCTTCAGCGACGCGGCGAGCGCGGTGCCGCCTGCGCCCTGGAGGTAGATGCCGACGGGCAGCCCGCTCGCCTCTGCGAGCGCATGCACGAGGCTCTCCGCCTTGTGCGGCAGGAGCGAGCCGGTCGGGTCGTGCAGCAGCACGCGCACCGCGCCGAGCTCCGGCAGTGCCTTCGCGCGCTCGATGAGCACGTCGATCTCGCCGGTCGGGCCCGGGCTGTAGACGAGGCCCGCCTCGAAGTCGCGGTCGGCCGCGACGATCGCCTCGGCCGCTTCGCGCAGGTTGGAGACGTCGTTGAGCGGATCGTGCAGCCGGAAGACGTCGATGCCGTTCTCCGCCGCGGAGGCGACGAAGCGGCGGGCGAAGTCCGCGTCGACCGGCCGCGTCGCCGACGAGGAAGCGTCCGCGCAGCGCGAGCCCGAGCGGCGTCTTGACGCGCGACTTCAGGGCGCGGATGCGCTCCCACGGGCTCTCGATCCCCCGCTTGACGGCCGCGTCGAAGACGCCGCCGCCCGAGACCTCCAGGTAGGCGAAGCCCGCCCCGTCGAGGATCTCGGCGAGCCGGAGCTGGTCGGCGACCGGCATGCGGCCGGCGAGCGGCTCCTGCCCGAGCAGGCGAATCGTGGTGTCGGCGAGGGTTGGCACGGATGGGGACCTTATCGCGGGATTTCGACACGCCGGACGCGTGTCGGGTTGCACTAAGGAGAGAAGCTCTAGGCGTTGACCGCTCGCGACGACCCGGGCCGGAGCTAACGCGAGAGCGTCGTAGCGGAGGCCGGACCACGTGCGGGGATGGGCGAAGCCCACCACCGCGCGCGCAGAACCGACCCTTCGTCAAAACCCCTAAGAGCTCGCGGGCTCAGCCCGCGAGCGCTCCCGCGAAGCGGGAACCTCCATCGCCTGAAAGTGCGCCGCACTTTCACGCCCGCGAGATGTAGCGCCGCTCGTGCGGGTCGACCTTGAGGCGGTCGCCCACGTTCACGAACAGCGGCACCTGGACGACGGCGCCCGTCTCGAGCGTCGCCGGCTTCGTCACGTTGGAGACCGTGTCGCCCTTCACTCCGGGCTCCGTCTCGACGACCGACAGCTCGACCGAGGCGGGCAGCTGCACGGTCGACGGCTTCCCGTCGACGACGAGCACCTGCACGGTCGCGTTCTCCTGCATGAACGGCAGCGCGTCCTCGAGATCGCCGTGCGGCACCGTGAACTGCTCGTAGTTCTCGCTGTCCATGAAGTGGACATCGCCGCCGTCGTCGTAGAGGTACTGCACGTTCTTCGTCTCGGTGTGCACGCGCGCGAACTTCTCGCCGGCGCGGAACGTCTGTCGACGACGGCGCCGGAGCCGAGCGCCTTCAGCTTCGTGCGCACGAACGCACCGCCCTTGCCCGGCTTCACGTGCTGGAACTCGATGATGCGCCACGGCTGCCCATCGAGCTCGATGTGCATGCCGTTCTTGAACTGGTTCGTGTTGACCGTCTCCGCCACGGCGGAGGATGGTAGCGGGCGGCGCCTATCCGACCTCGACGAGGTCCTTCCGGAAGCCGGTCAGGTTCTCGATCCCCTTCTCCGTCACGACGACGTCGTCCTCGATGCGAATCCCGAACTCGCCGCTGACGTAGATCCCCGGCTCGACGGTGACGACGTTCCCGGGTGCGAGCACGTCCGTGGACTCCGTGGAGAGCCGCGGAGCCTCGTGGATGTCCAGCCCGAGCCCGTGGCCGAGCCCGTGGCCCATCGCGCCTTTGAACTCGCTCGCGTCGATGATGTTGCGGGCGAGCGCGTCCGCCTCGACGCCGCTGATCCCGGCGCGGATCCCGCCGAGCGCCGCATCCTGTGCGAGTTGGACGGTCTCGTACGCCTCCTTCATCCGCGCGTCGAGCGGGCCGGTCGAGAACGTGCGCGTGTAGTCGGACGAGTACCCGTCGATCGTGCAGCCCGCGTCGATGACCACGAGCTCCCGCGTCGCCGATCTTCCTGTCGCCGGCGCGCCCGTGCGGCTGCGATCCCGTTGGCCCGGAACCGACGATGAACTCGAACGCGGCAGCGTCCGCGCCCTCGTCGTGGAAGATCTGGCCGAAGTCCCACGCGACGTCGCGCTCGCGCCGACCGATGAAGTCGACGTCCATGAGCCGCTCGAACGCACGGTCGGTGATCTTGCAGATGCGGCGCAGCAGCTTCAGCTCACCCTCGTCCTTCACCGCGCGCAATGCCTCGACGAGACCGCTGCGCGGCACGAGCTCCGCGGCACCGGCTGCGAGCGTCTGGTACTGCGCGTACGGCAGGACGGTCTCGAAGCCGACGCGGCCGGTCAGCGTGTCGGCGAGCTCGGCGACGAGTGCGCGCTTCGTCAGCACGGGCTCCACGCCCGCGACCTCGCGGGCCGAGTCGATGTAGCGGAAGTCGGTGAACAGCCGGACGCGATCCTGCTCGACGAGGAGCGCCGCGTTCGAGCTGTCGAACCCGCACAGGTAGCGGATGTTCACGAGGTTCGTGACGAGCAGCGGCTCTTCCAGCCGCTCGCGAAGCCGGGCGATGCGATCGGTCACGCGTGCTCCTTCAGATATTCGAGGGCCATCTTGTAGCCGTCGGGCCCGTGCCCGACGAATCGCGTTGCGACGACGTCGGTGATAACCGACGCCTGCCGCCATGCCTCGCGCTCGTCGACGTTCGAAAGATGCACTTCGACGACGGGGATCGTCAACGGCTCGAGCGCGTCGTGGATCGACCACGCGTAGTGCGTCCACGCGGCCGGATTCACCACCATGCCGTCGGTGTTGTCGTACGCGTCGTGGCACCACTTGATGAACTCGGCCTCGCTGTTCGTCTGCCGGCACTGCACCGTCAGCTCCAGCTCGCGCGCCCACTTGTAGATGCGGCTCTCGAGCTCGGCGATGGACAGGCCGCCGTACTGCGTCGGGTCGCGCCGTCCGAGCATGTTCAGGTTGACGCCGTTGAGCACGATGATCCTCACGAGGCGATCAACCTATCGAGTTCGCGGCGGACGTCCTCCGCGGGAACGGCGACATCCCACTCCGGGCCGTCGTCGCCGAGCAGAACGAGGCGTAGGGCGCCCTTCTTGTCACGGAGGAGCGCCTCCCATGCGCGCTCACGGTCGACCTTCACGGGAGTAGGCCGCAGGATCTCCTCCACCTGGCCGATGTCCCGGCCGGACAGTCGGAGCGCCGCGAGCAGGCCGAGCGCTACGGCGCGGCCGTGTGTGACGCCCTCGTAGCCGGCCGCGGTCTCGAGCGCGTGCGCGAACGTGTGGCCGAGGTTGAGCATCTTCCGCTCGCCCTGGTCGCGCGGGTCGCGCAGACAGACGGCAGCCTTGAACGCGGCGCAGCGCCTCACCATCTCGTCCTGCGGCAAGTCCCAGAGCGGCTCTCCTGCGAGGAGGCCGGTCTTCACGACCTCGCTCATGCCCTCGCGCCGCTGGGCCTCGGGGAGCGTCTCGAGGAGCGCCGGGTCGATGACCGTGCGCGCCGGCCAGTGGAAGGCGCCGACGAGGTTCTTGCCCTGCGGCAGGTCGAAGCCGGTCTTGCCGCCAATGGCCGCGTCGACCTGGGCGACGAGGCTCGTCGCGACGGGCACCCAGTCGATGCCGCGTAAATATGCAGAGGCTGCATATCCGGCAGCGTCGGTCGTGCAGCCGCCGCCCAGGGCGACGATCGTCCCGCGCCGGTCGAGCCGCAGCTCCTGCCACAGGCGGTCGAGTGCAGCGAGGGTCTTCGCTTCTTCCCCGGGCGGGAGCTCGTGCGTTTCCGCCAGGCGCGAGCCGAGCGCGAGCTGCGCGTCCATGCCGTGGATGCCGGCGACGTGCGGATCGGACACGAGCGCGACCGGGCCGTCGCCGGGGACGAGCTCGCCGAGCTTCTGCAGCGCGCCGCGCTCGACGTGGACGCCTGCGGCGGCGAGAACGACATCGTGGATGTCGTGCGCAACGACGTCGGCGACCTCTGCGTAGAGCGCGCGCCGCTCGGCGAACAGTCGCCGGAACTCCGCCTCGTCCTGCGCGAGCGGGCGGTCGCTTCCCCGCACGCGCTCCCAGCACGTGTCGACGTCGACGTCGAGCCAGACGGTCAGCGTGTCTCCGAGCGCATCGCGGACCGCCGGCGTCGTCACCGCGCCGCCGCCGAGAGCGAGCACGATCGTCCGCTCCTCGATCGAGCGAAACGCCGCCTCGCCGCCTTCCTGGAAGATCTCGGCGATCGGCTTGCCGGCAGCCCCCTCGATGAGGTCGTCCGCGTCGACGCCTCCGACCGCGCGGGCCGCCGTCGACTTCCCCGCGCCCATGAAACCGACGAGCGCGACGCGCTTCTTCAGCGGATCCGCTCCATGTACGCCTGCCACGCGCCGACGAAGTCGCCGAGCGCATCGCCGCCGAACTTCTCCCGCGCGGCGCGCGCGAGCTCCCACGCGACTGCGGCCTCGGCGACGACCGCCAACGCCTCGACGGCGGAGACGTCACTGCGCTCGACGAGCGCGTTCGCCGCCTCGCCCGTGTCCAGGTCGACGGATGCGAGCGGCTTCATCAGCGTCGGCAGCGGCTTCATCCCCGCGCGGATGACGATCTCCTCACCGTTCGACATGCCGCCCTCGATGCCGCCGGCACGGTTCGACGTGCGCCGCTTGTCGATGCCGATCTCGTCGTGCGCTTCCGACCCGCGCAGCTCTGCGAGCGCGAAGCCGTCGCCGATCTCGACGCCCTTCACCGCCTGGATGCCCATCAATGCGGCGGCAAGACGAGCGTCGAGCCGGTCCTCCTTGCGCGCGTACGAGCCGAGCCCGGGCGGGATGCCGGTCGCGCGCACCTCGACAACGCCGCCGAGCGTGTCCTTGTCCTTGCGTGCGGCATCGATCGCCGCTTCGTCGACGTTCGCGGATCCGCGCACCTCGATCCCGATCTCTTTCAATAACGCTTTCGCCACCGCACCCGCGGCGACGTGCACGGCTGTGTGTCGCGCCGACGCGCGCTCGAGCGCATCGCGCACGTCCGTCAGACCGTACTTCTGTACACCGGCGAGATCGGCGTGACCGGGGCGCGGGAGCGTGACCGCCTTCGTTCCCTTCCCCTCGGGCTCGCCCGTTGGCGGCCAGGGATTCATCCCCCACGTCCAGTTTTTGTGGTCCCGATTTCTGACGACGAGCGCGAGCGGCGTCCCGAGCGTGCGCCCCTGGCGGAGCCCGGCGAGTACCTCGACCTCGTCCGTCTCGATCTGCTGGCGCGGCGAGCGGCCGTAGCCCTGCTGGCGTCGGCGCAGGTCGGCGTCGATCGCCTCCTTGTCGAGGACGAGCCCGGCGGGCAGCCCCGCGAGGATCGCGACGAGCGCGGGTCCGTGCGACTCGCCTGCCGTGGCCAGCTCGAGATTCATTCGGGCAAGCCTAGAGCGCGCCGCATGACGGCAACGGGCGCGGGGACGCCGGTCCAGAGCTCGAACGAGGCCGCGCCCTGTGCGACGAGCACCTCGAGCCCATCCAGGACGTGCGCGCCGGCGGCTTCGGCTGCCTCGGCCGTCGCCGAGCGCGGATAGAGCAGATCGACGAGCATTTGTCCCGGTCCGAGCTCAGCGAGAACGTCGTCACGCGCCGAGGTCGCTTGAATGACGAGGTCGGCGTCGCGAACATCCGGTGGCCACTCGCCCTTGCGGGAGAAGACGCGCGCGTGCGGCAGCGCATGCCTGAACGCGGCCGCCGCGCCTCCGTCCCCGAGGATCGCGGGGCGCTCGAACACGATCCCGTCGAGGATCGCCGTGTCGGTCGAGTACCCCACTCCGCCGACGAGCGTGTTCACCGACGGAAGATCGGAGCCGACGAGCCTCGCCACGGCGAGCTTGTGCGGCGCGGTCACGTTCGCGCCGGCGAACCCCAACGCGGCCAGCCCGCGCACGGCGTCCTCCAGATGCTCCGGCGGGACGTCGAGCGCGACGTACGCCCAGTCGAGCCCGCGCGCTGCGAAGGCCGCGTTCTGCATCCGCGGCGACAGCGAGTGCTCGACCGGATGGCCGAGCAGGGCAACCAATTTAGTAGCCGTAGAGATGCTCGTGATTGACGAAGTCGTTGTAGTTGGACGTGAAGTAGTGATGGAGGTGATCCGGCTTGCGCACGAAGTACAGGTAGTCGACGTGCGCGGGATTCGCGGCCGCCTCGATGGAGGCTATCCCGGGGTTCGCGATCGGCGTTGGCGGTAGGCCGAGGAACTTCCGCGTGTTGTACGGGTTGTTGCTGTCCAGCTCGGACTGGAGCAACGACTTCGTCGCCGGCACGTGCAGGCCGTAGCGGATCGTGGCGTCGATGCCGAGCGGCATGTGCGCGTGCAGCCGGTTGTAGATGACAGCCGCGATCAGCTTGCGCTCGCTCGGCACGGCTGCTTCGCGCTCGATCATCGAGGCGATCGTGAGCACGTCGTACGGCGTGAGGTTCTTCGACTCTGCGTATGCCATGTCGACGTTCCCGAAGTTGTTCTGGAACGCGGCCAGCTGCGCACGCACGAGCGCGGTCGACGTGGTCTTCCGGTCGAAGAAGTACGTCGACGGGAAGAGGAAGCCCTCGAGCGGGTACTTCTTCGGCCCGAAGCCGGGGATGCGCCGCGGCGCCGAGGCCGCGAGGTACGTCTTCGCCGAGAGCTTCGGACGCACGTGGCGCTCGTGTTGCGCGATCTTCGCCACCGCCTGCACACGCGCGGCCATCTGCGCACGGGTGAAGCCTTCGGGGAAGACGACGCGGAACTGGTGCAGCTGGCGCAGCGTCGTCGTCTGCGCCGCGTGGTGCGATCCTCCGCACCCCGCGACGACCGCGACGACCGCTACCGCCGCGAGGAGCCGGCCCACTCGAGATAGCTGGAGAGGAGATGCGCCGCTGCGCGCGCATCCTCGGACGTCGCCGATGCGGTCTGCTGTGCGAGATCGGTCGTGAAGCGCTCGTCGAAGAGCACGACGGGCACGTCGACCGCCGCGCGCAGCGCCTTGACGAAGCGCTCGGTCGCTCGCGCTTGCTCGCCGCGCTCGCCGCGCAGCGTCAGCGGGTGGCCGACGACGACCTCCTCCACTTCGTGCTCGCGAGCGAGCCGCGCCAGCTCGGCGAGGTCGGCCTCGCCCGCTGCACGCTCGACAACGCCGACCGGCCGCGCAACGACGCCCGTCGGATCGGACACGGCAACACCGGTGCGCGCGGAGCCGAAGTCCAGCGCCATGACTCTTCACGTCAGTGCTTTCTTCGCCGCCGCGAAGGCGCTCGGAATCTCGCCGGGCGCGTTGCCTCCCGCCTGCGCCATCGTCGGCTTGCCGCCGCCGCGCCCGCCGACGATCTGCCCCATCTCGTTCGCGATCGCTGCCGCGTCGACGCCGACGCTCTCCGCGACGTTGACGACGATGTGCACGCGCCCGTCGGTGATCGACGCGACGATGGCGCCGTCCGCCTTCTCCTGCTGGCGAATGCGGTCGGAGAGATCGCGGAGCGGCCCCGGCTGCATGTCCTTCGTCTCCGCGAGGACGACACCGTCGACGCGCTCGCTGACGATGTACGACGTCTCGGCCTGCTGTTTCGGCTTCTCCTTCCGTGCGCGCTCGAGCTCGCCGCGCAGCTCGTCCGCCTCGCGCGCGCGCTCGTGCAGGAGCGCGAACGCCTCGCCCGACGTCACCGCTTCGATGCGCCGCGCGCCGGAGCCGACGGACGATTCCGCGAGGACGACGAACGGGCCGATCTCCGCGGTCGAGCGCACGTGCGTGCCGCCGCACAGCTCGACCGACCAGCCGCCGATGTCGACGACGCGGACGACATCTCCGTACTTCTCGCCGAACAGCATCATCGCGCCGAGCGTCCGCGCCTCGTCGATCGGCGTCTCGAACGTGCGCACAGGAAGGTTCTCGAAGACGCGCTCGTTCACGCGGCGCTCGACCTCCACGCGCTCCTCGATCGTCAGCGCCTGCGGATGCGTGAAGTCGAAGCGCAGCTTGTCCGGCCGCACGGCCGAGCCGGCCTGCTTCACGTGGTCACCGAGCACCTCGCGCAGGCACTCGTGCAACAGATGCGTCGCAGTGTGGTTCGCCATCGTCGGGAAGCGCACGCTCCACGGCACCTTCGCCGTGACGCGGTCGCCCTCGGCGAAGCCGTCGCCGCGGAAGACGATCTCCTGGTCGTGGTCGAGACGGATGAGCTCGACGACCTCCGCCGTCGTCCCGTCGTCCTTCTCGATCGTTCCGGTGTCGGACACCTGGCCGCCGCCGGCGGGATAGAAGGGCGACCGCTCGAGCTTCGCCTGGAAGAGCCCGTCGCCGAGGTCGGCGTACGCGACGATCGCGGTCGGCACCTCGGTGCGCTCGTAGCCGACGAACTCCGTGCGCGGCGCGCCGGGGAAGCGCACGTCGACGCTGACGCCGCTCGTCCGTCGCGAGATCTCGCGATGCTCCTCGAACAATCGCGTGTACTCCTCGTCGTTCACGCCGAGGCCGCGCTCGCGCGCGAGCTCCTGCGTCAGCTCGATCGGGAAGCCGTACGTCGCCTGCAGCGTGAACGCGTCGTCGCCGGTGATCTCGCCCCGCGCCGCCGCCTCCTCGAACACCTTCATGCCGCGCTCGAGCGTCTCGCCGAAGCGCTCCTCCTCGGCGGTCAGGACGCGCTGGATCTCCGTGCGATGCTCGGCGAGCTCCGGGTACGCGTCCGCCATCTGCTCGATGACGGCCGCGGAGAGGTCGGCGAGGAACGGTGCCTGCATGCCGATGCGCTGCCCGTGCTGCGCGGCGCGGCGGATGATCCGGCGCAGGACGTAGCCGCGCCCCTCGTTCGACGGCGTGACGCCGTCGCCGACGAGGAACGTCATGCCGCGGCCGTGGTCGGCGAGCACGCGATGCGCCTTCGTCGCGTCGACAGAGTCGCCGTACGCGACGCCGGACTTCTCCGCGACCCACTGCATGATCCGCTGGTAGCCGTCGGTGTCGTACACGGACGGCACCTGCTGCACGATCCGCGCGATGCGCTCGAGTCCCATGCCCGTGTCGACGTTCTGCGCCGGCAGCGTCGTGAGCGTCCCGTTCGGCATGCTGCTCGTACGCCATGAACACGAGGTTCCAGAACTCGAGGAAGCGCTCGCAGCGCGTGCAGCCGGGCGCGCAGTCGGGCTCGCCGCAGCCGGTCTCGACGCCCCAGTCGTAGAAGATCTCCGAGTCGGGCCCGCACGGCCCGGGGCCGCCGACCGACCAGAAGTTCTCCGACGACGGCAAGCGGGACGATCCGCTCGGCCGGCATGCCGATCGCCTCCCACAGCCGGATCGCCTCCTCGTCGGGGCCGAGCTTCAGCTCCGGGTCGCCGGCGTGCACGCTCACCCAGATCCGCTCCCAGTCGAGCTCCGAGCGGCTCCGGACGAACTCGGTCGCGTACGCGATCGCGCCTTCCTTGAAGTACTGGCCGAACGAGAAGTTGCCGAGCATCTCGAAGAACGTCAGGTGGAACGTGTCGAGGCCGACCTCGTCGATGTCGGGCGTGCGGAAGACCTTCTGGCACGTCGTCGTCAGCGGCGCGGGCGGCTGCTCGCGGCCGAGGAAGAACGGCATCTGCGGCTGCATCCCGGCCGTCGTGAGGAGCGTCGAGCGGTCGTCGGAGCGCGGGACGAGCGACGCAGACGGGCGCGCAGGTGGCCCTTCTCCTCGAAGAAGGAGAGGAATCCCTCGCGAATCTCCGCAGTCGTGCGCATCGCGCGCCATTCTAGGGAGGCGTCCGCCGGACCCCGTCGTATCCTCACCCGGTGCGACCTCGCCGGAAGTACCGCATCGGTCGGCTCATGCCCATCGTGCTGCTCGTCCTGGCGGCCGTCGTCGCGGGCGCCTGGGTCGGCGCGCGCCGTCCCGCTGCAGCGCCGAGGGCCCTGCTCGTCGTCGCGCCTCCGGCCGTCCACACGGTGCGTGCGGTCGCCATGGCGCCGGAGCATCTCCTCTCGGGCGACGACGTCGTGCGGCACACGTTCACGCCGTCCGCTGACCACGAAGGCGGCGATCGTCGTGGACGCCGGCACCGGCCGGGTCATCTGGTCGACCAACCCGCACGAGCGGCTGAGGGTCGCCTCGCTGACGAAGATCATGACCGCGCTGCTCGCGCTCGAGCGGCTCGGCCCGAACGACGTCGTCACCGTCGACAAGTCGGTCCCGCGCGTCCCGCTCGTGCGCGAGGGCCTACGCGCAGGCGAGCGCGTCAAGGCCTGGAAGCTCTTCTACGCGATGCTCCTCTACTCCGGGAACGACGACGCGCTCGCGCTCGCCATAGCCACGGCCGGCGACAAGTGGACGTTCGTCCGCGAGATGAACGACGAGGCGCACCGGCTCGGCCTGCGCGACACGCACTTCATCTCGCCGAGCGGCGTGGTCGACCGCGACAACTACTCGAGCGCGTGGGACATGGCGGCGCTCACGCGCGTCGCGCTCCGCAACGAGCGCTTCGACCGCGTCGTCCGCACGAAGATCATCCACGTGCCGTGGAGTGCGCCGACGTACTCGAAGATCTACGTCAACAACAACCTGATGCTGCGCTCGTATCCCGGCGCGAACGGCGTGAAGACCGGGTACACGCACAAGTCGGGGCCGTGCCTCGTCGTCTCGGCGACCCGGCACGGGCGGACGCTCATAGCGGTGCTCCTCGACGACCCGAACATGTACGTCGACGGCACGCGCCTGCTCAACGTCGGCTTCGCGAGCTCCTGACCTCGGGCTCGTCCGCGGCGATCTCCGCGCGGATCTTCTCGAGCGAGCGGCGGATGAGCCGTGACACGTGCATCTGCGAGATGCCGACCTGCTGCGCGATCTGCGACTGCGTCAGCCCGTCGAAGAAGCGGAGCTGGAGGATCTTCCGCTCGCGCTCGTCGAGCGCGCGGAAGCCGGGCGCGAGCACAGCGCGGTCCTCCGACACCTCGTACTGGTGCTCGATCGTCCCGATCGACTCGAGCGGGTCGAGCTCGTCCTCGCCATCACCGCCGCCGGACGAGAGCGACAGCGACGAGTACGCGCGGCCGGACTCGAGCGCCTCGAGCACTTCTTCCTCCTGCGCGCCCGCGGCGGTCGCGAGCTCGGGGATCGTCGGCGAGCGCGCGAGCTGCACCGTCAGCTGCTCCGTCAGCCGCGAGAGCTGCACGTTCAGCTCCTGCAGTCCGCGCGGGACGCGAACCGCCCAGCCCTTGTCGCGGAAGTGGCGCTTGATCTCTCCGATGATGTTCGGCGTCGCGTACGTCGTCAGTTCGACGCCGCGCTCGATGTCGAAGCGGTCGATCGCCTTGATCAGCCCGATGGCGCCGATCTGCACGAGATCCTCGAGCTGCTCGCCCCGATACGAGTAGCGCCGTGCAAGCGAACGCACGAGCGACATGTACTGCTCGATCAGCTGCTCGCGCGCCTGGAGGTCACCCTCCTCGTGATAGCGCCGGAGCAGGATCTTGTCGTCGATCCGCGGCCACCTCTACCCCCCGTTGACCGTCGGTGCTGCCGTTTGCTTCACCAGCTCGATCCATGCCTCGCCGTTGCGTTCCTCGACCTCGAACGTCTCGCACACGGTCTCGAGCACGCGTCGCAGTCCGAGCTCGTTCCCGTCGCGCTCGAAGTCGTCGAGGATCGCGACCGGAAGTGGTCCTACGGTGGCGCGCATCGCCTGCTCGTCGAAGACGACGCGCACGGTGACGTCGCCGTCGTCGTCACGCCGCGCGAGCAACGCGTCGAGCGCGACCTGAAGGTCGTCGAGCACGTCCATCGTCAGGTCGAGGCGGACGGCGAGCCCGCCGACGACGAGATGCACGATCGGCCGGAAGTCCTCCTGGGCAGGGACGACCAAGACGATTTCGTCGCTCACGGTGTCTCGAGCTCCTCCGTCAGTTCTTGTTCGCGGCGAACGGCCGCTTCCTTGCCCGCCTGCACCGCGTGCTTCCAGTCCTTCTTCGCCTTGAAGTCGGCTGCGCCGTAGCTGACGCCGGCTGCGAAGCCCGAGACCTTCTGCACGGGCCGCGTCACGGCATTGCTCACGGTCCGCACGGCGGTGTCGACGCTCTCGACCGCGTCGACCGCGCTGTCGGTCATGCGATCGACCTTGTCGAGCTGCCTGTTGACCCGGTCCACGCTGCCTCCGACCTTGTTGATCACGGGCAGGATCTCCTGCTCCGCTCCAGTGATGAACGCGGAAAGGCGCCCGGCGGTTCCGCCCAGGCGCACGAGCAGATAGGCCGAAGCGAGGCCGACGGAGAGCAGGAAAACGGCGAGGGCGAGTCGCCAGAGATCCCCCCACGTGAATGCGGCGACGAGCATTCCGGGGCCGATCCTACCGTCAGGAGGCGGCCGTCACCATTCCGCAGCCGACGACCGCGTCGCCTTCGTAGAGAACAGCCGCCTGGCCGCGGGCCACGCCGTAGACGGGCTCGTCCAGCTCCAACTGGAAGCCCTCGCCGGTGTCGGACACCGTGGCCGGAACGGCGGACGAGCGATAGCGGAGCTTCGCGTCGGCCCGGTCGACCGGGACATACAGCCGGCCGGCCGCCCGCACGTGCCGGCGCGCGAGCGCCTCGTGCGGGCCGACGACGACGGTGTTCGAGGCCGCGTTGGTGTCGAGCACGTACAGCGGCCGCTCTGCGACGACACCGATGCCGCGCCGCTGACCCGGCGTGTAGGCCCACGTGCCCTGGTGCTCTCCGAGAGCGTTGCCCGCCTCGTCGACGATCTCGCCTGCGCGCGGCGCGACGCCGTGCCGCGTGAGGAACGCGCGATAGTCGTCGCCGGCGAGGAAGCACGCCTCCTGGCTCTCGGCGCGCTGCGCGACCTCGAGCCCGGCGCGCTGCGCCTCGGCGCGCGTCTCGTCCTTGCCCTGCTCGCCGAGCGGGAACCAGACCCGATGCGAGATGGCGCGGGTCGACGGGCGCCAGCATGTACGTCTGATCCTTGGCGGCGTCGGCGGCGCGCGCGAGCAGCGTGTGGCCGCGATGCTCGACGACGCGCGCGTAGTGGCCGGTCGCAAGACGGTCGCAACCGGCGCGCTCGGCGAACGCGAGCAACTCGTCGAAGCGGAACGCGCCGTTGCAGCGGATGCACGGGTTCGGCGTCTCGCCGTTCGCGTAGCCGTCGAGGAAGGGCGACACGATCGCGCGGCGGAACTCCTCGCGCAGGTCGAGCGTCACGTGCGGGATGCCGAGCCGGTGGCACGTCTCGCGCGCGGCGATGACGGCCTCGGGCGAACAGCACGCGCGCTCCGCGTTCGGGCCGGCGGGATCGAGCCAGAGGCGCAGCGTCACGCCGATCGCGTTCGGCAGCGCGCGCAGGAGCGCGACAGCGCTGTCGACACCGCCGCTCATCGCCACGGCCGTTCGTCCCGGCTGCGGCTCCGCGCGGAAGATCGGACCGAGCGCATTCGCGAGCGCATCCGTCGCGAGCGTCTCGCCCGGAACCGCAGCGGCCTCGAGCAGCGTGAGCCCCTCGAGCCCGGGCATGTCGGCCTCGACGATGCGGTCGCCGTCGACGACGATGCGAACAGCAGCCCACTCGCCGTCGCGCGTCGAGTCTCCGAAACTCTCGATTCGCGTCATAAGAAGTTGGGCCCGGACCTAGGGAACCTGTCGAAACAGGTGGGTACCCTGCCGCCGCGAAGACGGACGCGGGTTCCCTTCATGGTGCTGTTGGTTCACCATTCGGCCCGGACCCAGTTCGCATCTTAGCGCGTGAAGCGCCACTGAACGCTCTGCGTGCCCTGGACGCCGAGCAGCTCGGCGAGCTTCGGCGTCAGGTCGAGCTCGCGCCCGGGCGGCACGTGGCCGCGATCGATGACCGTCGTGAGCACGGTCCGGTCACCGAAGCGGACGTACAGACGGACGCCGCACGGGAGCACCGGATGACCGACGCCGACCGTGGCCGCAGTCACCTTCACGCCGCATGCCGTGTGTCCCGCCGGCGCGTACGCCGCGGCGAGGGCAGGCGTCCACGGGCCTGCGCCCGCCGGCAGGTTCGAGTGATCGTGATGGCGCCGGTCGAAATAGATGACGACCGCGACTGCGAGCACGGCCACCGCGGCGAGGGAGGCGATCCGCCGGGCTGCGGCGGTCGTCACTGGTTCGCGACGAGCCCGCCGAAGCTCTGCCGAACGAGGTCGTCGAAGTCGACGGGCAGCAGCCCGTCGGGCCCTGCGAAGTCACGGAGGTACATGAGCAGGAACGTCCGCTCCTCGTCCGCGATCGGGTCGCCGCCCGCATGCTCGCGCGCGAGCTGCTCGAGGTCCCATACGTTCCACTGGCGCGCGCCGCTGATGTGCGTGACGTCGCGGCGGGCGGTAGCTCCGGCTCCGGCTCCGGCTCCGGAGCAGGAGGCGGCTCGGGAACGGGGTCGGGAACAGGTGCGAGCTTCGGCGGCGCGGGCGCCACGGCGACGAGCTCCGGCTCGGGCTCCGGGCGCAGCACGCGGACGTGATCGGTCGCGAGCGGCTTGGGCGACGACTCCGGCGCGGCGGGCCGCTACGACGGCGGGCTCAGGCGCAGCCGCGGGCGCAGGCTCCCCGCGCGCTTGCCCTCCCGCCAGATCGCACCCTCGAGCGCGAGCACGAGGAGGTACGCGATCGCGCCGGCGCCGATGATCGCGGGCCAGCTCAGGCCGACCTCGAGCGCGATGACGGGGACGGCGACGAGAAACGCCGCCTCGACGACGGTGCGTGGCCCGAAGAGTGGCCTCATATCCGGAAGGTTACGTTTGCGGTTCGGACGGCTCTGGCTCCGCGCCTTCCGCCTGAGGCTCCTCGGCCGGAGCGCCCGCGAGGGCAGCCGTCGGCGGGAGCGTCCGCGGCTCGCCCGAGCTCTCGGCCGAGCGGACGATGGCCGTCGCGACCTCGCTGATCGCTTCCGGCCCCAGGCCGGCTGCAGCGAGCAGCTGCTCGGCGCCCTGCTGCGCGCGGCCGATGACGACCCGCGCCTGGCTGCGCGCCCACTCGAGCGTCTGCTCGACCTCGGCCCGCGCTGCGTTGGTCAATTCGGTGGCCTGGTGCCGCGACTGCTCGAGGAGCCGGGCGCCGCGCGCTTCGGCCTCCTGCAGCTCGCGCGCCGCATCGGCCTGCGCCTTGGCGAGCACCTCGCGCGCTTCGTTCCGCGCGGCGTTGAGCGTCTCGGCGCGCTGCCGCTCGCTCTCCTGGCGCTTGCGCTCGACGTCGGACTCGAGCTCGTTCACATGGCTGTGGCGGCGGGTGATCTCCTGCTCGACGCGGGCCAGCTGCCCGGCCGAGGCGGTCTGCGCGTCGCGCTCGATCGTGTCGGCGAACTCCGCAGCGGCACGAATGAGGTGGAGCGCGTCCATGCGCACCGCGTGGCCGCTCGGCTCGCCGGTTCCGGCGCGGCCGGCCGCCTGCAGGACGCGGAGCTGCGCCTGCAGCTGCGCGACATGACGGCGGAACGCGTCGAAGGCGTCGCGGACCGCGTCCGTGTCGAGGCCTTCGCCTCTGCGGGGAACGTCCTCGATCTTCGGCAGCGCAGTCAGCTGCGCCGCGGAAGCCCGATCCTGGCCCTCGGTTGCCACGTTGCCAGTATCTCCTATTTCGCGGCCGGATCGACGATCGACTTGATCCCGAGCTCCCGCAGAACGGAATCCGGCATCGGCGTCGGGCCGCCGGTCAGCGGGTCGGCCCCGCTCGCGACCTTCGGGAACGCGATCACCTGGCGGAGGTCGGGCTCGCCCGCCATCCGGGCGACGAAACGGTCGATGCCCATCGCAAAGCCGCCGTGCGGCGGCGCGCCCATCTTCAGCGCATCGAGGAGAAAGCCGAACTTCGCGCGCTGGTCCTCCTCGCTGATGCCCATGACGCGGAAGATCGCCTCCTGCATCGCGGCGTCGTGGATTCGGATCGAGCCGGAGCCGAGCTCCCACCCGTTCCAGATGAGGTCGTAGTGCTGGCTCAGCGCGGACCCCGGGTCGTTCTCGAACGCCTCGTGACCCGGCATCGGCGCGGTGAACGGATGGTGGACGAACGTCCACTGCCCCGTGTCCTCGTCGCGCTCGAACAGGGGGAAGTCGATCACCCAGTGGAAGACCTCCGCCCCGGTCTCGGCGAGGTCGAGCTCGCGGCCGAGATGCGTGCGCAGGCCTCCGAGGACGCGCGCGACGACCGGCTCCTCGTCCGCAACGAAGAGCGCGGTCGAGCCTTCCTCGACGCCGAACGCCGCGAGCTCGCTCTCCGAGAGGAACTTCGAGATCTGCCCGAGCTGCGCGAGTCCCTTCGCCCCCCACTCCTTCGCGATCTCCTCGAGCCGCGCGTGCTCGCTGCGGGAGAAGCTGCGTGGGACGACGATGTAGCGGACACAGGGAGCGTTCGCGAACACGCCGAACTTCGAGCCGCGCGTCACCTCGGTCGCGTCCTCGATCTCGAGACCAAAACGGAGATCGGGCTTGTCGGTGCCGTAGCGCGCCATCGCCTCGTCGTAGCCCATGCGCGGGAACGGTCGCGACGGCGCCTCGCGGCCGACGGCCTCGAACGCCGCGACGACGCATTGCTCGAGCACGTCGAGCACGTCTTCGCGCTCGACGAACGACATCTCCAGGTCGAGCTGGCGGAACTCGAACTGACGGTCGGCGCGGAGATCCTCGTCACGCCAGCACGTCGCGATCTGGTAGTAGCGGTCGAGCCCGCCGACCATGCACAGCTGCTTGAAGAGCTGCGGCGACTGCGCGAGCGCGTAGAACGTGCCGGGCTGCAGCCGGACCGGGACGAGGAAGTCGCGCGCGCCCTCGGGCGTGCCCTTCGTCATGCTCGGCGTCCACACGTCGACGAACGCCGAGCTCGTCCATCGTCCGCCGGATGGCGTTGATGATGGTGTGGTTGAGACGAAGGTTCCGCTGCATGCGCTCGCCGCGCATGTCGAGGTAGCGGTAGCGCAGACGCAGGACCTCGTCGACGCTCTCGTCGCCGATCTGGAAGGGCAACGGCTCCGACGTCGAGACGATGCTCAACGTGTCGACCTGCAGCTCGATGTCGCCCGTCGCGATGTTCGGGTTGACCGCCTCCGGTGCGCGGGCGACGATCTCGCCCTCGGCCTGGAGGACGAACTCGTTCCGGATCGAGTGCGCGACCGGGATGTTCTCCGGGCGCAGGACGAGCTGCACGACGCCGGTGTGGTCGCGCAGGTCGACGAAGACGAGCCCGCCGTGGTCGCGGCGCGCGTTCGCCCAGCCCGCGAGCGTGACGCGGCGGCCGGCGTCCTCCGCGCGCAGCTCGCCGCACATGGCGTCGCGCCAGCTCACGTGAGCAGCTCCTTCAGCTCGTCGACGCCGTCGACGGTGACGTCGAGGTCGCCCGAGCGGCGCACGGTCCACCGCTCGCCGTCGACGACGACGGTCGCGTGCGCGTGCTTCATCCCGTACGAGAGCTGGCCCTTGAGCGAGCGGCCCGCGTGGTCGGAGTCGGCGGAGAAGCCCGCCTTGCGCAGCTCGTACACCGCTGTGAACGCCGAGTGGCCCTGGTCGACCGCGAAGAAGACGTCGAGCAGCGGCTCGTCCGCGGTGATTCCCTCGAGCTCGAGCGAGAGCATGAGCCGCTCGATGCCGGCGCCGAAGCCGATGCCGGGCGTCGGCGGGCCGCCGATCTCCTCGACGAGATAGTCGTAGCGGCCGCCGCCGCAGATGGTCGACGCCTGCGCGCTCTCGTCCGGGCCGATGAACTCGAACGTCGTGCGCGTGTAGTAGTCGATGCCGCGCACGAGCGTCGGAACGATCGTGTACGGGACGCCGTACTCGTCGAGATACGTGCGCACGCGCGCGAAGTGCTCGAGGCACGCCTCGCAGAGCGAGTCGCCGATCTTCGGCGCGTCCTCGAGCGCCGCTCGCACCTTCTCGTTCTTCACGTCGAACACGCGCAGCGGGCTCGTCTCGCGTTTCTGCCTCGCGTCGTCGTCGAGCACGTCGGCGTTCGCGTCGAGCCACGCGTTCAGCTTCTCGAGGTAGGCGGCGCGGCACTCGCGGTCGCCGATCGAGTTCAGCTGCAGCTCGAAGCGCGTGATGCCGAGCGCCCGAAGCAGCGCGTCGTAGTACTGGATCACTTCCGCGTCGATGGACGGGTCGTCCGAGCCGATGCATTCGAGCGAGAGCTGCCAGTGCTCGCGGAAGCGGCCGCGCTGGGGCGCCGCGTACCGGTACATGGGCGCGATGGTGAAGAGCTTCACCGGCTGGGGCTCGCGATGCATGCCGTGCTGGACGTACGCGCGGCAGATCGGCGCGGTCCCCTCCGGGCGCAGCGTCAACGAACGGCCGCCGCGATCCTCGAAGGTGTACATCTCCTTCTGCACGATGTCCGAGCCTTCGCCGGACGTGCGCTGGAAGAGCTCCGTGTGCTCGAACGCCGGCGTCTGGATGCGCCGGTAGCCGTACAGCGCGCACAGGCGCAGCATCTCCCCCGTCACCTTCTGCCAGAGCGGCTGGTCGGACGGGAGGACGTCGTGCGTTCCGCGCGGCGCCTCGATGCGCGTCACGCGCGCAGCTCCGCGAGGAAGGGATTGCGCGCGAGCTCGGTGCCGAGCGTCGTGCGCGGCCCATGGCCCGGGTACACGACCGTGTCCTCGGGAAAGCGCTCGATGAGCGTGCGGACCGAGGCGACCAGCGTGTCCCAGTCGGCACCGGGTAGGTCGACGCGGCCGACCGAGCCGGCGAAGAGGAGGTCGCCGCTGAACAGGCAGCCGTCGGCGTGGAACGCGACGTGCGCAGGCGAGTGGCCGGGGATCGCGACGCACTCGAAGACGATGCCGGCCAGATCGAGCGTCTCGCCGCCCTGCAGGAGGTGGTCGACGGGATATGCGCGGCCCGGAGCGCCCGCGGGCGCGAACTCCGGAAAGCGCTCGAGCCGCTCGCGCTCGCCCTCGGGCATGTAGACGGGCGCGCCCGTCCCCTCGGCGAGATCGGCGACGCCGCCGACGTGGTCGAAGTGGCCGTGGGTGATGAGAATCGCAGCGCAGGAGGCGCTCATCCCGGCGAGCTCGAGCCGCAGCTGGGCCGCGTCGCCACCGGGATCGACGACGACCGCTTCCGCCGCGCCACGCTCCGCGCGCACGACGTAACAGTTCGTCTGCAGCGGACCGAGCCCGTACGTGTCGACGGCAAGAGCCATTCGGCGAGTCTAAGCCTCAGCGCTTGGTCGAGCTCTGGTCGCGCGCCGTGAAGCGGCGATACGCAAAGCGGTCGAGCGCGTACGTGAACGGGATGAAGAGCAGCGTGTAGATCGCGGCCGCGAGCGCCGCGCCCGCGTAGTTGTGGTTCTTGTTCAGCAGGCCGAACAGGAAGAAGACGACGATTCCGAGGAGGACGGCGCGCTTCCCCGCGCGCTGCCACGACGGTGGGAGCGGCTCCCTGCGCCTGCTCCGCCCACGAGCGGCCGGTGCCTGCTTTCGCGCCGTCGGCTTCGTGCCGTTGCGGGCGGGCTCTTCGGGGGGCGGCTCGACCTCGTTGCCGTCGTCGTCGAGATACACGACCTCGTACTCGTGCCGCTTGGACTTCGCGTCGCGCCGTTTCTGTTTCCTGGTCGGCATGTGCGGTCCTAGCGTAGCTCGCCGCCGACGACGACCCGGTCCACGAGGTCGCCTCCGAGGTGGTACGCGAGGTAGCGCCAGTCGGGCGCCTCGAGGAGGACGACGTCGGCGCGGTATCCCGGCGCGAGCCGTCCGATGCTGCCGGCGCGGCCGAGGACGTGCGCCGCATTGACCGTGCACGCGGACAGCGCCTCGGCGGGCGAGATCGTCATCTGCGTCGCGGCGAGCGAGCAGCACAGCGGGAGGCTCTCGCAGAACGCGCTCCCTGGGTTGAAGTCGGTGGCGATCGCGACGGCGGCTCCGGCGTCGACGAGCGCGCGCGCCGGCGGCATCGGCCGGCCGAGGAAGAGCGCGCTCGCGGGAAGCACGACGGCGGTCACGTCGCTCGCGGCCAGCGCACGCACGCCGTCCGGCCCCGTCGCCTCGAGGTGGTCGACCGAGCGCGCGCCGAGCTCGATCGCGAGGGGGATCGCTCCCTGCTCCGTGAACTGGTCGCCGTGGATGCGAAGCGCCAGGCCGGCAGCGCGGCACGCCTCGAGATAGCGCCGCGCCTGCGCGGCGTCGAACGCGCCGCGCTCGAGGAAGACGTCGGCGGCTTCCGCGATCTCCGCTGCTTCGGGCAGCACCTCCGCGATGGCGAAGTCGAGATACGCGTCGGCGTCGTCGAACTCAGGAGGCACCGTGTGCGCGCCGAGCCACGTCGGGATTCCGCCGGCGTCACGGATCGCGCGTAGCGACGCGAGCTCGGTGTCGCGGTCGAGGCCGTAGCCGGACTTCGACTCGAACGTCGTCGTTCCGTGCGCGCGCATCCAGCCGCGATGGCGCTCGACCGCCGTTCGCAGTCCTTCCTCGCCGGCCGCGCGCGTCGCGCGAACGGTCGAGAGGATGCCGCCGCCGGCTCGCGTGCAGCTCCTCGTACGTCGCGCCGCCGGCGCGCAGCGAGAACTCCTCGACGCGATCGCCGCCGAACGCCGCATGCGTGTGACAGTCGACGAGGCCCGGAACGGCACAGCATCCGCGTCCGTCGATCTCGACGACGTCGCTGTCGAGCGCGGGCAGATCGCTCATGCGCCCGACGGACTCGATCGTCTCGCCGTCGCAGAGGACGTACGCGTCCTCGATCACGTGGACCTCGCCCAGCGCTGGCCCGCGCAGCGGCGCGTCGCGGCCCGCCGGCGTCGCCACCTGGACGAGGTCGCGGATGAGAAGTCGCACGCGGTGAGTCTACGAGCCTCCCGAGGCGGCGACCGGCGCCGACTGCGTCGGCGTCACGACGACGACGGTGCAGTCGTAGTCGTCGTTGCCGCCGCTTGCGTCGTCGTCGGCTTCTTCACCGTCGTCGCAGTCGTGGCCGTCGTCCTGGTCGTCGTCGAGGACGCGTGCCGGGTCGCGCTCGCGGCGAGCCCGGCGAAGAGGCCGCACGCGGCGAGGGCGGCGCCTCCGATCGCGCTCGTGTAGCGGCGGACGCGCGCACGATTCCTGTCTCTCGCGCGGGGCGTCATCGTCTGCTCCCCTCGAGCGAGAGCGCGAGCCGCGGGCACATCTTCACCGCATGGCGCGCGGCGGGCTCGAGGCCGCGGGCGACCGGTTCGGCCGGAACGATCGGGTAGCCCCACTCGTCCAGCTCCAGCATCTCGGGCAAGAGCTCTGCGCAATGGCCGTAGCCGTCGCAGAGGATCGGGTTCACACGAAGTCGCATGGTCATCTCCATTCGCGGGACGCTCCCACGGGGAGCACCGGGGAATGCGCCGGGCCGCAGCAGCGGCCGGCTCGGTGTCGTTCGATCTCCTCGGCGAAGACGTCGACGGCGCTCGCGACGAACCGCGTCGCACCGGTCGGGTGCGCACACGCGCCGCGTCCCGAGACCTGCGGCGCGAGCCGGCGAAGCCGCGGGACGTCGAGCGCCTCGAGCGCATCCGCCAGCGCGGCGACGCCGAACACGCACGGGCCGCACTGGCCCGCGCTCTCGTCCGCGAGGTAGCGCGCGACGCTCGCCGCCTCCTCGAGCCCGCAGGCGTCCGGCGGCAGGACGGCGATCGTGCGCGCGCCGAGCGCAGCGCCGAGCGGCTTCAACGCGGCATTCGAGAGCGGCAGGTCGAGCACGTCGTGCGCGCGAACCCACGTGCCGAAGTACCCGCCGATGAGGAGGGCGTGCGGAAACGCGGTGAGGCCGCCGAAACGCTGGAGCACCTCGCGGATCGGCGTGCCGAGATCGACCTCGGTGACGCCGGGACGACGCACGGCGCCGAGCACCGTCACGAGCACCGTGCCGGGCTCCTCCGCCGTTCCGCGCTCTCGGAACCACGCGGCGCCGTAGCGAGCGATCAGTCCGACGTTCGCGAGCGTCTCCACGTTCTGGACGAGGACGCCGCGCTCGTACGGCTTCTGCAACGTCGGCTTCGCGAGCCCGCCGTTCAGGTTGTTGAGCAGCGCCGACTCCTCGCCGGCGACGAAGCGATCCGGCACCGTCTGGACGGAGACGGCGACGCCATCACTGCGCGTGGCGAGCGCGTGCTCGAGCCGCTTGCGCACCGTGCGGTTCGCGCGGCCGACTGCGAAGACGACCTCGCGGGCGCCGACGATGCGCGCCGCTGCGACCGCGCCGTCGACGACGAGGTGCGGATTCTCGGAGAGCAGAACCTTGTCCTTCCAGCTCGCCGGCTCGCCCTCGGTGCCGTTTGCGACGACGATCGGATTGCGCGCGGCGGCGACCGCAGCGAGCTTGCGGGCGGTCGGGAACGCGGCGCCCCCGCGGCCGGTGAGGCCGCTGGCCTCGATCTCCGCGAGGAGCTGCTCGCGCGCGCGGCGCGGCAACGGCGCATCGATCGGAGCGAGCAGCCGCGCCGAGACGTCGACGCGCCGGTCGAGTGCGGCCACGGCGCTCACGACGAAGCTCCGAGGTACTTCGGATACGGACGGCGCAGATCGAGGAGCCGCCAGAACACCGCAGCCACGACGAGGCCGGTGCAGGCGACGGCGATGTCGACGAACCAGCCCGACGCCTTGTCGGTGCCGATGCCGACGCTGTGGAAGAGCGCGATCGGCCACGACGCGTACGCGAGCCAGTGCACGCCCTTCCAGATGCGCTGGCTCAGCCGGTGCCGGAGCAAGCTCGTGACCATCACCGCGACGAGCAGGTCGAGCGAGAGCGCGCCGAGCCCGAGGAAGAGCCCGTACTTCGCACTCGGCAGCGGGACGAGAACCTGCGTGAGGCTGACCTTCGCGTACGAGTCCGCGAGCGCAGTCGCGATGTGGATGCCGAGGAAGACGACCGCGAGCAGCGACACGCTGCGATGGAGAGCGAGCGTGACGAACCGCGGCATGCGGCCCGCGCGGAAGCGACGCGTCGTCGCGATGCCGAGGACGACGACCCCGGTGAAGAGGATGAGCGCGACGACGCCGCTGCCGCGCATGAGGTACCAGACGGCGGGATCGTTCAGGCTGCGCACGGGAGCTCCTCCTGCGCCGGCCACGCGCCGGTGAGGACGACGCGGCCGTCAGGACGGACGAGCCGTGCGGAGATGCCCTGCGCATGGAGACGACGCGGCGCGTCCTCGCCCCAGACGATCGCGGCGGTCGACGCGGTGTTCGCCTCGACGCAGCTCGCGGCCGCGACGCTGACCGTGCGCCACACCTCTGCGGCGGGACGGCCCGTGCGCGGGTCGACGACGTGGTGCGCAATCCCGTCGTTCGTGCGCCAGCGACGCACGGTCGTGCTCGAAGTGGCGAGCCCGCCGGCGGCGATCGCCACGACTTGACCATCCGCGACGGAGGGAGCGCGATGGTCGTCGGTGACGAGGATCGGCCAGCCGCCGGCGGGCGCCGGCCCGGCGACGGCGATGTCGCCGCCGAGATCCACGAGAACGGAGGAGCCTGTGGCGCGGAACGCGGCAGCCGCCGCGCGATCGGCGGCGAACGCCTTCGCGGTCGCGCCGAGGTCGACGACGACGCCGGCGGGGACGCGCACGCGACCACCGTCGATCTCGATGCGCCGCCAGCCGGCGGCGGGCACGAGCTCGATCCGGGCCGGCCGGGTGCGGGAGACGACGACGCGGAAGTCGGCGTCCCACCCGAGCGCGCACATGGACGCGCCCACCGTCGGGTCGACGGCGCCCCCGGTTGCCTCGGCCGCGGCGATTCCGATCGGCGAGCGCCTCGCGCAGCAGCCGGCTCGCAGGAACCCAGCGCCCGTCGCTCAGGGCGAGACGCGAGATCTCCGAGTCGGTGCGGAACCGGCTGCAGGCACGATCGATCGCCGTCGAGCTCGCGCTCGAGGACGTCGATCGCGTCCGACAGCGCCTCGGCGTCGAGGGTCGTGATCTCGGCGGTCGTGCCGAGTGCCGGGAACGTTGCGGTGGCCAAGGCTCATGACCATCACTTTCTCCGCGCGCCGTGAGCGGCCTGTGAACGCAGGCTGAGAGTCTGCTGTGAGTTATACGTCCGCAGGGGGAAGCCGCAGCCCGGTGCGGTGCGCGGTCTCGATCGCCTCCGGGTAGCCCGCGTCCGCGTGACGGAGCACGCCCATGCCGGGGTCGGTCGTGAGCACCCGCTCGAGCCGTTCCGCCGCATCGGCGGTCCCGTCCGCGACGACGACCATGCCCGCGTGGATCGCATTGCCGATCCCGACGCCCCCGCCGTGGTGCACGCTCACCCACGTCGCGCCCGCGGCGACGTTGACGAGCGCGTTGAGGATCGGCCAGTCGGCGATCGCGTCCGAGCCGTCGCGCATCGCCTCCGTCTCGCGGTAGGGCGAGGCGACCGAGCCGGCGTCGAGGTGGTCGCGCCCGATCACGACCGGCGCCTTCACCGCCCCGCTCCGCACGAGCTCGTTGATCGCGAGGCCGGCCTTCGCGCGGTCGCCGTAGCCGAGCCAGCAGATCCGCGCGGGCAGCCCCTGGAACGCGACGCGCCCCGGTGCGAGCTCGAGCCAGCGCTGCAGGAGCGCGTCGTCGGGGAACAGCTCGCGCAGCTCCGCGTCGATCGCCGCGATGTCGGCCGGGTCCCCGGACAGCACTGCCCAGCGAAACGGTCCCGACACCGCGACAGAACAGCGGCCGGATATAGGCCGGGACGAAGCCCGGGTATGAGAAGGCCTCCGCTACGCCACCGTCACGGGCCTCACCTCGAAGGTTGTTGCCATAATCGAAAACATACGCACCGCGGCGGACGTACTCGAGCATCCCCTCGACGTGCGCCACGATCGACGCGCGCGCGAGCCGCAGGTACTCGTCCGGATCGGACGCGCGCAAGGCGTCGGCCTCCTGCACCGAGTACCCGGTCGGCACGTAGCCGTTCAGCGGATCGTGCGCGGCGGTCTGGTCGGTGACGAGATCGAAGTGCTCGCCGCGCGCGGCCAGCGCGGGAATGACGTCGGCGGCGTTGCCGAGCAGGCCGACCGACAGCGCGCGCTTCTCCGCCGCCGCCGCGCGGATGCGCGCGAGCGCGTCGTCGAGCGAGTCCGTCGCCTCGTCGAGGTAGCGCGTCTCGAGGCGGCGCTCGATGCGATGCGGATCGACCTCGACGCACAGGATCGCGGCGCCCGCCATCGTCCCCGCGAGCGGCTGCGCGCCTCCCATTCCGCCGAGGCCGGCGGTGAGGATCGTGCGGCCGCGCAAGTCCGGCGCGCCGAAGTGCTTCTCGGCCGCCGCCGCGAACGTCTGGTACGTCCCCTGGAGGATGCCCTGCGTGCCGATGTAGATCCACGAGCCCGCGGTCATCTGCCCGAACATCGTCAGGCCGAGCGCCTCGAGACGGCGGAACTCGTCCCACGTCGCCCAGCGCGGGACGAGCAGCGAGTTCGCGATCAGCACGCGCGGCGCGCCCTCGTGCGTCGTCATCACGCCGACGGGCTTGCCCGACTGCACGAGCAGCGTCTCGTCGGAGCCGAGCTCGAGCAGCGTCGCGACGATCGCGCGCAGCGCATCGTGGTTGCGCGCCGCCTTCCCCGAGCCGCCGTACACGATCAGCTCCTCGGGCTTCTCCGCCACTTCCGCGTCGAGGTTGTTCAGGAGCATGCGCAGCGGCGCCTCGGTCGACCACTGCCGCGCGTTCAGCTCCGTCCCGCGCGGCGCGCGGATGCGCGAGAGATCGCCGCACAGCTCTTCGACGCGCGACGTCGTGACGCTCACGCGACGGCCCTCTCGAGCGAGCCGTCACGGATCGCCGCGGCCACCGCCTCGATGTCGGGAGCGAGCGAGCGGTCGTCCTTCAGTCGCGGCGAGCGCTCCCGGACGAACGCACGAGCCGCGCGCACGCCGATCCCGGGCTCGAGCGGCGCGAGGAACTCGACGCCTTGCGCGCCGGCGAGCAGCTCGATCGCGAGCGCGCTCTCGCAGTTCGCGAGCACCTGCCACGCCTTCAGGCCGGCGGCGTTTCCCATGGACACGTGATCCTCCTGCCCGGCGCTCGTCGGGATCGAATCCACCGACGCGGGATGCGCGAGCACCTTGTTCTCGGAGACGAGCGACGCGGCCACGTACTGGGGAATCATGAACCCGCTGTTCAACCCGCCGTCGGTCGTGAGGAACGCGGGCAGCCCGTCGGACAGGTTCGGGTTCACGAGGCGTTCGACGCGGCGCTCGGAGATCGATGCGAATTCGGCGACCGCCATCGCCATCACGTCGAGCGCGAACGCGAGCGGCTGCCCGTGGAAGTTGCCGTTGGAGACGAGCGCCTCCTCCTCGACGAGCACGAGCGGATTGTCCGTCGCCGCGTTCAGCTCCACCGAGATCGTGTAGTCGATGTAGTCGAGGAGGTCGCGCGACGCGCCGTGCACCTGGGGCGCACAGCGAAGCGAGTACGCGTCCTGCACCTTGTCGCACCAGCGGTGCGACTCGATGATGGCCGAGCCTTCGAGCAGCTCCAGCACGTGCGCGGCCGACGCCAGTTGGCCGCGCAGCGGACGGAGCGCGTGGATCTCCGGGATGAACGACGTGCGCGATCCCTGCAGCGCCTCGAGCGACTGCGCGCACGCAACGTCGGCTGCATGCGCGAGCCGGCGCGCGCGCACGAGCCCGAGCGCGCAGTACGCCGCCATGAACTGCGTGCCGTTGATGAGCGAGAGCCCTTCCTTCGCCGCGAGCTTCACGGGCTCGAGCCCGGCGCGCGTCAGCGCCTCGAGACCCGGCATGCGCTCGCCCTCGAAGAACGCCTCGCCCTCGCCGACGAGCGGAAGCGCGAGATGCGCGAGCGGCGCGAGGTCGCCGGATGCGCCGACGCTTCCCCGCGCAGGCACGACGGGGACGATCCCGCGGTCGAGGCACGCGAGCACGAGCTCGACCGTCTCGACGCGTGCACCGGAGTTCCCCTTTGCGAGCGTGTTGGCGCGCAGCAGCATCGCGGCGCGGACGATCTCGTCCGGATACGGCTCGCCGACGCCGCACGCATGCGACCGGAGCAGGCGCAGCTGCAGCTCCTCGGTCAGCTCTTCCGGAATCGACTGCGACACGAAGCGGCCGAACCCGGTGTTGACGCCGTACGTGTGCTCGCTCGTGCCGTGCGCCGCGCGCTCGACGACGTCGCGGGCGGCGCGCATCTTCTCGCGGGCGGCGTCGGTGAGCTCGGTCGGCCGCCGTTCGACGGCGACAGCCCAGACGTCGGCGACGGTCAGGTCGTCGCCGGTAAGCGCGACCGGAGGCACAGGGGGAATCTACTTCGCGCGGCGCGCGAGCTCGTCCTCGACCTCCGAGAGGTCGATCCCGGCAGCGGCCAGCAGTACATACAGATGGAACACGAGGTCGGCGGCCTCGGCGACGATCGCGTCGCGGTCGCCCGCCACTGCCGCGAGCCCGACCTCCACCCCCTCCTCGCCGACCTTCTGCGCGCAGCGCGCGACGCCGGCGTCGAGGAGCGAGACGACGTAGGAGCCCTCCGGCCGCTCGGCCTTCCGCTCGGAGATCGTCCGCCAGAGCGCCGGCGCGAAGCACGAGCGCGAGCCGGTGTGGCACGCAGGCCCGGCGGGACGCACGCGCAGCAGGATCGCGTCGCCGTCGCAGTCGTCGCGGATCTCCTCGACGGCGAGCACGTTCCCGGACGTCTCCCCCTTGCGCCACAGCTTCTCGCGCGACCGGCTCCAGAACCACGCCTCACCGGTCTCGCGCGTCAGCCGCTCCGCCTCGGCGTCCATCCACGCGAGCATGAGCACGCGGCCGTCGGCGGCGTCCTGCACGATCGCGGCCTTCAGCGGAGGCATACGCCGAGCTCCTTCAGCTCCGCCCGCAGCGAGACGAGCCGCGCCGGATCCTCGTGGAGGATGGACGCGAGCAGCGCGGCCTGCGACACCTCGAGCGCATCGGCCACGTGGCGCGCGTTGCCGGCGCCGCCTGACGCGATCACCGGGAGCGAGACGGCGTCGCGCAGCGCCGCGAGCTGCTCGAGGTCGTAGCCGTCCTGCGTCCCGTCGCGATCGATCGAGGTGACGAGCAGCTCGCCTGCGCCTCGCTCCTCGCACTCCTTCGCCCACTCGACCGTGTCGCGCGCGGCGTCGCGCGTTGCCGCGTGCGAGCGCACGCGCCCGCGCTCGGTGTCGATCGCGACGACGACTGCCTGGCTGCCGAGCGTGCGCGCGAGCTCCTCGATCAGCGCGGGCCGCTCGAGCGCGGCCGAGTTGACGCTGATCTTGTCGGCGCCCGCCTCGAGCAGCGCGGTCGCGTCGCCGACCGATCGGATGCCGCCGCCGAACGTGAACGGGATCGTCACCTGCTCGGCCACGCGCGCGGCGACGGCGGATGCGGCCACCGACGACGTCACCGTCGCAGAGATGTCGAGGAAGACGAGCTCGTCCGCGCCGCCGTCCGAGTACGCGGCGCCGAGCTCGACGGGATCGCCGACGTCGCGCAGCTCGCGAAAGCGCACGCCCTTGACGACGCGGCCGCCCGCGACGTCGAGGCACGGGATCAGGCGCGGGAGAGGCATTGCTCCAGAAAGCGCTGGCCGGCGGCGCCGCTCTTCTCGGGATGGAACTGCACGCCGACGAAGGACGCCGTGCTCGACGACGGCGGCGTGCCCCTCGCTCGTCGCCACGGTCGCATCCGTCACCGCCTCGTACGAGTGTGCGAACCAGTACGCCTCGCCGCCCGGCTCGACGTGGGCCCAGCCGATGCGCGGCACGCGCTCCGCCTCGAGCCGCACCGCCCGTCCGGGAACGAGCCCGAGACCGGCGACGCCGCCGTCCTCCTCGCTCTCGTCGAGCGCGAGCTGCAGACCGAGGCAGATGCCGAGGATCGGACGCCCGGCGGCGTGCCGCTCGCGCAGCACGTCCGCGGCGTCGCCGAGCCCTTCCATCGCGGAGCGCGCCGAGCCGACACCGGGAAGCACCGCGAGGTCGGCGCCGGCGAGGTCGTCGGTCAACTCCGCGCCGAGCCTGCGCACGGCGAGCTCGACGGAGCGGACGTTCCCGGCGCCGTAGCGCGCGATCGCGACCGTGGTCACATCAGGCCCTTCGTCGACGGGAGAACGTCGCCCTCGGCGCGGATCGCCGCGCGCAGCGCGCGACCCGTCGCCTTGAACGCCGCCTCGGCGACGTGGTGCGCGTCATCGCCCGTCGGACTCGACGTGCAGCGCCGATGCGTGCGTTGTTCGCGAAGCTCGCCAGCAGGTGCGGCGCGAGGCCGACGGCAGGATCGATGACGATCCTCGTGTGCGGGCGCCCGCCGAGGTCGACCGCGGCGCTCGCACGCGCGTCGTCCATGACGACGACGGCGTCGCCGTAGCGCGCGATGCCCTTGCGGTCGCCGAGCGCGCGGTCGAGCGCCTCGCCGAGCGCGATGGCCGCGTCCTCGGCAGTGTGGTGGTTCGCCCGTCTCGAGGTCGCCGCTCCCCTCGAGCACGAGATCGAAGCCGGCGTGGAACGCGAGCTGCTCGAGGAAGTGGTCGTACAGCCCGGCGCCGGTTCGCGACGCGAACGCGGCTCGCCCCGTCGAGCGCGAGCCGAACGCGAATCGTCGTCTCCGTCGGTCGCGCGCACGTGCGCGCGCGCGGCGTGCCTGCGCGGCGCGGCTCGCCCGCGAGCGCGGCGAGAAGAAGGTCGTCGTCCTCGCGGTCGCGGACGGAGATCCGGATCGCGTCGGCGAACACGCGCACGACGCAGCCGGCGGCGAGCAGCTTCTCGGCGACGGCCGGCGGATCGTCGACGGGGACGTAGACGAAGTTCGCGCGCGACGGCAGCGGCTCGTAACCGAGCGCGCGCAGCTCGGATGCGAGCCGTTCGCGCTCCTCGATCACCGGGCGGACGTCGGGCGGCGACGCGAGCGCGGCGAGCGCGAGCGCGACCGACAGCGTCGACACCTGCGCGGGCGCCTGTCGCGCGTTCAGCTCGGCGGCGACGTCGCGCGACGCGAGCGCGTAGCCGATGCGCGCGCCGGCGAGCGCGAAGAGCTTCGAGAACGTCCGAATGACGACGACGTCGTCGTCGATGAGGCCGACGGCACCGGGATCGTCGGCGTACTCGAAGTACGCCTCGTCGACGACGAGCGGACGCGCGGCCGGAATCGGATCGAGCGCGCCGGTCGGATTTCCCGGCCGGCAGGAGAACGTCAGCACCGGAGCGTCGTCGCCGAGCGTCGGCGCCCGCGAGCAGTGCCGCGATGCGGAAGAGCGGATACGTCGGCGGCGGCGGAATCGCGACGGTGTCACCCGGTCCTGCGAACGCGCGCGCGACGAGGAAGATCAGGTCGTCCGCGCCCGCGCCGAGCACGACGTTCTCCGGCTCGACGCCCGCGTACTCGGCGATCGCCTCGTGGATGTGCGGATAGCCGCCGTGCGGATACTCGTTCACGCGCGCGAGCGCGGACGCGATCGCCGCCGGACGCGAGGTCGGGAGCGGCAGCGGCGGGACGTTGCCGTCGAAGCGCAGGATCTCCACCGGGATCGAGGCCGGCGCGACGCGCGAGCTCCGCCGTCGACGGCGCCCAGCTGGTACACCTGGAACTCCGGCGCCGAGCGCTCTCATCGCTGCACCGCCGCAGCGTGCGCCGGCAGCCCCTCGACCGCGGCGAGCGCTTCGACCGTCGGGCGAACGCGCGCGAGCCCCTCGCGCGTGAGCCGCTGCACCGTGATCGGCTTGAGGAACGTCTCCAGGCCGAGCCCGCCGACCGATCGCGCCCAGCCGCCGGTCGGGAAGCACGTGATTCGCGCCTGTTCCGAGATCGCCGCTCGGGACGGGCGACCACTCGCCGACGAACACGGCGCCCGCGTTGCGGACGCGCGGCGCGAGCGCCTCTGCGTCGCCGAGCAGGACGAGATGCTCCGGTGCGATCGCCTCCGCCTCCTCGAGCGTCGAGACGACACGGCACACCGCCTCGTGCCCGTGCTCCGCCTGCGCGGCGAGCTCGAGCTCGGCGAGCCTCGGGTCGCCGCCGGCCCCGAGCACGACGACGACCTCCGACGGCCCCGCGGGAAGGTCGATGGCGACGTCGCGCGAGACCGCGAGCTTCGCGTCGTTCACGTACGGGCCGCCGGGGCCGACGATCTTGTCCACGCGCTCGACGTATGCGAGATACGCGATCGCCTGCGCGCCGCCGAGCGCCCACACCTCGTCGATGCCGAGCAGCTCGGCCGCGCGCGCAACGAGGCCGGCGCCCTCGGGCGGCGTGCAGACGACGAGTCGGCGCACGCCGGCGACCTGCGCCGGCACCGCGCACATGACGAGCGTCGAGACGAGACCGCGCGGAACGTAGATGCCGACCGAGTCGAGCGGCACCCAGCGCCGCTCGAGCTCGACGCCGGGCTCGACCTCGAGCCGCACGTCCGCCGGGCGCTGCGCCTCGTGCCAGCGGCGCACGCGATCGGCGAGCGCAAGCACAGCCTCCTCGGGGATGTCGCCGTCCGGCTCGGCGAGCGCGGGCTCGACGCCGTCGAGACGCAGCGCCCACTCGCGCACCGCCTCCTCGCCGCGCGCCTTCACGTCCTCGACGATGTTCATCCCAGCATCCGCTCCACCGGCACGAGCAAGATCGACGACGCGCCCGCGGCTTCGAGCTCCGGCAGCAGCCGCCAGATGTCGGCGGCGGGAACGAGGCTGTGCACCGCAACCATTCCCGGCTCCGACAGCGGCAGCACGCTCGGCGCGCGCGAGCCGGGCACGAGCGCGCAGATCGCCTCGAGCGAGTCCTCGTGCGCGTTGAGCATGAGATAGCGCGTGCCGCGCGCGTCGACGACGCTGCGGAAGACGCCGGCGAGCTGCACCGCGTCGGCGCGCGGCTCCGGCGGCCCGATGAGCACGGCCTCCGACTCGAGCAGCACGCCGATCGAACGAAGCCCGTTCGTGCGCAACGTGCTGCCGCTCGAGACGAGGTCGACGATCGCGTCGGCGAGCCCGAGTCGCGGCGCGAGCTCGACCGAGCCGTGCACGTCGACGAGCTCGATCGCGCACAGGCATGAGGTCGCGCGCGAGGCGCGGGAAGCTCGTGGCGATGCGCGCGCCCTCCAGCTCGTCGGGCGCGCCGACGTCCGACTCCTCCGGCACCGCGACTTCGAGCGTGCACGCGCCGAAGCCGAGTCGCTGCAGCTCCGAGACGTTCGACCCGCGCTCGCGCACGATGTCGAGCCCGGTGATGCCGCAGTCGACGACGCCGTCCTGCACGTACTCGGGAATGTCGTCCGCGCGCACGAGCAACGCCTCGACGGGGGCGTTGCGGCACGGGAACGCGAGCGCGCGGTCGCCGGGCGTCTCCGGCCCGAGGCCTGCGTCGTCGAGCAGCGCGATCGCTGGATCGCGCAGGCGGCCCTTCGACGGTACGGCGATCCTCAGGATCGGCGTCGGCGCTGCAGCGCCAGCCGGTAGCCGCCTTCGCCCCCGCGCAGCCACTGCGCGACCCGCGTCACCGTCGTCGTCGACGCGTGCGCGCGCTTCGCCACCTCGAGGTACGGAAGCCCCTTGTCCAGGAGCTGCGCGACCTGCCAGCGGTGCGCCATCGCGTCCAGCTCCGCCCGCGTGCACAGATCCCGGAGGAAGCGCTCCGCCTCGTCCTTGGTCCGCAGCGACGCCACCGTCTCGAAGAGGTCTCGGTGTTCCTTGGTCGGCCAATGTCGAGGCTCCGCTAGTGCCATCGTGTTAGCATGGTAACACGGTGAGTAGGGTCTTTCAAGTCATTCCGGCCGTCGACGTGCTCGACGGCCGCGCCGTCCGCCTCGAGCGCGGCGACTTCGACGCGGTCACGGCGGAGGCCGGCGACCCGGTCGAGCTGGCACGTCGCTTCGTCGCGACCGGCCCTCCCCTGCTCCACGTCGTCGTGCTCGACGCCGCCCGTGACGGCGGCGCCCCGATCGAGCTTGCACGCCGGCTCGCGACCGCCATCGCCCCCGTCCCGCTCCAGCTCGGCGGCGGCGTCCGGACTCCGGCGGACGCGTTCGCGCTCTTCGGCGCAGGCGCTGCGCGCGTCATCGTCGGCACCGCCGCCTTCGAGCAGGGTCCTGAGGCGTACGTCGAGGCGCTCGGAGACCGGCTCGTCGTCGCGGTCGACGTGCGCGACGGCGAAGTCCGCGTGCGCGGGTGGGAGCACGGCAGCGGCCTCTCGGTCGAGGAGGCCGTCGACCGCTGCCGCGCGGCCGGCGTCGCGCGTCTTCTCTGTACTGCGGTCGAGCGGGACGGGACGATGAGCGGGCCGAACCTCGAGCTGATGGAGCTCGTCGTCCGGCGCTTCGAAGGCCCTGTGCTTGCCGCGGGCGGCGTTCGCGGTCGCGACGACCTCGACGCGCTCGCTGCGGTCCGCTGCGAGGGCGCAGTCGTCGGGCGGGCGCTACTCGAGCAGGCGCAGCTCCAGGACATGTGACGCGTCGAAGCCGCGGATGCGCAGGATCGCGCCCGCGGCCGCGACCGCCGCTCCCGCAGGCATGAGACCGACGAGCTCGGCGCCTGCGAGCTCGACGCCGCGCGCGGCGGCCTCGCGCTCGATCGCCGCGACGATGTCGTGCAGCGCGGCAGCTTCCCAGTCCTCGACGTTCATGCTGATCTGCGCGTGGCCCGCCTGCGGCAGGTCGAGCCCGAGCGCGCGCACGCCGGGGAAGCCGCCGTCGCGCTCGCGAACGACGCGCGCAATCGCACGGGCCGCGTCGACGTCGGCGTTCGCGAGGTCGACGTTGAACGCGATCAGCGGGCGCCGGGCGCCGACGATGACGCCGCCGGCGGCCGGATGTAGCGTCGACGGCCCGAAGTCGGGCGCGAGCTCGCCGTCCTCGATGCGCCGCTGCAGCTCCTCGGGGCCGCCCTTCCGGAAGAAGGCGGGGCCATGCCCGTCGCCGAGCTCCGCGTACAGGAACACCGGGAAGTCCGAGCTCCTCGCCCACTCTGCGCGCAACCTCGAGCGCCGCGGCGCGTGCGCGCTCGGCGTCCTCGGGCCGAACGGCGACCACCGGAACGATGTCCGCCGCGCCGATGCGCGGATGCACTCCGTCGTGCTTGCGCAGGTCGATGCAGTCGCGCGCGCACGCGATCCCGGCGAGCAGCGCCTCGACGATCGCCGCGTCGTCGCCGACGATGGTGAAGACCGAGCGGTTGTGATCCGGATCCGTGTGGACGTCGAGCACGCGCGCGTGCGCGCCGAGCGCGGCGCCGATCGAATCGATGACGCCGCGGTCGCGGCCCTCGGAGAAGTTCGGGACGCTCTCGAGCGGGAGCACGCCGGAGACTACGGAAGGAAGGGCGCGCAGTCCTCGCAGACGCTCGGCGGGACGAGCCCGAGACGCATGCCGAGGAAGAACGCCTTGCAGCCGACGCACAGCCCGAAGCCGGACTCGAGCGACGCGAACACCGCGATCACGCCGGCGAGAGCGAGCGCCGCGGTGTGCTGGCCGGCCGCGTACCAGAGCAGGGTCGCCGTCACCGTGAAGACGGCCCCGATCACCTGGGCGAAGCGCTTCGCCGGGCCGGGCGAATACCGGTGCGCGACGTGCAGGCGCGGCGTGACGACGCGCGTCGCAACGAGCGCGAGCGGGCTGAGCTTCGGGCCGGTCAGCGCCCGCGCGACGAAGCCGTACGCGAGCATGGGCAGGATCCAGCCCTGCTGGAATGCGATCGCCACGACGGCGAGCACGGCGACGACGCCTGCGACGAGACGCGCCGACGTCTCGTTGACGGGGTTCGGAAACGAGAAGAGATCGCGCATGACCACCCGAAAAACAGCGTATCGATCGATCGCATCGCTCCACCGCGACGTGGCCCGCTGCCGCGCGTGCACGGAGGCCGGCTTTCCGCTCGAGTCGCTCCCCGTCCGCGCGCCGTTCTTCGAGCAGCGCGCATACATGTACGGGCAGGCGCCCGGCATCGTCGAGGGCGAGGAGCGGCTCCCGTGGCGCGGCCGCGCCGGCCAGACGCTTCGACGCTGGCTCGAGATGGACGAGGACGCGTTCTACGCGACGTTCTACTGCGCGTCGGTGACGCGCTGCTATCCCGGCCGCCCCGCATCGGGCCGCGGAGACCGCGCGCCGTCGCCGCGCGAGCGCGACCTCTGCGCCTTCTGGCGCCGCTGGGAGCTCGAGCTCCTGCGCCCGCAGTTGATCGTCACCGCCGGCGGCCTCCCGCTCCGCGAGCTGCTCGGCCACTCCTCGCTGACCGAGTGCATCGGCGAGCGGTTCGAGCTCGACGGCGTCCCGGTCATCCCGCTTCCGCATCCGTCCGGCGCGAGCAGCTGGCCGCACCTCCCGGCGAACCGCGCGCGCCTCGACCGCGCGCTCGCCCTCGTGAAGCAGGAGCTCACGCGTCTACATTGAGTAAGTGAGCGCCGTTCCGTACAGATCGACCTTCGTCCGGCTGCTCGGCTTCCTCCGTCCGTACCGCCTCGGCGTTGCCGTCTCGATCGTCCTCGCGGTCGGCTCGCAGGCCGCCCAGATCGCGCTCGTCTGGCTGACCGGCCGCAACGTCATCGACGACGCGCTCATCCACCACGACCGGCACCGGCTCTGGCTGACCGTGGGCGAGATCGTCGCGCTCGGCGTCGTCCGTGCCGCGTTCATGGCCGGACGCCGCCTCCTCTCCGGCAAGCAGGCGCTCGACGTCGAGATGGACATGCGCAGCGGCATGTACGCGAAGCTCGTCCGGCTGTCGTTCGGCTTCTACGACCGCCACCAGACGGGCCAGCTCATGTCGCGCGCGACGGTCGACCTGCAGGGCGTGCGCTTCTTCCTCGGGTACGGCCTCATCTTCTTCTTCCAGAACGTGCTCACCGTCGTGTCGGTGACCGTCGTCCTCTTCTTCTTCCAGTGGGAGCTCGCGCTCATCGCGCTCGCGATCACGCCGCCGCTCGTGGTGCTCGCCTATCGGTACAGCCACGTCGCGCATCCGACGCTGCGCGACGTGCAGCAGCGGCTCGCCGACGTCGCGACCGTCGCCGAGGAGAACATCGTCGGCGTCCACGTCGTGAAGGCGTTCGCGCAGGAGCCCGCCGAGCTGGAGAAGTTCACGCGCCGCTCCGAGCTCGTCTTCGACCAGACGCTGCGGGCGAACCGGCAGCGCGCGACGTACGTGCCGCTCATGTCGTTCGTCCCGCTCCTCGCGCAGGCCGCGGTGCTGCTCGTCGGCGCGCGCATGGTCGCGCGCGGCCACCTGTCGCCGGGAAGCTTCAGCGCGATCTTCCTCTACCTCGGCATGCTCGTCGTGCCGCTCCGCTCGCTCGGCATGTGGATCGGCCAGGCGCAGCGCGCGACCGCATCGGGCGAGCGCATCTTCCAGGTGATGGACGAGCCGGAGGAGGTCGCCGACCGTCCCGGCGCGACACGTCTGGGGCCAGGCCCCGGTCGTGTCCGCTTCGAGCAGGTGTCCTTCGAGTACCTGCCTGGACGGCCCGTGCTCGAAGGCATCGACCTGGACGTCGAGGCCGGGAAGACGATCGCGCTCATCGGCCACACGGGCTCGGGCAAGACGACGCTCACCTCCCTCGTCCCGCGCTTCTACGACGTCACCGCCGGGCGCGTGACCGTCGACGGCGTCGACGTCCGCGACGTGACGCTCGATTCGCTCCGCGGCGCCGTCGGCGTGATCGCGCAGGACCCGTTCCTCTTCTCCGCGACCGTGCGCGAGAACATCGCCTTCGGCCGCACCGACATCTCGGACGAAGAGGTGGAGCGCGTCGCACGCCTCGCGCAGGCGCACGAGTTCGTGGAGCGCCTGCCGCAGCGCTACGACACCGTCATCGGCGAGCGCGGGATCACGCTCTCCGGCGGCCAGCGGCAGCGCATCGCAATCGCGCGCGCGCTCGCCGTCGACCCGCGCATCCTCATCCTCGACGACGCGACCGCGTCGGTGGACGCGACGACCGAGGCGCAGATCCGCATCGGCCTGCGCACGGCGATGGAGGGACGGACGACGCTCATCATCGCGCACCGCCTCTCGACGATCGCGCTCGCAGACGAGATCGTCGTCCTCGCGGACGGCCGCATCGCCGCGCGCGGCACGCACGACGAGCTCGTCGAATACGAGCCCGGTCTACCGCGAGATCTACGAGCACGGCATGCTCGAGCAGCAGTTCACGGACGCCGTCGAGGCACGGGCGGAAGTGGCATGAGGGTCCATCAAGCGGGAAGTCACCTGTCGCAGCAGCGCGGCGCGCAGGTGGACGACTGGTCGTGGCGCACGACACGTCGCCGCTTCGGGACGCTGTGGCGCCTGACGCGCCCCTACCGCGGGCGCACCGGGCTCTCCGTCATCTCGCTTCTGACCGCGACGCTGACCGCGCTCGCGCCGCCGTACCTGGCGAAGTACGCGCTCGACGACGCGATCCACGGGCACACCGGCACGAAGCTCGAGCTCGTCGTCGGCATCTTCGTCGCCGCGGGTCTTGCCAACTGGGGCATGACGTACGTCGAGACGTACCTCACCGGCTGGGTCGGGGAGCGGATCCTCGCCGACCTGCGCAACCAGCTCTTCGCGCACCTGCAGCGGCTCTCGCTCGGCTTCTACGAGCGCAACCGGGCGGGCGTGATCATCAGCCGGCTCACGAACGACGTGGAGGCGATCGACCAGCTCGTCACCGACGGCGTGACGACGCTCGTGCAGAGCACGCTCACGCTCGTCGGCACGGCCGTGCTGCTCTTCGTCCTCGACTGGCGGCTCGCGCTCGCGACGTGCGCGGTCATCCCGCTCATGAGCGTCGCGACGATCGTCTTCCGCAGGCACTCCGCGCGCGCGTACGCGAACGTGCGCGAGCGGCTCGGGCTCGTCACCGCGACGCTGGCGGAGGACATCGCCGGCATGCGCGTCGTGCAGTCGTTCACGCGCGAGGAAGCCGCGTACGCGAACTTCCGTGCGGTCGCGCTGCGCTACCGCGAGTCGAACATGCAGACGGTCGTCCTCAACGGCATCTACTTCCCGTTCGTCGACCTGCTCTCCACCGTCGCGCTCGCGGTCGTCCTCGGCTACGGCGGCCACCTGTACTTCGGCCACCAGATCTCGCTCGGGACGCTCTTCGCCTTCATGCTCTACGTGCAGAACTTCTTCGACCCGGTGCAGCAGCTCTCGCAGCTGTACAACACCTTCCTCTCTGCGGCCGCCGCGCTGGACAAGATCATCGGCGTCCTCGACCAGCAGCCGGAGGTCGCGGACCGTCCGGGCGCGCTCGACCTTCCGGCGATCCAGGGGCACGTGCAGTTTCGAGGCGGTGCACTTCGCCTACGGGCGCGGCGACGAGGTGCTGCACGGGCTCGACCTGGACGTGCCCGCCGGCACGACGGTCGCGCTCGTCGGCCACACGGGCGCCGGCAAGTCGACGATCGCGAAGCTCCTCGCGCGCTTCTACGAGCCGACCGTCGGGTCGCATCCTCATCGACGGCGCCGACCTGAACGAGGTCGCGCAGCAGTCGCTCCGCCTGCAGCTCGGCGTCGTGCCGCAGGAGGGATTCCTCTTCGCCGGCACCGTCGCCGAGAACATCGCCTTCGGGAAGCCCGACGCGGACGCCGACGAGATCGTGCGCGCGGCGCAGCTCGTCGGTGCGCACGACTTCATCCTCCGCCTCGAGGACGGGTACGAGACCCAGCTCGGCGAGCGCGGCTCACGACTCTCGCTCGGCCAGCGCCAGCTCGTCGCGTTCGCGCGTGCACTGCTCGCCGACCCGCGCATCCTCATCCTCGACGAGGCGACCTCCTCGGTCGACATCGGCACCGAGCGGAAGATCGAAGAAGCGCTCCGCATCCTGCTCGCGGACCGCACCGCATTCGTCATCGCGCACCGCCTGTCGACGATCCGGGACGCCGACCTCATCGTCGTGCTCGAGCACGGGAAGATCGTCGAGCAGGGCTCGCACGAGCAGCTGCTCGCCCGCCGCGGCCTGTACACGTCGCTGTACGGCGACTGGGCCGCCGACGTGGCCTGACGACGCCATAGAGTCCGCGCGTGCGGATCTCAGCCGTTCTCGGGGAAGCGTTCGTTGTCTACCGGCGACTGTTCCGCCGCTCGGTCGTCGTCGCCGGACTGATCTTCGCCGTCGTCTCGCTCGCTCAGGCGCTCGCGAACAGAACCGGCACCGCCATCACGCTCCTCGTCTCGCTCGCGCTGAGCCTCGTCGGCGGCCTGCTGGTCCAGGGCGCGCTCGTCGAGGTCGTGCGCGACCTGCACGAGGGTCGCCAACCGGCGCCGGTCAACGAGTACTACAACCGCACGCGCGGGCGCCTCGGGACGCTCGTCGGCTCGTCGTTCATGTACGGCATCGGTGTCGTCTTCGGCTTCATCCTTCTGATCGTTCCAGGTCTCATTGCCATCGCGCGGTGGTCGCTGATCGTGCCGCTCGTGATGATCGAGAAGCGCGGATGGCGCGAGGCGTTCCGCCGCTCGTCCGAGCTCGTGCGCGGACAGACGGGGCGCGTGCTCGGCCTCGTCGTCATCACACAGGTCATCACTGCCCTCGTCGGCGCGTTCTTCGGCTTCCTGCCGGGCTTCGTCGGGATCTGGATCGGCGGGACGATCGCCGGCGCCATCGCCGTGCCGTTCGAGGCTCATGTGCTGACGGTGCTCTACTACCGCCTCACCGAGCCCGAGGTGCCGATCCTCCCCGATACGAAGCCGAAGTCGTGGCAGTCCGTCTGGGACGAAGAGCAGACGCACGAGCCGGAATAGACTCCGCGCATGTCGATCGACAAGGAAACGGCGGAGCGGATCGACCAGCCCATCCCCGAGGAGGCGGAGCGCGAAGCGCGGCTCACGCCCTCCGAGGCGATCGAGCGCATGCGCATCAACGTGCCGGTGCGCGGCAACCGCAAGCTGCGCACGATCGTCGAGCGCGTCAACGCGGACAAGCAGCTCAAGGCGTGGTGGCACGTGTCGAACGTGAACGCGGTCGCACGCATGGAGATCAACGACCACTCCTGGGTGCACATCCAGATCGTCGCGAACATCGCGCTGAAGCTCCTGCGCCAGCTGACGAAGCACGGCGTCGAGTCCGCGATGGTGCGCGACTACGGAATGACGGACGACGACGCCGAGGTCGTGGTCACGCTCGCCGCGCTCATGCACTGCATCGGCATGTCGATCCACCGGCACGGCCACGAGGACTTCAGCCTGTTCCTGTCGGAGCCGAAGCTGCGCGAGCTTCTCACCGGCATCTACGACGAGCCCGAGCGCACCGTGGTCGTTTCCGAGGTGCTCCAGGCGATCATCAGCCACCGCGCCGACGGCGAACCGCTCACGACCGACGCCGGCATCGTTCGCGTCGCCGACGCGCTCGACATGGCGAAGGGCCGCTCCCGCATCGGCTTCGAGCGCGGGCGTGTGTCCATGCACTCCCTCTCCGCGGCCGCGATCGAGGACGTCACGATCACCGACGGCGAGGAGCGCCCGATCCTCATCGAGATCCTGATGAACAACTCGTCCGGCCTCTTCCAGGTGGACGGGCTCCTGCGCGCGAAGCTCCGCGGCTCAGGCCTGGAGCCGTACGTCGAGGTGGTCGCGCACATCGACACCGAAACCGAGCGGCGCCTCGTGCCGATATACAGGCTCGAAGTCTGACCTCGCTACAATTCGTCGCGTCCCGTTGCGGGATCGTCTAACGGTAGGACGCCGGTCTCTGGAACCGGAAGTTGGGGTTCGAATCCCTGTCCCGCAGCTTTTATGCCCGATCCTGTCTCGTGGTTCCTGATCCGTCCCGGCTGGAAGGTGTTCGCCGCCGACGGGTCCGAGGTCGGCGCGGTGGACGAAGTCGCGGGCGACGACAACGCCGACATCTTCGACGGGCTCGCGATCGCGACGAGCGCCCTCGGCAAGCCGCGCTACGTCCCCTCCGAGCAGGTCGGTCAGATCTTCGAGGGTGAGGTGCACCTCACCATCTCGCGCGAGCAGGCCGAGACGTTGGGCGAGTATCTCGAGCCGGCGACGACCGCCGAGATCGAGCCGGACTCCAAGGGCGGCCTCGGCGCGTCGCTCGGCTCCGAAGTGCGGGAGCTCGAGGGGAAGGCGTTCGCGCCGATCGAGAAGCGCGAGCACTCGATGAACGTCTACCGGCGGATCGCGTTCTTCTTCCGCCGGCTGTTCAAGTAGCTACTCGTCGAGCTTGGCCGCGAGCGTCGCGAACGCGTGGCGCTCGATCTGACGAACGCGCTCGGGCGCGAGGTGCATCTCGCTCGCGATCTCCTCGAGCGTGTGCGACTCACCGTCCAGCCCGAAGTGGCTGATGACGATCTCCCGCTCGCGATCACGGAGGCGCGCCACCGCGTCCCGCACGGCGGCCGACGCGCGACGCCTTCTCGAGCTCTTCCTCCGGATCCTCCGCAGTCGCGTCGGCGACGACGTCGAGCAGTTGGCCGGGGCCGTCGAGCCCGCGCACGGACTCGTTCAGCGACGCGTTCGCGAGCGGCGCCTGCTCGGCGAGCGAGATCGACTCGACGTCGTACCCGGTCGCAGCCGCGAGCTCCATTACCGTCGGCGTCCGGCCGAGCGTTGCCTCGAGCGCCAGTCGCCGCACGCCGGGTCGCGAGCTGCTTCGTCACGAGGCGGCTCGGCAGGCGGATCGTGCGCGAGTCGTTCGTGAGCGCACGCCTGATCGACTGCCGGATCCACCAGGCCGCGTACGTCGAAAAGCGTCGGCGGCGGCGCCAGTCGAACCGGTCGACCGCCTGGATGAGCCCGACGGTCCCCTCCTGCACGAGATCCGGGAAGCGACAGGCCGAGCCCCTGGTAGCGGCGCGCCATCGACACGACGAGCCTGAGGTTCGACTCGATGAGACGGGTCCGCGCATCGGGGTCGCCGGTGCGACGAGCCTTGCGAGCTCGAGCTCCTCGTCCGCCGCACGAGCCTCGCGAGCTCGAGCTCCTCATCGGGCCGCAGCAGACGCCGCTCTCGTCCCATCGCACCTCCTCGCGATGATCGTGCGCGACGGCGCGCCGACCGACATCCGCGCCGCTGCCGAGTGCCTTTGCGGCCATCTACTGAGCGCCGCGGGATGCGAGACTGGCGCGGTGCAACCGCGCCGGGCAGTGCCGCTCGTCCTCGCCGTCGCCGGCCTGCTCGCAGTCGCAGCGCTCGCGAGCCACGGCAGGCCGCTGACCGGCTCGAGCGGAACGGGGCCGACGCCGCGTTTCTTCGACTACGTGTTCACGACCATCGCGCTGTTTGCGATCGCGATCGCGGTCGTCTTCGTCATGAGCATCGTCGGCACGAAGTGGGACAAGCCGCAGGGGCGGCCGGTCTTCGGCCTGTGGCAGTTCGTCGTATCGCTGGTGACGGCCCTGGCGTTGGGCTGGCTCCTGCTCCACGCGCACTTCCACTTCGACGCCGAAGCAGCGCAACCGCAACGCGAAGCCGCGCGAAGCACGGCGCGCAGCGTCGTCCCTCCGGCAAGGGCCGCCTCGACTCGAATCGCCGCAGCGCCCACCTGCGCTGGGACGAGATCGCGATCGTCGGCGCGCTCCTCGCCGCCGCCGGCGTCGCGGCGTTCGCGAGCCGAAAGGCCAAGCCCGTGAAGGAGTGGCGCTTCCGGTCGCACGAGGACGTGGCGCTCGCGCTCGACGAGTCGCTCGACGACCTGCGCCGGGAGCCCGATCTCCGGAGGGCCATCATCGCTGCCTACGCGCGGATGGAACACGCGCTCGCGGCAGCGGGGATCCCGCGGCGACCGTCCGAGACGCCGCTCGAGTTCCTCGCGCGCGCACTCCAGGGGCTCGACGCGAGCGCAGACGGAGTGACGCGCCTGACCGATCTGTTCGAGTGGGCGAAGTTCAGCCCGCACCAGCCGGACGAGACGATGCGCGACGAGGCGATCGCCGCGCTCGAGTCGCTGCGCGACGAGTTGCGCGTCGCCCGTGCAGGCAGCAGCATGAAACGGCCGCGCCTTCCCATCGGAACGTTCGTGGGGGTCACCGTCGGGCTCGTGATCGCGCTCGGCCTCCGGCCCGTCTCCGTCCGTGAGATCCTCGCTGCGTACGTGCTCGCGCTCGCCGCCATCGCGCTCCTCACCCTCACGCGGATGGCGCGCACCGAGGAGGAATGGGAGCGGGCGACCTCCGATCTCGAGCACGCGTTGACGCCGCGGAAGCCCGTGCGGACGAGACCGGCCGAGCTCGTCCGGATGGAGCGCGACATCACGCTGAGCATCGCGAACGCGGGTGAGTTCCACGCACGGCTGCGGCCGCTGCTCTTCAACATCGCCGCCGCGCGTGTCCGGTCGCCGGGCGAGGCGCTCGACGCCGACACCTGGGAGCTGCTGCGTCCCGACCGTCCCCCTCCCGCCGACCGCACGGCGCCCGGGCCTTCGCTACGGAGCATCGCCGACGCTCGCCGACGCGGTGGAGGCTCTCTGATGGAGCTGTCGGAGCTCCGCGAGCGGTCGGCGCGCATCCTCGACGAGGTCGAGCGCGCCGTCGTCGGCAAGCGCGAGCCGCTCGAGCTGATCCTGCTCGCGATCCTCAGCGACGGGCACGTCCTGCTCGAGGACTACCCCGGCCTCGCGAAGACGCTCATCGCGCGGTCGTTTGCGAGCGCGACGTCGCTCGAGTTCTCGCGCATCCAGTTCACGCCCGACCTCATGCCCTCCGACGTGACCGGCTCGTCCGTCTTCGACCAGCGCCGCTCGGAGTTCGAGTTCATGCCGGGCCCGATCTTCACCAACCTTCTCCTCGCCGACGAGATCAATCGCGCCCCACCGAAGACGCAGGCTGCGCTGCTCGAGGCGATGCAAGAGCGGCAGGTGACGAGCGAAGGCGAGACGCGTGTGCTCGCTCCGCCGTTCATCGTCCTCGCGACGCAGAACCCGATCGAATACGAGGGGACGTACCCGCTCCCCGAGGCGCAGCTCGACCGGTTCCTCATCCGGGCGAGCATCGGCTACCCCGCGCGCGACGACGAGATCGAGATGCTCGGGCGCCGCATCGCGCGCGGCGAGGACGAGGTGGAGCTCTCGCCGGTCGTCGACGCGCCGACGCTCGTCGCCATGCAGCAGGCGCTCGAGCGCGTGCACGTCTCCGATTCGATCGAGGGGTACATCGTGGACGTCGTCGCCGCGACGCGCGCGTCCCGCCAGCTTGCGGTGGGCGCGAGCCCGCGCGGCAGCCTCGCGCTGCTCAAGCTCTCGCGTGCGAAGGCCGCGCTCGCGGGACGCGACTTCGTCGTGCCCGAGGACGTGAAGGCCGTCGCGGTCCCTGCACTCGCCCACCGCTTGACGCTCCGGCCGGAGCTGTGGGTGCAGCGCATCCGCGGCGAGGACGTCGTCGCCGAGGCGCTCGACTCGGTTCCGACGCCGCCGGCCGAGGACGTCCGCGCGCCATCGTGACGCGGCACATCGCGCCGCGTCTGCCCGCGTACGCGGCGATCGCCGCCGCGGCGCTGCTCGCCGGGCTCGTGCTCGGGCGGGTCGAGCTCGTCGCACTCGCCGCGCCGTTCGCCCTCGCGGCGGTCGCAGCGCCGGCTCTTGCCCGTGCGCCGCGGCTGCACGTTCGGGTCGAGCTCGACCGCGAGCGTGCCCTCGAGTCGGAGACGGTCGACGCGACCGTGGAGCTGACCGCGGACGCGGCGGAGCGCGTCGACGTGTTCCTCCAGCTTCCCGACGGGATCGCCTCGGACGGGCGTAACCCGCGTGCCGTCGCGCTCGCGGCCGACGAGGCGCGAACGCTCGAGTTCCCGGTGCGCTGCGAGCGCTGGGGCGCATACCTCGTCGGGCCGCCGCTCCTGCGCGCCCGCGACCGACTCGGGTTCTACAGCTGGGAGACGCGGCTCGGAGGAAGCGCGCCGTTGCGCGTGTACCCGACGGTCGAGGCGCTGCACGCGCTGCTCCCGCCGCTCGACACGCAGGTCTTCGTCGGCAACCAGGTCTCCCGCACGAAGGGCGATGGGATCGAGTTCTCCGACATTCGCGCGTGGGCGCCGGGCGACCGGCCGCGGCGCATCAACTGGCGCGCGACCGCACGCCGCGGCGAGCTGTGGGTGAACGAGCAGCACCCGGAGCGCAACACCGACGTCGTCCTCTTCCTCGACACGTTCACCGATGCGCGGCTCGGCGGGCGCGGGACGCTCGACCTAACCGTCCGCGCGGCGACGTCGCTCGCGCACCGCTATCTGCAGCGGAAGGACCGCGTCGGCCTCGTCAGCTTCGGCGGCTTCCTCTCGTGGCTGCTCCCGGCGTCGGGAACGCGGCAGCTGTACCGCATCGTCGACTCGCTGCTGCAGATGGACATCGTGCTCAGTTTCGCGGCGCGCGGCGTCGACGTGCTGCCGCCGCGCTCGCTCCCGCCGAAGGCGCTCGTGCTCGCGTTGACGCCGCTCCTCGATCCACGTACGCCGCCCGCGCTGCTCGATCTCCGCGCCCGCGGCTTCGACCTCGTGGTGGTCGAGGTGTCGCCGGTGCCGTTCGTCGACGAGGGCTCGGACGAGCTCGAGCAATTCTCGTACCGGTTGTGGCGGCTCTCCCGTGAGGCGATGCGCGCGCGCTACCAGCAGGCGGGGATACCCGTCGTCGAGTGGATCGACGGCGTCCCGCTGAACGTTCCGCTCGAGGAGGTGGCGGCATTCAGGCGATACGCAAGGCCCGCGCGCGCATAGCGCTCGCAGCGCTGTCCGCCGCCGCTCTACGCGGGCGTGCTCGCGTACGTGCTCGAGCGCTCGGCGAAGGCGACGCCGGCGACGGGCGCCCTCGGCGCCGCCGGTGCGCTGCTGCTCCTCGTCGCAGTCGTGCGCGCACACGCGGCGGTCATTCCATGGACGGTGGGTCTGCTCGCGGTCGCCTACGGCGTCGCCCTCGTGGTGCGCGGCCGGCACCTCGACGAAGGCGCACCGCTCGTCGCGGTCGGGCTTCTCCTGTGCGGAGAGCTCGCGTCCTGGTCGATAGACGAGCGCCTCGCGATCCCCGCGGAGCCGGCCGTCGTGCGTGCGCGGGCGCTCGCGCTCGGTGCGCTTGCGTTCGCGTCGCTCGTCGTCGCCGCGCTCGCGGTTGGCCTCTCGGCTGCGCCGGCCGGCTCAGGTCTCGCGTGGACGATTCTCGGCGCCGCGAGCGCGGTCGGGATCGTCGGCGCCGCGGTCATGCTCGCGCGCAGGAGCTAAGCAGGGTCCTCCGGCGCGCCGCCATTCGCCTTCGGGTGCACCTTGGGGCCTGGTGGCGCGACGCGATCGAGCGCGCGCACCTCGTCGAGCCGATGCACCGCGGCAGGCTTGCCTGTCCGCCTGCGCCGCCGTCCGAACATGGGAAGCGTGTGCCCGGAGCGTCGCTACACTAACCGCCGTCTCGCGGCGCATTCGTCTAGTGGCCTAGGACACCGCCCTCTCACGGCGGCGGCACGGGTTCGAATCCCGTATGCGCCTCTTCGATGAAGCCCCTGCTCAGCGGGGGCTTTTTTCGTGCCGCTTCCTCTTGCGGCGGAAACACGAACGGCCCACCGCCACCCCAGGAGAGCCCGCGTACAGCCTCCATCGACTTCGCACGGTTCAACGCCAAGAGGTAGACCTGCGTCGTGTCGATGCGCCGGTGATTCATCAACGCCTGTAGCGCCTCGATAGCCCCCGGGTTGCTCGTCAAGAACGCAACCGCGAACGCTCGCCGTAACGAGTGCGACGTTGCACGCACCCCGGCCCGCCGCGCCACCTTTACCACCGTCTCCCAAATGACCTTGTTCGAACGCTCGGCACGACGCACACTCGCAGGGCGTCGGTTGGCGTTCTAGCATTGGATCGACGTCGATCTCGCCCTCCAAGTACAGCCACCCGAACAGCCCACTCAGCGCGCTGTGAACGTTGCAGACCGTCGCATGCCAACGGGCGATCCTTGCTTGGGGTGCGGTCTTCTACACGAGCCCGACGAGTTATTCGTAGCGATCGACGACCAGCTTGTTGTGGATACCTGTCGGCTCGCGCCTGCCTATGAAGCTGCGCACGCCCAGCCCTCCCCGCCCGGCTCAATCGCCTATCACGCGACGCATCCGAGCACACTCGACCGGGTGCTTACGACGGGGCTCGACCCGAAGTGCGCGCAATCACCGTGTAAACACGTCGCGCTAGCCGAGACCCCTGGCATCGCTGCGGGCGTGCTGCTTCCCCTGATCGACGGTGTGCCGACGTTAGCCGAAGGGTTTGCGGGCCCTGTCGTACTGGCGATCGACGTGAGTGGCCTCGATCTCTTCTTCGAACTGGGTGAGGCTAGACATCACGGTCAGCCGATCGACCCGCGCCGATTGAAAGTGCTCGACCCGCAGCCGAGGGTCGACATGACCGGCTGGAGCAATCCTTACTGGCGCCGCAATCACTCAGACTGCATCGCGCTCCTCGGGTATCCGCTCGACCGCCGCCTGTTGAACGCAGCGAGTAGCGAACTTGCTCGTCAACACCCGTACGACGCATTCGACGAGCAGCGATTCCGCGGCATCCTCGACGCGTTGAAGGGGGAGTGACATGAGGCGACCAGGCGATCGCTTGCGCGAGTGTTCGGAAATGACGCCTGACGACAATCGTTGCGGAATGCGCTCAGTGGCTCAAGGGCCGCCGCTTGATAATGGCGTACCCCGTCACGATTACCCACGCAGCCTCAAGGAGAAAGAAGCCCCACTGCGCGTCGTGGTACGCGCTGCCCACGAGGATGACTGAGCCAAGAAAGTTCGGAACGAGGTACCGCAGCGCTGCGGACGGCGCAATCTCAAAATGCAGGAGCGCAAACGCACCCATGTTGAGCGCGGCACCCACGAGCTGGATCGCAATGCTGAGATTCACGAACCGAGTATGGCGAGGAACGTCAGGAGCCGGCCCGCTGAGCTGAGCGAGCGTCCTGTCGTCAGGTGAGGACGGCCCCGCCTCAGAACGTTCCTCAGAGACCTGACAGCAGAGCTGCAATCGACGGACCCGGTACGCCGTCCCAGCCGCTTACAGAGCACACCCAGGCCCGGTCGCCTGCGCGGTGCCACCATGAAGGCAGCCGGGTCGTCAGGTGCGCCATGAGCCGAGCCTGGCGGGAGCGCAGCTGCAGACCCCAGGTTCCGTTACGCACGTGCCACGCCTGACGTAACCACTCGCATCGCTCAAGGCTCCAGCCGCTCATCTCTGTGAGCGCTGGGTGAACCCACATCGGACGCCAGCTCCTATCGCTTGCGTCGAGGTACCGCTCGAGCTGCCCGCCGGCGACGTATCGCCCGATATACGAGCCGGCGCGCGCCGGCGACCTGAAGACCATGTCCCGCTTCGGTCTGCTCGTATCCGGGCGACCGTCCGGGAGTTTCGGGTGGCGCTCCATCAGCGGGTCGTCGATGAATCCGAACCCGTATTCCTCACAATGGTCGCGATAGAGCTCGACATACCGACCGATCCGCTCGCGAGCATCGAACGACGCCATGCCCCAGATGACGTGGAGGTGATCCAGTCCGCGCGCCTGGCGTTGAGCCACGCGCACGAGCGCTAGCGGTGGACGCAGCTTCCAGCGCCGCCACATCTCAACGCGGAGCCGCGCATTCAGCCGCCGCCAGCGCTCGCTAGCGGACAGGTTCCACGCCTCTATCTCCGATGCGCTCATGCCGAGGTGCGATGGGGCCGTCACCGCAGTCAGGGCTACAGACTCGCGCACCTGGCGCATCGACTCACGCACAACCCGCGCAACGTCGCCTGCGTAATGAGGCTTCCGGCCATGCCCAGGTCTCCGCGACCCCGTCACGCTGCCTCGTCCAGCGCGCTCGCGACTTCCCGGAGCGCGATAGCGACCGCCGCGAATGCCGTCGCCGCAGCGACGTGCTCCTCCGTCTCTCCGAGCGGCGCTCGCTCGACTTCCGACGCGGCGAGAACCTCGTAGTCCCGCGCCTTCTCGTTTAGTCGGTCACTGGCTTCCACGCCGAGACCTCGCATCGCTCTGCAGCCTCAGCTCAGTGAGTTTGCGGCGAAGAGGCTCCGGAAGTTGGACCTCCTGCGACACGGGTTCGAATCCCGTATGCGCCTTCCTTTCGTTCGTAGCCCGATGCGCGAGATGCGTCGGGATACGATCACCCTTTCGACGCTCCGCTTCCCAATGACCGGGGTCGATACGACCTCACCGATTCATTGCGAAGGAGAGGGCATGTTCAACATCATCAAGCGGCGGCTGGCTCGTGAGGAAAGCGGCTTCACGCTCATCGAGCTTCTGGTCGTCATCGTGATCCTCGGCATCCTCGTTGCGATCGCGGTGCCGTCCTACCTCAGTTTCCGCGGCAACGCACAGGATGCCGCGTCCCAGTCCAACGTCCGCTCGGCGATCCCGGCCGCTGAGGCCTGGTATCAGGACTCCGCCGGCGGCAACAGCACCTACACCGGCCTCTCCAACGCCAACCTGGCGAAGGAAGCCCCAGGCATTTCGCCGAAGGTCGGCGTCAAGGTCCTTGGTAGCGGTGCGGCGTACTGCCTGTACGACGACGAGGCGACCGGTCACGGCGCGTACTACGTCGGCGGCGACAGCACGCAGATCACGCAGAGCTCGCCGGCTGCGGCGATCTCGACCGTCACCAAGGTGAACACCGCCGGGGCAGCAACCGGCGCGCAGGCGAAGTGCAACGCGCTGAGCTAGAGCGCTAGACCACACGGGGTCGAAATCGGGAGGCGCGGGCGACCGCGCCTCCCGTGCGTCTAGGTCACGCCGTTGAGATCGGAGACGAGTGGCCCCGTGTCGAGCGGCGCGAACCCGAGCCGGACGGCGATCTCCTCGCTCGACGGCTTCGTCCCCTCGGCGAACAGGTCGCGGAGGATGTCGCCCGTCTTCGCGTTGCGCCACCAATCCTCGCCGACCTCGGCGACGAGATACGCGCGGAGCTGCGCGCAGCGAATCCACGCGCGCAGGTAGTCGGCCGAGTAGAAACCGCCGTCCATGTCGGAGAGGTAGTTGCGCGGGTCGTAGCGCACACCGGTCGCTTCGGTGAGTAGCGGCGAATAGTCGCGCGGCGACGTGCCGCCTTCCTCGGCGAAGCTCGACCAGAAGCCGAGCTCGTATTGCAGCTTCGCCGTGTACCGCCGATAGAGGAGCGCCTCGAGGAAGAGCGTCGCCTCGGCGTTCTCCGCCGCCTGCGCGTCCGACAGGCCGAAGTGCAGCGCGTGCCATCCCGGCTCCCGCGTGATCGCCTCGAAGATGTACGAGTAGATCTCCGTCAACGCGTGGTCGCGCGAGATCGCGCGGAACGTGAACGGCAGCCGCGGGTCGACGCCCGCGTAGTGGAGGGCATGGCCAGCCTCGTGCAGGAACGCCTGGTAGTCGGCGAGCCCGCCCTGCGCGCGCGTGATCAGGTGCACGACATCGGGCGGATCGGCGGCGATGACACATGCCCGCGGGTTCTTCTGCGGACGGTCCTCGAGGTCGAGCCGGATGTTCGGAATGCCCGTCAGGTCGAAGCCCAGGGTCGACGTCGTCGCGAGGCAGATGGCGACGGCCGCCTCCTTCGTGTACGTCGACTCGAGCGGCGAGAGACGCCGTACGTAGGCGACGTGGCCGCTCGTCGGCTGCGCGTCGCGCTCGGTGCCGAGGATGCGGTCGAACCAGCGGTCGCGCATTCGCTCGTACGCATCGGTCGTCGCGTCCGCCGCGGCGACGAGCGCACGCTCGAGCTCACGCAGCGAGATCGCCTTCTCCTCGTCGGCGCGCGCGATCGGATCGGGCTCACCGGTGACGTCGCGCTCCAGCTCCTCGGCGATAGTGAGCAGCTCGAGCCGGTTGGGATTGAGCTTCGCCGATGCCGTCCGCTCGAGGTTGCCGAGCTCCTCACGGTCTGCGTACGAGTCGAGCACCGCGAGCCGTGCCTGCGCAGCGCGCAGCGGCAACTCCTCGCCCTTGAAGGTCACGCGCGCGCCGATGAGCGCGTTCTCGAGCGCATCCTGTTTGGACGCGAGCTCGGCAGAGATGAGCCCGCCCTCGCACGTCTTCCGCAGCCGATACAGGCGTTCGTGCTCCTCACCCGTCGCGGAGTCCTCCGCTCCTCGCAGCGCGTCGACCTGATCGCGCGAGAAGAGATCCATGTACCGGGCGACGATCGCCGCCTGCTCGGACACCTCTTTCTCGCCGACGCGAACCGCGCGGCCCTCCTCGGAGCGTTCGACGTAGTAGTCGCGGAGGCGTGCTTCGTATTCCTCCGGAGTGCGAACAACTGTCGTCGACATGACGTGAGCCTACCGAGCGGCGAGTCGCTTTACCGTTGATAGCAAGTCGTCGATCGTGAACGGCTTGCGGAGATACGCGTCCGCAAGCCCTTCGGCGCCCGACCCAAAGGCCGCGGAGCCGGTAACGAGCGCAACGGGTACCGGAGGCGTTCGCTCGCGCAGCTCGTCGATCAGGTCCGCCCCGCTCTCCCGCCCGATCCTGAGATCGAGGAGCACGACGCACGGCCGCCGAGCCGCAACCGCGGCCCGAGCCTCGGCGAGCGTCGACGCCTCGAAGACGTCGAAGCCCTCGAGCTCGAGGTTGATCCGGCACAGGAGCCGGAGCGACGGCTCGTCCTCGACGACGAGCACAGCCGGGCGATCCACGCAGCGGACGATATCCCGTACCCCGGTCGGGGAGCCGCTCGTTGCCCCTATAGGTCATGCAAACGGGCACGGGAAACCGTGGTATGCCCGTACGCCGGGGGAACGAGGCAGCCACAAACGACCTGCCGGCTCCGTCTCCGCAATACCGGAGGCACGCCTGGCGCGTCTTCCAGCGCGCGCTCGATCCGCTGGCGCGGCCTAGGCCGCTGCCGCCGCGGTGAGCCGCGCGAGTGTCGTCTCGCGGCCGAGCAGCTCGATGCTCTCGAAGAGGCCGGGCGACACGGTCGAGCCCGTCACAGCGACGCGGATCGGTTGGAAGCCCTGACGCGGCTTCAGGCCGAGGCCCTCGAGGACGGCGCGGAGCGCGGCCTCGATCGCGTCCGCGGTGAACGGTTCGAGCCCTGCGAGCGCGTCACGTGCGGCGAGCACCACGTCGGCCTCACCGTCGACCGAGGCGTCGACGTCCTGAAAGAGGAAGCCGGCGAACCCGGGGAACTCGTCGAAACGGGAGATCTTCTCCTGCACGAGCGGCGCCGACCTGCGCACGAGCTCGGCGTCCCAGTCGTAGCCGTGCTCGCCAAGCCACGCGATGAGGCGATGCGAGAACTCGTCGAGTGGTAGCGCGCGCAGGTACATGCCGTTCATCCAGTCGAGCTTCGCGTAGTCGAACTGCGCGGGGCTCGGGCTGACACGCTCGAGGCTGAATCGCTCGATCAGCTCGTCGCGGCTCATGATCGTCGTCTCGCCGTCCGGCGCCCAGCCGAGCAGCGCGAGGAAGTTGACCATCGCCTCGGGGAGATAGCCGGCGTCGCGGAACTCGCCTGTCCCGACGGCGCCGTGACGCTTCGACAGCTTCTTCCCGTCTGAGCCGAAGATGCTCGGCACATGCGCGTACGTGGGAACCTCCGCCCCGACTGCGCGGATGATGTTGATCTGCTTCGGCGTGTTCGAGATGTGATCGTCGCCACGGATGACGTGCGTGATCTCGTCCCACACGTCCTCCATCGGCGACGCGAAGTTGTACGTCGGCCTTCCGTCCGACCGCACGAGGACGAGATCCTCGATCGTCTCGTTCGGCACCTCGACACGGCCGCGGACGATGTCGTCCCACGCGGTTACACCTTCATTCGGCATGCGGAAGCGGATCGCGCCCTCGTCCTCGTACGCCTTCCCCTCGGCGACGAGTTGCTCGGCGACGCGGCGGCAGTCGTCCAGCCGGTCGAGCTGGAACGTCGGCTCGGCGTCCCAGCCGATCCCGAGCCACGTGAGCGACGAGCGGATGTGGTCGACGGCCTCCGCCACCTCGCGGGTCGTGTCGGTGTTCTCGATGCGTAGGAGGTTCTGGCCGCCCTGCTGCCGGGCGAAGAGCCAGTTGAAGAGGAACGTGCGCACGCCACCGATGTGCAGAAGGCCTGTCGGGCTCGGTGCCATGCGTGTGCGAACACTCACGCCGATAGCGTAGGCCTAGTGACCCGCCCAGCGGCAGTTAGTGCGTCCCCGGCGGCTGCAAAGCGGCGCGCTGCTGCGTCCTCGGTCGCGGCCGTAGCCACCGCTACGACCGCTCCCTGCGTCTTTGCATCGCTTGCTTTTCGCGCGCCAGGAACGCGAAACCGCCACTGGGCGGGTCACTGATGCAAATCGGCGCGCACGTCTCCTCCTCGGGGGGCATCCACACGGCCGTCGACCGCGCGGTCGCGATCGGTGCCGACTCGCTCCAGCTCTTCACCCAGAGCCCGCGGATGTGGCGGCCGACGAACCACGACCCGGCCACGTTCGACCTCTTCCGCGAGCGGCGCGCCGAGACCGGGATGGGCGGTGTGCTCTGTCACGCCCTCTATCTCTGCAACCTGGCCGCGCCCGACGACGCGATCTACGAGAAGTCGGTCGCGGCGCTGAGCAACACGATGGAAGTCGCGGGCGCGATCGGTGCCGACGCCGTCGTCTTCCATGTCGGCTCGCATCTCGGCTCGGGCTTCGAGCACGGGCTCGAGCGCGTCGTGCCCGCCATGGAGCAGGTGCTCGACCTCTCGACCGACGAGACGTGGCTGCTGATGGAGAACTCGGCAGGTGCCGGCGGCACCATCGGCCGCTCGATCGACGAGCTCGCAACGCTGTACGAGCGGCTCGACCGGCATCCGCGGCTCGGCATCTGCCTCGACTCGTGTCACCTGTACGTCTCCGGCATCGACGTCACCGATCCGGCGGCGCTCGATGCGTGCCTCGACGAGGTGGATGCGTCGATCGGCCTCGACCGGCTGCGCGCGCTGCACGTCAACGACTCGGCGGCTGAGCTCGGATCGAACCGCGACCGGCACGCGAACATCAGCGAGGGCATCTTCGGTGAGCAGCTCGGCGTCTTCCTCGGCAACCCGCGGCTGCAAGGTCTGCCTGCGGTGCTCGAGACGGCCGGCCCCGACAAGCACGGGCCCGACGCGAACGAGGTCCGCAAGGCCAAGGAGATCCGGGCACGCGCTATCGCTGGGTGATCCTCGCGGCAGGGACGCTCGCGCAGGCGAGCTTCTCCACCGCGTCGGTCGGTCTGCCCGCGCTCGCCCCAGCGATCCGCGCGCACTACCGGCTCTCGCTCAGCGAGACCGGCGTCGTGCTCGCGGCGATTGGCATCGGCATGTTGTTCACGCTCCTGCCGTGGGGCTTCGCCGCTGACCGCTTCGACGAGCGGGTCGTCATCGCTGTCGGTCTGGTCGGAGCGGGCGTCGCATTCGGAGTCGCCGCGGAGACGACCGGCTTCGGCACACTCGTCGGTGCGCTGATCGCGGCAGGTGCGCTCGGCGCGAGCGTCAACGCCGCGAGCGGGCGCGCGATCATGGGCTGGTTCCCGCCCGGCGAGCTCGGTGTCGCGCTCGGCATCCGCCAGACGGCGGTCCCGATCGGCGGCGCGCTCGGCGCGATCGTGCTCCCCATCCTCGGCGACACGCGCCCAGCCTTCTTCGCGCTCGGAGGCGCATGCTTCGCCGGCGCGATCGTCGCGACCGCGTTCATGCGCAGCTCGCCCGCGACCGAGCCGGAGCTGGAGCTCACCGACGTGGGACGGCCGCTGCACGACCGCCGCATGTGGTTACTCGGCGGCGGCACCGCGCTCTTCCTGACGGCGCAGATCGGGATCACCGGCTTCGTCGTGCTGTTCCTCCACGATCATCGGCACGTGTCGACGCATGCCGCGGCGGCGCTCCTCGCCTCGATCAACGTGCTCGCGATCGGCGCGCGCATCGGCTCGGGTCGCATCTCCGACCGGCTGCACACACGCCTGCGCCCGCTGCGCGTCATCGGCGTCGCGCTCGCAGCAGCGACCGCCGCGGTCGCAGTCCTCGTCGACGCGCCGCTCGCTGTGCTCGTACCGGCGTTCGCTGTCGCCGGCGTCCTCAGCATGGCGTGGAACGGCCTCGCCTTCGCCGCTGCCGCCGAGGCGGCGGGGGCGTCACGGACCGGCGCGGCGCTCGGCTTTCAGCAGACGCTGCTCGGCGTCGTCGTCGCGGGCGCGCCGCCGGCGTTCGCCGCTGCGGCGGCCAGCTCGTGGCGGCTCGCGTTCGCGCTCGCGGCCGTGGGGCCGCTTGTCGGCGTCCTGCTGCTGCGAGCCGTGCCCGAAGCTAGGACGAGAACCGGGCGAAGACCCGGAACGTCGGCGATCCCGCCGGCAGCTCGTTGAACTCCGGGTTGATGCAGCCGAGGTCGCCGGTGCGCTGCTCGTAGCACGGCTCGATCTCGGACTGGCACATCGGCAGCGGGTTGCGCATGGCCTTCACCGCGCCGAACCCCGCCTTGTGCGCCTCGGCCTCACGAAGCTTGTCGAGATCGATCTCGACCTCGAACACCTTCCGCATGCAGCCCATGAAGGTGTGGCCGTGCTCCTTGTAGGCGTAGACGAAGGGGCACGACCGGTCGACGCAGGCGGATGGGTAGACCACCTTGTCGCAGTGGACGCCACAGGCGCGGCACTCGACCTGGTCTTGGGGGCGGAGCGTGAGCGTCAGCTCACTCATCTGCCCTGCATTGTGTGCGCCGGATTTCGGGTCCCGCAAGTCTTGACAGATGCAGCGTTTTCCGCTTATGCGAGACGCCGAACCGCCGTCAGCACGTCCATCTGCGTGAACGCCGTGAAGTCGGGCTCGGGCACCTGATCGTCCTCGTCTGCGCGGAACCACATCGCCTGACACGTCCGCATTCCGAGTGCGCCGGCACCGGCGATGTCGGTCGCGAGCGTGTCGCCCACGAAGAGCGTCTCGCGCGGATCGGCCCCGATGGTCTCGAGCGCACGCTCGAAGATCGCCGGGTGCGGCTTGCGCCAACCGATCTCCGACGAGAACACCGCAACGTCGAGACGACTGCGCGACGCCCAGCCGTTCGAGATCGCGATGGAGGAGGTCCGGCGGGTCGAACGCGTTCGAGACGAGCCCGACCTTGAGCTCACGGTCGCGGAGCGCCTCGAGCAGCGCGTGCGTCGTCGTCGCGAGCATCAATGCAGGCGACCACGCATCGTGCTCCGCGTCGAGAAATCTCTCGAGCTCGTCGTCGTCGATTTCGATGCCCACCTCGCCGAGTACCTGGCGGACGAGCCCTGGGTACTCGATCTCCTCGAGCGTGCCCGGCACCCACAGCAGCGGCAAGTAGACGTCGCGGAAGCGCTCGGTCAGCGCGGGCAGCGGCTCGCGGCCGATCGCGCGTAGGCCCGCCTCGTGGCCGGCGGTGAGCAGCTCGGGCTCCCACTCCCAGCGCATGAGCGTGTCGCCCCAGTCGAAGAGAACTGCCTCCAGCATCGTGCGCACTAACCTACGCGAGCCGTGGCACGGAAGATTCTTTGGGCCTCGCTTGCCCTCGCGCCCGCCACGATTGCGATCAACTACGCGGCGCATCCCGGGAACGCGGCGATGTTCGTGCTCGCGGCGATCACGCTCATACCGCTCGCATGGCTCATCGGCGAGACGACGGAGCACGCAGCCGAGCACACCGGTCCGGGCATCGGCGGATTTCTCAACGCGAGCTTCGGCAATGCGCCCGAGCTGATCATCGCGCTGTTCGCGATCGGCGACGGGTTGCCTCAGGTCGTGCGCGGCTCGCTCGCGGGCAGCGTCATCTCGAACCTGCTCCTCGTCTTCGGGATGGCGCAGGTGGTCGGACCGGCGAAGCCGATCGACCGCCGCTCGCTGCTCACGCAGCTCGGTCTCGTCGCCGCGGCCGTCATCCTCATCGTGCCGACGACCGTCATCGGGTACACGGGCTCGCCCGAGCGACACGCGGCGGTGGTCGTCTCCATTCCGGTCGCGGCGGCGCTGCTCGTGCTCTACCTCGCCGTCACCGGCCGCAACCTCAGGCGCCACCAGGGGCTCGAGCGCGCCGACGCATCCGAGCTCTGCGTGGCCGCTCCCCCGCGCGCTCCTCGTTCTCGCTGTCGCAACGGTGGCGACGGCGTTCGTCAGCGAGATCCTCGTCCACTCGATCAAGGGCTTCGCGTCCGCGATCGGCGCGAGCGAGTTCTTCATCGCGGCGGTGATCGTGGCGATCGTCGGCAACGCGGCCGAGCACGGCGGCGCGGTCGTCATCGCACGCGCGGGGAAGATGAAGCTCGCGAGCGAGATCGCGCTGTCGTCGAGCGCGCAGGTCGGCCTGCTCGTGCTGCCGGTCGTAACCCTCCTGTCACTTTTCTTCGCGCACGCGCTTCCTCTCAGCTTCCGCTGGGAGGAGCTCGTCGCGATGGCCGCTGCGGTCGCGCTCGCGACCAAGACCGTGTGGGACGGACGGACGAGCCGCTTCGACGGCGCCGTGCTGATCGCCGCATACGCAGTGGTGGTGGTGGGCTTCCTGCTCGCCGGAAACCGCTGATAGTTTGGGAGCATGTCCGCGACCCAGGAACAGCCGCAAGCGGAGCACCCTGAGCGCGGCGACGTCGTCGTCTCTGCGCACGACCTGACGCGGCGCTACGGCGAAGGCGACACCGCGGTCGACGCACTCCGCGGCGTCTCGCTCGAAGTGCGCGCCGGCGAGCTCGTCGCCGTCATGGGGCCGTCCGGCTCCGGCAAGTCGACGCTCATGCACATCCTCGCCGGCCTCGACACGCCGACGAGCGGCACCGTCGAGATCGCCGGCACGGAGATCACGACGCTCGGCGATTCCGACCTGACGCGCCTGCGGCGGAAGCACATCGGCTTCGTCTTCCAGTTCTTCAACCTCCTGCCGATGCTCGACGCCGAGGAGAACGTGCTCCTCCCGCTCTCGATCGCGGGCGAGAAGCCGGACAAGGCGTGGCTCGAGGAGCTGCTCACCAAGACCGGGATCGCCAAGCGCCGTTCGCACAGGCCGGCGGAGCTCTCCGGCGGCGAGCAGCAGCGCGTCGCCATCGCGCGGGCCCTCGTCACGCGGCCGACGATCCTGTTCGCGGACGAGCCGACGGGCAACCTCGACTCGAAGACGGGCGGCGAGATCCTCGACCTCATCCGTGACTCGGTGAACGACTACGGCCAGACGATCGTCATGGTCACGCACGAGGCGCGCGCGGCCGTCATCGCCGACCGCATCCTCTTCATCGCCGACGGCCTCATCGTCAAGGAGCTCACCGGCGCGAGCACCGAAGACGTGCTCACCGTGATGAGCACCCTCACCTCGTGATCGTCGTCGCGCTGAAGGGCCTGCTCGGGCGCAAGCTGCGGGCGGTTCTCACCGCGCTCGCGATCGTTCTCGGCGTCGCGATGATCAGCGGGACGTACGTCCTCACGGACACGATCAAAGCCGCGTTCAGCACCGTCTTCGCGACCGTCTACGAGAACACCGACGCGTCATCACCGCCAAGAGCGCGCTCGGCACCAACAACAACAGCGCGGCGCTTCCGCCCTCGTTCTCGGAGTCGCTGCTCGCGAAGGTGCGGACGCTCCCCGGCGTCGCCGAGGCGCAGGGCGGCATCGGCGACTACGCGCAGCTCGTCGGCCGCGACGGCAAGGTCATCTCGGGTCACGGAGCGCCGCCGCTCGCCTTCAGCGTCCACCCGCACGGCGACCAGCACTTCAACCCGCTTACGCTCGTCAGCGGCGCGTGGCCCGTCGGCCCGAACCAGGTCGCGATCGACGCGAACACCGCGAGCAAGAAGAGCTACAAGGTCGGCGACACGATCGGCGTCATCGCCCGCGGCCCGGAGCAGAAGTACACGATCAGCGGCATCGTGAGGTTCGGCAATGTCTCGTCGCTCGGCGGCGCGACGATGGCGATCTTCGACTTCCCGACCGCGCAGACGATCTTCGACAAGGCAGGCAAGCTCGACAGCATCAGCATCGCGGCGAAGCACGGTGTCTCGCCATCGGAGCTCGTGCGCGAGGTGCGGCCGATCCTTCCGATCAACGCCCAGGTTCGCACCGGCCAAGCGCAGGCGAACCAGCAGACGAAGGACACGAACGGCTTCCTCTCCATCATCAACGACTTCCTGCTCGCGTTCGGCGGCGTCGCGCTCTTCGTCGGCAGCTTCGTCATCGCGAACACGCTGTCCATCACGATCGCGCAGCGGACGCGCGAGCTCGCGACGCTCCGCACGCTCGGCGCCACACGGCGACAGGTGCTGGCGTCCGTCCTGATCGAGGCATTCGTCATCGGCCTCGTGGCCGCGGTGGGTGGTCTCTTCCTCGGCCTTGCGCTCGCGAAGGGCCTGAACCGTCTCTTCGTCCACTTCGGCATCGACCTTCCGCAGGCGGGGACGGTGTTCGCCACGCGCACGATCGTCGTCTCGCTCGCCGTCGGCATCGTCGTGACGCTGCTGGCCGCGCTTCGCCCGGCAATCCGCGCCACGCGTGTCCCGCCCATCTCGGCGGTGCGCGAAGGCGCGGTCCTGCCGACGTCGCGTTTCGCCCGCTTCAGCGTGGCGGCGGCGCTGACGACGATCGGCGGAGCGGTCGCGCTCATGCTCATCGGCCTGTTCGTCAGCGGGATCTCGACGACGGACCGGCTGCTCGCGATCGGCATCGGCGCCGCCGCCGTCTTCGTCGGCGTGGCCATGCTCGCGAAGACGCTCGTGCCGCCGCTCGCACGCGTGCTCGGCTACCCCGCGGCCCGCTTCGGCGGCGCGGCCGGCGCGCTCGCCCGCGGCAACGCGATGCGGAACCCGCAGCGCACGGCGTCGACCGCGTCCGCCCTCATGATCGGCCTCGCGCTCGTCACGCTCGTCTCCGTGCTCGCCGCCGGGCTCAAGACGAGCTTCGAGAACGCCGTCAACAGCATCTTCACCGGCCAGTACGCGCTCACGGCGACCGACAACTTCTCCCCCATCTCGATCGCCGTCGTCGAACGCGCTGACGAAGGTGCCGGGCGTCACGGTCGTCTCCGGCGTCCGCGCCGGCGAGGGCAAGGCGTTCGGTCATCGGATCGGCCTCACCGGCGTCGACCGCAACATCAGCAAGGTGATCACCGTCAAGTGGCAGATCGGCTCGCAGCGGTGCCGGCCGAGCTCGGCCACAACGGCGCCTTCGTCTCGAAGGACTACGCGAAGACGCACCACCTCTCGTCGGTTCGCCGATCGCGATGTCGAGACACCGTCGGCGGCAACGATGCATCTCGTCGTTGCGCGGGATCTTCGCGCCGCCGCAGGGCGGCTCGCCGTACGGCGACGTCACGATCTCCACGACGCGCTTCGACGCCGAGTATCAGAACCCGCAGAACGTCTTCGCCTTCGTCAACGTCGCCGGAGGGCGTGACCGCCGCGAACACCGCGAAGCTGACGAAGGCGCTGAAGGCAGTTCCCCGACGCGAAGATCGCGACCGAGAGCCAGTTCAAGAAGAACCAGGAGCAGGGGATCGACACGCTCCTCAACCTGCTCTACGTCCTGCTGTCGCTCTCGATCATCATCAGCCTCTTCGGGATCGTGAACACGCTCGTGCTCACGGTGTTCGAGCGGACACGCGAGCTCGGCATGCTGCGCGCGGTCGGCATGACGCGCCGGCAGGTGCGCCGCATGATCCGCCACGAGAGCATCATCACCGCGCTCATCGGCGCCGCGCTCGGCATCCCGGTCGGAATCGTGCTCGCGCTCATGGTCGGCAAGGCGATCAAGTACTCCGCCTTCTCGATCCCCGTCGGGACGCTCCTCAGCTTCATCGTCGCCGCGATCATCGCGGGGATCATTGCCGCGATCTTCCCGGCGCGGCGCGCCGGGAAGCTCAACGTGCTCGACGCGCTGCAGTACGAGTAACTACAGCCGAGACGGAATGCGCGGCATGCGACGGGCCTGGTCGTCCACCCGCCACGTGACGTTCGAGACGACGTCGACGACGCCGGTGACGCGGAGCGCGTACGCGGCGACGAGCTGGGCCTGCGTCCGGTTCTCGACCATGCCGGCGATCTCGACGACGCCTTCCTCGACGGAGACGTGCACGTCGTTCGGCGATAGCCACAGCTGGTGCAGGAGCACGTCCTCGTTCAGCTCCTTTTCGATCTCGTCGTCGGAGCGATGGAACGCCCGGACGAGATCCGCGCGGCTGACGATCCCGACGAGGCGGCCGTCCTCGACCACCGGGAGCCGGTTGATGTGCCGCGTGATCATGATCCGCGCCGCCTCGCTGATCGAGGCGCCGGGGAGGATCGTCACCGCCGGTGACGACATCGCCTCGGCGGCCGTCCGCGCGAGGATGCGGGCTTCTTCCGAGTCGGCCTTCTCGAACAGCCAGCCGAGCATGCCGCCCGGCTCCGGAATGAGCCCCTGCTCCTTGCAGAGGATGTCCGCCTCGGTGACGACACCGAGCACGGCGCCGTTCTCGTCGCAGACGGGGACGCCTGAGATGCGATAGCGGGTCAGCATCCGCGCGACCCGCTTGAGCGGCGTGTCCGGGGACGCGGTCACCACGTTCTTCGTCATGAGCGATTCGATGTTCATGAGCGCAAGCGTCGCGGGGCCGTGCCCTCGGGGCATCCGATTGGGCGCCTATCCCCGCTACGGTCAACTACGCATGGATCTCGCCCTTCTCGACACGACGCTCTCCGATCTGGGCCAGCCCGCGTACCGCGCCGGGCAGGTGTGGACGTGGGCCGCTCGGGGCGCCGCCGGCTACGGAGCGATGACCGACGTCCCGCAGGCGCTCCGCGAGGAGCTCGCCGCCCGCGTCCCGTTCTCGACCCTGACCGTGGAGACGCAGCGGGAGTCGCGCGACGGGACGATCAAGGTGCTCTTCCGCACGAGCGACGGGCACCCGGCCGAGGCCGTCCTCATGCGCTACCGCGACGGCCGCCGGTCGCTCTGCCTGTCGTCGCAGTCGGGATGCCCGCTGACGTGCACGTTCTGCGCGACCGGGCAGATGGCGTTCGGCCGGAACCTGACCGCGTCGGAGATCCTCGACCAGGCGCTGCACTTCCGGCGAATGACCGAGGTCGACCACGCCGTCTTCATGGGCATGGGCGAGCCGATGCTCAATCTCGACGAAGTGCTCGCCGCGGCTCGGCGGCTCCCCGACGTCGGGATCACGCATCGCCGCACGACGATCTCCACCGTCGGCTGGCTCCCCGGCCTGACGCGATTCGTGGACGAGATCGACATGCCGATCCGGCTCGCGCTCTCACTGCACGCGGCGGACGGCGAGCTCCGCTCGCAGATCATGCCCGTGAACGACCGCTTTCCCCTGCGCGCCGTCGTCGACGAGTGCCGGCGCCACTTCGCACTGACGCGGCGGCGCGTGTTCGTCGAATACGTGATGCTCGCCGGCGTCAACGACTCCCGTGCGGATGCCCGCGCGCTCGCGTCCCTGCTCGGCCACGAGGGCTTCAAGGTCAACCTCATCCCGTACAACCCGACGGGGATGTACGACGGCTCCGACCGCGACCACATCGCCCGCTTCCGCGAGGAGCTCGAGCACGCGCACGTGCCGGTGACCGTCCGCCTGACGCGCGGCCGCGACATCGAAGCCGCCTGCGGTCAGCTCGCGGCGGCTCCGAAGTCGCGAAGGGTCAAGCGCCCGAGTTCAAGAACTGCCTGACCTCGATCGTCCCGAACTCCGCCACCGGGTGACCGGCCGCGATCTCGACCGCCTCCTCGAGGCTCCCGGCCTCGATGACGTCGAACCCGCCGACCGCTTCCTTCGTCTCGACGAACGGCCCGTCGGTGACGAGGGCCTTGCCCCCGCGCACACGGACGGAGCGGGCCCGGCTCGGCGCGACGAGCTGGTCGCCGATGACCCAGGCATTGCGCGCCTGAAGGTCGTCGAGCCAGGGGAAGCTCTCGGGCTCCTCCTCCTTCGCCGGCTCGGCCTGCGCGTTCATCCGTTCGGCGTCCCAGCACACGAGCAACAGGTACTTCATGGTCGGCTCCTTTCGGGGTTGTCTCCGGGACGACGAACGCCTCGGCCCGAAATCGACTAAACGGCCTCGAAGAGTCGGTCGCGCCTGCGCCACGCGTGCGACAGGGCCGCCGCGAGGAGCAGCGCGTCGCCCGCGGCGATGGCGAGGTCGGCGACGTTGAACGCGATCCCGCCTCGGACGAGCGGGTTCGGCACGCCGTCGCGCCACGCGGCGCCGGCCACGAGCGTCGCCGCTGCACCGCCGGCCGCGATGCCTGCGCCGAGGGACATCGCGAACGAGCGGGCGCGCGGGACGACCCAGAGCAGCGCCACGGCCAGCGCGCCCGCAAGGGCGAGGCCGAACGGCGAGCGTGCGTGCGAGAGACGGCTCGGCGAGAGCACGTCGTCGAGCAGCGTCGCGGCGACGACGGCGGCCGCCGACGCGAGCGCGACCTTCACGCCACCGGCGCGTGCTCGAATCCGTACTTCACGACCGGATTCTTGGCCGCGCGCACCTCGTCCAAACGCCGGACGGGTCGATCGTGCGGCGCCTCCTTGAGGACGGTGACGTCGTCGGCCGCCTCGCGGGCGATCGCGATCATCGCGTCGCAGAACGCGTCGAGCGTCTCCTTCGTCTCCGTCTCCGTCGGCTCGATCATCAGCGCCTCGGGGACGATGAGCGGGAAGTAGACCGTCGGCGGATGGAAGTTGTAGTCCATCAGCCGCTTCGCGACGTCGAGCGCGGTCGCGCCGTGGTCGCGCTTGAGGCTGCGCGCCGAGAGCACGAACTCGTGCATGCACAACCGGTCGAACGGCAGGTCGTACGCGTCCTTCAGCCGCGCGAGCACGTAGTTCGCGTTCAGCACCGCGGTCTCCGACATCTCGCGGAGACGCGGCCCGTACATGCGGATGTACGCATACGAGCGCACGAACACGCCGAACGGGCCGGTGTAGCCGCGCACCTTTCCGATCGACTTCGGCCGCTCGTAGTCGAGCGCGAACGTCCCGCCGTCGCGACGAACGACCGCAGGCACGGGAAGGAACGGCTCGAGCATCTTCCGCACCGCGACCGGCCCGCCGCCGGGCCCGCCGCCGCCGTGCGGCTGCGAGAACGTCTTGTGCAGGTTGATGTGGACGATGTCGAAGCCCATGTCGCCCGGGCGAGAGATGCCGCACACGGCGTTGAGGTTCGCGCCGTCGTAGTACATGAGCGCCCCGGCGCCGTGGAAGATCTTCTCGATCTCCTCGATGTTCTCGTCGAAGAGGCCGAGCGTGGACGGGTTCGTGAGCATGAGCGCGGCGGTGTGCTCGTCCACCTTCGCGCGGAGGTCCTCGACGTCGATGTTCCCGCGCGCGTCCGTCTTCACAGGCGTGAGCTCGTAGCCGGTCATCGTCACCGACGCGGGATTCGTCCCGTGCGCCGTGTCGGGGATGACGACCTTGCGCCGCTGCTCGCCTTCGCCCTTGTCGTCGAAGTACGCGCGCACGAGCATGAGGCCGGTCAGCTCGCCCTGCGAGCCGGCGGCGGGCTGAAGAGAGACGGCATCGAGGCCTGTCACCTCGGCGAGGATCTCCTGCAGGCGCCACTCGAGCTCGAGCGCGCCCTGGATCTCCGTCCTCCTCCTGCAGCGGATGGATCTGCGCGAAGCCCGGGAGCATCACGAGCCGCTCGTTGATGCGCGGGTTGTATTTCATCGTGCACGAGCCGAGCGGATAGAAGCCCGTGTCGACGCCGAAGTTGCGTGTCGACAGCTCGGTGAAGTGGCGGACGAGCTCGAACTCCGGCACCTCGGGCAGCCGCGGCGGCTCGGCGCGGCGCAGCTCCTCCGGAACGTCGGCCGCCGGCAGGTCGGGCTTCGGGATCGACGACGCGCGGCGTCCCGGCTGCGACTTCTCGTAGATCAACTTCATGACGCCACCTCGGCGAGCACGTCGGCGAGCCGGTCGATCTCCGCCGGTGTTCGCTTCTCGGTAAGCGCGACGAGCAGGACGTCGTCCATGCCCTCGTAGTCGCGCCCGAGCGCGTAGCCGGGATGGACGCCTTGCGCACGCGCGTCGCGGATGACGTCGCGCGCATTCCGTCCGACGCGGATCGCGAACTCCTTGAACGTCGCACGCTCCGGGAATGACAAGCTCGAACCCGAGCCGTTGCTTTGCGTACTCGGTGAGCGAGAGGCACGCCTCCCCCACGTCGCGCAGCCCCTGCGGGCCGAGCCACGTGAGATAGACGAGGCCGCCGAGCGCGAGCAGCGTCTGGTTCGTCGTGATGTTCGACGTCGCCTTCTCGCGCCTGATGTGCTGCTCGCGCGTCTGCAGCGTGAGCACGTAGCCGCGCTTGCCCTCCGTGTCGACCGTCTCGCCGACGATGCGACCGGGCATGCGGCGGATGAACTCCTGCCGCGCGGCGAGGAAGCCGTAGTGCGGGCCGCCGTACGCCATCAGGTTCCCGGCTGCCTGGCCCTCGCCGAGTGCGATCGCGCAGCCGTAGCGTCCGGGCGCTTCGAGCACGCCGAGCGAGAGCGGGTCGACGTGGGCGATCGCGAGCGCCTCCGCGTCGTTCGCCGCGGCCGCGAGGTCGGGCGCCGGCTCGAGGCAGCCGAAGAAGTTCGGCTGCTGGAAGATGACCGCGGCAGCGTCCTACGACGCTGCCGCTAGGGCGTCCACGTCGGTCGTCCCGGCACGTGTGCGGGACCTCGACGACCTCGAGGCCGAAGCCCGGCGCGTACGTCTTGATCACCTGGCGCACCTGCGGGTTCGTCGCCTCCGTGACCACGATCTTCGTCCTCCCGGTCGCGTGCTTCGCGATGAAGCATGCGTCGGCGGTGACCGTCGTCCCGTCGTAGCCGGACGCATTCGAGACGTCCATGCCGGTGAGCTCGCAGATCGCGGTCTGGTACTCGAAGATCGACTGCAGGACGCCCTGGCTCATCTCGGGCTGGTACGGCGTGTACGCGGTCAGGAACTCGCCGCGCTGCAGGACGGTGTCGACGACAGCGGGCACGTAGTGGTCGTACATGCCGGCGCCGAGGAACGACAGCTCGCGCGTGACGTCGACGTTGCGCGCGGCGAGCTCGCCGAGGTGCGCGGAGAGCTCCTGCTCGGAGAGCGCCGGCTCGAGGTCGAGCTCGCGGCCGAGCCGGATGCCCGCCGGGAGATCGCTGAAGAGCTCGTCGATCGAGGAGACGCCGATCGTGCGCAGCATCTCCTCGCGGTCGCTCTCGGTGAGGGCGATGAACGGATGTGTCACGCGATGACGCTCTTGTACGCGGCCACGTCGAGGAGCGCGTCGAGCTCGGAGGGGTCGCTCATGCGGATGCGGATGAGCCAGCCGTCGCCGTACGGGTCCTCGTTCACCGTCTCCGGCGCGTCGACGACCTTCTGGTTGACCTCGAGCACCTCGCCCGACAGCGGCGCGATCAGATCGGAGACGGCCTTGACCGACTCGACCTCGCCGTACGACGCGTCCTTCGTCACGGTCGCTCCCACTTCCGGCGGCTCGAAGTGCACGAGCTCGCCCAGCGCATCGCCTGCGAACCACGTGACGCCGAGCACGGCCTCGTCGCCCGCGACGCGGGCCCAGTCGTGCTCCTCGTGGTACTTCAGGTCGTCGGGATAGGACTCCGCGGCGGCCATTCAGCCCTCCCTCTCGTAGATCGGTTTCTTCACGATGCGGGCCGTGCGCGTCTTGCCGCGCACGTCGATCGCAAGCTTCGTTCCGGGCACGGCCTGCACGGTCGGGACGTATCCCATACCGATGCCGACGTCGAGCATCGGCGAGTGCGAGCCGGAGGTGACCTCGCCTCCGCCGTCGATCGCCATCCCGTGCCGCGGGATCGCGCGCTCCTCCATCACGAACGCGACGAGCCTTCGCCCGGGGCCTTCGTCCTTGATGCGTCGAATCGTGTCGACGCCGGTGAACTCCTTGCCGAGCGCGCACGTCCAGCCGAGGCCGGCCGAGATCGGATCGGTGTCGGGGCCGATGTCGTTGCCGTGCAGCGGGTAGCAGACCTCGAGGCGCAGCGTGTCGCGTGCGCCGAGCCCGCAGGGGACGACGCCGCGCGCGAGGACGGCGTCCCAGAGCGCGACCGCGTCCTCGGCCATGCACAGCACCTCGCAGCCGTCCTCGCCGGTGTAGCCGGTGCGGTTGACCATCGTCTGGATGCCGTCGATCGTCTCCTCGGCGAACGTGAACGCCTTCGCCGGCTGCAGGCCGAGCTTCTCGATCGCGTGCGGGCCCTGCACGGCGAGGAGCGCGTACTCGTCCGAGACGTCGGTCACCTCGGTGCCGCGGATCTCGCGCTCTTTCATCCAGCCGAAAGTCGGCCTCGCGATTCGAGGCGTTGACGACGAGCAGGTAGCGGCACTCGCCGAGGCGGTAGACGATCAGGTCGTCGATGATCCCGCCGCGCTCGTTCGTCAGCAGCGTGTACTGCGCCTCGCCCGGGCGCGATGCGGTCGAGGTCGTTCGAGAGGAGGCTCTGGAGGAGGGCGGTCGCCTGCGGGCCCTCCACCTCGATCTCGCCCATGTGCGAGACGTCGAAGACGCCGGCGTCGGTGCGGACGGCCCGGTGCTCCTGGATGACGCCCTCGTACTGGACGGGCATCTCCCAGCCGGCGAAGGGAACCATCCGAGCCCCGAGCGCAACGTGCCGGTCGTGCAGCGGCGTTCGCAGGAGAGTCTGCGGTCATGCAGTGCCGATCCTAGTGACTGTCCGGCGAGACCCTCCTCCGCAACAAACCGCCGAAAGAGGCCGGTACCTAGTGACTCCGACCGCGTGCCGGTACCTGGTACCGGACTCCGGCCCGTAAGACGGGGCCGCCCCGATACGTCTCTCGACATACCGGGGCGGCGGACCGGGTCGTGGGGTTGGCGTTTTTTTGGCACCAACCCGTTGAGGGCACCCGCTGTGTAGCCGCGGAGCGGCGGGGCTAAACCTCAGTCTTCGCGGAGGAACGAAGGCACGTCGAGCGCCTCGTCCGGGATCTCGAAGCCGCCGCCCGGCACGCCCGACGGGACGGGCGCCTCGAGCGCCCCCTCCCGCCGGCGGCGGCGGCGCTGGGCGCCGAAGCCGGTGGCGATGACGGTGACCCGGAGGTCGTCCCCGAGGGAGTCGTCGATGACGGCTCCGAAGATGACGTTCGCGTTCTGGTCGGCGGCGCTCGTGACCACCTCGGCCGCCTCGTTCACCTCGAACAGCCCGATGTCCGGGCCGCCGGTGATGTTGAGCAGGATCCCGGTGGCGCCCTCGATCGAGGTCTCGAGCAGCGGCGACGAGACGGCGGCGCGTGCGGCCTCGGTCGCGCGGTTCTCGCCCGCGGCGGTGCCGATGCCCATGAGCGCCGAGCCGGCGTCGCGCATGATCGTGCGCACGTCGGCGAAGTCGAGGTTGACGAGCCCGGGCACGGTGATCAGGTCGGTGATGCCCTGCACGCCCTGGCGGAGGACGTCGTCGGCCATGCGGAACGCCTCGACGACGGACGTCCGCTTCTCGACCACCTGCAGGAGCCGGTCGTTCTCGATCACGATCAGCGTGTCCACGCGATCGCGCAGGTTCTGGATTCCGAGATCCGCCTGCTGCGACCGCTTGCGTCCTTCGAAGACGAACGGCTTCGTGACGACGCCGACCGTCAGTGCCTCGAGCTCGCGCGCGAGCTCGGCGACGATGGGCGCGGCGCCGGTTCCGGTGCCGCCGCCCTCGCCGGCGGTGACGAAGACCATGTCGGCGCCCTTCAGCGCCTCCTTCAACTCGTCCCGGCTCTCCTGCGCCGCGGCGAGGCCGACCGCCGGGTCGGCTCCGGCACCGAGCCCGCGCGTCGCCTTCGAGCCGATGTGGATCTTGTGATCGGCGTCGCACATCATCAGCGCCTGCGCGTCGGTGTTGACCGCGACGAACTCGACACCCGTCAGGCCGGCGTCGACCATGCGATTGACGGCGTTCGTGCCGCCGCCGCCGACGCCGACGACCTTGATGACGGCGAGGTAGTTGCCCGACTGATCGCGCATGCTCATGGGGCCGACACCTGAACCTTTACTAGAGATATGGGGCGAAAGCAGGGACTTCGCGCCGCAGGGTAGTTGTGGAAAACCCCCGCTGTCAATTGGGGCTCAGCCCGACAACGCTGAAGCTGAAGTAGAGACTTGAGGGTTGGATCCCGCCACCGGACGCTGGGGAACGGCGACGTCGAGGTACGTCGAACCGGCCGGCAGCAGGCGCAGCGCACGCCGCGCGATGGCCAGCTTGAGGCGAACGTCGACGGGCTCGCCGAGCCTCAGCTCGACGCCGAGCCGCAATCGCATCGTCAGCTCGCCGTGCGTGAAGGTCACCGTCGTGAACCGCGCCGGGAAGCCGGCGGCGAGCGCGAGGGCACGCGCCGCGGTCCCGCCGTCGTCGCCTGCGAGGATCGCGCCGGGCGCGACCTGCGTCGCGGTCGGCACCCAGATGCGCGGGAGGCCGAGCCGCGAGCCGGCCTTGATCTGCGCGATCGCCCTCCCCCGCGCCGAGACGAGCCACGTCTGCTTGCCGCGATGGAGCACGGCGACCGGCACCTCGGGGACGACGTGCACGCGCAGCGTGTGCGGGAAGGAGCGGTCGTAGCTCGTGGACAGGACCGCGGGCAGCGCGTCGACGTGCCGCTCGAGCGCCGTGCCGTTCAGCGCGAGCATGCTCCTGCCGACGAGCGGTGCGAGCGTGCGGCGCACCTGTGCCTGCAGCGCCGGCGTGCCGCCGGACACGGAGATCGTCCGGACCGCGAATGTCGACGTCTCGCGGGCGGCGAAATACGCGCCGACCAGGACGACCGGGAGGGCTATCGCGATGGCAAGCAGACGCCGCCTTGCGGCCATCCGATCTCGTTCGCCGCGCGGAGCGCCGCTCCTACGTGACCTGGATCGGGCCGAGGAGCTCGACCTCGTGGACGAGCTCGACCCCGTACTGCTCGCGCGCCCGCCGGCGCGCCTCGGCCATGAGCGCGAGCGCGTCCTCCGTGCGCGCGCCGCCCGCGTTCTCGATGAAGTTCGCGTGCTTCGGCGAGATCTGCGCGCCGCCGATGCGATGGCCCTTGAGGCCGCAGGCCTCGAGCATCCGCCCCGCGCTCAGCTCGTGCTCCGGGTTCTTGAAGACGCTCCCGAAGGTGCGCCGGTTCGTCGGCTGCGCCGCCTTGCGCTGCGCGTTGAGCTCGCGCACGGTCGCCTTGATCTCGTCCGGAGGGCGAGGCTCCAGCCGCAGCTCGGCCTGGAGGACGACCTGCCCGTGCTCGAGGTTCGAATGCCGGTACGAGAGGCCGAGCTCGTCCGGCGTCAGCCAACCCGTCCCGTCGGCGGTGGCGACGAGCGCGCGGACGAGCACCTGCGAGAACTCGCCGCCGTACGCGCCGCCGTTCATCCAGATGCCGCCGCCGATCGTGCCGGGGATCGCACACGCGAACTCGAAGCCGCCGAGGCCGGCCGCGCGCGCCCGGTGGAGGACGACGGCATTGGCCGCTCCCCCACCGGCGCGAACGAGCTCTCCGTCCACCTCGATGGATGCGAGCTCCCCGGCGAGCTTGAGCACGATCGCGTCGACGCCCTCGTCCGCGACGAGGAGGTTCGACCCGAGGCCGATCGTGGCCGCGGGTAGTCCGCGCCGGAGGAGCTCTTCGACCTCGGCGACCGAGGTGGGCTGCACGAACTCGCGCGCCGGGCCGCCCGTGCCGAGCGTCGTGTACCGAGAGAGATCCGTCACAGGAGAGCCACGGCGCGGTCGACGTCGCCGGCGCCGAGCGTGAGGATCGTGTCGCCCGCGCGCGACCAGCCGCGCACGATGCGTGCGGCGTCCTCGAGCGCCGGCGCCCAGCCGAGGAGCATGCCGGGGCGAATGCGCGCCAGCTCGTCGACGATGAGCCGGCCGGTCACGCCGGGCAGCGGCTCCTCGCGCGCCGGATAGATCCCGGTGACGCACACGGCGTCCGCGGTGGCGAGCGCGACCGCGAACTCCTGCGCGAGGTAGAGGGTGCGCGAGTACAGATGCGGCTGGAAGAGCGCGAGCACCCGTCCCCCGTTCCGCACCGCGGCGATGTCGGCGGCGAGCTCGGCCGGGATGGTGCGCGTAGCTGTCGAACAGTCCGTCGCCGTGACGCTGCAGGCGCCGGCCCGCTCCGGCGAACTCGCCGATGACGCGCTCCGCGCCCTCGACGCCGGCGAGCTCGAGCGCGGCAAGCGCGGCGGCGGCGTTGCGCCGGTTGTGCTCGCCCGGCACCGCCAGCTCGATCTCGACGGGCTCGAGCTGCTCGGCGCGCACGACGTGCGGGACGTGCGCGAGCCAGTCCTCGAACAGCGTCTCCACCTCGGCGCGCGACGCGAACGTCGTGTGGTGGTCGAGATCGATGTTGAGGAGCACTGCGATCTCCGGCCGCAGTGCCGCGACCGAGCGGTCCGACTCGTCGCCCTCGACGACGAGCCAGCCCTCGCCGGCGCGCGCGTTGCCGCCGAGCTGAGGAACGTCGCCGCCGATGAGGAACGCCGGATCGAGACCGAGGCGATCGAGGCAGAACGCGATCATCGCGCTCGTCGTCGTCTTTCCGTGCGCGCCGGCGACGACGATGGAGCGTCGGAGCGACACGAGCTCGGCGAGGAGATCGGCGCGCGGCCGTCCTTCGACGCGGCCGGCGAACGCCGTCGACACGTACACCTCCCAGCCCTTCGGCGGCTGCGGCGGATCGGGCGCGATGGTCACGTCGATCCCGTCGAGGTGCGCGAGGTACGGCGTGTCGACGCGGTCCCATCCGGCGACCTCGGCTCCCCACGCGCGCGCGAGCAGCGCATATGCGCTCATGCCGGCGCCGCCGATGCCGGCGATCCAGAGGCGCCTACCTGCGAGCAAGCTCGACGAGCTCATCCGCGATCCTCTCTGCAGCGTCGGGCTTCGCCGCTGCGCGCATCGCGGCCGCCATCGCCGCGAGCTTCGCGGGCTCTGCGAGCAGCGACCGCACGAGCTCCGGCACGCGGCCGGCTTCCGCCTCGGAGACGACGACCGCGCCGCCCGCCTGCGCAAACCAGTCCGCGTTCTTCTGTTGATGGCCACCCGTCGCGAACTCGCCGGGAACGAGCACGGCCGGGAGACCCGCCGCAGCGAGCTCCCACACGGAGCCGCCCGCGCGCGCGACGGCGATGTCTGCGGCGCCGTACGCGAGCCCGATCTCGTCGATGAACGGGAGCAAGACGTAGTCGGGACGCGTCGCGCGTCCCTGCAGCGACGGATAGTCGCGATCGCCGCACAGATGGAGCACGGCGGGGCCCGACTCGGCCCACGCGTCGAGTGCGACGTCGTTCAGCAGCCGCGCACCGAGCGAGCCGCCGAACACGAGCACGACCGGGCCGTCGGCCGGCAGGCCGAGCCGCTCGCGCGCTTCCGCCCGCGCGACCGCCTGCGAGCGGGCCGGCACCGGCCGCCCGACCGCGACGTACTTCGCGCCGTTCCGCCCGTGCACGGGCAGCGCGAGGAACACGCGCTCCGCGAACGGCGCCGCCAGCCGGTTGGCGAGACCGAGATGCGCATCCGCCTCGGTGAGCGCGGCGGGGATCCCGCGCAGGCGCGCCGCGAGCACCATCGGGCCGGCGACATAGCCGCCGCCGCCGAGCACGACGTCCGGCTTGCGGCGCTCGAGGATCCTCAGGCAGGCGACCGGCGCGGCCGCGGCGAGCGCGAGTGCGCGCAGTTGTGCCGGACCCGGGCGGCGCGGGAAGCCCGCGACCGCGAACTCGTCGAAGGGATAGCCGTGCTCAGGAACGAGCCGAGCCTCGACGCGATCCGGCGACCCGGCGAACGTCACTGCCACCCCGTGCGCGCGGAGCGCTTCCGCCACGGCGAGCGACGGGGCGAGGTGCCCGACCGTCCCGCCCGCCGCGATCAGGCACCGAAGCTGTCTTTGTTCCTGCATGGCCACGAGCGATGTTAAGGAGGATCCCGACGGACAGGAGGGTTATGACGAGGCTCGACCCGCCGTACGAGACGAACGGGAGCGGGATGCCGGTCAGCGGCGCGAGCCCGAGCACGGCCGCGAGGTTGATCGCGGCCTGCCCGCACACGAGCGCGGTGATGCCCGCGGCGAGGCGCTTTCCGAACGGGTCCTTGCACGCGATCGCGAGCCGCAGTCCCGCGTAGGCGAACGCGCAGTAGCCGGCGACGAGGACGGCCGCTCCGATGAGGCCGAGCTCCTCGGCGATGACGGCGAAGATCATGTCGGTGTGCGCTTCCGGGAGGTAGTGGATCTTCTCGATCCCCTGACCGAGCCCGCGGCCGAAGATCCCGCCCGAGCCGACGCTGATCTGCGCCTGCACGTTCTGCAGGCCTGCGCCGAGCGGATCCTTCCACGGGTCGAGGAACGTGAAGAGACGCGCGCGCCGGTACGGCGACGTCCAGGCCGCGACCGCACCTGCGCCGAACACGAGCACGTACGCCACGCCGAGCGTCGGCAGCGGCGTCCCCGACACGAGCAGGACGGCGCCGATCATGACGACGATCGTGATGACGGTGCCGAGGTCCGGCTCGGCGAGGACGAGCAGGCAGAAGAGGCCGACGAGCAGGCCCATCGGACGCGCGAGATCCTTCAGCGTGCGCGGTGCGGGACGGCGGGAGAGATACGCAGCCGCCCACACGACGAGCGCGAGCTTCGCGAGCTCGGAGGGCTGGAAGGTCGCGGGGCCGAAGCCGATCCACCGGCGCGCGCCGTTCACCTTGGTGCCGATGACGAGGACGGCGAAGCAGAGCGCGAGCGCGACGCCGACGAGCGTCGGCGCGAGTGCGCGCAGCTTCCTGAAGTCCGTCCGCGCCGCGACGACGAGGAGCGCGAAGCCGAGCACCGCGTAGATCCCCTGCCGCTCGAGATACCCGGTCGGGTTGCCGTTGCCGAGCGCCGCCGAGGCGGACGTCGCGCTGTACACCATGATCAGCCCGAACGCGGTCAGCGCCAGCGTGACGAGCACGAGCAGCTGCCACTCGAGCGAGCGCTGCTTCTTCACGTGAGCTCCTCGACGATGCGGCGGAACGTGTCGCCGCGCTCTTCGAAGTTCCGGAACTGGTCGAAGCTCGACGTCGCCGGCGAAAGCAGGACGATGTCGCCGGGCTGTGCGTCGGCCGTTGCATGCGCGACCGCGTGCGCGAGGTCGCCGTCGCGCGCGTACGAGCGGCCTGCCGCGTCGAGCGCCGCGGCGAGCTGGTCGGTCACGGCGCCGATGAGATGGATGGAGCTGACGTTGGCCGGCAGGTCGGCGGCGAACTGCGCCGAAGTCCTCGCCCTTGATGAACCCGCCGAGGATGAGATGGAGCGGCGCGTCGTACGAGGCGACGGCGCGTCGCGCCGCCGTCGTGTTCGTCGCCTTCGAGTCGTTGACGTAGCGCACGCCGCGCAACTCGCGCACGAGCTCGAGCCGGTGCGGCACACCCTCGAACGTGCGCAGCGCCTCGGCGATCGCGTCGTCGGGAAGGCCGGCCGCGCGAGCGGCGGCGGTCGCGGCGGCGGCATTCGCGCGGTTGTGTGCACCGGGCATGCGCGGCTCCGCCGGCAGCGGGTCGTCCGCGGAGAAGTCGTCGGGACCGATCTTCGTCTTCGCGCGCTCGAAGATGCGCAGCTTCGCGTCGCGATAGGCCTCGAACGTCCCGTGCCGGTCGAGATGGTCGGGCTCGAGGTTGAGCAGCACGGCGATGTCGCACGCGAACGTCACGACGTCCTCGAGCTGGAAGCTCGAGAGCTCGCACACGATCCACGCCCCGGGCTCGACGGTCAGCGCGACCTCGCTCAAGGGCACGTGCTCGTTGCCGGCGAGCACGGCGTCGACGCCCGCGGCAGCGAACATCGCGCCGAGTAGCCGGACGGTCGTCGTCTTCCCCTTCGTCCCGGTGACGCCGAGCACGGGGTTGCCGGGAAGCAGGCGAAAGCCGAGCTCGATCTCGCTCCAGATCGGAATGCCGCGTTCGACCGCGGCCGCAGCCACGGGCGAGCGCGCCGGCACGCCGGGGCTCTTCACCACCAGGTCGACTCCCTCCAGCACAGATGCGTCCTCCGTCCCGAGGCGCAGTTCGACGCCGGTGCCCGCGAGCCTCCCGGGGTCGGCGTCCGCCGAGCGGTCGTTGACGACCACCTCGACGCCGCGGGCTGCGAGGGCGAGCGCTGCGGCCTCGCCGGTCACGGCGAGCCCGAGCACGAGCGCACGACGGGGCAGGTCGCTCATCCGGACGTACTTCGCCCCCCGAACGGCGGATCCTGGGCTAGCGGAGCACCCGCTCGACCTCGGGGTGCCCGTCCTCGCCGCCGATGACGCGGTCGACGCTCGCATCCGGCAGCGGGAGCACGGGCAGCGCTCCGAGCATGTAGTCGAGCCGCGGGTCGGCGAGCTCGTGCGAGGAGCCGCTCGAGCTCGTCCACCGACGGCTCGAGGATGACGACCTCGTCGAAGTCTCCGAACGACGCGAGCGACGCGCGCGCCGCGGCCGCGCCGAGCACTGCCACGACGCTGCTCATCGCTGCGCGAAGTAGTAGCGGTAGAAGAGCGCGAAGCCGGCGCGAGCAGAGGATCCCGGCGACGATCCAGAAGCGCACCATGATCTTCGTCTCGGACCACGCCTTCATCTCGAAGTGGTGATGGATCGGCGCCATGAGGAACACGCGTCGCCCGAAGTACTTGAACGACACGACCTGGATGATCACCGACATCGCCTCGATCACGAAGATGCCGCCGATGAAGAGGAGCAGCACTTCCGTCTTCGTCATGATCGCGAACGTTGCGAGCGCGCCGCCGAAGGCCATCGACCCGGTGTCGCCCATGATCACCTCGGCGGGGAAGGCGTTGTACCAGAGGAATCCGACCGCGCCTCCGATCAGCGCAGCGCCGATGATCGCCAGGTCGAGCTTCGTCAGGTTGCGGTGCGCCGGGACCGGGCTCGAGCGCACGAACGAGACGACCATCATCGCGGTGAAGGTGAAGAGCGCGATGATCCCCGTCCCTGCGGCGAGGCCGTCGACGCCGTCGGCGAGGTTCGTTCCGTTCGAGGCGCCCGCGATGATGAGGAACAGGAACGGGTACCAGCCCCACGACAGCGGCACCGACACGTTCGCGATCGGGATGTAGACGTCCGTGCTCAGCTCGAGGTGCCGCGCGACGATGGCGACGACCACGGTGACGCCGGCGAGCAGGAGCAGCTTCCAGCGTCCGCGCAGTCCGAGGGAGCGCTTGTGCGTGAGCTTCGTGAAGTCGTCGAGGAACCCGATCGCGCCGCAGGCGAGCGTCGCGAACAGGATGGTCAGCGACTGCAACCGGAAGTGCGAGACCGGCAGGAAGCCGACGGTCGCCGCGAACAGGATGAGCAGCCCGCCCATCGTCGGCGTCCCCTGCTTCGCGAAGTGATGCTCCGGCCCGTCCTCGCGGATGTGCTGTCCGAACTCGTTGCGCCGCAGGAACTCGATGAAGCGCGGCCCGATGACGATCGAGACGATGAGCGCGACGAGCCCGGCGACGAGGACCCTACTCACCGAGCGCCTCCGCCACGATCTCGAGTCCCACGGAGCGCGAGCCTTTCACGAGCACGGCATCGCCGGGCTGCACGAGCTCGCGCGCGAGCTCGACCGCTTCCGCAGCCGTAGGCGCCCACGCGTCCGGGTCGTATCCCTTCGCCAGCTCGCCAACTCCGATCACGATCGCAAGCGTTCCTGCTGCGCGCCCGATCTCCTCGTGGTAGCGGGGCGCATCGGGCCCGAGCTCGGCCATGTCGCCGAGGATCGCGACGGTGCGCCGGCCGGCCGCTCGCTCCTGCAGGTGGGCGATCGCGGCCTCCATCGCGACCGGGTTCGCGTTCCACGCGTCGTTGATCAGGAGCCCGCCGCCGGGCAGCTCCTGCTCCTGCGAGCGCCAGCGTGAGAACTCCACCTCGACCGGCCGGTCGGGGCGCGGATAGCCGAGCGCAGAAAGCGCGGCCAAAGCAGCGGCCGCGTTCGCGGCCTGATGCCGTGCGGTGAACGAGAACTCGACGCCGTCCACGATCGGCGCGTCCGTCGCGGATCTCGACCTCCGGCTTTCCGAACCGGCGCACGTCGAGGCCGGCGGGCACGAACGGCTCGAGCTCCGGCGCGTGCTCCGGCAGGACGGCGATCTCGACGTGCTCGAGCAGCTCCGCCTTCGCGCGCGCGATGTTCTCGATGCTCCCGAGCAGCTCGAGGTGCACGGGCGCGATCGACGTGATGACGCCGACCTTCGGCCGCGCGATCTCGGCGAGCGCCCGGATCTGCCCCGGCCCGCGCATGCCCATCTCCGTGACGACGACGTCCGTGTTCGCCTCGACGCGGGACAGCGTGAGCGGCAGGCCGAGCTCGTTGTTGTAGCCGTCCTCCGCCGCGACGACGTTCGCGCGCTGGCGCAGCAGCGCCGTGAGGATGTCCTTCGTCGAGGTCTTCCCCACCGAGCCGGTGATCGCGACGACCGGAACGGCGATCCGCTCGCGCATCGCGCGGCCGATCGCGGCGAGCGCCGCGAAGGCGTCGTCGGGGACGAGCGTCGCGGCCGCGCCGTTCGCGCGCGCGTCGTCGAGGTACGCGACGCCGCCGCGCACGGCGACGAACAGGTCGCCGGGGCGCACACGCCGCGAGTCGATCTGCACGCCGGTGACCTCCTCCGCGGAGGAGTCGAGCGTGCCGAGCCCGCGCAAAGCGTCGACGGCCAGCGGGATCAGGTACGTGCTCCCCGTAACGCGTCGCGCGCCGCTTCGCGATCGTCGAACGGGATCGTGCGATCGGCGAACTGCTGGCCCTGCTCGGCTCCCTTGCCTGCGATGACGACGACGTCGCCCTCGCTCGCGAGCTCGACCGCTCGCGCGATCGCGGTCGCGCGGTCCGGCTCCACCTCGACGTCGCCGGCTGCGCCGGCGACTATGGCGTCGATGATCGCCTGCGGATCCTCGCTGCGCGGATTGTCCGACGTCACGATGGCGACGTCCGCGAGCTCCGAGGCGATGCGGCCCATGAGCGGGCGCTTGCCTCGGTCCCTGTCGCCGCCGGCGCCGAGGACGACGATCACCCGTCCACGCGCGATCTCACGCGCGGCGCCGCAGTACCTTCTCGAGCGCGTCCGGCTTGTGTGCGTAGTCGACGATCACCGCGAACGGTTGCCCCTCGTCCACCGCTTCGAATCGTCCCGGGCACGCCGCGCACCGATTCGATCCCGCGCCTGATCGCGTCGTCGTCGATGCCGAGCGCCCGGGCCGCGAAGAGCGCGCCGAGCGCGTTCTCGACGTTGAAGCGGCCGCGCAGCTTGAGGTCGATGCCGTCGAGCGCCGCTGCGTCCTCGGCGCTGAACGTGATCGCATCCGGCAGCTCGGCCGCGAGCCTCTGCCCGTACGCGTCGCCGACGTTGACGACGGCCGGCGTCGCCGTTCCTGAACAGCCGGCGCTTCGCCTGGAAGTACGACTCCATGTCGCCGTGGAAGTCGAGGTGGTCCTGGCTCAAGTTCGTGAACACGAGCACGGCGAAGCGGACGCGGTCGAGCCGGTGCAGCTCCGACGCGTGCGACGACGCCTCCATCGCGCACGAGCGGTCGCCGGCGTCGAGCATCTCGCGGAACGTGCGCTGCAGGTCGATCGCCTCCGGCGTCGTGCGCTCGACGCCGCGGCGCTCACCACCGACGCGCGCCTCGACCGTACCGAGCAGACCGGGACGCCGTCCCGCGGCGGCGAGGATCGCGTACAGGAGGAACGACGTCGTCGTCTTCCCGCTCGTCCCCGTGACGGCGGCAACCTGGAGCTCCTCGGTCGGATGCCCGAAGAACTCGTCCGCGGCGACCGCCATCGCCGCCCGTGCATCCGCGACCTGCAGCTGCGGGACGTCGAGCTGCCAGCGGCCGCTCGACGACGAGCGCGACCGCGCCGTTCGCCACCGCCTGGGGCGCGAAGTCGTGGCCGTCGGCATGGGCGCCCGGGACGCAGAAGAAGAGCGAGCCCGGCGTCGCGTGCCGCGCGTCGTAGACGAGGTCGCGCACCTGGACCGGCGCCTGCCCCGACGACCTCTGTCGCCCCGAGCGCAGCGGCGAGGCGATCGAGTTCCATCATCGCCGGGCGAGTCTAGCTGGGGGGCACTTCGAGGTACTGGAGGTCGAACGTGGCGATCTGCGCGAATGCGGGAGCGGCGACGACGCCGCCGTAGTACGCGCCGTGCGGCTCGTCGACCGTGACGAGGACGACGACGCGCGGATTCCTCGCGGGCACCATCCCGACGAAGGTGGCGTCGTATGCGCCGGCGATGTAGCCGTGCGGGCCAGGCTTCTGCGCCGTCCCCGTCTTGCCGGCGACGGTGTAGCCGGGGATCTCTGCGGCAGCGCCCGTCCCCGCGTCGGAGACGACGCCCTTGAGCATGGACAGGAGCTCGCGGTCGACGCTGCGCGGCAGGATCCTGCGCGTCCCCGGCGCCGTGGACTGCACGCCCTGGAGGTGGTCGACGAGGTGCGGCTGGATCCACAGGCCGCCGTTCGCGATCGCGGCGTAGACGGACGCAAGCTGGATCGCGGTCACCGACACGCCCTGGCCGATCGGCACGTTGCCGATCGTCGAGCCGGACCAGTACGACGGGAGGAGCCCCGCGCTCTCGCCCGGGAAGTCGATGCCGGTCTGATGGCCGAAGCCGAAGCGGTTGATCCAATCCTTCAGGCCCGACTCGCCGAGCTTCGTGCGCGCGATCGTGATCGCCCCGACGTTCGACGAGCGCTGCAGGATCTGCGCGACCGTCATCCGCTCGGTCGGCCGCACTTCGGCGTCGTGCACGACGCGGTCGGCGACGCGGATCGAGTACGGCAGCAGGAACGACGTGTGCGGCGTGACGAGATGGTCGGCGAGCGCGCCGCCGATCGTCACGACCTTGAACACCGAGCCTGGCTCGTACACGTCGGAGATCGCCCGGTTGCCCGTCAGGCCCTTCGCGAACGCCTGCGGGTAGTCGTTCGCGTTGTAGTCGGGCGCGGTCGCCATCGCGAGCACGCCGCCCGTGTGCGGGTCGAGCACGATCGCTGTCGCGCTCTTCGCGTGCCACTTGGCGACTGTCGCGCGCAGCACCTGTTCGGCGTTCGCCTGGATGCGGTGGTCGATCGTGAGGAAGACGTCCTTGCCGGGCTTCGCCGGCCGCACGCTCTGCACGTCGATCGTCTTGCCGAACGGATCGCGCAGGATCGTCTCCTCGCCCGCTGTCCCCGTGAGCGCCTGGTTGAGCTCGAGCTCGAGACCTGCGAGACCGTTGTTGTCGGTGCCGACGTAGCCGAGCACCTGCGCCGCGACCGACGTCTGCGGATACGTCCGCCGTTCCTCGGCGTAGAAGTGGAAGCCTGGAAGGTTCCGCTTCGCGAGCAGCGTCGCCTGCGCAGCGGGCGCCTTCCGCTCGACGTACGAGAAGTGCGTGCCCGTCGTCGTCAGCGCGCGCAGAACGGGGCCGCGCTTGATCCCGAGGACGTGCGCAGCCACGACGGCCTCGGTCTTCGGCCGCGTGACCGCCGTCGGGTCGACGTACACGGTGGTCGCCTGCTCGCCGAGCGCGAGCGGCGTGCCGACGGCGTCGAAGATCGTGCCACGCCCTGCAGGGAGATTCACTGTCGCCTTCGTCTGCGCGGTCGCCATTGCCGCAAGCGGGCGCGGCGCGCACAGTGGCGATCCATGCCGTGCGGGCGAGCAGCGCGCCGAACACGATGAGGGTCGCGAGCAGGAGGAGACGGATGCGCGAGTTGACGACGCGCTTCACGACTACTTCCTGTTGAGGTCGATGTAGCTCGTGTCGGCCGCGGACGCCGGTGTGAGGCCGAACCGTCGCGCCGTCTGCTCGATGCGGATCGACGCAACCGAGCTCGAGACCTGCGAGGCGAGCGCCGCGTTCTGCGCCTGCAGGTCGACCTGCTCCTTGTCGAGCTTGTTCACGGCCACGTTCGCACGCAGGACGGCGACGTTCACCGCGACGACGCCGGCGAGCAGAATCGCGAGCGCCGAGATCCAGATGACGCCGCCGGTGAGCCGCCGCTGGCGCTTGCGCGTCCGCGTCCGCGTCCGTGTGCGCGGAGCGGCGGCCGGGCGCCGGCGAACCGGGAGTGGAGCTGCAACCGCTTCCGCGGTGAACCAGTCGACCGCGGCCAAGCCTACGGCTCCTGGTTACGTGGAGATGATGAGATAAGCCGCGCCACGCCTACTCGTCCCCGGTGGCCTTGATCGCCGCGCGCAGGCGGGCCGATGCGGAACGCGGGTTCGCCGCGACCTCCGCCTCGCTCGGACGGATCGGCCGGCGCTGAATCGCGCGCAGCTCGGGCTCGTGCCCGCAGACGCAGACGGGGAAGTCGGGCGGGCACGTGCAGCCGCGCTCGCGTTCGCGCAGGAACTGCTTGACGATCCGGTCCTCGAGCGAGTGGAAGGCGATGACCGCCAGCCGCCCGCCGGGACGAAGCATGTCGAGCGCCGCGGGCAGCGCGACCTCGAGTGACGAGAGCTCGTCGTTGACGGCGATGCGCAGCGCCTGGAAGACGCGCTTGGCCGGATGGCCCTCGCCGAAGCGGGCCGGCGCCGGGATCGCTCCCTTGATCGTGTCGACGAGCTCGCCCGTCCGCTCGAACGGCGTCTTCTGCCGCTGGCGGATGATCGCCCGTGCGATCTGGCGCGCGTAGCGCTCTTCGCCGTAGCGGCGGAAGATGGTCACGAGCTCCTTCTCGGGCCACTCTTCCGTTCACGATCGCGCGCGCGTCGAGATCCTGCGAGGAGTCCATGCGCATGTCGAGCGGCGCATCGGTCGCGTACGAGAAGCCGCGCTCCGGCCGGTCGAGCTGCATCGACGACACGCCGAGGTCGAGCAGGATGGCGTCGGCCTGCACGCCGTTTTCCGCGAGCTGCGGGAGAACGACGCCGAAGTCGCCGCGGAGGAGGCGCGCCTGGATGCCGCTGGCCCGCTCGAGCCGCTCGAAGTACGTGCGCACGGTCGGGTCGCGGTCGATCGCGATGAGCTTGCCGCGACCCTGCAGGTCGGCGGCGAGGAGTGCGGAGTGCCCGCCCGCACCGAAGGTGGCGTCGATCACCGTGTCGCCGGGCTGGACCGCGAGGGACTCCCGCACCTCGTCGGCGAGAACCGGGACGTGATCAGTCGCGCTTGGCTGCAAGACGTTCGGCAACATCCCGTGTCCTCCCTTCGGAATCGGTGAGCTCACGCTGCCAGGCGGCGCGATCCCAGATCTCGAGGTGGTCGTTGACGCCGGCGACGACGACGTCACGGTCGAGGCCGGCGTATTCCCTGAGCCGTGCGGAGATGACGATACGCCCTTGCTTGTCGAGGTCGCCCTCGACGGCGTTCGCGTAGACGACGCGCTGCAGCGTCCGCGCTTCCCCGCTGAGCTGGTCGAGCTCGGCGATGCGGCTCTGGCTGCGCGTCCACTCGTCCCGCGGGTAGGCGACGAGACACGGATCCAGGCCGCGCGTCACGACGACGCCGCCTTCGAACGCGGTCCGGAACTTCGCCGGGAGCGTGAGCCGGCTCTTGTCGTCGATCGTGTGGTCGTGGGTGCCGAGCAGCATTCCGGGGCCGGATCCTTCCGTTCCACTTTCCCCCACTCTAAACCACTCATCCCCACTTGTCCACCCCTCGGCCCCACCTTGCCTCCTGGCGTTGACTCGCGTTACGCTCCCGCCCGCGGCGACCAGGTCTGCGGCTCGACGGAAAGGAGCCCATGTCCACCCAGACCCGGAACCGCGTCACCGAAGGACCGCTCGACGTCGTCCTCCGCCCAACTCGGAGGCGGCCGCGTCGTACCGGAGCGCCGTCCTCGCTCCCGGCTTCGGGCCGGAGCCCGGACTCGACCTCCGCTACTTCGGAGGCCGCACGCTCCCCCACCTCCGCTACACGCTCGTCTACCTCGGCGCGTGGGACGCGGGCGAGCGGACGCAGCTCGACCATGCCCTCGGTGCGGCGATGCGCGATCCCGGGCTGAACAACGTGCTCGCCCAGTACTTCCCCTCGGGCGAGGTGACGACGACGTTCGCCGGCTCGCTCGTCCACCCGGGCTCGATCCCCGCGCGCGTGCAGCGCGACGAGGTGGAGTCGCTCGTCGCCGAGTTGAACATCGGCCCGTCGGTCACGTGCCTGCTGCTCCCGAAGAGCGCCGTGCTCGTGGACACGGGCGACGTCGACTCGAAGCACGGGCTCGGCGGATACCACGGCTCGATCAAGACGAACGGGAGCGAGCGCTACTACTCGGTCGCCGTCTACTCGGACGGCGACAACGGCATCGTCGCCTTCGACGAGCCGTGGAAGAACGTGTGCGCGACGCTGTACCACGAGCTGCAGGAGACACGCACCGATCCCGACGTCGAGGACGCGATCCGGCTCGGCTCCGCGCCGGGCGCCGACCGGCTGCTCGGCTGGTACTCGCCGCGCGGCGGCGAGATCGGCGACATCCCGATGGCGGAATCGGGCGGTGACATCTCCCGCGTGATGCAGGAGGTGCCGCTCGCGGACGGGAGCGGCACGGTGCCGATCCAGCTGATGTGGTCGAACGCGGTCGGCGGACCGGAAGGACCTACGCCGACTCCGCGTCCTCCGCAGTGAGCTGGCGCTCGTAGGGACCGCGGCCGGTGAGGACGGTCGCGCCGCAGCGTGCGGCGAGCGCGGCCGCATCCTCCACCGTCATGCCTGCGCCGAGCCCGTAGGTGAAGCCGGCGGCGAAGCAGTCGCCGCAGCCGTACGCGTCCTCGACGTCGCCCGGGATCGGCGCCGCGCGGAACGGGCCGCCCGGCCGGATCCATCCGCCGAGCGGGCCGGCTGTGCTGACGATGAGCCGCGGCGGCGGATCGAGCTCGACCGCGTCGAAGCGCTCGCCCACGTCGTCGCCGCTGCCGACGAGCGCGTCGAGCTCCTCGTGCGCGCGATGGAGCGTCTCGAGCTCGCGCGACGTCGCGACGAAGACCTTCGCGCGTCGCGCGTGCGCGCACGGCGGCGATGTCGCCGCCGGTGAAGTAGACGGCGTCGCAGCGCGAGAGCTGCTCCCACGGGAGTGACGCGATCTTCCCCCGAGGGGCGCAGCTTCGGACCGAGCACGGTGATCGTGCGCTCGCCGTTCTCGTCGACGTAGGTGAAGGCACGCCGTTGCGGCTGGCCCGCGTCGGCGGCGTGCACGGTGACGCCCAGCTCCGTGAGCCGTTCGCGCGAACGCTGCCCGAGCTCGTCGTCTCCGAGCGAGGTGAAGAAGTCGACGGAGCCGTTCAGGTTCAGGAGCTGGACAGCGGCAACGGCCCCGCCCCCGGCCGGCTCCTCCCAGACCTCGGAGGCGGACACGATCTCGCCCGGCTCGGGCACGCGCTCGACGCGCGCGAACTGGACCCACTCCACATGGCCAACTACAGCGACCCTCATGTCTCACATCTTCGCCCGCGAGTACGTTTCATGTGTCGATGGCTGTCGCCGTTCCGCCGTTCGAGACCTTCTACGAGAGCCACAAGGGCGAGGTCTTCCGGTTCCTCGTGAGCCGTGTCGGCCGGCAGCAGGCGGAGGACGCGTTCCAGGAGACGTTCCTCCGCGCCCTGCGTGCGTACGACCGGCTCCAGCACGGCGACCATCTCCGCGCGTGGGCGCTTGACGATCGCGAACCGGATCGTGCTGGACGGCGCACGCCGGCGGCGCCCGACCGGCGAGATGCCGGACCTCGTCACCGAGGACGGGCGGCCCGCATACGAGGAGCTCGCACCGTTCACGGACGACCTGCCGCCGAAGGAGCGCGCCGCGGTCGTCCTTCGCTACGGCTACGACCTGGGCTACGACGAGATCGGCACGGCGCTCGGCTCGACCGAGTCCGCGGCGCGCCAGGCGGCGTCCGCCGGCGTGCGGCGCCTGCGAAAGGAGCAGAAGTGATCGACACCACCCACCCTCGAGCTCGACGAGCGCTTCCGCGCGGCCGCGGCCGCAGCCGGGCTGCTCGACGTCGCGTACGACGTGTTCGACGACACGGCCATGGGGCCGCTGCTCGTCGGCGTCACCGACCGCGGCCTCTGCCGCATCAGCTTCGACCCCGAGCCGGAGCGCGAGCTCGAGCTCCTCGCGCGCGTGTACGGGGCGCGCGTCCTTCGCTCGTCCAAGCCGATCGAGCGCGTGCACCGCGAGCTGGACGAGTACCTCGAGGGGCGGCGCCGCGACTTCGACGTCGAGCTCGACCTGCGCGGCCAGCCCGAGTTCTATCTTCGCGTGCTCTCCGAGCTCGCCCGCGTCGGGTACGGCGAGACGACGACGTACGGCACGCTCGCGGCGCGCGCCGGCAACCCGCGCGCGGCGCGGGCGGTCGGCACGGTGATGAACCGCAACCCGGTCCCGATCGTGCTGCCGTGCCACCGAGTGGTCGGCGCGAACGGCAGCCTCACGGGCTACGGCGGAGGACTGCACCGCAAGGAGCAGCTGCTCCGCCTCGAGGGCGCGATCCTCTAGCGGCGGTTCGTTACTTGTGGCCCCAGTGGAGGCCGATGACGAGCGAGCACGCCTGCGAGTGCGAGAGCGAGGCCGGACAGCCAGAGGCTGCCGCGCCGGCCCATCGGCGTCATCGCGCCGAGGAGCATCACGCCGCCCGCAATCGCAATCAGTGCCCCCGCCACTTCCTCCAACCGGAGTGCGTTGTGCACGGTCAGACCGAGGAGTGGATGCATGGGCACATGGTCTGCCGCCCGTCGGACGGATCCGGGCGATCCCGGATGCGGCCGGGAGGCCTGCTCGCGATAACGAAGACATGTGGTTCGTCGTCCTCATCGTGTTCGCGACCATGTTCCTCATTCAGGTCGCGCAGTTCGTCTGGATCGAGTACCTGCTCCACCGGATCGACGTCCTAGAGGAGGGCGGGCCGCAGCCGGTACCCGACGCCCCAGACGTTCACGATCCAGCCGGGCAGCCCGGCCGCGGCGAGCTTGCAGCGCACGCGTGAGGCGTGCGACTCGACGGTGCGCGTCGGGACGAACGTCCGGTAGCCCCACACGTCGCGCAGCAACTGCTCGCGCGTGAACACCCGGTCGGGGTCCTGCGCCATCCGCAGCAGCAGCGCGTACTCCTTCGACGCGAGCGTCACCTCCGCGCCCGCGCACGAGCACGCGGCGTGCAGCTCGATCGACGACGAGGTGGCCGAGGTCGACGAGCTCACCGCGCGGCGACCGCCGCCGGAGCACGGCGCGAATGCGCGCGACGAGCTCCTCGTACGCGAACGGGCGCGTCAGGTAGTCGTCGCAGTGCTCGAGCGCGCGCACGCGCTCGGACGTGTCGGCGCGGCCGAGCACGATGACGGCGCAGTTCCCGATGCGGCACCGCTCGAGCGCGCCGGGATCGCCGAGGACGAGCACGTCTGGTTCGGCGGAGCGCGGTAGCTCGTCGGAGTGCTCGAACGCGAGCACGTCGAATCCGTCGCTCGTCAGCTGCTGCGTGAGGAAGCCGCGCACCGACGCTTCCGGCTCGGCGAGCATGAGAGCGGTCATGCGGCGACGGTAGCCACGTGTTCACGCGCGCGCCAGATGTCCTTTCGCGCGAAAGTGTGACCTTCTCGTCTACAAGCGTCCGGAGCGGACGACGCCCCAGAGGAGCCACACGCCGAGCACGGCGGACAACGCGAACCCGATGATCGAGATGACGTTGACGCCGAGGAAATGCGGGCCGGCCTTCGCGAAGATCCCGATGAGGCTCGACCCGATCAGACCACCCGTGACGATGAGCGCGACGACGAGCCGGTTGAACACGCGCTGCATGTCCGCGAGGAACTCGTCGAGCCCCTTGTGCACGAAGCCCACTTCGATCTGCCCGTCGCGCAACTCCTCGAGGATCTCGTGGATCTGCTGCGGCGCCTCGCGCAGGATGTGCGCGTACTGGAACGCGTCGCGTCGCGCGCGTCGCGCGATCCGGTCCGGCGTGAACCGCTCGAGCATGAGGCCGCGCGCATACGGCCTCGCCACCTCGAACACGTTGAAGTCGGGATAGAGCTCGATCGCCGACCGAGCCGAGCGTCGCGATCGCGCGGTCGAGCAGCAGGTAGCGCGTCGGCAGCCGCAGGTTCATCGTGTAGATGAGCTGGAACGTCTCGCGGATGACCTGGATCGGGTCGATCTCGGCGAGGCTCGCGCCGTAGTAGCGGTAGTAGATCTCGCGCAGCTCGGCGAGGAACTCCTCCTCGCGCTCCCTCGGGTAGCGCACGCCGAGGTCGGACAGCCGCTTCGGCAGCAGGTCGACGTTCTCCGCGGCGGCGTCGATGAACAGCCGCGTCAGCTTCGTCATGTCGTCGTCGCTGAGCTTGCCGGCCGAGCCGAAGTCGACGAGCCCGATCGCGCCCGCCTCCTCCAGCACGAGCACGTTCGCCGGATGCGGGTCGGCGTGGAAGAACCCGTGGCGGAAGATCATCGTCATCCACGTCTCGGTGACGAGATACGCGAGGTCGCGCCGCTCCTCGAGCGACATGCCGAGCGTGTCCACGTCGGCGAGCTGCGTCCCGTCCAGCCACTCGAGCGTGAGCACGCGCGCGCGCGTGTACGTCCAGTACACCTTCGGCACGTGGACGTGCGGGTCGCCCGCGAAGTTGCGGTGGAACGTCTGCGCGTTGCGGCCCTCGAGCCGGTAGTCGAGCTCCTGGCGGATCTGCCGCGCGAACTCGTCCACGAGCTGCCGGGCGTCGACGAAGTCGAGCGCGCGGACGCGCTCCTTGATGAGCTTCGCGGCCTGGTACAGGAGGACGAGGTCGGCCTCGATCTGGCGCGTGGCGTCGGGCCGCTGCACCTTGACGGCGACGGTGCGGCCGTTCGGGAGCGTCGCCTTGTGCACCTGCCCGATCGACGCGGCCGCGACCGGCATCGGGTCGAACTCGACGAACAGGCGCTCGATCGAGTTGCCCAGCTCCTCCTCGATCACGCGCTCGGCCTGCTCGAACGGGAACGGGCGCACGTCGTCCTGCAGCGGCCGCAGCTCGGCGATGATGTCCGGCGGCACGATGTCGGGACGCGTCGACAGGAGCTGCCCGAACTTCACGAACGTCGGCCCGAGCTCCTCGAGCACCTCGCGCAGGTGCTGGCCGCGGGCGGACGGCGTCATCGTCTCCAGCTCGACCCTCCGCCCCGGGATGAGGTCGGTGAGCTTGTGCGCCTCGAAGAAGTAGCCGAAGCCGTGGCGCACCATGACCTGCGCGATCTCGGACAGGCGGCTGAGCGTGCGCGGCGCCGGCTGGGCCATTCGTCTCAGTGTGACATGGAACCTCGGCGGTCCCGCTGATGAGCTTCCTCACCATCCTCGCAGCGTTCGCGGCCGGCGCAACGTGCCCGGCGACGCAGCCTGCACGCGTGCCGGGTGCGCCGATGGCGCTGCTCGGCTCCGGCCCGATCTATCCGGGGCTCGCACCGCAGCCGGTCAAGCTGAGCGCATACGACCGCGCGCCCGGCTGGCTCGCCGTCAAGACGATCTGGACGTGGCCGCCCGCACTCGTTCATCGGCGCACCCGCGTGCTCGTTCGCGCGCGCCGCGTCGACGGTGCAGGCGCCGTCCGCTTCCAGCTCGGCCCTCAGTGGGACAGCGCTCCGCTGACGCGTGAGCTGCGTCTCGATACGACGCAGACCGTCGGCGGCTTCAGCAACAGCCGTTGGGGGACGACCGTGACGATGATCCTCGTGAAGAGGCCCGGCTGTTACGCGATCACGCTCGACACCGCGGCGCGAACGACGACGATCGTCGTCCGCGCCGAACGTTAGGCCGGCACGCGCGGCGCGTCCGCCGCGTCCACGGTCCCGGCGGGACGAGGAGCTGCTCGACGTGCAGGTACGCGAGCCCGACGCGCGGCAGGTCGCTGAGGCGCTCGACCATGAGGTAACGCGGCCGCCACTCGGGGAAGAACTTCCGATTGAACGAGTAGAGCCGTTCGAGCTGGAAGACGCTGTCGGCCGCGAGCAGCCCGCGCCGGAGGACGCGCCGCGACAGCGTCACGGCGCGCTCCTCGGAGATCAGCTCGGTGAACGCGCAGAAGTTGAGTGACAGCTCGCTCGAGCCCTCGGTCTTCGCCCACGCGAGCGTCTCCACGATGAGGAACTCGGTGAGGCCGTTCGGCGCGTCCGGCCGGCGTCGCATCGTCGAGAGCGACCAGCCGCCACCCGCCGGGGTCGGCGCGAGATGGAGGAAGCCGCCGATCTCGCCGTTCTCCGTTTCGGCCACCGCGAACACCGTCCCGGGGACGAACAGCTCGTCCATCGACATCGTGAAGCCGCGCTCGGGCTGGTTGCCGCGCCAGAGCTCCGAGACCGCGTCGAGGCGCACGCGCAGATCCTCATCGGCGTCCTCGGCCGGCACGACGCGCAGCGTGTAGCCCGCCTTGACGAGGCGCGTCACCGACTGGCGCACCTTGCGGATCGGCCGCCCCTCGAGCGAGAACTCGTCCGGCCGCAGCACCGCCTCCTCGCCGAGCAGGATCGGGCGCAGGCCGATGGCGCGGTAGCGGTCGAGCTGCGCGTCGGACGCGCCGAGGACAGCAAGACGCCAGCCGTGTGCGCGCACGACGCGCTTGAACTCGGCGAGCAGCGCGTCGAACTCCGTCTCGTCGCCGACCGGATCGCCGGTGACGAGCGCCGCGCCTGCCACGACGCGATACGCGAGGAACGAGCCGCGCGTCGGCGAGAAGAAGTAGCTCTTGTCGCGCCGCAGCGCGAAGAACGAGAGGCTGTCGCTCCCGTACGCGTCGACCAAGGCGCGGGCAACTCGCCGCTCCCCCACCGTCTGCGCCACCTTGTGCGAGAACGGCCGGAACCACAGCCACAGCGCCGAGATGCCGAAGACGAAGCCGAGCGCCGTGAAGACGTCGGAGGCGCGGTCCGGCAGCTCGCCGCCGCGCAGCTCGATCCCGAGCGCGACCGCCGCGATGGTCGCCGCTACGGCCATGAGCGTGAGCAGTGGACGCGTGGACGCAGGATCGCCGGGCACGGTGAAACGACTGCGGTAGCGCACGAGCGCGGCGAGCAGGGCGAGCGAGATGGCCGCCTCCTCGAAGTCGAGGCCCTTCGCCAGGTGCGCGATCGCCGAGGCCAGGACGACGACCACGGCCAGCTGCCAGGCGCGGCGGCGGCGCCGGGCGAGCGAGCGAGCGAGCCAGACGAGGACGATCCCGAAGGCGAGCGCCGAGATGCGCGCCGCGGTCGGGATCCCCGGCGGCAGCACGCCGTGGACGACCCGAAAACGGTCCGCCATCTCGGGCGTCAGGGACGACGCGATCCCGATCGCTCCGACGAGTGCAGCGGCCCACGCGAGAATCGACTCGGGGCTGAGCTTCCGCAGCCTCACGCAGGCAGGGTACAACCTGTTCATGCCCGCAGCTCCGGCGCCCCTGCCACGCTGGCTCGCCCCGCTCATGGGGCTCGTCGCCGCGTTTCTCATCCCGTGGACGCTGTACCTCACGTTCACGCTTCCCTCACGCCATGTCACGAAGCATTACGACCTGGCGTGGGTCGGCTTCGACGTCGCCCTCCTGACCGCGTTCGCCGCCACCGCACGGGCCGCGGTGCTCCGCTTGCGCTGGCTCGTTCCGCTTGCCGCGGTCACCGGGACGATGCTCGTCTGTGACGCATGGTTCGACATCGTCACCTCGCAGACGGGCGGCGAGTTCCTCGAGGCGGGGCTCGAAGCAGTGTTCGCTGAGCTTCCGCTGGCGGCCATCTGCGCGTACGTCGTCTACGACGTCGAGCGCTTCCAGGTCACCCTGGACCGCTTCCGCCGGCCTACGCCGGCGGCGCGTCGTGCGGCGCTTCGAGCAATGAAAGCCGATGCTCGAGCTGAGCAACCCGAAGCTCCAGCTCGTCCAGATCGTCGCGTGTAACGAGGTTCAGGTCCTCGACGAGGCTGCGCAGCAGCGTCATCGTCTGCTCCCCGAGCGCGCGTTCGCGACCCGCGCACGCGCGCAGGCAGCTCGCCGAGTAGCTCCTCGAGGACTTCGACGATGCGGGGGCTAGCGGGCACGGCCGTGCGGCCTCGAGCGGCGGCGCTGGCGGCGCTTCTCACGTCGAGCCTGGGCCGACGGCTCCGACGGCGACGCGGTGACGACGTCGACGAGCTCCGGCGTCGGCTCGGCGGCGAGCGCCTTCTCCGACTGCCGTAGCGCGAGCGTCGCCCTGGCGTCCGGCGTGTCGTCGGTGCCGGCGAGCTGCTTGCGCCGTGCGTACTCCGGCTCGCGCTCCTTCCAGATCGTGAGCAGCGGCGCGGCGATGAAGATGGACGAGTACGCGCCGGAGGTGACGCCGATGATCAGCGCGAACGCGAAGTCCTTCAGCGTCGGGCCGCCGAGCACCATCAAGCGCGGCGATCGGGAGCAGCGTGATGAACGTCGTCGCCAACGACCGGCGGATCGTCTCCCACAGCGAGACGTTCGCGATCGTCGCGAACGGCTGCCGCCGCATCAGCGGGATGTTCTCGCGGATGCGGTCGAAGATGATGATCGTGTCGTAGATGGAGTAACCGAGCACGGTGAGCACCGCTGCAACCGTGTCGATCGTCACCTCCTTGAACACGAGCGAGTAGATCCCGACCGTGATCAGGATGTCGTGGAGCATCGCGATGATCACCGGCATCGCGAACTTCACGTCGAAGCGCAGCGTGATGTAGACGATGATCAGGAGGAGCGAGACGATGATCCCGAGGATCGCGTCGCGCGCGATCTGGTGGCCGAAGCTGGACGAGACGTCCTTCGATCCGGTCGCGAACGCGCCGGCCTGCTGCTGGTAGTCGCGGGTGAGCGCCGAGAGCTTCGCGCCCTTCAGCGACTTCGTCCGCACCTGCCACGAGCGTGTAGTCGCCGTTCACGACGTGCCGCGCCCTGCACGATCGCGTCGGGCTGACCCGGCGGAGGACGCGATCTGCCTGATCTTGCGTCGTCGACTCGCGCCTGGTGCGTCTTGAACGTGAGCTGCGTGCCGCCCTTGAAGTCGATGCCGAGGTTCAGGCCGCGTGCGCCGAGCGACGCGGCGCCGGCGACGATGACCACGCCCGACATCGCGAACCACAGGTAGCGGCGGCGCATGAAGTCGATCTGCAGCCACTTCGCCGTCTGCTGGCCGTGCGCGCCCATGAAGCGCGGGTTGTCGAACCAGCGGAAGCCGCTGAGCAGGCCGAGCATCGCGCGCGTCGCCGCGACCGCGGTGAGCAGCGAGATGAGCGTGCCGATCAGCAGCATGAGCGCGAAGCCCTTCACCGACGCGACCGCGATGAGGAACAGCACGAATGCGGTGATGGCGGTGACGACGTTCGCGTCGAGAATCGTGTGGAAGCCCTTGCCGTAGCCGGCGGCGATCGCAGCGCGCACGGACTTCCCGGACCGCACTTCTTCCTTGATGCGCTCGAAGACGACGACGTTCGCGTCGGCCGCGACGCCGATGGTGAGGATCAGGCCGGCGAAGCCCGGCAGCGTCAGCGTGACGTTGAAGAGGAGGATGGCCGCGTAGTAGAGCGCCGCGTAGATGGCGAGGCCGAACACGGCGACGAGGCCGAGGAAGCGGTACAGGACGAGCAGGAAGATGGCGACGACGATCAGGCCGACGAGCGCCGCATGCCAGGCCTGCGTCAGCGAGTCCTTGCCGAGCGTCGACGACACGTCGGTGCGCTCGACCTGCTGGAAGTTGTACGGCAGCGCACCGGTCTGCAGGACGAGCGCGAGGTCCTTCGCCGCGCTCTGGCCGCCCGATCCCATCTGGATCTCGGCGCCGCCGCTGATGCCGTTCTGGAGCGACGACTGCGTGTAGTCGATGTACGGCGTCGACTGGAGCACGCCGTCGAGCACGATCGCGTTGTGCTGCTCGAACTGCGGCTGGAGCGTGCCGGGCTGGCCGCCGATCGTGGCCGCGATCTTGCCGCGCTCGTACTCCGCCTTCGTGATCTGCTGGAACTCGTGCGCTCCGTGCTTCGTGAAGCCGAGCAGCACGATCGGCTGGCCGGTCGTCGGGTCGAAGTCGGCGCGCGTCCCCGACTGCGTCGAGGTCGCGGCCGGTCAGCTCCGGTGGGCCGTTCGGCGCGGTCGGGTCGTACTTGAAGAGGTAGTAGTACGTCGGCGCGTTCACCGCGGCGCCGAGGCAGCCGTTCGCGACCGGGCACGAGACGACGAGCTGGTGCGCCGGCACCTTCAGCACCTGCGTGTTCGCAGGCGCCGTCCCGCGGTACGGCGCGAGCAGCTCCTTCAGCGTCGGCTGCGGCCCCTGGAGGAGCGAGTGCGTGACGGTCGGCGTTCCCTTCTTCGTCTTCGCCGGCACCGTCTTCGTGCGGAAGAGGTAGTACGCCTCCGGGCTCCCCTTCGCGGCCTGCTTCTGCACCTGCGTCAGGAGGTCGTAGAGCGACGGCGTCGCGACCGGCTGGCCGGTCGCATTCGTCGACGGGCCGGTCAGGTCGGCCTCGAAGTCGAACATCATCAGCTGCGCCGTCTTGCCGAGCAGCGCGGCCGCCTGCGCGGCGTTGTGCACGCCGGCGAGCTGGACGACGAGCTGGTCCTTGCCCTGCTTGCGCACGTCCGGCGACGACAGGCCGAGCTTGTCGACGCGGCTCTGGATGATCGACTGCGCGACGTTCATCCCGGCCGGCGTCACCTGCTGGCCCTTGAGCGGGACCGCCTTGAGCACGACCTCGAGGCCGCCCTGGAGGTCGAGGCCGAGAACCGGCTTCTGGTGGATCGGCGAGCCGGGGACCGCGAGCAGGACCGCGCCGACGACGGCGGCCATGATCGCGCCCATCAGAGTCAGGTACTTGCGGCGGTCGCTCACGCGCGGAGACCTCAGGTTAGCCGCCGTTATCCACAGCCGGGGGCTCCTCGTGCTCCGGCTCCTCGACCTCGTCCTCGGGCGGGATGACGGCGCCGATGGCGCGCCGCGCGACCTTCACGCGCACCTGCGGGGCGATGTCGACGAGGACGTCGGCGTCCTGGATCTCCGCCACGCGGCCGTAGATGCCGGCCGCGGTGACGACCTCGTCGCCGACCTTGATGCTGTCGAGCATCTGCCGGGCCGCAAGCTGCCGCCGCTTCTGCGGCCGGATCATGACGAAGTAGAGGAAGACGAACGCGACGACGATCAGGAGGAAGCCGGAGCTGCCCATCAGTTGACGTCCTTTTCGGTTGGCCGCGCGAGCCGAGCGAGCGCGTCCGCGCTCCACGATTCGAAGGCGCCGCGCTCGATCGCCTCCCGCGCAGCTGCGACGAGATCGAGCAAGAAGCGGAGATTATGCAGACTGAGGAGCCGAAGGCCGAGGATCTCCTCCTGGTTGACGAGATGACGGATGTACGCGCGGCTGAAGCGCGTGCAGGCCGGGCAGCCGCAGCCCTCGACCAGCGGACGCGGGTCGCGGGCGAAGCGCGCGTTGCGCATGTTCAGCCGTCCCTCCCACGTCAGCGCGCTGCCGGTGCGCGCGGTGCGCGTCGGGAGCACGCAGTCGAACATGTCGATGCCGCGCGCGATCACCTCGATCACGCCCTCGGGATCGCCGATGCCCATGAAGTAGCGCGGCTTGTCCGCCGGGAGCGCTGCAGCCGCGTCGGTGGCGGCCGCGAACATCGGCGCGCGCTCCTCCCCGACCGAGAGGCCGCCGATCGCGTAGCCGTCGAAGTCGAGCGCGACGAGCGCCTCGGACGACTGCGCGCGGAGGTCGCCGTCGAGCCCGCCCTGCGTGATGGCGAAGCGCAGCTGACCGTCCGCGCGCGGCAGGTCGCGCTGCCGCTCGGCCCACAGCGTCGTCCTGCGCACGGCGAGCTCGAGATCGGCGCGCGTGACGCCGGCGGGCGGGCAGATGTCGAGGCACATCGCGACGTCGGAGCCGAGGTCTGCCTGGATGCGCGCCGCCAGCTCCGGCGTGAAGCGCTCCGCGGCGCCGTCGTACACGGAGCGGAACGTGACGCCGTCGTCGTCGGCCGCGAGCAGCGTGTCGCGCAGCGAGAACACCTGGAAGCCGCCCGAGTCGGTGAGGATCGGCCCGTCCCAGCCCATGAACGCGTGCAGGCCGCCGAGCTCGGCGATGACGTCCTCGCCGGGACGGAAGTGCAGGTGGTACGTGTTCCCGAGGAGCATGCGCGTGCCGAGCGCGCGCAGCTCGTCCGGGTCGACGCTCTTCACCGTCGCCTTCGTGCCGACGGGCATGAACGCCGGCGTCGGCACGTCGCCGTGCGCGGTGTGCAGCACGCCCGCGCGCGCGACGCCGTCCGTCGTCTCCAGGGTGAAGCAGCTCACAGGATCAGCATCGCATCGCCGAACGAGTAGAAGCGGTAGCGCTCCTCGACTGCGAGCGCATAGAGGCGGCGGGTCTCCTCCACGCCCGCGAACGCCATGACGAGCGCGAGCAGCGTCGAGCGCGGCAGGTGGAAGTTCGTCAGCAGCGCGTCCGTCCGGCGGAAGTCGAAGCCGGGCGTGATGAAGAGCTCCGTGCGGCCGGCGAGGTCGCCGCCGCGCGCGAGCGTCTCGAGCACGCGCACGGTCGTCGTGCCGACGGCGAGCACGCGTGCGGCGGCGCGGATGCGCTCCCATGCGGCGGGCTCGACGGCGTAGCGCTCGCCGTGGATGCGGTGCTCCTCGAGCGCTGTCCTCGCCGACGGGGCGGAACGTGTCGAGGCCGACGTGCAACGTGACGCGCTCGACGTCGAGCCGGCCGAGCAGCTCGGGCGTGAAGTGCAGCCCCGCCGTCGGCGCGGCGGCCGATCCCGCGTCGCGCGCGTACACCGTCTGGTAGCGCTCGGGGTCGTCGAGGCGCTCGGTGATGTACGGCGGCAGCGGCGTCTCCCCGTGCGGCTCTCCCGTGAGCCGGAGGAGCCAGCGCCCCTCGCCCAGGTGCTCGACGAGCTCGACGGGGCCGTAATGGCCGCCGGGCTTCAGCCTCCGCGTCGGGCGCGCGAGCCCCTCCCACAGGTCGCCGTCGAGCCGCTCGACCAGGAGCACCTCGCCGCGCGGCTCGTCGATCCGGATGCGGGCCGGGACGACGCGCGTGTCGTTGACGACGACGAGCTCGCCGGCCAGCTCCTCGGGCAGCTCGGAGAAGCGCCGGTGGCGGACGGCGCCGCTCTTCCGCTCGTACACGAGCAGCCGCGACTCGTCGCGGCGCCCGGCCGGATGCTGGGCGATCAGCTCGGGCGGGAGGTCGTAATCGAGCTCGGAAATGTCCATCCGACGGCCACGGTAACGTCGCCCACATGGACGACACCGCCGTGCAGCGTGCCCTCGACCGAATTGCCGTGTCGCGCGAGTCCCGTGCCGATCCGGTAGCGCTCGAAGCCGTGCTCATCCGCGCCCGCGCGCAGGTCGAGTCGCTCGCGGCCTCGACGGCGGTCATGCAGGTCGGCCTTCCCGGAGCGATCCAGGACGGTCTGCGCGAGCACTTCAAGCCGAGCGCACGCCACCTCGCGGAGGTGCGCGGCCTGATGAATCAGATGCTGCGGCGGATGGAGCGGCTCGAGACCGACCTTCTCGCCGAGCGCAACGCGCGCATCGACGACCTCGCGCTCCTCGTCGACCTCATCGCATCGAGCTGGCGCAGCGCGAACGAGCGGCTCGAGCGCATCGAGGCCGCCGTCGAGCCGAAGGCCGGCAACAGCGCGGTCGTGTACCGCATCGAGCGCAACGACCAGCAAGCCTCCTAGGCGCTCGCTTGCGACGCCGACCATAAGCAGGCACGTGCCTGCTTCTGGTCGGCGTCGCAAGCGCAGCCTCTACCGGTTAGGAAGAAGCAGCTCGAAGCGCGCACCGAGCCCCGGCTCGCTGCGCAGATCGATGCGTCCGCCGAGCGCGATCGCGAGCTCGCGTGCGATCGCAAGACCGAGGCCCGTCCCGCCGCCGTCGCGCGACCAGAACGGCCGGAAGATGCGCTCGCGCTCCTCCGGCGAGATGCCGGGACCTGAGTCGGACACGACGACGGAGACTGCGCCGTTGTCCGCGCCGAGCGCGAGCGACACGCGGCCTCCCTCCGGCGTCCACCGGAACGCGTTCGAGAGCAGGTTGGAGATGATCTGCAGCACGCGGTCGCCGTCGGTGACGATCACCGGGCTCGCGACGAAGTCGCGCCGGTAGTCGATCGCGCGCTGCCGCGCCACCTCGCCGAACGCCGCGTATGCGCGCTCGCACAGGTCGCGCATGTCCACTTCCTCCTCGAGCACGGTGAAGCGGTGCGCATCGAGCTTCGCGAGGTCGAGCACGTCGCCGACGAGCCGCTCGAGGCGGATCGCCTCCTCCTCGATCACTTCGAGCGACGAGCTGTACGCGTCCGGATCCTCGATCACGCCCTCGCGCAGCGCGGACACGTGGCCGCGGATCGCGGTCAGCGGCGTGCGCAGCTCGTGCGACACGGACATGAGGAAGTTGCGCGACAGCTGCTCCGCCTCGAGCAGCTTCGCCGCCATGTCGGAGAAGCGCGCCGACAGCTGCGCGATCTCGTCGTGCCCGCGCGGCTGCGGCACGTCGACGTCGTAGTGGCCGGCGGCGATCTCGTCCGCCGCGCTGGAGAGCGACATGAGCGGCCGCGCGATGCGGCGCGTCATGTACACGGCGATGAGCAGCGCCGCGAGCAGGCCGCCGCCGAACGCGATCGCGAGCCGTTCGAGCAGCACGATCCAGCTGTTCCGCAGCTGCGACGCGGGCTTGGCGACGACGAGCGCGCCGAGCACCTGCTTGCCGATCGTCACCGGCTCGGCGACGGCGAGATAGCTCGCACCGCCCGTGTGCAGGTTCAGCGTCGTCGGCTGCAGCGACGAGAGCTGCTTCCGCGTCAGCGTGCCGAACGGGAGGTGCGGCAGCGGGCCGGCGAAGAGCGAGGCGCCCGGCACGATCGGGACGTAGAAGATCCGGTCGCCGCCGATCGCCTTCCGCAGGGTCGCGACCGGGACCTCCTGCGCGCCGGCCTGGCTCGCGTACAGCGAGACGATGCCGATCGACTCCGAGCGCAGCTCGTGGATCGCGCGCGTGCGCGTGTAGCTCTGGAAGAAGCGGATCGAGATGATCGTCGCGACGACGCCGGCCAGGACGATGCCGAGCAGGAAGAACGCCGGGAGCCGGAAGCGGAGAGAGCCGAGCACGGCCCGACCCTACTCTTGTTACGCGGCGGAGTTCTCGCGCGCGGGCGCCGGGCTCACCTTGTAGCCCACGCCCCACACCGTGACGATCGGCGACGCGTCGCCGAGCTTGCGGCGCAGCTGGCGGACGTGCACGTCGACCGTCCGCGTGTCGCCCGCGAACGTGTAGCCCCAGACGCGCTCGAGCAGCTGGTCGCGCGTGAGCACGAGGCCGCGATGATCGAGCAGCTCCCAGAGCAGGTCGAACTCCTTCGGCGCGAGCTGGATCTCCTGGTCGCCGACCTTCGCCTCGCGCCGGCCCGCATCGACGGTGAGATCGCCGTGCTGGAGGGTCGCGCTCTCGCGGTCGGTGCCCTGCGTCGTCGAGCGCCGGAGGATCGCGCGCACGCGCGCCACGAGCTCGCGCGGGTTGAACGGCTTCGTCATGTAGTCGTCCGCGCCGACCTCGAGGCCGATGATCTTGTCCACGTCCTCGTCGCGCGCGGTCAGCATCAGCACGGGCAGGTCGCTGTGCTGCCGGATGCGCTTGCACACCTCGACGCCGTCGAGGTCCGGGAGCATCAGGTCGAGGACGACGAGCGACGGCTTCTCCGACTCGACGAGCCGAAGCGCCTCGTTGCCGCTCGCGGTCGTGCGCACCGTGAAGCCGGCGTTCTTGAGGTACGCGGCGACGAACGACGCGATCGACGCTTCGTCCTCGACGACGAGCACGGTCTGCGGCTTCGTGGCCATATCGGAGACGCTACCCGCTCGTGCCGAAATGGAGCAGATCGCTCGGGGCGGCCGGCAGCGAATGCCAGTCCCCGCCGTTGATCGAGTAGCTTGCCGTCGGTGCTCGAGTCGGGCAGACCCTGGAGCGTCACCTTGCCGGTACCGACCGCGAACAGGTCGACGCCGGAGCCGTAGATCCAGATCGTGTAGACGCCGTCCGGCGGCGCGGAAGCGGAAGTCGCTGCCGACGAGCTTCGTCTTCTGCTCGCTCGGCGACTCGGTCTTCGACAGCAACGACGCCGTTCGTCGCGCTCGCGCCGATGTCGTTCGTGTTGTTCGGGTCGTAGATGACGACCGTGTCCAGCTGGTCCGGCGAGCCGGTCGAGACATGGCCGATGGCTGTGCCGTCGATCGACGAGCGTGACGACGGTGACGCCGTGGGGCGCGCCGCCGTTCTTCACGACGAGCGTGCCGTCGCCGGTCTTGATGTCCCCGAGCGCAAGCGCCGTCGCAGGAATCGCGAGCGCGATCAGGGGCAGGCAGAAGATGGCTAGACGCCGCATTCCGATCAGAGTATCCCCGTCTTCGGTGTTCCGCCTTTGTGCGGTCCGTAAAGGTTCTGTTATCGGACGACGCCCTGTACGACGGCGAATGCGACCCACGAAAGGACGAGCAGCGCGCCGCCTGCGCGCCGTACGCCGCCGCGCGGCACGAGCAGCGCGAGCGTGATCGCCGTTGCGGCGAGAAGCCAGATGCCGTCCGCGCGCGCGAGCCCGCCTCCGCTGACGGTGACGAACAACGCCGGGATGGCGAGGCCGCCGACGAGGTTGATCGTGTTCGAGTTCAACGTCTCGCTCACGAGCGCCGAGCCGCGCCGCGCGAGCCCGAGGCGCACGCCCGTGTACGCGTTGGGGATGCTCGTGACGACCGCGAGCACGAGCGTCCCGATGAGGACGTCCGGCAGCCCGATCGCATGACCGATCTTCAAGCCGGCGTGCACCATGCCGACGCTCCCGAGGACGATGACGGCGAACGGCCGGCGGGATGAGCATCACCGTGCCGCTCGCGTGGACGTGCTCCGGATGCGGCCGCTGCTCGCTCAGCTCACGCCGGAACGCGACGACCGCGTAGGGGACGAGCACGACGACCGCGAGCGCAAGCGCAGCCCACGCCGGCAGCACGCCGAAGACGAGCAGCACCATCGCGATCGTCACGGCGACCGCCACGCCGCCCTCGAGCGCGAGCGCATCGCGCTGGATGCGCACGCTCCCGCACAGGAGCGCGCTCACGCCGATCATCGCGCCGAGGTTGAACACGTTCGAGCCGACGACGACGCCGAAGCCGACGCTGCTCGAGCCGGTCGCGAGTGCGGCGATCGCAGTAGAGAGCTCGGGCGCGTCGGCGCCGAGTGCGGTCAACAGGCCGAGCAGGCCCTCCGGCAGGCCGAGCCTCGCGCCGACGTGGTCGAGACGGTCGGCAAAGACGGATGCGGCGTACAGCGTCGCCGCCAGCGAGACGACGAACAGAACGGCGGCGACGCCGGTCGACACTAGTAGGTGTAGAAGCCGCGCCCGCTCTTACGGCCGAGGAGACCCGCGTTCGCCATTGCGACGAGACGCGGCGGTGCCGCCATACGCGGCTCACGCAGCTTGTCGTACAACGCTTCGCTCGCGTGCACGTGCACGTCGATGCCGACGAGGTCGAGCAGCTCGCACGGGCCCATCGGCCACCCGGCGCCGTGCTTCATCCCCGCGTCGAGATCCTCGACGCCGACGCGCGCCTCGTCGAGGACGCGCACGCAGTCGTTCAGCAGCGGGATGAGCACGCGGTTGACGACGAAGCCCGGCGTGTCGTGGCAGCGGATCGGATGCTTGCCGAGCTGCTCGCCGAGCGCGTACGCCGTGTCGAACGCCGCGTCGCCCGAGAGCTCCGCGCGCACGATCTCGACGAGCGGCATGAGCGGGGCGGGATTGAAGAAGTGCATGCCGACGACGCGCTCGGGCGAGGACGTCGCTGACGCGATCTCGGTGACGGAGAGCGCAGACGTGTTCGTCGCGAGCACTGCGTCAGGGCGGCAGATGCGCTCGAGCTCGGCGAACAGCTCCTGCTTCGGCGCGAGCTCCTCGACGATCGCCTCGATGACGAGGTCGCAGTCGGCGAGTCCGGTGAGCTCCGTCGTGAGCGTGAGTCGCTTCATCGCGTCGTCGCGCGCGCCCTGGTCGAGCTGCCCCTTCTCCACCTTGCGGGTGAGGAAGTGCCCGATGCGGTCGCGCGCGCTCTCGCCGAGGTCGGCGGTCACTTCGCGTCCGACCGTGTCGATGCCGGCCTCGACGCAGAGCTGCGCGATGCCCGAGCCCATGGCTCCCAGTCCGACGACGCCGACCTTCATGCGCGAGACCCTAATCGTGGACCGAGCGCGACGATGACGGCACCGGCGACGGCGAGCAGCCCGAGCGCGGCGCTGAGACCGACGCCACGCGCGACGAAGCCGATCGTCGGGCCGTTGACCAGGGCTCCCGTGTAGCCCGCCGTCGCGACCGCGGCGACGCCGGCGCTCTCCGAGATCCCCGGCATCGCGGCGCCGATCCGGAAGAGCGCAGGGACGATCGCCGCGCAGCCGACGCCGACGAGCGCGAACCCGACGAGGGCGGGAACGGTCGACCGCGTCAGGATGGCGAGCAGCGTCCCGACGCACGTGACGATCCCGCTGCGGCGCGCGAGCCCGCCGAAGCCCCAGCGCGCGAGGAGCCGGTCGCCGAAGAGCCGCGCCGCGCCCATCGCGGCGGCATAGGCGACGACGGCACCGGCGGCGACCGCGGCGCTCGCTCCGACCGGCCCGCTGAGGAACACGGCGCTCCAGCTCATCGCCGCCGACTCGACGAAGAAGGCGCAGAACATCAACAGCGCCGGAAGCGCGAGCGCGCCGCGCGGCAGGACGAGGTGCGCCGTCTCGACGGCGGCCGCCGTGCCCGGAAGCAGCCGCGGCGTTGCGACGAGCGTGATCAGCACGAGGACGGCCGCGACGGCGGGCAGCTCGGCCTGGAGACGGACTCCGACCGCCGCCGAGACGGCGGTGACGGCGGAGCCGCCGAGGAGCCCGAAGCTCCACGCGGCGTGCAGCGGCGAGAGCAGGTGCCGGCCGGTGCGGCGCTCGAGCTCGATGCCGTGCGCGTTCAGCGCGACGTCGGCGACGCCGATCCCCGAGCCGAGCCCGCATGCGACGAGCAGCATCGGAGCGAACGACGGCACGAAAGCGGCGGCAGCGAGCGCTGCCGACGCGAGGACGAGACCGGCGCCGGCGCGGCCCCGGCTTCCCCGTCGGGCGGCGAGCCACCCCGCGAACGGCAGCGACAGCGTCGCCACCGCCGACACGGCGAAGATGACGATGCCGAGGCGGCCGCTGTCGAGCGACAGCTTGTGCTTCAGCGCCGGCAGGCGCGCGACCCAGACGCCGTCGACCGCGCCGAGCACGACGAAGCCGGCGACGAGCGCCCGATGAGCGCGAGTGGCTACAGGCGCTCGACGACGCCGGCGATCGCCTGGCCGAAGCCGATGCACATGGCGGCGATGCCGTAGCGGGCGTTGCGGCGCTCGAGCTCGGAGACGAGCGTCGCCGTGATGCGTGCGCCCGTCGCGCCGAGCGGATGGCCGAGCGAGATGCCGCCGCCGTTCGGGTTGACGTCACCCGCCTCCCACCGCTCGCCGAGGTTCGTGTCGGCGAGGAACTGGAGGACGACCGATGCGAACGCCTCGTTCACCTCGATCACCTCCATGTCGTCCCACGTCAGGCCGGCCTTCGCGAGCGCGCGGTCGCACGCCTGCGGATTGCCGTGCAGCATCAGATGCGGGTCGACGCCGGCGATGCCGAACCCGAGGAAGCGGGCGCGCGGCTCGAGCCCGAGCGCCGACGCCTTCTCCTCCGACGCGACGAGCACGGCCGCGGATCCGTCGACGATCTGGCTCGAGTTGGCTGCTGTGACCTTGCCCTCCGCGACGAACGACGGCTGGAGCGAGGCCATCTTCTCGACGTCGTCTCGCGACGCACCGCCTCGTCGACGGCGAAGCGCGTGCGCACGAGCGTCGAACCCGAGTCGGGCGACGGCACGTCGAGGTCGATCGGGATGATCTCCTTCTCGAACCGGCCCTCGTCGATCGCGCGCGCCGCGCGCATGTGCGACTCGTACGCGTACCGGTCGAGGTCCTCGCGCGAGAGATTCCACTTCGCCGCGATCTCCTCGGCCGAGATCCCCTGCATGACGATGTCGAAGCGCTCGTGCACCGCGTCGGACATCGAGCCGCGGTTCGAGCCCATCGGGACGCGCGACATCATCTCGACGCCGCCGGAGATGACGAGGTCGAGCTGGCCCGACCACACGGCGGCCGCGGCGTTGAAGTTCGTCTGCATCGACGAGCCGCACTGCCGGTCGACGGTCGTCCCGCAGACGGACACCGGCCAGCCGGCGGTGAGCGCGACGTTCCGCCCGATGTTCCAGGCCTGCTCCTCGATCTGCGTGACGCAGCCCCACTGGAGGTCTTCGACCTCGGCCGGGTCGACCCCGTTCCGCTCGACGAGACCGTTCACGACCTGGGCCGAGACGTCGTCGCCGCGGATGTGCGAGAGCGTGCCGTTCTTCTTCCCGATCGGGCTCCGAACGGCGTCGACGATCAGCGCATCTGTCTTTCTCGCGGCCACCTCATTACTGTATCTGCGTCGTACGGAGGCGGCTTCCGCCGGAATAAATCGGCGCCTCGGTACGTCTTATATGTATGCCCAAGAATCCGAAGATCGAAGCGCTTCGGCGCGTCCCGCTGTTCGAGCACTGCTCGACCCGGGAGCTGTCCAAGATCGCGAAGACGGTCGACGAGATCGACCTCCCCGAGGGTCGCACGCTGACCCACGAGGGGCTGTACGGCAGAGAGTTCGTCGTGCTCGCAGAGGGCATCGCCGACGTCGAGCACGACGGCGAGATCGTCAACACCCTCGGCCCCGGCGACTTCTTCGGCGAGATCTCGCTCGTCACCGGCATGCCCCGCACCGCGACCGTGACGACGAGGAGCCCCGCCCGGCTGCTCGTCCTGAACGCGCAGTCGTTCCGCTCGCTGCTCGCACGGGCCCCCATGGTTCGCCGGCGCGTGCTCTCCGCCGCCGCCCTCCGGCTCACCCGCTAGTTCGCTCTCGGCACCTTCGGCCGCTCCGCGTGCGCGAGCCACGTCGGAGCGGCAAGCGCGAGCACGCGCCGCTGCCCTTCGGTCGCGCCGCTCCCGAGCTCGCGGAACGTGTACGCGACGTCGCCGCCGAGGACGACGAGCCCGTCGGGCGTGTCGACGAGCACGGACTGGTGGCCCGGCGAGTGACCGGGCGTCGGCAGGAGCCGGATGCCCGGCAGCACCTCCGCCTCCCCGTCGTGCTCGACGTAGGTCGCGCCGTCGAAGTGCACCCACTCGAGCGGCGCGCGCGGGTCCGCGAGCTCGCGCGACTGCACGTGGATCGGGACGCCGGGGAAGAGCCGGTTGCCGCCGCAGTGGTCGAAGTCCAGATGCGTGTTGATCACGCAGAAGACGTCGCGCGGGATGTTCTCCGGCATCGGCACGGGATCCCATTCGGTGTCGAGCTCCGGCGTCGAGTCGATCATCCCCGTGTCGACGAGCACGAGGCCCGCCGGATGCTCGATCGTGTGGACGTAGACCGGAAGCCCTTGACGGTCGCGGCGAGGTGAGGCCGGATCACCTGCGTAGACTCACACGCCGTGATCGACGTTCGCTCCCCCTACTCGGGCAAGGTCGTCGGACAGACGCCGAAGAGCGGCGCCGACGACGCGCGCCGCGCCATCGACGCGGCCGCGCGCGCGCTCGAGAATCCGCTGCCCGCGCACAAGCGGGCGGAGATCCTCGTCAAGACGGCGGGCCTCATCGGCCGCCGGCACGAGGAGGTCGCCCGCACGATCTCCGAGGAGGCCGGCAAGCCGATCAAGACCGCGCGGGTCGAGGCGTCGCGCGCGATGTCGACGTACACGTTCGCCGCCGTCGAGGCGCGCACGCTCGTCGGGCACATGATCCCGATGGACGCGGCGCAGGCCGGCGAAGGGAAGCTCGCCTTCACGCTGCGACGCCCGATCGGCGTCGTCGGCGCGATCTCGCCGTTCAACTTCCCGTGCAACCTCGTCGCGCACAAGATCGCGCCTGCGCTCGCCGCCGGATGCCCGGTCGTCCTCAAGCCCGCGAGCGCGACGCCGCTGTCGGCGCTGCTGCTCGCCGAGCTCGAGCACGAGGCGGGACTCCCCGAGGGCTGGCTCACGGTGCTCGTCGGTCCTGCAGCGGAGATCGGCGACGTCCTCGTCGAGGACGAGCGCGTCCGGCATGATCACGTTCACCGGCTCGAGCGAGGTCGGCTGGAAGCTCCAGGAGCGCGCGCCGCGCAAGCGCGTCAAGCTCGAGCTCGGGAACTCGACGCCGGTCATCGTCGCGGCCGACGCGGACGTCGAGACGGCGGCGACGAAGCTCGCAGCGAACGCGTTCGCGTTCGCGGGCCAGAGCTGCATCTCCGTCCAGCGCATCTACGTCGAGCGTCCGGTGCTCGACGCGTTCCTCGCCGCGTTCGTGCCGAAGGTCGAGGCGCTGAAGGTCGGCGACCCGGCCGACGACGACACCGACGTCGGGCCGGTGATCGACGCGGACTCGCGCGAGCGCATCCTCTCGTGGATCGCCGAGGCCGACGGCGACGTGCTCACCGGCGGCGAGCAGGATGGACTGATCAGGCCGACGGTGATCGCGAACGTCTCCGACGACGCGAAGGTGAGCTGCCAGGAGGTCTTCGGCCCTGTCGTGCATCGTCAACGCGATCGACTCCGTCGACGAGGGGATCGACCGCGCGAACGGAACGCGCTACGGCCTGCAGGCCGGCATCTTCACCGCCGCGCTCGAAACGGCGCTCCGCGCTGCCGAGCGGCTCGACTTCGGCGGCGTGACGGTGAACGAGGCGCCGACGTTCCGCAGCGACCAGATGCCGTACGGCGGCGTGAAGGACTCGGGCAACACGCGCGAGGGGCCGGCGTACGCAGTGCGCGAGATGACGGAAGAGCATCTCGTCGTGATTCAACGCTGACGAAGCGGGCACAACGAGGCCGTGATCGGCGTCGGGATCGTCCTGCTCGTCGCGGGAATCGTCTTGCTGTTCTTCCTCCCGTGGGCGGGGATCCCGGTCGCGATCGTCGGGCTCGCACTCGCGATCCTCTGGATCGCGGGATTCGGCCGGCGCACCTGCCGGGCGACACTGCGCAATACATCGCGGCGATGCCGCACCTGCCGGGCTTTCGTCGCGCTGGCGAGGAAACGGCGCCGGCACCGTCCGCGCGCGCAGCTCGCCGCAGCCTGCCGCCGGTCGGCAGGCTTCGCCGCGAGCGCCGGGAGTTGCTTCGCGCGCGCGAGGAACGGCTTCGCGATCTCGGCGGCCTCATGCTCGAGATGTTCAGGCACGACCAGTTCCGCCGGGAGCTGCTGCTCGAGCGGTGCAGCGACCTCGTCACGCTCGAGGACCGCATCGCCGAGGTCGACACGCTGATCGCCGCCGCGGTCTCCCGCGGGCGCACGCGCCCGGCTGTCCGCTGCGAGTGCGGCGCCGCCGTCTTCTGGGGCGCGCGCTTCTGCGCCCAGTGCGGCCGCCCCGTCGAGGCTCGATGAGCACCGAGCGCGACCAGCAGTACTGCCCCAAGTGCGGCGTCGCGTACGAGCCGCTCCAGGAGTACTGCCTCGAGTGCGGCGAGCGCCTCCCGACGAACCGGGGCACGGTCGGGCTGCTCGCGGCCGCCTGGCAGCGCCGCTTCCCCTGGTACCCGGGCGACTGGGTCTGGCCTGCGCTGCTGTTCCTCGTCGTCGCCGTCGTCGCGACGGCGGTCTCGGCCGCGACGACGTCCGACTCGGGGACGACGATCGTCGCGACGCAGCACGTCCCCACCGGCCCGGGCGGCGAGACCACCGCCCCCGCCGCGCCGAAGACGCTCCCCGCCGCCCCGCAGCCGACGGTGACGACCGGGCCGCTCCCGAAGGCGCCGGGCACCCCGACCACGAGCGTCAAGAATCCCGCTCCGCCGGCCGCCCCCGGGCTCACCGCCTGGCCGGGGAAGGGCACGGCCTTCACCGACGTCCTTCAGTCCGTGCCGCTTGCGTCCGGCCGTGCCGTCGCCATTGCCCGTGCCCGCCAGGCGAAGGCGGCAGGCCTCCCGAAGGCCGGCGTCCTCGTCTCCGCGGAGTACGCGAGCCTCCATCCGGGCTACTACGTCGTCTTCTCCGGGGTCTTCCACACCCCGGCCGCCGCCGTCGCCGGCCTCGCAGCGGCGCACAGCAGGGGCTTCCCGGACGCCTACGTGGCCCGGGTCACCCACCCCTAGCCCAGGTGTAAACCGTCCCGGTAACGGGGCACGGAACCCCAAATACGGCGGTGCGCCTGTTGGCTCACGACGGCAACATAAGCCGCCACTTTGTAACAGCGGCCGAAGTGTGTAGGATCGGTTGCAGGGGTTGCAGGCAGGACGATTAACCCGCTATTAACAAAGCGTTGGCGGGGACTTCATAGGAGAAGGCGACACTGGTGATCGAAGAGCGGACTCTCCAGTTGCAACACTGCATGTATCAGTATTCGCGAGCGATTTATCGCTCGATCAAGGACCTGATCGACCCGTATGCAGACCGTGAGTCGCAGATCGAGTCGAGGCGGGCCGTGCTCGAGGCATGCGAGCAGACGATGTCGAGACTTGCGAAGGATCCGCTGTATTTCGCGAAGCCCGACCGCGCGCTCTTCCAGGACATCCGCCGCTACTTCCCCATCACCGCGCAGGCCGAAGTGGCGTGGGCCGTGCAGGCCGGCGTGACCGCCGCGTCGACGTTCATCCAGGAGCAGATCGAGGCCGGTGCACTCGACGGCGGTGTTGCACGCTGCCGCGCGACGACGCGCAAAGGCAAGCCGTGCCAGCGCACACCGCTCCCCGATCGCGACTACTGCCCGTCGCATCAGCACCTCGAAGCGCGCGCTGCAGCCTGAAGTGCTCCGCACTTCAGGCGGAGAAGTGCTTCGCGCTTCCCGAGCGTTGGCGACTGTTGGTTCCCGCCTTCGGTCGCGCCTTAGCGGAGTCGGGCTGGTACAGCCTCCGCTAACGCTTCGCGTTAGCTCCGGCCTTGACGGAATCTGGGGTCGGATGTTTTCCACAGCGCGTTCCACAGCGATTGCGGAAGTAAGCTCGATTCAGGTTGTCGCACGACACGGACAAGCTGATTCGCCAGCTCTCGCTCGTTGCGTTCCTCATGGCGGAGCGGCGCGCGATCACGGCGCGCGACGTGAAGTCGAACGTCGAGGGCTACTCGGAGATGTCGGACGAGGCGTTCGCACGCCGGTTCTACTCCGACCGCGCCGAGCTGATCGCACTCGGCGTACCGCTGCAGTCGCAGCGCGACGAGTTCACGGGCGAGGAGCTGTACACGCTCCGCTCGGAGCAGTACTTCCTGCCGAAGCTCGAGCTCGACAACGACGAGCTCTCCGCGCTCAACACGGCGCTCTATCTCCTCGAAGGCCAGTTCGCGTACTCCGAGCCTCTGCGGCTTGCGCTGCAGAACCTCGCGCTCGGTCGCGCCGGCTTCGCCGAGTCGCCGACAGCGACCGCGCACCGCGTCGAAGTGCTCGACCCCGACTACTCGCCCGAGATGCCCGGCCGCCTGGCGAAGCTCGAGGGCGCCATCTCGAAGCAGCGCACCGTGAAGTTCGACTACTGGTCGATCTCGCGCGACGTCGAGTCGGAGCGGACGCTGAACCCGTTCGCCCTCCTCCCCGACAACGGCGTCTGGTACGTCGTCGGCCACGACCTCGACCGCGACGACCTGCGCACGTTCCGCGTGTCGCGCATCCGCGGCGAGATCCGGTTCGCGACGCGACGCGAGCGCGACTTCCGCGTTCCGGTCGACTTCGACATCGAGCAGTTCCGCGGCCGGCCGCCGTGGCAGATCGGCGACATCGTCGGCGAGGCGCGCATCGAGGTGCCCGGCGACACCGCCTGGTGGGTGCAGCGCGCGTACGGCAGCGCGGGCCGCCTCGAGGACGGCGTCTGGATCACCGAGTACTCGTCCCTCGAGCAGCTCACGAGCTGGGTGCTGCGCCAGGACGGCCGCGCCGTCCCGCTCGAGCCGGAGGAGCTGCGCCGCGAGGTCGCGACCTCGCTCCGCCGCGTGCGCGACGGCCACGAAGGCCCTGCGCCGGTGCCCGCCCGCGAGGCGCAGGTGCGCGGCGTGGACGGCGCCCAGGAGCGGCCGGCAGGCCCGGTCGCGCCGGAGCGCTTCGCCGTGCTCCAGGCGCTGCTCGCCTACCTCCTCGCGGCCTGCGGCGAGAGCAAGGAGGCGGCCATCCCGCTCGCCGACCTGCTCGAGCGCTTCCCGTCGATCCCGGCCGACGAGCTCGAGGAGCACCTCTCGCTCCTCAACCTCGTCAACTTCGGCGGCGGCTGTTACACCGTCTACGCGGAGCTGCGCGAAGGGGCGGTGCACGTCGACAAGGAGCTGTGGGGCGACACGTTCCGCATGGCTCCCCGCCTGACGCCGCTCGAAGCGCGGGCCATCCGCCTCGCGCTCGAGTACGTCGGCCCGATGATCGCCGTGGACGCGCACACGCCGCTCGACCGCGTCCGCAAGAAGCTCGAGGAGACGTTCGGCCAGTTCGAGCTGCAGCAGACGCCGGAGCCGCACATCGAGCCGAGCGAGGAAGACCTCGTCTCGACGCTCGCGCGCGGCATGCGCGAGCACCGGCTCGTCGAGATCGAGTACCAGAAGGAGTCGGACGCGCAGCCGTCGACGCGCGTCATCGAGCCGTACACGTTCTCGCGCGCGCTGCCCTGGTGGTACGTGCACACGTGGGACCGCACGAGCGACGGCGAGCGCTCCTTCCGGCTCGACCGGATGCGCAGCGCGAAGTTGACGAAGGAGAAGTTCGATGTCCGCGAGGACTTCGAGCCCGTCCGCCTCCGTGACGCGCGGCACGCGACCGTGCTGTACACGCCGGCGATCGCGCGCTACGAGCTCGAGCGCGGTGCGCGGCGGCTCACCGACAAGTCCGCGTTGCGCGACTTGTCGGTCGGGAGCGACGAGTGGCTCGAGAGCGAGATCCTCTCCAAGCGCGGAGAGGCGATCGTGGTCGAGCCGCAGGAGCTGCGCACGCGCATCGCCGCGCGCGCCCGCACGCTCGCGAAGGAGCTCGGCGTCGAGCGTCTTCGCGCGCGCGTCTAGCGGTCCGCGCCGAGCAACGCCCAGCGCTCGTCGACGTGCGACTGGATCTCGTCGAGCCGGTCAGGAGATAGATGGGCGAAGCGTCCCTGCAGCTGTAGGAAGTCACGCACGGGGACCTGATGCTTCGGCTGAAGCGTCACCCGCCACGTGCCGTGATCGCACTCGACGAGCGGGAAGTAGTGGGACTCGACCGCGAGCCTCGTCACTTCGACCGACTGATCCGTTGGATATCTCCACCCCGGCGGGCATGCGCCGAGCACGTGCAAGAACCGGAACCCCCGCAGCTCGGCGGCCCTCGTGACCTTCGACCTGAAGTCGCGCAGCATCGGAACGGATCCGAGCGCGAGCGTCGCCACGTACGGGATCCCGTGCGCAGCCATGATCCGAGCCATGTCCTTCTTGGGTCCGGCCTTCGGTGCGCGCACCGGTGTCGTCGTCGTCCACGCTCCCTCGGGCGTCGCGCCGGACTTCTGCACGCCCGTGTTCATGTACGCCTCGTTGTCGTTGAGCACGTAGATGATGTCCTCATTCCTCTCTGCAGCCGCCGACACGCCTGAGAACCCGATGTCGGCCGTCGATCCGTCTCCGCCCCACACCACGACAGTCGCGTCGCCGTGACCTCGCAGCCGCAACGCGGCCTTGATTCCCGATGCCTCCGCCGCCGCAGACGCGAACGGCGTGAGATGGACGGCGACTCCGAGGGCGCTGACAGGCCAGATGCCGGCGATGATCGTCCAGCACGACGCCGGGATGACGAGCACGATCTTCGACTCGGGTGCGGCCGCGGTCAGCGCGCCAAGAACGTGGTGAAGGTTGATCGCCGGCCCGCAGCCGGCGCACGCGCTGTGACCCGGCAGGAGTAGCGGCTCCTCGGAGACCACATCGTCGAGCCACGACGCCATTACGTCACGCCTTCCGGCACGTAGATCGGGGCGGTCGCGGCGGCCTGCTCGAGTGCCCAGCGCAGCGTCGCAGGCGTCACTTCCGCTCCGCCGAGCCCGCAGACGACGTTCGGCGCGTCCAGGCCGAGCGCTCGCACGTCGGCGCCGAGCGGGCCGAGCGAACCGAAGGCGGCTGCGCGGTCGATGACGGCAACGTGCGCGACGTCGGCGAGAGCGGCCGAGAGCTCGTCCGCAGGAAACGGCCGATAGGTGTGTACGCGCACGACGAGAAGGTCGTCGTCGTCGTCGAGAAGCTCCAGTGCGGTATCGCCGATGCTGCCGATCGTCACGAGCGCCCGCGCCGCGTCGGGATTTCCCGCGATCTCGAGCGCCGCGACCTTGCTGCGTCCGAAGCGCTCGGTGAACTCCGCCGTCGACGGCGGTGATCACGCCCCTCGCCTCGTCCATTGCGGTGGCGACGTTGCGCTGGAAGGCGTAGTAGTCCTGCGAGCCCGGCAGCGCCGAGAACACGCGCGGTATCGCGGGGTCGAGCAGCCAATCCTCCGGCGGGTCGAGCGGCGGGATGAACGCGTCCACGTCCGCCTGTTCGGGAACGTCCACCACCTCAGACGTGTGCGAGAGAAGGAACCCCTCTGCGCAGACCATCACCGGCAGCATCACCGTCTCGGCGATGCGATACGCGCAGAGCACGGTGTCGAGAACCTCTTGCGCGGAGGAGCAGTACATCTGGATCCAGCCGGTGTCGCGCTGGCTCATGCTGTCGGACAGGTCCGGCTCGATGCTCCACGGCGCAAAGACGGCGCGGTTGACGTCGACGATGACGAGTGGGATCCGCTCGCGCGACGATCGATGCAGCTGTTCGTGCGCATACAGCAGTCCCTGGGACGACGTCGCGGTGAACGTTCGAACTCCGGCCCGCGCGGCACCGATGACGTATCCGAGCATCGAGTGCTCGCTCTCGACGTTGGCGAACTCGACGTCCTCTCGTCCGGCGACGAGATCCGCGAGCCGCTCGACGATGAGCGTCTGCGGCGTGATCGGATAGCAGCCGATCGCCTGGACACGAGCGAGCATCACCGCGTAGGCCGCGGCATCGTTCGAGGTCATCACAGTGCGACCGCTCGGGATCCGCTGCCTCACGCTGCGACCTCCTCCATCGCGATCGCGTTCCGCACGGGACACACGGCCTCGCAGATGCCGCAACCCTTGCAGTGGAGATAGTCGACGACCATGACGCCGTCGGTTCTCGTCATCGCCGCCTCCGGGCAGAAGAGGGCGCACACAGCACAGGCGGTGCACTGCTCCGTCAACACCGGCCGGTCGAGCGACCACGAGCCGGTGAGGTTGTCGCGCGAGTCCATGGTGCTCATCGGATAGCGGGGCCGCACGGGTGGCGCGACTTGGGCAGCCGACCCGGACGCGAGAGCAGTGTCTCCGAGACGCGCAGGCTGCACCGTGCAGCGCGCGTATCCCTCGCGGGCGGCCTGGACGTTCGCGTCGGCGCCGGCGCCCAGCCGGAACTCGACCGCCGCAACGAGCTGCTCGAGTCCCTGCGGAAGGAGAAGCTTCGTGCACGCGCCAAGGAGCGCCACGTTCCCCATCGGTCGGCCCTCCGACGAGAGAATGGCGTTACGCCTGGCGATGCGCGACGCCGGCGCCCGCGCGATCATGAACGCGCCGGTGCTCGGGAAGCGCTCCTCCCGGTTGAGGACGACGAGCCCGCCCGGCCTCACCGTGCGCAAGGCCTGCTCCGAGGGCGGAGAAGGCGAGATGTGAACGAGGACGTCGCAGGCCCTCATCTTGTAGCGGCGGTGAATCGGAGAGTCGTTCCAGCGCAGGAACGCGGAGATCGGCGCTCCGCGGCGCTCGGCCGTGAACTCCGGAAAGGTCTGGACGTAGAACCCTGCCCGCCCGAACGTCTCGGCCATGATCTGCGACGCGAGCACGACCCCCTCGCCGCCACGGCCTACGAAGAGCATCTCCCGCATGAGCCGATGGTCCCCCGTCCCACCCCCACCCGGCATCCGGGAGATCGCCGAGCCTCATCCGTAGTTCCGGCCGCTAGGCCGCGGGCAGCGTCAACGTGAAGGTCGAGCCCGCGTCCGGGCTCGAACGAACATCGATCGTTCCGCCGTGCGCCTCCGCGATCGAGCGCGCGATGAACAGGCCCAGCCCGGTCCCCGGCTTCGAGCCGCCGGCGATGTCGGCGCGTCCGAACTTCTCGAAGATGAGCCGCTGCTGGTCGTGCGGGATGCCGGGCCCGTCGTCGACGACGGAGATCTTCACCTTGCCGTTCTCCGGGTGCGCATGCACGCCGACCTCGCCGCCGGCCGGTGAGTACTTGATCGCGTTCTCGAGCAGGTTCCCGAGCACCTGGCGCAGCCGCTCGCGGTCGCCGCGAATGTGCGGCAGCGACGACGAGACGCTCGCGGTGATGCGCACCTCGTCCTGGCCGATGGACGCCGTCGTGACCGCGTCCTCGACGAGCCGGGAGAGGTCGACGTCGCTGAAGCTGTAGCTGAACGTTCCCGCCTCGATCTGCGAGGTGTGCAGCACGTCTCCGATGAGGATCGCCAGACGGTTCGTCTCGTCCGCGATGAGGGCGAGGAACGCCTCGCGCTGGTCGGGAGACAGGGTGCGCCAGCGCTCTTGCAACGTGCGTGCCGCACCGATGACGGCCGCCATCGGGCTGCGCAGCTCGTGCGAGACGAGCGAGACGAAAGTCCGCGCGCAGCGCCGACAGCCGGCGAAGCTCCTCGACCGTGTGATGCTCGGCCTCGTACGCGCGGATGTTCTGCACGGCAGTCGCAGCGAGCCGTCCGAGGAGCGAGATCATCTCGACGTCGTCCTTCGTGAACGCGTCGATCTCGGTGCGCGAGAGCGCGATCATCCCGATCGGCCGCGAGCCCACGAGCAGCGGCGCGACGATCTCACTCCGCAGCCCGAGCCCGGCGAAGAGCTCGTCCTCGGGATACTCGTGCCGCTCGAGGTCGCCGCGCACGATCACGTCACCGCCGCGCACGCGTTCGAGCACCGTGCCGTGGACCGACCCGGAGCTCCCCGGCGGAAAGAGCTCGGTCGCGCCGCGGCCCGCGGTCGCGATCGTCTTCGCGGTCTCGTCCTCGATGAGGACGATCGCCGTGCGGTCGAAGGGGACGAGCCCTCGCAGCTCGCGGATGAACGCGCCGAATGCTGTCTCGATCTCGAGCGACGAGCCGAGCGCCCGCGCGCAGCGGTTCGCGGCCTCGAGGAGCTCGCCGCGCCGGCCGAGCTCGTCGCGCAGCCGTTCCGCCTCGGCGGCGCGTACTGCGAGGCCGTCGCGGAGGCGGCCGATGACGACGCCGGCGAGGAGGCCGACGAGCATGCGCGAGAGGACGGTGTACCAGGCGACGCCCGGGCCGAGCGCGTCGACGACGAGCGTTGCTCCGACCATGACCACGCCGGCGAGGACGCCGCCGGCGAGACCGAAGCGGAGCGCTGCCTCGGCGATCGGGACGAGGTAGAGCGCGCGGTACGGCTCGCCCGGCTGGTACGAGAAGACGGCGACGAACCCGATGGCCGCGATCGAGTCGAGCGCGATCGCGAGCACGCGCGCGCGCTGACGTGCGGCGCGATCGAGCTGCCTGCGCGCGAGCTCCGCCGAGAGCAGCGTCGACGCGGCGAAGATGCCCGTGACCGCCCATGCCCATGGCCGGTACGAGGAGGGGAAGTCCGTGACCGAGACGTCGACGAGCGCGACGACGACGAGCGCGGCGCGCAGCCCGATGAGCCAGTGACCGGGACGCCTAGGCATCCATGTTCTCCGCGGCGATCGCCGCGTTGCGCTGGAGGAAGCGGCCGTCGTTGCGCGGGACGTACAGCCGGCGGTAGCGGTCGCGCAGCTCGACGGGGTCGGCCGCGAGCCAGTCGGCGAGCGAGACGTGCGGCTCCGCTCCGGCGGGCAGCGCCGCATTCGCGCGCCGCTTCTCGACGCCGCGGTTCCACGGGCAGACGTCCTGGCAGATGTCGCAGCCGTACACCTGCGCACCGAGCTCCGCGCGGTACGCCTCGGGCATCGGCTGCTCCGACTGCGTCCAGTACGAGAGGCAGCGCGTCGAGTCGAGCGTGCCCGGCTCGTCGAGCGCGCCCGTCGGGCAGGCGTCGATGCACAGGCGGCACGAGCCGCAGTCCGCGTCGAGCCGCGGTGTCGGCGCGAGCTCGACGTCCGTGACGAGCGTGCCGAGCACGACCCACGAGCCGTGCCGCTGCGTGATGAGCAGCGTGTTCTTGCCGTAGAAGCCGACGCCGCTCCGGGCCGCGCCTTCGCGGTCGACGTGCTGGTTCGCGTCCACGAGCACGCGATAGTTGCCACCGAGCTCGGCGGCCGAGCGCGTCGAGCTTCTCGCGCAGGTCGGCGTACGCGTCCCACCAGGTGTAGCGCGGAAGCCGTCCGTGGCCGGCGGGCCGCTCGGGCTCGGGCGCGTAGTAACAGAGCGCCGCCGAGACGACCGAGCGTGCGCCGGACAGGAGTCGCTCGGGATGGCACGACACCTCCGGCTGCGCCATCGTGAAGCGCATGTCGGCGAAGAGCCCGCGCGCCCGGCGCTCGCGGATGTGGCGCTCCGTCTCGACGTACGGCTCGGCCGGTGCGACGCCCACGGCGTCGATCCCGAGCTCGGCGGCGAGCTGGCCCAGGTGCTCGGCAGTCACCCCGATAGTCTGCCCCGCGTGAAGGCTGTCCGTATTCACGAGGACGGCGGCCCCGAGGTGCTCGTGCTCGAGGACGTGCCCGACCCCTCCCCCGGCCCGGGCGAGGTGCTGGTCCGGCTGCACGCGTCGGCGCTCAACCATCTCGACATCTGGATCAGGAAGGGGCTCCCCTCGGTTCCGAAGCCGCGCATCCTCGGCGCCGACGGGGCGGGCATCCGCGTCGATACCGGAGAGCGCGTCGTCATCAACCCGGGCATCGAGCAGGCGGACGGGAGCATCCACGTCGTCGGCGAGCACGGGGACGGGACGAATGCGGAGCTGATCGCCGTCCCCGCGACGAACGTCTACCCCATCCCCGACGGCATGTCGTTCGAGGAAGCGGCCGCGTTCCCGCTCGTGTTCGAGACGGCGTATCGCATGCTCGTCACGCGCGCCGGCCTGCGCGAGGGCGAGTGGGTGCTGCTGTGGGGCATCGGGAGCGGCGTGTCGACGGCAGGCCTGGCGATCGCGCGCGCGCTCGGTGCGCGGACGATCGTGACCTCGTCGAGCGACGCGAAACTCGCGCGCGCGACGCGAGCTCGGTGCGGATGCCGTCGTGAATCACGCGACCGGCGACGTGAAGGCCGCCGTGCGCGAGATCACCGACGGCCACGGCGCCGACGTCGTCGTCGACCACGTCGGCGAGGCGACGTGGCGCACGTCGCTCGACGTCGCCGCGCGCGACGGGCGCATCGCCGTGTGCGGTGCGACCAGCGGGCCGAACCCGCCGGCGGCGCTCCACCGCGTGTGGTGGAAGGGGCTCACCATTCTCGGTTCGACGATGGGGACGAAGGCCGACTTCGAAGGCGCATACGAGCTCGTGGCGAGCGGTCGCGCACTGCCGGTCGTGGACGAGATCGTGCCGCTCGAGGAGATCCGCGCCGCGCACGCGCGGCTCGAGGCCGGCGAGCAGCTCGGAAAGATCGTGCTGTCGATCTAGATCTGGGTCGTCGCCGGCGTCTCGAGCGGGAGGTGCGCTTCCCGCCAGAGGTGCACGCGAACGAGTGCGTCGATCCCGTACAGCAGCTCCTGCAACAGGTCGACGTCGCCGACGTCCACCACCTCGAGCGCGGCCGTCCACGCGCGAATCGCGGCGAGACCCTCCGGATCGACTCGCGCGGTCCGGAAGTCGGTGTCCAGCGACTTCATGAGCGACGTGACGCACGACTGTCCCGCTCGAATCGCGTCTGCGATGCGCACCGTTCGGGCAGCGCGCCGAAGCTCGGTGACGAGGCTCTGGAGCTCGACGGTCGCCATGCACGGGAGTGTCAGACACCGTCCCCGGCGACTCATCGGGGTTTGCGCGGATTAGGCTCGAGTGATGCCGCGCCAGAACCGCGTGACGCCGCTCGGCGACCTCGTCGCCGTGCCGGAGCGCGGCCTCGTGTACGGCAATCGCGGCTGCCTGCACGACGCAGAGGGACGCATTCGGCGCCCGTTCCAGGTGAAGCGCTGGATCGCGTGCCGGCTCGAGTTCCGCGGCCGCCACCGCGCAGATCCGATGCCGCCCGGCCGCTACACGGGCCTCTTCTTCCTCGACGAGGCGACCGCGTTCGCAGCCGGTCACCGCCCGTGCGCCGAGTGCCGGCGGGAGGACTACAACCGCTACCTGGAGATCGTCGGCGAGCGGCGCGCCGACGACGTCGACGAACGGCTGCACGCAGAGCGCTCGGCCCGTACGATCCGCGGCCGGTGGAGCGAGCTTCCGGACGGCGCATTCGTCCTCCGCGACGGCGAGCCGTTGCTCGTGCTCGGCGACCGAGCTGCTGCGCTGGACGCCAGGCGGGCTACACCGAGCGCGGTCCGCGTCCGCGCGGGACGCGACGGTGATCACGCCCGCAACACCGTGCGGGTTCTCGCAGGCTGGAACGGAGACGTGCCGTTCCTGCACGTCAGCGGGCGGTGATGGCCCGCCAGCACGCGACCGGTGACGAGGATCGCGACGAGCGCGATCAGCTGCCCGCCGAGGACGATCTTGTTATCCCCGAAGGAGCTAGGAGCTCGAATGCGCCGGAACGATGACGACCGGGCAGGGCGCGTGGTGCGCGCACTGCTGGCTCACCGAACCGAGGAGGAGACCGGCGAACCCTCCGTGGCCGCGCGTGCCGACGACGAGCAGATCGGCCCCGTCTGCAGCCTCGAGCAGCGCCTGCGCGGCGAGATCCTCGACGACGCAGCGTTTGACATCGAGGCCGTCGAGCGCGGCGGCATGCCTCGAGCACGTTTCGTCCATCTGCTTCTCGGCGAGCGTTCGGAAGTCGGCGATCACGTCTCCGGCGATCCCCGTCCAGCCGATGCCCCCGTACAGCGCCGCGGGCGGATACCACGCGTGCAGGAGCTTCAACGGCACGCCACGGATGCGGGCCTCGGCAGCAGCCCAGTCGAGCGCGCGCTCGGAGCCTTCCGACCCGTCGACGCCGACGACGATTCCCGACATGTCTCAACGCTGTCACGGCCGCCGCCAGAGCGAATCCGCAGAAACGGGAAGGCGCCGTGCGGGCGAATCCCGTTCTGACGGGGAGCCCCAAGCGGAAGGATGTCATCGTGACACCGACGAAACCGACATCGGGCGCCGCCGAGACGAGCTCCGTCCAGCAATGGCGGCTTCAGGAGCTCGTGCGCGCCGGCTACCCGCCGTACGAGGCGCTGCTCCTCAGCCGAACCGACGTCGATCTGCACGACGCGACGCGACTCGTCCGGCGCGGATGCCCGCCGCGCACCGCGGTGCGGATCCTGCTCTAGCCGAAGCCGAGGATGAACTTCGCGTCGTCGGACATCTTGTCCGGCGTCCACGGCGGGTCGAACACCAGCTCGAGCTCGACGTCCTCGACGCCTTCGACCTCGCGCGCGGCGCGGTCCATGTCACCGGAGATGAGCGGCCCCGCGGGACATCCCATCGAGGTGAGGCTGTAGATGATCTTCACCTTCGGCCCTTCGACCTCGACGTCGTACACCAGGCCGAGATCGACGACGTCCATCCCCAGCTCTGGATCCTCGACCGTGCGGAGCAGCTCGAGAACTTCTTCCTTGGTCGGCATGGCTCCAGTGTAGGGGTCAGTACCCCATCAAGCGCACATCCTCGCGCCGCTCGCGCGCGAAGAAGTGGATGCCGTCCACGAAACGCACCCAGTTGCAGCGGGTGCACATGAGGAGCGAGTGCGTCCGAGCGCTGTCCGCGAGGAAGCGCACGCCGCGCAGGAGGTCGCCGTTCGAGACGCCGGTCGCCGCGACGATCACCTCGCCGGGCGCGAGCTCGTCCGTGTGGAAGACGCGCGAGTAGTCCTCGATCCCCCGCTCGCGCAGCTCGTCGATCTCGCCGCGCGTCGTCGGCCAGAACTGCGCCTGGAGCTCGCCGCCGAGGCAGCGCAGCGCAGCGGCGGAGAGCACCGCCTGCCGGGTGCCGCCGATGCCGATCGCGAGGTGGTCGTTCGTCCCGCGGATCGCCGCCGAGATCGCGGCGGTGACGTCGCCGTCCTGGATGAGCTTGATGCGCGCGCCCGCGGCGCGGATCTCCTCGATCAGGTCGTGATGGCGCGGCCGGTCGAGCACGATCGTCGTCACGTCGTTCACGCGCCGGCCGAACGCCTCCGCGATCGACTGGATGTTCTCCGCGATCGGGCGCGTCAGGTCGATCGCGCCGCGCGCCGTCGGCCCGACCGCCATCTTCCGCATGTACATGTCCGGGAGGGACATGAGCTGGCCGGGATCGGTGACGGCGATCATCGACATCGCCCCGTTGCCGCCGCGCGCGACCACGCCGCGGCCTTCGAGCGGGTCGAGCGCGAGGTCGACGTCGGGGCCGCCGCGTGCCGAGCGTCAAGCCGGACGCAAGCCCTGCCTCCTCCGAGGAGCCGAGGACGACACGTCCGCGAATGGGCAGGAGCTCGAGCGCCTCGCGCATCGCCGTCGCGGCCGCCTCCTCCGCCCCCTCCTGGTCGGCGCGGCCGAGCCAGCGAGCCGAGAGGAGTGCGGCCCGCTCGGTCGCGCGGAGGTACGACTGGCACATGCACGGCGTGTCGTTGTCGACCTCGCCGTCCACCACGAGCTCTTCCTCGAGCGTGTCGCTCACAGCGTCACTCTCGCAGCCGCCGACTGGACGATGTCGATCACCTGCGCGGAGGCCTGCTCGGCGCTGACGTTCTCGATCACCGGGATTCCCTCGCGCTCGGCGCGGCCGACGATGAACGTCTGCAGCCGCCGGATGTCGCCGATGTGGTCGAGGTAGCTCGCAAGCGGCCGCTCGCTGCCGGCGTTACGGGAGAAGAAGTGGCGCGCATGCTCGTCCTCGTCCTCGATCGTCAGGACGAACGGGCACACGATCGCGCCTTCCAGCTGCGTGGGTAGCAGCCCGGGAACGAGATGGACGCCCTCGAAGATGATCGACCAGCCCTCCTGGAGCGCGCGCTCGATCGACGCGTTCACGCCGACGAGCACGTTGCGCGACTGCTCGAGGAAGCCGGCGACGAGCGGATCGTCCGCGTCGGGGACCGCCTGGCCCGCGGAGAAGCTCGAGTAGTGGATGGTCGGCATGAACTCGTGCGAGAAGAACGCGCGCAGCGTCTGCCGGATCGAGTCCGTCGAGGTCAGCCGCGTGATCCCGAGCTTGTAGGCGATCTCCGTCGCGACCGTCGACTTGCCGGTGCCGGTCGCGCCGCCGATGAGGATGACGAGCGGCCGGTCGCTCACGCCCGCGCCTCCTGCGGGAGGAGCGCGAGGACTGCCTCGTCGAGCCCCTCGGACGACGACGTCGTTCCCCGCCAGGACGACGCGCCGGCCGTGCGCGAGAGCGTGCTCGACGACGACGTCGACGGCGGCCGCCTTCAGCTCGACGAGATACGTGTCGGCGTCGACACGCTCCAGCTCCGCGCGCAGCAGGTCGCGGCGCGCGAGGTTGTGCGAGACGTGGACGATCTCCGCGTCGAGGTGACCGGTGGCCGCAGGCCCGGCCGTGAAGACGGCGACGCGGCCGCTGAGCGGCTCCGTCGGCTGAAGGCGCAGCTCGAGCTCGTCGAGGACGATGTCGCTGATCCGCTCGCGGAACGGCTCGCGGCCGACGAGGATGCGAACGGTCGACGCGATCGGCGGAATCGCCGCGCCGCTACCGTCGAAGACGACCACGTCGGGGTCGAGCGACGCCGCCAGCCGCGCGCCCTCGACGACGTTCGAGACGAACGGCGCGCCGGAGATGCCGCCGCCTGCGCGTCGGCATCCGACCGTCGGCAGGCCGGTCAGCACGGCGAGCTCGAGGTAGTCCGACGCCGCATGCTGCCCTGCGCGCGAGCGCGCAACGAGCTCGTCGAGCGTCGGCGGCGTCGTCACGAGCTCCGGCTCGGACGGCCCGCCTCGGCCCATCGCGACGCAGACGACGTCGCGGTCGCGCGCGAGCAGTCGAGCGACGTGCGCGGTCACTGCCGTCTTGCCGACGCGCTTACCCGTGCCGATGACCGAGATCGACGGCAGCTCGAACGTCGTGCAGCGGCGGCGGATCGAAACGGAAGTCGGCGCCGACGACGGAGATCCCGGCGGCGAGGAAGTCGGCGATCAGATCGGTGCGCCGTTCGTCGGTCAGGTCGATCGCGATGTCGACGTCGGGAATGTCGTCGACGATCGGAACGCCGTAGTCGGGCGCGCCGCGCAGCTTCGTCCGTCCCGCCGACGAAGCGCACGGCGACGAACTCGTACGGCAACTCGTCGAGCGCCGCGCGCACGACCTCGGGATAGTGCTCGCCGTCGACGATCGCCACGGCTCTCACCGCGATGTCGTCACCTCGCCCTCGATGCGCGCCGTGTACTTCTCGTACGTCTTCGTGTCGGTCGAGAACTGGATGATCTTCTCCTGCCCGTGGAACGGGTACCTGCGCCACACGTCCACGTGCGTGCCGTCGACCTCGACGACGTTGTAACAGGGCTTTCCGTTCCCGCGCAGGCGCGAGGACGACACCGTGCCGGCGTTGACGATGAAGAGGCCCTCGAGCTGCCACGCATAGGGGACGTGCTTGTGCCCGCACAGCACGAGATCGACGCCTGCGTGCTGCAGCGCCTCGAGCGCGTCGCCGGCGTCGTTGACGATGTTGCGCTCGCGGCCCGTCCCCGGCACCGGCAGGAGGTGGTGGTGCAGGACGAAGACGCGCAGGTCGGCGGGCTCCGCGAACTGCTCCTCGATCCACCGGTAGCGGCCGCGGCCGATCTGCCCGTTGTCGAGATCCGGCTCGGTCGAGTCGACGGCGACGATCGCCACGCCGTTCAAGCGCAGCACCGAGTTGCGGTCGCCGAACAGCTCCTCGAAGTGGACGTAGCCGACGTTGCGCGAGTCGTGGTTCCCGGGGATGACGACGATCGACTCGCACTCGATCGTGTCCAGGTAGCGCTTCGCGAGCTGGTACTCGTCCTTGAACCCGTGCGTCGTCAGGTCGCCGGAGACGATCGACGACGTCCGGAACGAGCTCGTTCACCTCGGCGATCGCGCGCTCGAGGAGGTTCGGCAGGAAGAACTGCGTCCCGCAATGCAGGTCGGAAAGCTGGACGAGCGTGAACATGTTCCCGTTGTTCCCCGCCATGGCGGAAGTCTACGGACGGTTTCACCGTCCGACCCGATCGGTACCTTGCCCTTCAGATGGGGCTCGAATCCCCGGTTTTCCAGGTCTTCCGTGGTTCCGAACCGCCTCGCTTCGCAAGCCAGGCGGAGTTGGAGTGCGCGAAGGTGCTCGACTACTACGGTCTTCCGTGGGAATACGAGCCGCGGACCTTCGTCCTCGAGGAGGACGCCGACGGCCGCACCCTCGAGGCGTTCACGCCCGACTTCTACCTCCCAGACCAGGACCTCTACGTCGAGCTCACAGTGATGAAGCAGTCGCTCGTGACCCGCAAGAACCGGAAGCTGCGCAAGCTCCGTGCGCGGTATCCCGACGTCAAGGTGAAGCTCTTCTACAAACGGGATCTCGAACGGCTGGCCCAGCACTTCCACCTCGACCTGGCGTCCTAGACCCCCGGATCGGGGAGGTCTACCTCTCCGCCGAGGAGCTGGCCGTGCGCGTTCGCGAGCTCGGCGCCGAGATCGGCCGCGACTACGCGGGCCTCGAGCCCGTGCTCGTCGGCTCTCTGAAGGCGAGCCTCGTCTTCCTCGCCGACCTGTCGCGTGCGATGCCGATCGTGCACAACCTCGACTTCGTCGAGCTGGCCGGCTACGGGAGTGCGCAGATGGGCGGCCACGAGCAGATCCGCGTCCTCAAGGATCTCGACCTCGACATCCTCGACCGCGACGTCATCGTCGTCGAGGACGTCGTCGACACAGGCCTGACGCTGAACTACCTCGTGCGGACGTTCGAGCTACGGCGCCCGCGCTCGATCGCGGCCATCACGCTCCTCGACCGCCCGTACCGGCGCCTCGTGGACGACCTCCCCGTCCGGTACGTCGGCTTCGTCGTGCCCGACGAGCTGTTCGTCGGCTACGGCTTCGACCTCGACGAGCGCTGGCGGCAGCTTCCCGACCTGCGCCTCATCCGGCCCTAGCCGCGATCCCGATACGGCAGCGTCGCGGAACGGTCACGCTCTGCGTTACGGGGTCTGTCCCCAGTAAGGGGTGCCTCAGCTATGATTTAGGCATGCCTGAACCTGAGACGGTTACGCCTGCGGTCGAGGACTACCTCAAGGCGATCTACGCGCTGGACCCCGGGGACGGCTCGGTGACGACGACCGCGCTCGCCGAGCGCCTCGACGTCCGCCCCGCCTCCGTCTCGGGGATGCTCCCCAAGCTGACGGCCCTCGGGCTCGTCGAGCACGAGCCGTATCGCGGCGTGCGCCTCACCGAACGCGGCACCCGCGTCGCCCTCGAGGTCGTCCGCCACCACCGGCTGCTCGAGCTCTTCCTCGTGGAGAGCCTCGGGATGACCTGGGACGAGGTGCATGCCGAGGCGGAGGTGCTCGAGCACGTCCTCTCGGAGCAGCTCGAGGAGCTGATCGCCGCGAAGCTCGGCGACCCCGCCTTCGACCCGCACGGCGATCCGATCCCGAGCCGCGAGCTGACCGTCCCGGCGGACGAGAGCCGCAGCCTGTACACGCTCGAGCCGGGCGAGCAGGGCACGTTCGTCCGCATCTCCGACTCCGACCCCGCCATGCTCCGGTTCCTCAGCGAGCGCGGGATCGCCCCGGGCGCGCAGGTCGAGGTGGTCGAGCGCCAGCCGTTCGACGGCCCGCTGTACGTCCGCTCCTGCGGCGACGTGCACGTGCTCGGCGCAGTGCTCGCCCGCGCGATGCGGGTCACCGCGTGAGCCCTCCCGTCGTCGACTCCGGCGCGGCCGTCCTCGACCGTCCCGGCGGGCTCAGCCCGCTCGAGGCGCTGTTCGCGCGCGGACGCGTGCGCGGGACGCTCGCGATGCTCGGGCCGGCGTTCGTCGCCGCGATCGCATACGTCGACCCCGGGAACTTCGCCACGAACATCCAGGCCGGCGCGAAGTACGGCTACCTCCTGCTCTGGGTCGTGCTCGCCGCGAACCTCATGGCGATGCTCATCCAGTATCTCTCGGCGAAGCTCGGCATCGTCACGGGCCGCAATCTGCCGGAGCTCTGCCGAGACGCGCTATCCGCGCTGGGTCAGCAGATCGCTGTGGGTGCAGGCCGAGCTGATGGCGATGGCGACCGACATTGCGGAGTTCCTCGGCGCGGCGCTCGGGCTCAACCTCCTCTTCCACGTCCCGCTGCTCCCGGCCGGGTTCATGACCGGCGCCATCGCGTTCGGCATCCTCGAGCTGCAGCGCCACGGCCACCGGCGCTTCGAGCTCGCGATCACCGCGCTCCTCGGCCTCATCTTCCTCGGCTTCCTGTACGAGACGCTGAAGATCGGGCCGTCTGCGTCGTCGTCGCTGCGCGACACGTTCATCCCGCATCTCGCGGGCAGCTCGTCGATCTATCTCGCCGTCGGCATCATCGGCGCGACGGTCATGCCGCACGCCATCTACCTCCACTCTGCGCTCACGCAGGGCCGCACCCCGGTGCGCGACGAGGGCGAGCGGCGGCGCGTGCTCGGATTCGAGCGAGTGGACGTGCTCGTCGCGCTCGGGTTCGCCGGGCTGATCAACCTCGCGATGCTCGCCGTCGCTGCGAAGCTGTTCCATACGCCCGCGCTCTCGGGGCTGCACACGATCCAGCAGGCGCACGCGGAGTTCGGACATCTCGTCGGCGGGACGGCCGCGCTCGCGTTCGCGGTCGCGCTGCTCGCATCGGGCGCCTCGTCGTCGAGCGTCGGCACGTATGCCGGCCAGGTCGTCATGGCCGGCTTCGTCAACCTGAGCATCCCGCTCGTGGTGCGACGCGCGGTCACGATGATCCCGGCGCTCGTCGTCCTCGCGATCGGCGCAAGCCCCACGAGCACGCTCGTCCTGAGCCAGGTCGTCCTCTCCTTCGGCATCCCGTTCGCGCTCGTTCCCGCTCGTGCTGCTGACGCGGAATCGCGACGTCATGGGCTCCTACGTGAACGGGCGCCTCACGAGCGCGGCCGCCATCGCCGTGTCCGCACTCATCGCGGGCCTGAACGTCTACCTGCTCGCCTCCCAGTTCGGCCTGTAGAGATCGACCGGCCGCCCCGGGGGAGGCGGCCGGCGTCGTCGGGAGACGACCTCAGAAACCTCAGTTCAAAACAATAAACGGGGATGGGCCTGGGCCGGTTACGGCAAGTAGCCGAGCGGGTCCACAGGCGCGCCGTTGACCCGCACTTCGAAGTGCAGATGCGGGCCGGTGCAGAAGCCGGTGCAGCCGGAGAGGCCGATCTCCTGGCCCTGGTCGACGTTCTGGTTGCAGCTGACCTCGATGCGCGACTGGTGCGCATACGCCGTCGCGATGCCGTTGTGGTGATCGATCACGACGAGGTTCCCGTAGCCGCTCTCCCACCCGCAGTAGATGACGGTCCCTGCCGCGGCAGCGTGGATCGGCGTGCCCTCGGGGATGCCGATGTCGATGCCCGGATGGAAGCCGCCCCAGCGCGGGCCGAACGGGCTCGTGATCGGTCCCTGCACCGGCCAGATGAGCCCGGCGGCGCTCGCCGTCGCCACGGTCCCGCTGGGGTTGCCGGTCGACGCCGCGCGGATCTTCGCCTCGATCGCCGCGCTCGCCGCCTGGATCGCGTCCGACTCGCGTTGGGCCGCCTGCTCCTGCGCCTTCGTCTCGAAGAGAGCGTGTGTCCTGCTCGACTTCACGACCGAGAGCTTCCCCTGGCTCACGAGCAGCGAGGTGCGCAGGTTCGCCTCCTGCTGCACGTACGCGTTGATCTTGTTCGCCTCGTTCGCGACGGTGAGACGAATCGAAGCGGTGTGCTTCCGCGCCGCCGCGACCTGCAGCTTCGCGCTCTGCACCTGCGCGGCGATCGTCTTGTCCGCCTTCGCGACGATGCCGAGGTAGTTGAGCTCGTCGAGGACGTCCTGGAAGCTCTTCGCCTGCAGCACGAGATCGATCGTCCCCGGATTCGGCTGCTTGTAGATCGAGACGAGCCGGTTGTCGAGACGGATGAGCGCGAGCGAGTACTCGTGCCGAAGGTCGTGGTAGCGCGACGTCTGCAACCGGTACAGCTTGTTGAGCGTGTTGAGGCGGCGCTGATGGAGCGCGAGATCGGCGCGGAGCGACGACAGCTTCGACGAGACGCCGCCGACCTTCGACTCGAGCGCCGAGATCTGCGTGTTGAGTCCCCCGATCTGCGTGTTCAGGTGCGACTCGCGAGTGCGCGCGGCCGCGATCTTGGCCTGCACGGCGGCGAGCTTGGCGTCGAGGCTTGCCTTCTGCTGGCCGAGGTTGTCACCGCCGAACGCCGGCGCCGCCACGAGGGCGAATCCGAGGATGAGGAGGACCGCGACGCGTCTGGCCATCGAAAATGAGGTTCGTCGGGACGCGCCGCGTCCCTGCCCCTTGCACGGACTTTACGCTGCTGGGAGGCGGTCGTCGTCCGGCGGCTCCGGCTCGACCACCAACGTCTCCTGCACCGAGAGGCGCACCCGGGCGATCCGCTCGTCCGCCAGGGCCTTTCCGGCCTCCTCCCGGCCCTCCAGGGCCTGCTCGGCCCGCTCCAGCTCCCGCAGGCGCTCACGGGCAGCCTCGGCGGCCACGCTGTCCTTGCTCCCCTCGGCCTCCCCGAGCCGCAGCAGCTCCATCCGGCGGTCGGACTCGATCACGGCCCGGGAGCCGCGGAGACGCTGAACGTCCGCCACGGCCTTCGTGCGAGCCCGCACGAGCTCCAGATGCGAGCTCGCCCCCCAGTACGCGGAGCGAAGCCACTCCGACTCCGGACGCCGTCGCACGACCTCGAGGAACGCTGCCGTGATCAGCGCCGCGAGCCCGAGCAGAACGAGGCCGACCGCCCAGTTGCCGCCGGCGAACAGGACGACGGCCAGGACGAACAGGACGGCTGCGAGGCCAAGCAGGACGAGCTGCGGCGGAACGCCGAACCAGTGGGTCTCCGCCTGGTAGCGACTCGCCTGGTCAGCCTGGTCGTGCGACGCGGGCATGGCGTGCTTCTGCCCGCGGCTCGAGCGCACGTAACGCCTCGGCCGCGGCCCGCCTGAACGGGCCGACGAGACGGCGGTAATCGTCGTCCGAGATCTTTCCCGTGCGATGGTCGAACTCGAGCTCCTTCAGCGCGAAGAGCGCGCGGTCGCGCTCCTCCGCGAGCGACAGCCGGCGACGCTCGAGCTCGCCCGGCTCGTCGAGTGTGTCGCTCGCCGCCACGGGCTCACGCAGGAACGGGCGCGCCACGGCGAGCACCGCGAGGACGGCGAGCACGGCGCCGAGCACGAGCGCGAGGGTCATACCGGGACGGCGGCGTAGCGATCGGCGAGCCGCCGCTGCTCGACCGCATCCGGCCACATGGCGACGAGCGCGCCGAAGACGAAGACGAAGCCCGCCGCCCACACGAGGTTGACGAGCGGCTTCACGAGCACCTTGAGGTCGAGCGTCCCGTTCTTCGCGATGCCGTCCGCGATCGTGTAGACGTCGCCGAGGTTGCGCGGGTCGTGGTAGATCGACACGTCGTTCGACGAGGACTGCTCGACCGGGAACCAGCTCTTCCCCGGATGGAGGGTCGCGACGTGCGAGCTGCCGCGTGAGACGGATACGACCGCGCTCGTCTGCTGCGCGTTCTGCAGCTGTCGGTTCTGGAGTGACTGGTACGTGAGCGTGTACCCGGCGACCTTCATCGACTGCCCCGGCTGGAGGCTGCGCTCACGCACGGTCTGGTACGCGCTGGAGCCGGCGATGCCGATGGCGAGCAGCACGATCGCCGCGTGCACGAGGTAGCCGCCGTACCGACGGCGGTTTCGTCCGACGAGCCGCATGAGCGATCCCGTCGCGCGGCGGCCCCGGACGAACTCGAGCACGATCGACGCGGCGACGAACGCCGAGAACGTGTACGCGAGCAGCCCCGGCAGCGAGCTGCCGAAGCCCGCGCCGAGGAGCGCGGCTCCCGTGACGACGGCGAACGCGGCCGGGATAGCGAACGTCTTCCCGAGCGCGCGCAGCGACGCGCGCCTCCACGCGACGAGCGGGCCGATTCCCATCAGGAGCAGCAGCGGGAGACCGAACGCGTGCAGGAAGAAGTCGTAGTACGGCTTCGACACCGAGCGGGTCGTCCCGTTCACCGCCTGCGTCAGGAGCGGGTAGACGACGCCCCACAGGATCGTGAGCGCGAGCGCGACGAGCAGCAGGTTGTTGTAGAGGAACGTCGCCTCGCGCGAGACGAGCGACTCGAGCCGCGTCCGCGCGCGCAACAGCGGCAGACGGATGTAGATGAGCGCGACCGAGAAGACGACGACGAGCGCGATGAAGCCGAGGAACCAGCCGCCGATCGGGCTCTGCGAGAACGAGTGGATCGAGTTGACGACGCCGGAGCGCGTGAGGAACGTCCCGAAGAGCGAGAGGCAGAACGCGAGCGTCACGAGCGTCACGTTCCACACCTTCAGCATCCCGCGCTTCTCCTGGATCATCACCGAGTGCAGGAACGCAGTGGACGCGAGCCACGGCATCAGCGCGGCGTTCTCGACCGGGTCCCACGCGTAGTAGCCGCCCCACCCGATCTCGACGTACGCCCAGTGCGCGCCGAGCAGCTGCCCGACGCCGAGGAACGCCCACGCGGCGAGCGTCCACCGTCGCGTCGCGACGATCCAGCGCTCGTCGGTGCGCTTCGCGAGGAGCGCGCCCATCGCGAACGCGAACGGGATCGTCAGGCCGACGTAGCCGAGATAGAGCAGCGGCGGGTGCGCGAGCATGTACGGGTTCTGCAGGCTCGGCACCATCCCGGCGCCGTCCGCCGGAGCGGCTGCCGTCTTGAACGGGCTCGAGACGAAGCAGAGCATGAACGCGAAGAAGACGGCGATGCCGCCGAGCACGGGCACCGTCCACGCGATGAGGTCGCGCGAGCGGCGATTCAGCAGGACGGCGAGCGCGGCGTACCCGGTGAGCACGAGCAGCCAGAGCAGCAGCGAGCCCTCCTGTCCGCCCCAGAACGCCGACAGCGCGTAGCCGAGCGGCAGCGAGTGGCTCGTGTGCTGCGCGACGTAGACGAACGAGAGGTCGCGGCGCGCGAGCGCGATCCACAGGACGAGCGCGGCGACGAGCGTCGTCGCGAACGACGCGACGAGCGCGTTCTGCGCCGAGACCGCGAGCCGGCGCCGGCGCTTCCACGCCGCGAACGAACCGCCGACGAGCGCGTACGCGACGAGCCCGAAGCTGAGGAGCAGCGCAGCGCGGCCGAGCGCGGCCACTACGTGTTACTTGACTTCGCCGGCGTGTACTTCGACGGACACTTCGTCACGAGCGAGCCCGGCTTCGCGACGAACGTCCCGTTGTGGAGCGTCCCCTCGACGACGATCTGCCGCCCCGTCCGGAAGAGGTCGGGGACGCTGCCGGAGTAGAGGACGCGCGTGCGCGCCGGCTTGGCGCCGTGATCGTCCTTGAGCAGGAAGTGCATGCCGCCTGCGTGGGCGTCGCCGGCGACGTGGCCGACGACGGTGCCGACGAGAAGGACGTCCTCGCCCGTGTGCTGGCCGAGCGTGCTCGGCGAGATCTGCGGCGTGCCCGCGCCCGCGATCGACGTGTACAGGATGAAGACCGCGAGGACGGCAGCGACCGAAAGTGCGATGACGAGGCGAGCCGGGCTCCTCTTCACAACCCGGATCGTACCGGTGCCGGAATCTACGAGGAGCTCTTGGACGCAGCCTGACGGCGCGCCGGCACCCGGTAACCGTGATCGTGGCAGAGCGAGCCGGGAGCGTCCTCGGTGAGCGCGTCGCAGTAGCCCTTGCCGTACGCAGCCCGGAGGAACGCTGCGACGACGTCGAGATTCCACTCGGAGATGTCGCCCGCCTCCCGCCACAGGTCGGCGAGACGGAGATCGATGTCGAGCTCCAGCAGGTCGATTCGCGACGGGTGCTTGGCCATGCCGAAAAGGTAGAAACTGCGTCGGACGGAATGGGCGCGATCAAGTTCGGACCCGCACGAATGCCTTCGCGGGACAGCCCGGAAGCCGCCATCGAGGCCCTCCTCGAGCGCGGCCTCTCTGCCTGCGAGATCGACTTCGAGGGCAAGTTCTGGATGGACTACGACTTCGCCGCGCGGCTCGGCGAGGTCGCGCGCGAGGCCGGCGTCGCGCTGTCGGTGCACGCGCCGCTCGCCGGCTTCATGGGCCACGCCGAGCGCGGCAAGAAGCTGAACATGGCGACGGGCATGCTCGATCACTCCGCCGGCATCGCAGCCGCGTGCGGCGCCGGGCTCGTCGTCTTCCATCCCGGCTTCCTCCTCGGCCGCACGCGCGAAGAGGCGCTCGCGTCCGTCGTCGAGCAGCTCGGCGAGCTGCGCGCGCGGCTGGAGAAGAAGGGGCGCGCCGTCCCCTTTGGTGTCGAGGTGATGGGACGCGTGCGCGAGATCGGCTCGCTCGAGGACGTCGTCTTCATCGCGTCGCAGCTCCACTGGGTCCGCCCCGTGCTCGACTTCGCGCACATGCACGCGACGAGCGACGGCGCGTTCCTCGGCGTCGATCCGTTCGTCGCAGCGCTCGAGGCCGCGGACGGCGTGCTCGAGAAGGGCGCGCCCTTCCACATCCACTTCAGCGACATCCAGTACGCGAACCGCAACGAGACGAAGCACCTGCCCTACGGCGAGGGAACGCTGCGCGCGGAGCCGTTACGCGATGCGCTCGATCGTTTCGACCGTCCCGCGACGGTGATCAGCGAGTCGCCCGACGAGGAGTCGACTCAGGCGATTCGGGCGGTGCTCGTCGGGCCGAGCTCCGCGCGGCGTTCTTCGTAGACGACAGCCTCGTCGTCCCGGCCGCGCTCGCGCAGGAACTCGACGAGCACGCGCAGCCCCCAGTGCTCGAGCGCGCGCAGGTCGTACAGGTTGAACACGTCGATCGACTCGCGGATGAGCTGCTCGGCCTCCTCGTCGCGGTGCTGCTTCGAGCGAACGACTCCGAGCGCGAGCAGCGTCGTGCCGACCGAGACGCGATCCTCCGGCCCGACCGTCTCGCGCGCCTCGAGCGCGTGCCGCTCGGCCTCGTCGAGCTTTCCCTGCTCCGCGAGCACCATCGCGAGCGCCCGCTGCGCCTCGCAGAGCGAGCCGCGGTCGCCGAGCCCCTTCAGCGTGCGCACGGCGTCGCGCAGGATCGCCTCCGCGCGCTCGTCGTGCCCTTGTGCGAAGGCGGAGCGCCCGATGAGCATGAGCATGATCGCCTCGCGCCGTGTGTTGCCGATCTCGGCGAACAGGTCGCGCGCGGTCGCGTAGTCGGCCTCCGCATCCGCGGGTCGCTCCGTGACGAGGTTGTACCAACCGCGCACCGCGTGCGCGGAAGCACGACCGGTGATGCTCCCGCTCGCATTCGCGAGCTCGAACGCGCGGTCGATGAGCGGGACCGCCTCGTCGATCTCCAGCTGGAAGAGGTACGAGAACGCGAGGCTCTGGATGACGAGCACCTCGAGGTCCTTGCGCTCGGCCTCGCGCGCCGCCTCGAGCGCCGCCTTCGCATAGCGCTCGTACGCGTCCGTGTCGCTCTGCCAGGCGGCCACCTGCGAGAGGATCCACAGCGGCTCGAACCGCACACCGGGCGCTTCGTTCTCGAGCACCTCGAGTGCTCTCGCCGCGAGCAGGCCGGCGTCGGCAGCGTCCGCCTTGTGCTGCAGCACCGCCTCTGCAAGCGCGGCGAGTGCACGGCCTTGCACAACGGTCTCGCCCGCCATCTCGGCCTGCTCGGCGACCTCGTTCATCTCCACCATGACGGCAGGGAAGTCGGCGAGACGCCACGCCGCCCGGCCCGCGAGGTAGCGGCGCTCGAGCGTCGGCGCGAGCTCGACCGCGCGCAGCAGCAGCTTGCGCGCGCTGCGGAACGCCTCGCGCGAAAGTGCGCGATGGCCGGCCTTCGTCAACACGACTGCGGCCTCCTCGCGCAGGTCGGCGCGGAGCGGTGCCGTCGAGCTCGGTCATCAGCCGCGCGGCCTGGTCGAGGTGGAACGCGCGAATCTCGAGCAGCTCGTCGCCGGCGCGCTCGCCGAGCCATTGCGCGAACGCGTAGTGGAGGTCGGCGCGCGATCCCTTCGAAAGGCCCGCGTACGCGACCTCGCGGATGAGCACGTGCTTGAACTTGTACGCCTGCTCGCCGCTGATCGACGCGCGCGGCTCCAGGACGACGAGATCGCGGAGGAGCAGCTGGTCGAGTGCGTCGTCGACTTCCGCGAGCTCGGGCGACAGCGCCTCGAGCGCACCGCCCATGAAGATGCGTCCCATCACGGCGGCACGCTGGAGCGCCGACCGCGCGGACGTGGGCAGGCGGTCGATGCGCGCAGCGATCAGTGCCTGCAGCGTGTCGGGGATGCGCTCGAAGCCGTCGCGCGGACGCTCGGCGAGCATGCGCACGGTCTCCTCGACGAAGAGCGGGTTGCCTTCGGTCTTCGCCAGCACGGTGCGCAGGTCGAGCGGCATGTCGAGGTCGGCGGTCAGTGCGGCGACGAGCTCGGCGCTCTCGTCCTCGCGCAACGGCTCGAGCTGGATCGTCGTCGCGCGCACGCGGCCGCCGCCCCAGGTCGGGCGGACGTCGAGCAGCTCGGCGCGGGCGAGGCAGATGATGAGCAGCGGCGCGTCCTTGACCCACGCCGCGAGATGCTCGATCAACTCGAGCAGCGGCTCCTCGCCCCAATGCGTGTCCTCGAAGACGAGGATGAGCGGCTGCGCCTGTGCGAGCTGCTCCGCCCACGCGCGCGCGGCCCACGCGATCTCGCGCTGCGCGCGCTCGCCCTCGACAGCGGCGAGCACGCCGACGGCGAGCCCGAGGAGGTCTGCGACCTCTTCGTCCTCGCAGTACTCGCGGAGCTTCGTCTGTGCCTCGTCGACGGGGTCGTCGTCGCTGATTCCCGCGGAGGCCTTCACCATCTCGGCGAGCGGCCAGTACGTGACGCCCTCGCCGTACGGGAGCGAGCGGCCGAAGAGCACGGTCGCGCCCTCGACGCCTTCGGTGAACTCGCGCGCGAGGCGGCTCTTGCCGACACCGGGATCGCCGTAGATCGTGAAGAGCGTCGCGCGGCGGTCGCGGATCGTGCGCGCGTACGTGTTCTCGAGCAGCTCGAGCTCCGTCTCGCGGCCGACGAGCGGCGCCTTGACCGTCGCGATCGGCGTGCCCTGGTCGGCGGCGCAGACGACGCGGCTCGCCGCGACCGGCTCGCGGAAACCGCGTAGCTCGAGGAAGCCGGCAGGCTCGAGCTCGATGCGCCCGCCGACGAGACCCGCCGCGCCGGGGCCGACGAGGATCTCCCCGGGCTCGGCGCGCTGCTGCAGCCGCGCGGCGAGGTTGACGGCCTCGCCCGTGGCGAAGGTCGACGCGGAGTCGTCGGCGACGATCTCGCCCGCCTCGATGCCGACGCGAGCCTCGAGGCCGAGCTCCCGGACGCGCTCGAGCGTCGCGAGGGCGGCGCGAACCGCGCGCTCGGAGTCGTCCTCGTGCGCAAGGGGCACGCCGAAGGCCGCCATGACGGCGTCTCCGGCGAACTTCTCGACGGTCCCGCCGTGCGTGACGATGCAGTGCGAGACCTGGTCGAAGAACCGGCTGACGCGCCGCCGGACGATCTCCGGATCGGTCTCGGCGACGAGCTCGGTCGAGCTGACGAGGTCCACGAAGAGAACGGTTGCGAGCTTGCGCTCCATGCTCTCAATGGTACGTGGCGAGTCGGCATGGCTAGGATCGACGCGGAATGCTCGATCCCAAGGCCTTCAAGGCGTACGACGTGCGCGGCATCTACCCGACCGAGCTGGACGAGGAGGGCGCGTACGCGATCGGGCGCGCGGTCGTCGAGCAGTTCGAGCCGAAGCGGTTCGCCGTCGGCCGCGACATGCGCCTCTCGAGCCCGTCCATGGCCGAGGCGGCGATCCGAGGAGCGGTCGACGGCGGAGCGGAGGTGCTCGACCTGGGGATGATCGGGACGGAGATGCTCTATTTCGCCGTCGGCGAGCTCGGGCTGGACGGCGGCCTCACCGTCACCGCCTCGCACAATCCGAAGCAGTACACCGGCATGAAGATCGTCCGCCGCGGCGCGCTGCCCGTCGGCGGCGAGTCGGGCCTCATGGACGTGCGCGACCGGGCCATGGCAGGGGTCTGGCCCGACGTCACGCGGGCCGTGTCGAAGCCGTGGACATCTGGCCGCAGTACGTCGACCGGGTGATGTCCTTCATCGACGTGTCTCAGGTGAAGCCGCTGAAGGTCGTGATCGACGCGGCGAACGGGATGGCGGGCGCGATGCTCCCGCCCGTCCTCGAGCGGCTGCCGATGGTCGAGGTCGTGCGCTGCTTCTTCGAGCCGGACGGCTCCTTCCCGAACCACGAGCCGAACCCGCTGCTCCCCGAGAACCGCGAGTTCATCGTCGAGAAGACGCGCACGGAGGGCGCCGACCTCGGTGTGGCGTTCGACGGCGACGCCGACCGCTGCTTCTTCGTCGACGACACGGGCGAGTTCGTCCCCGGCGACTTCGTCACCGCGCTCTTCGCGGAGGCGGTGCTGGCGAAGGAGCCGGGCGCCAAGATCATCTACGACGTGCGCGCGAGCCGGGCGGTGCCGGAGACGATCGAGCGCGACGGCGGCGAGGCGCTCATGAATCGTGTCGGCCACGCGTTCATCAAGGCGCGCATGCGCAAGGATCACGCTGCGTTCGGCGGCGAGGTCTCGGGCCACTACTACTTCCGCGACTTCTCGCAGGCCGACACCGGCGTCGTCCCGTTCCTCCTCATGCTCGAGCTCATCTCGCGCAAGGGACAGAAGCTGTCGGACATCCTCACGCCGCTGCACAAGGGGCACTTCCTCACGGGCGAGCTGAACACGCCGGTGAAGGACGTCGCGCTCAAGCTCCAGGAGATCAAGGAGCGCTACGCCGGCGAAGGCAAGGTCTCGCACCTGGACGGCGTCTCCGTCGACTTCGACGACTGGCACTTCAACGTGCGGCCGTCGAACACCGAGCCGCTTCTGCGCCTCAACCTCGAAGCGACCTCCGAGGATCTGATGGAGCGGAAGCGCGACGAGGTGCTCGACCTCATCCGGTCGTGAGCGACTACACGTTCTCGGCAAGGACGCGTGTCGGCTTCTCCGACACGGACGCGCAGGGGGTCGTCTACTACGGGCGCTACAACCCGTTCTTCGACCTCGCGCGCGTCGAGTACCTACGATCGCTCGGCCTGCTGCGCGTACGACGGCGCCGGCGAGTTCGTCATGCGCGCGAACGACGTCGAGTACTTCGCGCCGGCGCGCTTCGACGACGAGCTCGAGATCCACGTGCGCATCGCGCGCGTCGGCGCGGACGAGCATCACGTACGAGTTCGCGGCGTACAAGCTGCCGGAGGACACGCTCATGGTGACCGCCCATCAGACGCTCGTGTACGTCGACACGGCCGCGCGAGCGGCACTCCCGATTCCCGACGACTACAAGGAGCGCTCGGTGTCGGCTGACGCGGACGACGTCCTGCGCCAGACGGTGGCCGAGCTCGCGCGCGGCGACGGCTGCACGTGGGCGGGGATCTTCTTCGTCGAGGACGGCGAGCTCGTCCTCGGCCCCGAGTCGGGAACGCCGGACGAGGCGCGGCGCACGAGCGTGCCGGTGACGTGGAAGGGCGAGCGCGTGGCGGAGCTCGCGGTGGACGGCGACGTCGACCTTGCGCACCTCGAGCAGGTGGCGGCGGAGATCGCCGACCTCTGTCTCGTCGGCTGGGACACCGGCGGCGAGGCCTGGGTGCCGTAACCCACCGGGCGCGCTCGCGCGTTCTGGAGGCGATGGGAAAGCAACAGAGACCAGAAGCGGCTGTCGCTCTTCGACCGCTTCGCGGAAGCGGCGTCGGAGTTCGCGGCCCACGCGGTGTTCTTCATCGGCTGCGCCCTGCTCGTGATCGTGTGGCTGCCGAGCTACTTCATCTTCCGGAGCCTGAACACGTGGCAGCTGATCATCAACACGATCACGACGATCGTCACGTTCCTTCTCGTCGCGCTCCTGCAGAACTCGCAACGGCGAAGCGAGCAGGCGATTCACGTCAAGCTCGATGCGCTGGCCGAGGGCCTCGCCGATCTGATGCCGGACGACGAGCAGAGTCACGACGTCCGAAAGCTGCGCGAAGCCGTCGGGCTCGAGCAGCGCGGCTAGGCGCCCTCCCACTCCGATCGGAGCAGCGCGTATTCGACGTCGCCCTCCTCTTCGCCCTCGATGTGGTCCGGCCAGGGCTGGTGGAATGTCCGCACGAGGCGCAGGCCCGCTTTCTCCATCACGCGCCGCGACCCGACGTTCACGGCCATGGTGAACGCAACCACGCGTTGAACGCCGAGCTCGGCGAAGCCCTTGTCGATCAGAGCGCGCGAGCCCTCGGTCGCATAGCCCTTCCCCCACGCCGACTTGACCAGCCGGTAGCCGAGCTCGATCTCGTCGGGTGGAGCGTCCTTCGCCGGGCCGGAAATGGAACCACCCGACGAACCGGCCGCTCGACTTCTCGATCGCGGCCCAGAAGCCGTACCCCGCGAAACGCTCGTAGTAGCCGAGGAACGCCGGCAGGACGTCGCTCTCGATCTCGCTGCGCGGCGTCGGGCGACCGCCGTTGATGAAGTGCATCACGTCCGGATCGCTGTCGAGCTCGACGAGATTGTCCACGTCGTCCTCGGTGAACTGCCGCAGCGTCAAGCGCTCGGTCTCCAGAAAGATCTGCATGCCGCGCGGGGGACTAGCTCGGCGTGACGCGGTACGCGTCGAAGACGCCGTCCACGTTGCGGAGCGAGTTCAGCAGCGCGCGCAGCGCCTTCACTTCGCCGACCTCGGCGACGTACCAGTTCCGCGCCATCTGATCCTCGACCGTGCCGCCGTACGAGACGATGTTCGCGCCGTGCTCCGCGAACGTGCGCGCGACGTCCTCGAGCAGCCGCGGGCGATCCCACGAGTCGAGCGCGATCTGCACGCGGAAGCTCTGCGTCTGGCCGCCCTCCCACTCCACCGCGGTGAAGCGCTCCGGGTTGCGCATGAGCGACTTCGCGTTCGGACAGTCCTCGCGGTGGATGGTGATGCCGCGGCCGAGCGAGATGTAGCCGACGATCGGGTCGCCCGGCACCGGCGTGCAGCACTTCGCCAGGCGGACGAGCACGTCCTCGACGCCGACGACGTTGATGCCGTAGGTCGCGCTCGCGAGCGCGTCGCGCGCCTTCGGCCGCTTGCGCGGAGTGACCGCCTCTTCCTCGGCGACCTCCTCCGTCTTCAGCCGCTGGAGGACCTTGTTGACGATGCTCCCGGCGGTGAGCTTCCCCGAGCCGAGCGCGAGGTAGAAGTCCTCGGCCTTCTTGAAGCCCGTCTCGCGGATGACGCCCGCGAGCACGGCGGAGCCGGCGAGCTTGCGGTACGGCAGGTTCTGCGCCTTGAGCGCGTGCTCGAGCGTCTCGCGGCCCTTCGCCTCGAGATCCTCCTTCTGCTCGCGCGAGAAGAACTGCCGGATCTTGTTCCGCGCGCGCGACGACTCGACGAGCGACAGCCAGTCGCGTGACGGGCCGCGCCCGCTCTTCGACGTCAGCACCTCGACGCGGTCGCCGCTGACGAGCTTGTAGTGCAGCGGGACGATGCGCCCGTTCACCTTCGCGCCGACGGTGCGGTGGCCGACGTCCGTGTGCACCGCGTAGGCGAAGTCGATCGGAGTCGCGCCCGCAGGCAGCGTCTTCACCTCGCCCTTCGGCGTGAAGACGAACACCTCCTCGTCGAAGAGGTCGGTGCGGAACGACTTCACGAACTCGCGCGAGTCCGTCTCGTCGGCGTGGATGTCCATCAGCTGCTGCACCCACTCGTGCCACTCGGCGTCGGCGTTCGACTTCTTGCCGCGCTTGTACGCCCAGTGCGCGGCGATGCCGAACTCCGCCGTCTCGTGCATCTCGCGCGTGCGCACCTGAATCTCGAGCGGCCGACCCTCCGGCCCGATCACCGTCGTGTGCAGCGAGCGATAGCCGTTGAACTTCGGCATCGCCACGTAGTCCTTGAAGCGGCCCGGCATCGGCTTCCAGAGCGAGTGGATGAGCCCGAGCGCGCCGTAGCAGTCGCGCGTCCCCTCTTCCCCGTTGCGCTCGACGGTGACGCGCATCGCGGTGAGGTCGTAGATCTCGTTGAACTCGCGTCCGCGCTTGGCCATCTTGTCGTAGATGGAGTAGAAGTGCTTCGCGCGCCCGGAGATCTCGGCGGGGATGTCGACCTTCGTCAGCTCGCGCTGCAGCACGTCCGCCGCCTCGGCGACGTGGCCCTCGCGATCGGCGCGCCGCTCGGCGACCATCGTCTTGATCTCCTCGTACTTGCGCGGGTGCAGCGTCTGGAACGAGAGATCCTCGAGCTCCCACTTGAGCGCGTGGATGCCGAGGCGGTGCGCGAGCGGCGCGTACACGTCGAGCGCCTCCTTCGCCTTCTGCACCTGCTTCTGGCGGCCGAGGTACTCGATCGTGCGCAGGTTGTGGAGGCGGTCGGCGAGCTTGACGAGGATGACGCGCACGTCCTCCGCCATCGCCACGACCATCTTGCGGTAGTTCTCGGCCTCCGCCTGCTCGCGGCTCTGGAACTGGACGCGCGTCAGCTTCGTGACGCCGTCGACGAGCGCGGCGATCTCGTCGCCGAACTCCTCGCGGATCGTCGCGAGGTCGGCGCCCGTGTCCTCGACCACGTCGTGCAGGAGCGCGGCCGCGATCGTCTGCGCGTCGAGACGGAGCCCGGCGCAGATCGTCGCGACGCCGACGGGATGCATGATGAACGGCTCCCCGGAGCGCCGCTGCTGTCCCTCGTGTGCCTTCGCGGCGAACGTGAACGCGCGGACGATGAGCTCGCGATCGAGCTCGCTCGCGTAGCCGTCCAGCTCCGCGAGGAGCCCTTCGAGGAGCTCGAAATGCTTCTCTCCGGACTGCAGCGTGGCCACCAGTTTCAGTGTACTCCCGGGTATCTTGGCGACAGGAACGGCCGTTACACCGTCGAAGTGACGCTCCTGATGTCGCTCGCCCGGCGCAAAGACGCCCGGAAGGCCGCGAAGCTCGCGGCCGCCCTCGCCGCGCTGTCCCGCTAGGCCAGCGCGAATGCTTCGAGCGGCTCGAAGCGCGCCTGGAAGAAGCGCAGACTCGGCGGCTCGTACGTCATGCGCAGGCCGTGGATGTTCCGCGCCTGCGTATACAGGTCCGTGACGACCTCCGCGACGTACGTCAGGTGCTCCTGCGTGTACACGCGCCGCGGCAGCGTCAGCCGGACGAGCTCGAGCCCGTCGTACGGCTCGTGACCGTGCTGGCCGGAGACGATGCCGCGCTCCATCGTGCGCACGCCGCCGGCGAGGTAGATGGCGGCGGCGAGCGCCTGCGCCGGGAACTGCTCCTGCTGCACGTGCGGCAGGAACCGCTTCGCGTCGAGGAAGACCGCGTGCGCGCCCGGCGGCAACACGATCGGCACGCCGGCTTCCTGGAGGAGCGACGCGAGGTACGCAACCTGATCGACGTGGTGCGCGACGATCCGCTCGTCGACCGCCTCGTGGATGCCCTGCGCGAGCGCCTCCATCGCCGCACCGGACATGCCGCCGTAGTGCGGGAAGCCCTCGTACACGACGACGAGCTCGCGGAGCCGCTCGGCCAGCCGGTCGTCGTTGACTGCGACGAGGCCGCCGATGGGCACGAAGTGATCCTTCTTCGACGAGAAGATCGCGCCGTCGCTGAGGTCGGCGATGAGCTTCACGATGTCCGGCAGCGACCGCTGCGCGTAACCGTGCTCGCGCCGCTTCACGAACAGCGCATTCTCCGAGCTGCGGGTCGCGTCGAGGATGAGCAGCACGCCGTAATCCAGCGTCAGCGCGCGCACCTCGGCGAGGTTGTCGATCGAGAACGGCTGGCCGCCGGCCATGTTGAGGCACGCTTCCTGGCGCACGAACGCGATGTGCCCGCCGTCCGGGCCACGCAGGATGGACTCGAGCCGCGCGACGTCGATGTTCCCCTTGAACGGATGTGTCGACGCGGGGTCGCGCGCCTCCGGAATCGCGACGTCGACCCACGTCCCGCCGGCGAGCTCGGCGTGCACGCGTGACGTCGTGAAATAGAGGTTCGACGGGACGAGCATTCCCGGCCGCACGAGGACCTGCGAGAGCAGATGCTCGGCGCCGCGCCCCTGGTGCGTCGGGATCGTGTGCTTGTAGCCGTAGACGTCGTGCACCGCGCGCTCGAGCCGGAAGAAGCTGCGCGACCCGGCGTACGACTCGTCGCCGAGCTCCATCTGCGCCCGCTGCTCCTGCGAGACCGCGCCGGTGCCGCTGTCGGTCAGCAGGTCGACGTAGACGTCGTCGGAGCGGAGAAGGAACGTGTTGTAGCCCGCCTCGACGAGCGCGTCCCGCCGCCGCTCGAACGGCGCGAGCGCGATCGGCTCGACCACCTTGATCTTGTACGGCGGTGCCTGCATCAGCGGAGCGTCGCCGGGCGGGATGCGGCAGGCATCCGTGGTGGCTACGCGTAGGCTTGCGGGAATGCCCTGGTACTACGCCGTCGCCGAGCGCGACCACGAGATCCAGGACCCGACGAGCCCGGCGAAGATCCGGCAGCTCGGCTCGCTCCTCCGCCTCGGCCCCGAGTCGCGCGTCCTCGACGTCGCCTGCGGCAAGGCCGGGCCGGCGCTCGTGCTCGCCGCCGAGTTCGGCTGCTCCATCCTCGGAGTCGAGCGCTCGGAAGACTTCGTCGCCGCGGGCCGCGCGCGCATCGCCAAGGCGGGCCTGGGCGACCGCATCGAGATCGTCGAGGGCGACGCGAGCGCCTACCCGCTCGAGGACGAGGCCTGGGACGCAGCGCTGTGCCTCGGCGCGTCGTTCGTCTACCACGACCTCGCGGGAACGCTCGCAGCGCTCGACTCCGGCGGTGCGCAGCGGCGGGTTCGTCGCGGTCGGCGAGCCGTACTGGCGCGAGTGGCCGCTCCCGCCCGGCCTCGACGACGAGGGCTGGGTCACGCTCCCCGAGACGGTGGCGAAGTTCGAGGCCGCCGGGTCTCGCGCCGATCGGCCTCATCGCCGCGTCCGACGACGACTGGGACCGGTACGAGACGCTGCACTGGCGCGCGCTCGAGGAGTGGCTCGCGGAGAATCCCGACGACCCGGAGGCGCCGGGGATCCGCGAGCGCCACGAGAAGAATCGCGACTCGTATCTGAGAATGGAACGCCGCCTGCTCGGCTGGGCGATCTTCGCCGCGCTGAAGCCCTAGGCGGCGCGCGGAAGCGCGAGCGGCTCGAGCAGCGCGCGGAAGCGCTCCGACTCGAGCAGGTGCCGCTTCCCGAGATCGAGCCCGAGCTCCGCGAAGATCGCGGCCGCGTCGGCGTCGCGCGCGTCGGCGGGCTTGCGGTACTCGGCGACGAGCCAGTCGCGCAACTCGTCGAAGCGCTCGTCGGCGGTGAAGATCCTGCGCACGACGAGCTGCGGTGCGACCGTCCCGTTCCACCGGTTCTCGGAGAGACGGAACGCGACGTCCCAGCGGTGCTCCTGGCGGTAGACGTCGAGGCGCGAGCCGATGCCGAACGCGATCGCGCTTCCGGCGTCTGAGCCGTCGCGGCGCACGCGGAAGCGCAGATGCTTGCCCTCGCCGACGGTCGCGAGCTCGCCGAGCTCGCAGCCGGGCGCGAGCAGCGTCACCTCCGGGTTGCCGAGGCCGAACGGCGCGAGCCGCGCGAGCTCGGCGCACAGGTCGAGCGTCAGGCGCGTGCCGCGCGGGACGATCCCGTCGATGCGCGTGACCGGCCGCAGGTCGTCCTCGACGAGCAGTCCGGCTGCGTGCGCAGCGAAACGCTCCGCGAATGCGGGGATGTTCTCCGGCGCGATCGAGAGCCCCGCGGCGGCGCGGTGGCCGCCCCAGCGCCCGAGCAGGTCGGAGCATGCGCCGAGGCCGGCGTGGAGGTCGAACGACGGGATCGACCGGCCCGAGCCCTTCCAGTCCCCCTCCCCGCCCGCGATGAGCACGACGGGCCGGTTGAAGCGCTCGACGAGCCGCGACGCGACGATGCCGATCACGCCCTCGTGCCAGTCCTCTCCGGCGACGACGTACGCGGGCCGGCGGCGGTCGGCCTCCGGCCACGCCTCGACGGCGGCGATCGCCTCGCGCACGATGCGGCCTTCGACCGCCTGCCGCTCCTGGTTCAGCTCCTCGAGTTGATGCGCGAGCACGGCGCGCTTCCTCGGGGTCGGCCGTGAGCAGCAGCTCGAGCGCGGCGCGTGGATGTCCGAGCCGGCCGGCGGCGTTGATGCGCGGCCCGAGCCGGAAGCCGACGGCGCCCGCGTCGATCGCGGCCGGGTCGACGCCTGCGGCGCGCATGAGCGCCTGCAGCCCCGGCTTCTGCGTGCGCGCGAGTGCGCGCAGGCCGGCGATCGCCATCGTGCGGTTCTCGTCGAGCAGCGGGACGACGTCGGCGATCGTCGCCATCGCGACGAGGTCGAGATGCCGCTTCGGGATGTCGGAGTCGACGCCGAAGAGCGCCTGACCGAGCTTGTAGACGACGCCCGTGCCGCACAGCTCCGGGAACGGATAGTCGGACGGCCGCGTCGCCACGATCGGACAGTCGGGAAGCGCGTCGCCGGGACGGTGATGGTCGGTGACGATCACCTCGAGGCCGCGTGCCTTCGCCTCCGCCACTTCTTCGACCGCGGTGATGCCGCAGTCGACCGTGAGCACGAGACCGCAGCCCTCGTCCGCGAGCCGCGCGAGCGTCGAGGCGCTGACGCCGTAGCCCTCGTCGAAGCGGCTCGGCAGATGCCAGTCGACGTCCGCGCCGAGCTCCCGGAGGAGATGCACCGCGAGCGCGGTGGCCGAGATCCCGTCGACGTCGTAGTCGCCGTGCACGCAGATGCGGCGCCCGTCCGCGATCGCGGCCCGGATCCGCTCGCAGGCGACCTGCATGTCGCCGAGCAGGAACGGGTCGTGCGGGGGCAGCTCGCCCGCGAGGAATGCCCCAGCCGAAGCGGGGTCGGAAAAGCCGCGCCGGACGAGAACGCCTGCCGTCAGCTCGCTCACCCCGAGCGAGGAGGCGAGCTCGGCCTGCACCTCGTGCGGGCACGGACTCATCGTCCAGGTGCCCTCGTGCATCGGTGAACCACGGTACGGTCAGCGTCGGACGGCATGAAAGAGCTCTTCCTCCTCGATCCCGAGGTCACGTTCCTCAACCACGGCTCCTTCGGCGCGACTCCGCGGGCCGTCTTCGAGCGCTACCAGGCCTGGCAGCGGGAGCTGGAGCGGGAGCCGGTGGACTTCATCGCCCGGCGGCTCGGCCCGCTGCTGGCGGAGGCCCGCGCCGAGCTCGGCGCCTTCGTCGGCGCGCGGGCGGACGACCTCACCTTCGTCCAGAACGCGACCACCGGCGTGAACATGGCGGCGCGGGCGCTCGACCTGCAGCCGGGGGACGAGGTGCTCTCCACGGATCTCGAGTACGGCGCGTGCATCCTCGCGTGGCAGCGGCTCGGCACGCTCGTCCAGGTCCCGTACGACGAGCTCTTCGAGCACGTGACGGAGCGGACGCGCGCGGTGTACGTCTCGCACATCACCTCGGAGACGGCGCTGCTCCTCCCGGTCGAGGAGATCGTGCGCGAGGCGCACGCGCGCGGGCTCGTCGCGATCGTCGACGGCGCGCACGCGGTCGCGCACGTCGATCTCGACCTCGATGCGCTCGGCGCGGACTTCTACTCCGGCAACTGCCACAAGTGGCTGTGCGCGCCGAAGGGCGCCGCCTTCCTGCACGTGCGTCCCGAATGGCAGGAGCGCGTCGACGGCGCTATCACGAGCTGGGGCTACGAGGAGCCGGCGACGTTCATCTCGCGCACGGAGAAGCAGGGCTCGCGCGACTCGTCCGCGTACCTGACCGTGCCGGCGGCGATCGAGTTCGTTCCGCGCGCACGACGACCGAGAGCGCTGCGTCGCACTGGCGCGCGAGGCGCGGCGCGATCTGTGCGAGCTGCTCGGCACGGAGCCGATCGCACCGGAGGAGATGGTGCTGCAGATGGCGAGCGTGCGCCTCCCCGTGCCGGATCCGACGTTGAACGCAGCGACTCTTCCGACGAGCACGAGATCGAGATCCCGGTCTCGCACGACGGCACGCTGCTGCGCATCTCGATCGCGCCGTACAACGACCGCGCACGACGTCGACCGGCTGCTGGTCCGCGCTGACATGAACCGGCTTCGCGACGACGACCCGTGCTCGTCGTCGTCGCGTTGAAGTCCGCGCTCGACGCTGGCATTCGCAGGACCGCTACGGCTGGCAGCGCGACGAGCTGTACTACGCCGTCGCCGGGCGCCACCTGCAGGGCGGATACGTCGAGTTCCCGCCGGTCACCGCGTTGCTCTCCGCGCTCGCGAGGTTCCTCTTCGGATACTCGCTCGTCGGCTTCCGCTCGTTCCCGGTCGATCGCGGGCGCCGCCGAAGTGATCGTCGCCGCTCTCGTCGCGCGCGAGCTCGGCGGCGGGAAGCGCGCACAGGTGATCGCTGCGGTCGGAGTCGCGGCGGCGCCGATCCTCCTCGCGACGAACGGGCTCTTCCAGCCGGTGTCCTTCGACTCGCTCATGACGATGATCGTCCTCTGGCTCGCGCTGCGGCTCGCGTTCGGACGCGGGTCGTGGACGTGGATCGGAATCGCCGTCGGCGTCGGCCTTGAGACGAAGTACACGCTCGCGATCCCGCTGGTGCTCCTCGTTGCCGCCTTCCTGTCTGGCGCCGCGACGTCGCTGCCGCTCGGTCGGCGTCGCGTTTGCGACGCGCGATCGCCTCGCGCTGCTCGTTCCGAACCTCGTGTGGGAGGCGACCCATGACTGGGTCAGCGTCCGCTTCTTCGTCCACCCGCCCGGTAGCGCGACGGCCGAGACGCGTCCGCAGTTCATCGTGAACGTGCTGCTGCTCGTGGCGGTCGTCGGCGTCCCCGTCGTCGTCGCGGGGATCGTGCGCCTGCACCGGATGCGTGCGACGCGGCCCCTCGCGTGGACCGTGGCCGGCAGCGTGCTCGCGTACTTCGTGCTCGGCGGCAAGTCGTACTACGCCGCGCCCGAGGTGCTGTTCGCTCTCGCGGCCGGCGCCGTTCCCTTCGAAGCGTGGGCGACGCGGCGCCGGCTGTGGATCGCAGCTGCGGCGTACGGGGCCGTCTTCCTCGTCGCGCTTCCCGTCGCCGTACCCATCCTGCCGCTGAAGACCGCGAACGCCCACGGCGTGATCAAGGACCGCAGCGACTACCAGGACGAGATCGGCTGGCCACAGCTCGCCCGCACGGTCGAGCAGCACGCGACGGGCGCCGACGTCGTCCTCGCCAGCAATTACGGCGAGGCCGGCGCGCTCGACCTCTTCGGGCGCGGATTGCCGCCGGTGGCGACCGCGGACGTCACCTTCCGCTACTGGCGCCCCGCTGTCGCAGGACGCAACGCATTGGTCGTCGGCTTCCCGCGTGCGCAAGCGACGTTCTGCGCCGACGTACCGCATCGTCGCACGTATCAGGATGCCCGTCGAGAACCAGGAGCGCGGCCAGCCGATCGCCCGCTGCGAGCTCACATCGACGCTCTCGCAACTGTGGCCGTCGCTCGTACGCCGGTTCGGCGAGTGAGCTAGCCGCCCTCGCGCGGGAGCTTCACGCCTAGGAAGCTCAGCACGAAGAGCAGCGCGATCCCGATCACCCACAGCGCGAGCACGAGCCGCGGGCGCTTGCTCTCGCGCAGGTGCTGCGCCGCGACTTTCCCCCACAGCAGGAGCAGGCCGACGACGACGCCGACGCCGACGACGATGACCGGCGCGAGGATCGCGATGTCGGAAGCTTTCACGGTTGCCCAGGGTACGCTTCGCGGCGTGGAGGCCGAGGCGAACTACACCTCCGGCGACGACTATCTCGTCGAGTTCCTCGGCTACAGCTTCAGCTTCAACGCGGAGGACTTCGAGCAGCGTGTGACCGCAGCCGCCGTCAAGCTCGGCCTGCTCCAGGACAACGAGCTCGACGACGACGAGACGGCCGACTTGGTGGAACTGGTCGAGCTCGGCGCCATCGAAGAAGCACGCAGCCCGCTCGGCCGCTACCTCGTTCGACGCTGGGACGAGGTCTCCCTCGTCGGCGGCGAGTCGCTCGTCTACTGGCTCAAGAAGCTCGTCTTCCGCGGCGCGTGGCTCGACCATCACGTGAAGGAAGGCAAGCTCGAGGTCGGCTGGGACGACGACGCGGCCGAGTTCTCCTACCGCGACCCGAACGGCGGGCGCGCGCTGCTCGAGCTGCTGCCGACGCCGAGCTGGCACGAGCTGCAGTACCGGCCTTGACGCCGCGCTTCTACGCCGTCGCGGGTCCCGCCTATCTCGCAGCGTTGCTCGCCGCCGACACGAAGGTCGGTTACGGCGGGCAGCTCCTGCTCGGCGCGCTGACGTGGATCGTGCTGCTCGCCGCGCTTCGTCCGCTCGCGCCGCTCGCACGCGCGCAGACGCTCGGCGTCGTCGCTGTTCGCAACGATCGGCGAGGTGACGGGCTCGCTCATCTGGGGCGTCTACCACTACCGCCTGCACAACCTGCCGTTGTTCATCCCGCCCGCGCACGGCGTCGTCTACCTCAGCGGGCTTGCGCTCACGCGCGTTGTTCCGGCGCGCAGGCTCGTCGCCGCCGCGGCGATCGGCTCGATCGGCTGGGGAATCGCCGGACTGACGGTGCTGCCGCGACTCGACGTCGCAGGCGCGATCGGCGTGCCGCTCCTGTGCCTCTACCTGTGGCGCTCGCGCGCGCGGGCGACCTACGCAGGCGTGTTCCTCGTCGTCGGCGCGCTCGAGCTGTACGGCACCTCGATCGGAACGTGGCGCTGGGCGCGCACCGTCCCCGGCCTCGGCATCGCGGACGGCAACCCGCCGAGCGGCGTCGCGAGCGGCTACGTGTGGTTCGACGTCATGGCGCTCTTCGTCGCGCCGGCGCTCGTCGCCGCAGCGGGCTGGCGCGGCGGCCTGCGCGGGCGTACCGTGGAGGCATGAGCCTCAAGTCGCTCGTGTGTGTGGTGCGCAGGACACCGTTGGCACACCGACGCCGACGTGAACGAGACGTACCCGCTTCTCACCTGTCTCCGATGCGGTCGCCACCGTGAGGCTGACTTGGCCGAGTCGCGGAGGCCTCGGAACGCGGATGGCATGCAGGCGTCGAGCTACATCGACGTCAATATGGCCGGCGCTAGCGCGCGTCTAGATCAGCGACATCCCCGATGGGGTCGGCGCGGAAGCGGCGGAAAGTGCTTGTATCGAAAGGAGCAATCTATGAGCGTCGCCATTGCCGCAGTGTGCGCGATCGCCGTCGTGCTGCTCGTCATCCTGTTCGTCGGCTTCGTGCTCTACGAGATGAGCCCGTTCGCCCATCACCGTGATCAGTTCCGCGATGCGCGTGGACAGCGCATCGGTTCCAGCCCGCGTCTCGACTGATTAGAAGAGCTTCGCGTCGTCGCAGTCGCGCCGATGTGCGCGCGGCCGAGCTTCGTGATCGTGCGGCCGCGCGGCGTGCGTTGGATGAAGCCGAGCTGCAGCAGGTACGGCTCGTACACGTCCTCGATCGTGTCCGGCTCCTCGCCGAGCGAGACGGCGAGCGTGGACAGCCCGACCGGGCCGCCCTCGAACTTGACGGCGATCGCGCGCAGCAGCTCGCGGTCGGTCCGCTCGAGCCCGACCTGGTCGACCTCGAGGAGCGCGAGCGCTTCCTCCGCGACGGCCGTCGTGATCGCTCCCTGGTGGCGCACCTGCGCGACGTCGCGCACGCGCCGCAGGATCCTGTTCGCGATGCGCGGCGTGCCGCGCGAGCGGCGTGCGATCTCCTCCGCCGCGTCGTCGGCGATGTCGACGCCGAGGATGCGCGCGGAGCGGTGCACGATCGTCGCGAGCTGCGCCGCGTCGTAGTAGTCGAGCCGGAACGTCATCCCGAAGCGGTCGCGGAGCGGCGTCGTCAGCAGGCCCGTGCGCGTCGTCGCGCCGACGAGCGTGAAGTTCGGCAGGTCGAGCGTGAGCGTGCGGGCGGCCGGCCCCTGGCCGACGATGATGTCGAGGCGGAAGTCCTCGAGCGCCGGGTAGAGGATCTCCTCGATCGCGCGATTGAGGCGGTGGATCTCGTCGACGAAGAGCACGTCGCGCGGCTCGAGCGCCGTGAGGATCGCCGCCATGTCGCCCTTCCGCTCGAGCGCCGGCCCGGCAACGGTGCGTATGCCGACGCCGAGCTCCTCGCGGATGATGAACGCGAGGCTCGTCTTGCCGAGGCCCGGCGGGCCGACGAGCAGCACGTGGTCGAGCGCCTCGCCACGCGCCTGCGCAGCGGTGAGCGCGATCGCGAGCTGCTCCTTGACGCGCTCCTGCCCGACGAACTCGTCCAGGCGGCGCGGCCGGAGCGTCTGCTCGAGCTCCTGATCCTCCTCGGCGATGACCGGAGCGAGGAACTGCGTGCTCATGCGGCCTTGCGCAAGGCGTAGCGAACCTGCTCCTCGATGGGCAGGCTCTCGTCGACGTCCTGCAACGCGCGCTCCGCGTCGAGCACCGACCAGCCGAGCTCGACGAGCGCATCGCGCGCGACGATTTCGCCTGTCGGCGAGATCATCTCGGTCGCGCCCATCTTCTCCTTCAGCTCGAGCACGATCCGCTCCGCGGTCTTCTTGCCGATGCCGGGGATCGCGATGAAGCGCGCGATGTCCTCGCGCACGATCGCGCGGCGCAGCTCGTCGGCCGGCGAACCGGACACGATCGCGAGCGCGACCTTCGGGCCGACGCCGTTCACGGTGAGCAGCTGCACGAACAGCTCGCGCTCGGCGCGCTCGGCGAAGCCGTACAGCTGCAGCGCGTCCTCGCGCACGACCATGTACGTCTCGATCGTCACCTCGTCCGCCCCGCTCGCCTTGCGCACCGCGGCCGGCGTCGCTGCGACGAGATACCCGACACCGCCGACGTCGAGAACGAGTCCTTCCGGCGTCGAGCCGACCGGCTTCCCCCGAAGCTGCGAGATCATCCGGCCATCTTCAGGAGCGGAGGCGCGAGCGCGTGGCAGATCGCCACGGCGAGCGCGTCGGCCGCGTGATTCGGAGTCGGAAGCTCCTGCATGCCGAGGATCGCCTTCACCATCCGCTGCACCTGTGCCTTCTCGGCGCGGCCGTAGCCGCACACCGCGTGCTTGACCGCGGACGGTGAGTACTCAGCGCAGGGAAGACCGGCGTTGGCGGCCGCGACGAGCACGGCGCCGCGCGCTTGCCCGACGGAGAGCGCGGTGCGGGCGTCGGCGCCGACGAACGACTCCTCTAGGACGACCGCATCCGGGGCGTACTCCACGATGAGCGCGGTGACGCCGTCGTAGATCGTCCTCAGCCGAACCTCTGGCCGCTCGACGGGGCGCGTCTGCCACCAGCCGTGGGCGATGGCCCTGAGGCGCCCGCCGCTTTCGTGGACGATCCCGTACCCGCAAGCAGCCGTCCCTGGATCGATGCCGACAACCTTCACGGCAAGAGGTTAGGCAGCGGGTCGGACGATCCTCCTACCCGGAAGGGGGATCAGCCGGCGACGGCCTCGAGCACGCGCTCGGGGATGTCGAAGTTCGCGTAGACGTCCTGGACGTCGTCGTTGTCCTCCAGCTGGTCGATCAGGCGGAGGATCTTCTTCGCCTCGTTCTCGTCGTCGACCTCGACGGTCGTCTTCGGCACCATCGTCAGCTCGGCGGCGTCGACCGAGAACCCGGCCGCCTCGACCGCCTCGCGCACCGACGACGAGCTGCTCCGGCGCGCAGGTCACCTCGAAGCTCGACCCGTCGAGCTCGACGTCCTCCGCCCCGCCCTCCGCCGCAGCGAGCGTCAGCTCGTCCTCGTCGACGCCCGCAGCGTCGACCATCACGATGCCGCGGCGCTCGAACAGCCATGCCACGGCGCCCGAGCCGCCGAGGTTGCCGTCGTTCTTCGCAAACGTGTGGCGCACGTCGGACGCGGTGCGGTTGCGGTTGTCCGTGAGCGCCTCGACGATCACGGCGACGCCGCTCGGGCCGAAGCCCTCGTACACGACCGTCTCGAATGCGCTCGCGTCGGCGTCCGCGCCGGAGCCCTTCGCGATCGCGCGGTCGATGTTGTCCTTCGGCATGGAGTACGACTTCGCCTTCTCGATCGCGTTCTGGAGCGCGAGGTTGCCGGAGGGATCGCCGCCGCCTTCCTTGGCCGCGACGATGATCGCGCGCGAGAGCTTCGAGAAGAGCTTGCCGCGCTTCGCGTCGGCGGCGCCCTTCTTGTGCTTGATCGAGGACCACTTGCTATGCCCGGACACTCGTTCCCTCCCGTACGAGGTTCAAGAAGAGCTCGTGGATGCGCGTGTCGTCCGTCAGCTCCGGATGGAACGCTGCGACGAGGATGCGGCCCTGCGCGGGCAAGGACGGCATGGCCGTCCACCTCGGCGAGGATCTCGACGTCGGGGCCTGCGTCCTCGATCCACGGCGCGCGGATGAACACGCCGCGCATCGGCTCGCCCATGCCAATGTCGACGTCGGCCTCGAAGCTCCGCACCTGGCGGCCGAACGCGTTGCGCTGCACGGTGAAGTCGGCGAGCCCGAGATGGTCGCGGTCGAGGACGATCATCCCGGCGCACGTCCCGAAGACGGGCGGCGCGAACCGCTGCAGCGCCTCGTCCAGCCCGTACAGGCGCATCAGGCGCGTGATCGCCGTCGACTCGCCGCCCGGCAGGATCAGGCCGTCGAGGCCGTCCAGGTGCTCGGGCAGCCGCACCTCGACCGGCTCCGCGCCGAGGCGCCGGAGCACGGCCACGTGCTCGCGGAAGTTCCCCTGCACGGCGAGCACGCCGATTCGAAGCGGCTTGTCCACACCGCCATTGTAGATTCGGCTACGCGGTGGACCGGCGGGACGCGAGCCCCAGCAGGACGAGCCAGAAGCCGAGGCACGCGAAGGCGACGGACGGCGACCAGCCGCTGATCGACGGGATCCCGATCTGCACGCCGGCGATCGTCGCGGTGCTTCCGGTGCTGAAGAGGTAGTGGATCGTCGCACGCGAAGAACCCGATCGTTCCGAGGACGGCCCAGCTCGAGCGCTTCGTCATGTACGAGATCGCGACGTACAGGAGCGAGGCGGCGGAGATGAGCGCCCAGTCGGTGTCGCTCGAGTGCCACCAGTGGAGGAGCGTCGTGCCGATGAGCACGCCGCCGACGAGGTGGAGCCAGAACGTCGACGGCTTGTCGCTGATCGTCCCGCCGATGAAGTACGCGAGGCCGACGAACAGCGTGACGACGTACGTCCACTCGCCACCGTTCGAGACGAAGTCGGTGATGAAGAACCAGCCGACGAGCGCCGTGATGAGCGTGATGAACGGGAAGCCCCAGCGCCGCCGGTCGTTCACCGCGGCGACGAGGATGAGGAACTCGAGCGAGAGGTGCGCGAACGACCAGCCGCCGAACGCCGAGTTCCAGTTGTGCAGCCAGCCGAACCAGCTCCACGCGAGCGCGACGAACGCGCCCCACGCGACGACGGAGGCGAACGCGAAGATCCCGGCCGCGACCCAGCGCCCGCGCCGGCGCAGCGACTCCGCGATCGCGGACAGGACGACGAGGATGAGCAGCCCCCATGCGGTGAGCGCGCCCTTGCCGTAGTGCCCCGAGAGATAGGCAAGCGCAGCGACGGCGGCGCCGAGCACGGTGAGGCCGCCCGTGTAGGCGAGGAACGACGATGTCTTCCAGACGGGTTTCCGCACTGCCGGGGGAATCATCCCGCCCGCGGCGGACGGAGCCGGGCTACCAGCCGCGGGTCTCGAGCAGCTCGCTCGGATCGAGCGATGCCGTCGAGATGCCGACCATCGGCTCGCCGAGGCCGGCGGAGACGCGCGCGAGGATCTCCGCGTCCTGGAAGTGCGTCGTCGCCTCGACGATCGCCTTCGCGCGCCGCTCCGGGTCGCCGGACTTGAAGATGCCCGAGCCGACGAAGACGCCGTCCGCGCCGAGCTGCATGCAGAGCGCCGCGTCCGCGGGCGTCGCGATCCCGCCCGCCGTGAACGTCACGACCGGCAGCTTCCCGTTCTCGGCCACCCAGCGGACGAGCTCGTACGGCGCCTGGAGGTTCTTGGCCTCGGAGTAGAGCTCTTCCTCGGCGAGCGTCGTCAGCTTCCGGATGTGCCCGAAGACCGAGCGCATGTGCGTGACCGCGTTGACGATGTCGCCGGTGCCGGCCTCGCCCTTCGTCCGGATCATCGCCGCGCCCTCGCCGATGCGCCGCAGCGCCTCGCCGAGATTCGTCGCGCCGCAGACGAACGGGACGGTGTACTTCCACTTGTCGACGTGATGCTCGAGGTCGGCCGGCGTCAGCACCTCGGACTCGTCGATGTAGTCGATCTCGAGCGCCTGGAGGATCTGCGCCTCGGCGAAGTGGCCGATGCGGCACTTCGCCATCACCGGGATGCTCACGGCCTCCTGGATCTCCCGGATCATCTCCGGGTCGGACATGCGCGCGACACCGCCGTCGCGGCGGATGTCGGCGGGGACGCGCTCGAGCGCCATCACCGCGACCGCGCCCGATGCCTCGGCGATCTTCGCCTGGCCGGCGTCGACGACGTCCATGATCACCCCGCCCTTGAGCATCTCGGCGAGGCCGCTCTTCACACGCATCGTCCCGTACTCGGCCATACGCGAAATCCTAGCTACGAGTGGAGGCAGCCCTCGGCGGCGGAGAGCTCGTCCGAGGTCGGCGAGATCGTCCACACGAGGACCGCGTTGCCCTTCGACTCCATGATGTCGCTCATGTGCGGGCGGAGGCTCGCGGGCGCGTTCCGGCGGAACGCCTTCTCGATGCCGGGCACGCTCCCCGCGCTGTCCGTGAACGCGATCGTCAGCACGTTGCCGGTCTTCGACCTCCCCTGGAGCCCGCCGTTCGCCGCGAAGGCCGCGATGAACCCGACCTTGCCGGCGTCGGTCGTGACGCCGGTGAAGCCCTGGTTGACGAGGCACGCCTTCGTCGCGGCGGCGGTGTACGGCTTGCTCGATCCGCTGCCGCAGGCGGCCAGGACCAGCACGAG
>CAVTGM010000007.1:0-22985 GCA_963734285.1 uncultured Actinomycetes bacterium | reverse complement strand
TAAGCGGCCGAGGCGTACGCGCCGGCGCGGATCGCGAGATCGGCCAGGCGCAGCCGGCACTCGGCGATGACCGCGTCGCACTCGCGGAGCTCCGACGTGGAACAGCCGCGCTCGGCGAGCAATCTGCGGATGAGGACGAGCCCGCGGATGTGGCCGATCTCGTCGTCCACGTCGCGCTGAGGGTCTCCGAGCTTCCTGTACATGGCGGCGACGTTCTCCGCCGCGAGCCTTGTTCCTTCTCGGCTCTCAAGCCGTCGGCCGCGGCTGCCGATAGCCACCGGGAATGGCCTCGTTCTCCTATTCGGCCATCAACGCGCAGGGCGCGGAGCTCACCGGGGAGGTCATCGCCCCGGATCTCGCGGGTGCGCGTGAACAGCTGCGCCTGAGAGGGCTGCTCGCCGACTCGCTGCGCGAGATCAGCGGCGGCGCAAGCAAGAGCTCCGGGTCCGCGTTCGGCAACAAGAAGGTCAAGCCGAAGTCGCTCCAGGTGTTCTCGCGCCAGTTCGCGACCATGATCGAGGCAGGGCTCAACGTCGTCGGCTCGCTCGTCATCCTCGAGCAGCAGACCGACGACCCGGCGCTCGCCACCGTGGTGAAGCAGCTCCGCAGCGACGTCGAAGGCGGCCTCCTGCTCTCGGAGGCGATGCTGAAGCATCCGCGCGTCTTCTCGCGCCTCTACGTCGCGATGGTCGAGGCCGGCGAGGCGGCCGGCATCCTCGACATCGTGCTCGACCGCGTCGCGTTCCAGATCGAGAAGCAGGAGGGGATCAGTCGCCGCATCAAGAGCGCGATGGTCTACCCGACGATGGTCATCAGCTTCGCGACCCTCGTCCTCATCGGGATGCTGCTCTTCCTCGTCCCGATCTTCCAGGGCATCTTCAAGAACCTGAACGGACAGCTGCCGACGCTGACGCAGTACGTCGTCGACGCGTCGAACCTGCTGAAGACGCGCGCCGTACGTGCTGCTCCTCATCCCGCTCGGCCTGTGGGGCTTCTTCCGGTGGAAGCGCACGGAGCCCGGCCGCAAGCAGTGGGACACGATCAAGCTGCAAGTCCCGATGAAGATCGGCGACACGGTTCGCAAGGTGACGATGGCGCGCTTCTCGCGCACGCTCTCGACGCTCGTCGCGGCCGGCGTCGACATCATCAAGGCGCTGGAGATCACCGGCCAGACGGCCGGCAACTGGGTGGTCGAGCAGGCGCTCGCCGACGTCCGCGCCAAGGTGCACGAGGGCGTTCCGATCGCGACGCCGCTCATCGAGAACCCCGTGTTCCCGCCGATGGTCAGCCAGATGGTGAAGATCGGCGAGGAGACGGGCGAGCTCGAGAAGATGCTCACGAAGATCGCCGACTTCTACGAGGAGGAGGTCGACGCCGCGGTGTCGTCTCTCACCTCGATCATCGAGCCGCTCATGATGATCGGCGTCGGAATCATGGTCGGCATCATCCTCATCGCCATGTACCTGCCGATGTTCAAGATGCTGCACCTCGTCAGCGGCACCAGCTAGTCCCGCCTGGCGCCCGACCGGCGGTACACGTAAGCTCTTCACCATGAAGGGCGCCGACAAACAGAAGAAGCTGACGAAGAAGGCTCCGCAGAAGTCGCTGAAGGAAAAGCGCGCCGACAAGCGCGCGAACGAAAAACGCTCGATCTAGCGACGTCTTCGAATCAGGTAGCGCGCCGCTGCGGCGAGCGCGAGCACGCCGAGCGCAGCCGCGAGGATGATCTCGCGGTCGTGTGCGTTGCGCTGGGCCGGCGTCGTCACGTGGGCCGGCGCTGCGACCTGGACCCCGTCCGCGGCGGCGAGCTTCGTAACAGCCGACTGTGCCGCCGTCAGGAGGCCGTTCGCGCCCGGCGGGATCGCGATCTTCGAGAGGAGCGCGTACTCGGCCGTCGGCGGGTGCTTCGGCCAGTTGAAGCCGAAGCCGTTCGCCATCACGACGAGCAGCCGCTGCTTGTAGACGAACCCGAGCTCGAGGCCGAGGAACTTCGCGTACGTCTTCGGCTTCCGCCACAGCGTCGTCACCGAGCCCATGTCGTAGTCGCTCCAGATGACGGCGACGCGGATCGTGAAACCGGCCTTGTTCGCCGCTTTGATGAGCGCTGTCAGCTCGGCCGATTGCCTGGGCGAGAACTTTGCGTCGTACGGGAGGAATACCTTCCCGCCGTAGAGGTAGTCGCTCGCCGGGTCGCCGTCGGCGCGCGCCGCCTGTGCGGTTACGGCGGACGCGAGGATGAGGGCGAGGAGCGCGAGGGTCTTCATCCGGCCTTCGCGAGCGCCTGAACCGCGGCGGTTGCCGACTCGAGCAGTCCGGCGACGCCCTTGGTGAGCCGCACCTTGGCGAGCACCGCGTACGCCGCCGTCGGCGAGTGCTTCGGCCAGTTGAAGCCGAATCCGTTCGGCATGACCACGAGCAGCCGCTGGCTGTACACGAACGCGAGCTCGGCGCCGAGGAAGCGCGCGTACGTCTGCGGCTTGCGCCACAGCGCCGTCACCGAGCCGAGGTCGTACGCGCTCTCGATGACCGCGACGCGGATCTTGAAGCCGGCCTTGTTCGCCGCCGTAACGGCCGCCGTCAGGTCGCGCTTCTGCTTGGCCGCGGTCGCGGCCTCGTACGGGACGAAGACGCGTTGGACGAGGAGGTAGTCGCTCGCCGGGTCGCCGTCGGCGCGCGCGGACCCGGCCGCGACTGCGGCCACCAGGCAGACGGCGATCAGCGCGGCGATTCTCATCCGCGCGCGTGGTCGACGACGACGACGTCGAACGCGGCCCCGCCCGACGGCTGAATCTCGAAGGTGACGCCCCACCGGCCGACCATGACGAGCGCCTCGGACGAGTGCTCGTACGACCCCGGGCGACGTTTCTGCGAGTCGGTACGCCTGGGTCGGCATCTCCATATCGAGCATCGCGAACGTCGCGATGACGGTTGCGCCTCGGATCGGGGCGCCGTTGCGCGTAATGCGCACCGCGAACTCGTCCGGCACCGCGACCTTGTTCGGCGTGACGCGCACCTCGACGCGGTAGCCGCCGTGCTCGACGACCTTCGACACCGGCCCGGGGCCGACCGTCGCGGCGGGTGCGCCGAGGCTCGCGAGCGCCTTCGGTGGCGGGGGCAGGCTCGAGAGCACTGCGGCCGCGACGACGGCGGAGGTGACGAGCACGACCTCGCCGGCGACGAGCTGCCGCAGGAGGGGAAGCGAGCGTCGCGTCCGCACGAGGTTGACGGAGGCGATGAGCATCGCGGCGAGGAGCAGTCCGGCCTTCACGAGGATCGCCTTGCCGTACCCGGTCTGCCAGAGCGAGGCGAGGGTGGGGAGGTGGATGACCGTCGCGCCGACCCCGGAGCCGAGGAGGAGCATGACGGAGACGAACGCGGTGTTCGAGAAGCGCTTGAGGGCGGTCATGAAGGAGCCTCCGCTCCGCGCGACGAGGAGCAGGCCGACGAGCCCGCCGAGCCAGACCGAGCCGGACGCGAGGTGAGCCCAGTCGAGGAGGAGCGACGCCGGCCGCGGGGCCGTCTGCGCGGCGTGGCCGGCGGTCCCGGGCACGAGCAGGACCGCGCCGGCGGCGAGCAGCGCGCCCCAGAGCGAGAGCAGGCCGACGACCGAGCGGCGCGGCCGCTCCGGGCGGTCGAGCCAGAGCGCCACGGCTGCGGCGAACGCGAAGAGCGCGAGCAGGAGCTCGAGTCGCAGGTAGCCGCGCCCGAACGCCGACACGCCCATCAGCGGGATGAGGGATCCGAACGACCAGAACGACCGGATCGCGAACTGCGCCGTCGCGAGGAGCACGTAGATCGGCGTGACGATCAGCGCGAGCGCGACGGCCGCTGCGAACGCCCGAGTGACCGCCGGTATCGCACCGACCGGTCGCGCGATGAGCGTGCGGAAGCAGAACAGGCCGATCGCGGTCATCACCGACAGGAACGTCAGCCAGCGGAGCGTGATCAGGCCCGGCGTCACCGCCGTCTCCGACAGCGACGGGATGACGAACTGCGGCGGGGGACCGGGATTCGGTCCGATCCGGTACGTGAAACGCGCCGCGCACCGGATGGCCGTCCGCGGAGATGACGCGCCAGAAGACGAGGTACCAGCCCTCCGCCGAGTGCTTCAGCGGCGCGTCGAGCTCGTACGCGTTCGACGCCGAGCGGTGCACGGAGCCGTCCACCTGCTGGTGCCCCGCCGCGTCGGTGACCGACACGACCGCGAAGCGCGGCTCGACCACCTCGTCGTAGGTCAGCCGCAGCTCGGCCGGCGGCGTGTCCACCTCGGCGCTCGCCGCCGGGAACGGTCTTCAGCAGCGCCGCGTGCGCCCACGCCGCGGCAGGCGCGGTGAGAGCCGCCGCCGCGACGAGCGCGATGACGAGCGCTCGTCTCACCGCACCCGCAGCGTGAAGGGCGCCGTGCAGCTACGCGGCCGTCGACGCGGCACTGGCAGGAACAGCCGCCATGTGCCGCCGATCGGAACGAGCACGCCGACGTTCAGCTCGCCCGGGCGTCGCGGACGTCCCGCGTCACGCGTGCGCGCCCCGAACACGCTCGTGCATCCGCTCGCGCCGGGCGAGCACACGTGCGTGTGGAAGTAGTCGAGCGTCCCGCTGCGGAAGAAGATCGCGTGCGCGAGCGCGCCGAACCACGTCTGGAACTGCGCCGGCTTCCGCATCGGGCGCCGTCACCGTGAAGTGGAGGAACGCCGGTTGGATCGCGCGCAGCTTCGGCGTCCCGTGCAGCGTGAAGCGTGTAGCCGTCCACGGTCTGGCTCGTCTGCGAGACGGCGGCAGCGGCTGCGGCGTGTACGCGCCCGCAACGCGGCATGGCCGCGAACACCTGGAAGTTCGGCACCGGCCCGCCGTCTTCGGGTAGACGTCGATGACGACGCGGTACGGGCCGGGCTCGGGGAACGTGATCGTCGCGCTGATGCGACCGTTCGCGCCGACGGGCGGATGCTCGTGCACGATCGTCGAGAGATCGCGCCGCACGATGATCAGGTGCACGCCGGTGTGCGGGCCGGGGCCGCGCTTGAACTGCGTGAGCGGTTTGCCGTCCGGCTGCAGGATCGTGAACGAGACGCGCGTCGGCTTGCCGGCCGGCCACCGGGCCTGCAGGCTCGAAGCCCGACAGCGCGTACGTGTGCGCGGCGCCGACGGCGATCGTGGGCGCTCCCGACCCGCCGCCTCCGCCGCAGCCGGCGAGCAGGCCGACGAGCGCGATAGCCTCGATCAGGTGCTGGTACCGACGCCGATCGGTCCGGGCCCGCGGTATCAGCCGCGGCCTGCGATGCACGCTCCGTGCGCCGTCGGCCGGTGCGCGCGCCGAAGCGCGTGCACCTCGAGCTGTTCGCGAACGGGTTCGCCGTCGTCATCCCCGCGCGTGTCGGCGTCCGCAGTCCGACGTGTCATGCGCACGAGTGGACGGACACGCCGACGGGCGTCGTTCACTTCGATCGCCCCGCTCGCCTCGGCGACCTCTTCGCGGTCTGGGGCGTGCCGCTCGGGCGGCGACGACTGCTGAGCTTCCACGGAGCTGTCTCCTTGTTTCGAAATGGCCTGCGCGTGCGCGGCGATCCCGGCCGCTCTCCCGCTGCGTGACGGGGACGAAATCGTGCTCGAGACCGGGCCGTTCATCCCGCCGCACCGACGGTTTCTCTTTCCGCCGCGTTGAGGTGGCCGATCGACGCTGCCGACGAGCACGCCGACGCCGGCGCCGAGGGCCAGCACCTCGGCGGTGCGGACGACGGCGGTCGGTAGCGCGCTGAGCGCGACCGCGTGCGTGAGGACGGGAAGCATCGTCAGGCCTTCGTACAGCGCGCCGAACCCGGCGATGAACGCCGCGACCACACGCGTGTCGGCGTTTCGGTGCACGAGGCCGAAGACAAGCGCCGCGCCGACGATGCACGTGAGGGCGATCTCGAGGTAGCCGACCGTCGACACGTCGGGGCGCCCGTAGAGCTCGCGCCCGAGACGGATCGTCCAGACGAGCGCGGTCGCGACGAGTGCGAGGCCGACGAGAGCCGCCGCCGAGCGCGCCGCTGCGGCAGTCGACGCGGCTGCGACGAGCACCGCGAGCAGCGATGCGGAGCCAGCCGGCTCCCGGCGGCCGGTAGTCGAGCACGCCGTCGAGCGCCGACGCGGTGTCCACCGACGACGAGCGGCACCGACCACGGCCCGACGGTGCCGGCCGAGCTCCGTCCTCGCGCGAGTGGCTCGAGAGCGTGCAGCCGGTGCTCGTGCCACGCGTACGCGTGACCGCCGGTCGAGGCGGTGCCAGAGCGGCGGCCTGCCGGTCGCCGTCGGGCGAAGGTCGAAGCGGTCGATGCGGTCTCCCTGCGCCGTCGGCGAGCGCAGGTTCAGCCAGACACCGCGCGCGTCGAAGCGGAGGAGCGGCTCGCCCAGCGTCCCCGGGATCGACACGACCGCCGTGCAGGCGCGCGCAGCCACAGCGTCTGGTCGCCGTCGAGCGCCTTCGCCTGCACACCCGGGACGGAGCCGGTGACGCGGGCGAGGAAGTTCGTCGCGACGGGGAGCGTCCGTCCGACGTGCGCCGAGGCGACGCCGGGCATGAGCCCGGCGACCGCCACGGCGCAGAGAACGAGCGCGAGCCTCACGTCAGCGACCGGCCTCCGCGTGCGAGGAGCGAGCGCGAGCGCGACGAGGAGCGCGAGCGCCCGCGAGCACGAGCGCGACGATCGTCAGCGTCGACGTTCCGCCGCCGCCGATGGACGACAGGGCGTCGATCGACGGAGCCGGCGTGTCCGCGGTCTCCGGGCCGTTCCAGTCGACGACGGAACCGTCCGAGTACGTCTGACGGACGTCGAAGATGTACGTCTTCGCGCCGTTCGTCGAGGCGTTGAAGCGGAAGACCGCGTCGAGGTCGGTGGGTACGTGCCCGCCCGTCCACGTCACCTTCTGGACGACGGCCTCCTCGCCGAGCCGGTCGCCTGCACGTTCATCTTCCAGCCGGCGGGCGGCGGCTCGAACGAGTCGATGGCGAACCCGGCCGGGACGGTCAGCTCGATCTCCGTGGTGAAGAGGTTGTCCTTCTCCGTCGGGACCGAGAGCGTGAACTGCTGGAGCTTCTTGTCGAGCGCGACCGCCGGGCTCACGATCGCGTGCGCGGACGCGGCCGCGGCCGTTGCGAGCGCTGCGAGCGCGACGAGCGCGCCCAGCGCGATCCGGTGCTTCATGTCTCCTCCTTCGCGGGATGTCGTGTCGTCAGGCGAGCACGACGCGAGGAGGAGCACGCGCGAGCCGGCGTCCGGCGAGGAGCCGGGCCGGCGGCGCAGATGGTGTCTGGGCGAAGGCGTGTGCGCGAGCGCCGGACGGGACGGCGCGCGCGAGCGCGAGCCCGATGCGCTCCGCCGCGCGGAGGAGCAGCCGCGCGACGACGACCATGAGGAGCGCGCACGGAAGCTGCAGCAGCATGCCGGGAAGGAACGTCGGCGCGAGCACGGCGCGCCAGGCGAACGTCCCGGTGTGCAGCGACAGCTCGAGCAGTTCCTGGAGCGCGAACGCGAGCGGCGGCAGGAGTGCGAACGCCCATGCGGGGAGGGCGCGCGCCGGCCGTCCGCGCGCCGCGTCGACGGCGGTGACGACGAGCGAGACGAGCATGCACGCGGCGGCGGCGGCGAGCACGAGGGGCAGCCGCGTGAAGTACGAGTGACCCGTCGCGAGCATGTGCAGCAGCGCGCACGTGCGCCTGCGGGTACGCGATGCGGTACGCGAGCGCGTGCGCGATCTGCGAACCGCCGAGCATCAGCGGTACGGCGGTGAGCCAGGCAGCGCCCCGTCTCATCGCCGGAACGCTACTTGCCGCGTAGGCGGGCCACCAGCCGGGCGAGCGGCGACGCTTCGGCGGCGGCGCAGGGCAGGCGTCGGGCCGGCCGCCTTCTGGCGCTCGCGCTGGGCGCGGATGGCCGCGTTCATCTCCTCGCGGTGCGACTGCTCCTCGGCCATCGCCGCCTGGGTACGCCGCCGGCGCCTAGGATCCTTCGCCATGTGCTTCGACTCCGACTCGCTTCCGCCTATTCCTGCGCTTTCGGGCGCCTCGGTCTCGCACGACGACCTCGTGCTCGAGGCCGCCGACGGCAACCGCTTCGCGGCGTTCGCGGCAGCGCCGGAGGAGGCGGCTGCCACCGGGGTCGTCATCCTCCCGGACGTCCGCGGCCTGTACCGCTTCTACGAGGAGCTGGCTCTCCGCTTCGCCGAGCGCGGGTACCTGGCGGTCGCGTTCGACTACTTCGGCCGCACGGCCGGGGTCGACGAAGCGGCCGGACGACTTCGACTACATGCCGCTCGTCCAGCAGCTGACGACCGAGCAGGTTCAGTCGGACGTCGCCGCGTGTGTCGCACTACCTGCGCGGCCGCGGCGCCACCAAGGTCTTCACGGTCGGGTTCTGCTTCGGAGGCAGCGGCTCGTGGTGCGGCCGCGGCATCGGGACACGGTCTCGCGGGCGCAGTCGGCTTCTACGGTCGACCCTCGCGAATGATCGAGCTCGTGCCTCGGCTCGAAGCGCCGATCCTCGCCCTGCAGGGCGGTGCCGACCAGGGGATCCCGCACGAGGACAACGTGGCGTTCGAGCAGGCGCTGCTCGCCGCCGGCAAGGAGTTCGAGCTCGTCGAGTTCGAGGGCGCGCCGCACAGCTTCTTCGACCGCAAGCAGGCGGAGTTCCAGGACGCCTCCGACGACGCCTGGCGCCGCACGCTCGACTTCATCCAGCAGTAGCGCGCGCGATGGCGGGCTCGACGGGGCCGGGCCGGTACCCGAGCTCGTGCTCGGCCTTCGCCGAGCTGAAGAACATCGGCAGCCGGGCGAGGGCGACCTCGTTCGCGTTCACGAGGCGAAGCGCGGCGGCCGCGCGCACCGCCGCGTAGGGGACGCGCAGCCGGGGGCGCGGGCGGCCCGCAGCGGCAGCGATCGCGGCGAAGAAGTCGCCGAGCCACATGTCGGTGCCGCCGAGGAGGTAGCGCTCGCCGGGGCGTCCGCGTTCGAGGGCAAGCGCGTGGCCGGCGGCGACGTCCCGGACGTCGACGACGTTGAGGCCGGTGGTCGGGACATACCCGAGGTAGCGCCCGCGGGCGACGCCGCGGATCATCCGCCCGGTCGGCGTGGGGCGGGTGTCGCCGTCCCCGACGGGCGTCGTCGGGTTCACGACGACGGCGCCGGCCGCGAGCGCGAGCTTCTCCGCCTCGAGCTTCGTCCGCTTGTACGGGACGGCGAGCTCCCACCCGGGCGGCCCGTCCTCCTCCGTCGCGGGCCTGCCCGCGACCGGGCCGCACGTGCCGGCTGTGCTCGTGTGGACGATCCGCCCGACGCCGGCGCGGGCAGCCGCCGCCAGCACCGTTTTCGTGCCTTCTATGTTCACGCGCGCGAGGGCGGCCTCGTCCCGGCGGTCGTAGCTGTACAGCGCGGCCACGTGGACGAGCGCGTCGCAGCCCCGCATCGCCCGCTCGAGCCCGGCGCCGTCGAGCAGGTCGACGTACTCGTCGCGGACGTCGGCCCCGCGCTCGCGGAGCTCGCGGACGACATGGCCGCCGATGAATCCCAGCCCGCCCCCGGTGACGTAGACGCGAATGGGCCGAGGCTAAGGCATTTCGGGAGTTCCGCTACACTCGTCCGGCGCGCGGGGCGCCGTAGCTCAGCTGGTTAGAGCGCTGCACTCATAATGCAGAGGTCGGTGGTTCGAGCCCACCCGGCGCTACTTGACACGCGTTCACCTTCGAGGGTAGAGACTAAAAATGGCCACAGGAGTACGAGTCGCGATAACGCTCGCCTGCACCGAGTGCAAGCGCCGCAATTATCAGACGAACAAGTCGAAGCGGAACTCACCTGACCGGGTGGAGTTCAAGAAGTACTGCCGCTGGTGCGGCTGCCACACGATCCATCGGGAGACTCGCTGACCTCGCATGGCCAGGCAGACCCGTCAGCAGCGCCGTGCGCGCCGCGCTCAGTCGGAACCGGCGCTCGCGGGCGGGCCGCCCGTGCGTCCGGCAGCGCGCCCGACCGCCAATGGCGGGGAGGAGCCGCGCAGGCAGCCGCGTCCGGAGACGGAGGAGCGCCGCGTGCCCGGAAGCGGGCCGGTGCACTTCGTCCAGGAGGCCTGGGCCGAGCTCAAGAAGGTCGAGTGGCCGAGCCAGCACGCGCTGGTCAGCGGGACGGCGGTCGTGCTGGTCGCCTGCGTGATCGTCGGTTTCTACCTCTGGCTGAACGACGAGCTGTGGAAGTACGTCGTCCAACACGTACTGCTGCGATAGGGAGCGTCTGATGTTTCGCTGGTACGTGATCAACACCTATTCGGGGCACGAGAACAAGGTGAAAACCAATCTCGAGCACCGCATCGAGTCCATGGGGCAGCGCCCGCGGTTCCGCCGCGTCGTCGTCCCGACCGAGCAAGTGATCGAGACGAAGGACGGGCAGAAGGTCCAGACCGAGAAGCGCGTCCTCCCCGGCTACGTGCTCGTGAACATGGATCTCGACGACGACGCGTGGATGGTCGTCAAGAACACCCCGGGCGTGACCGGCTTCGTCGGCGCCGGCTCGAAGCCGGTGCCGCTCTCGCAGCCCGAGGTCGACCGGATCCTGCACACGGGCGCCGGAACGGGTGTGGCGACGCGGGCGCAGGTCGAGTTCCAGCTCGGCGAATCGGTGAAGATCACCTCCGGCCCGCTGGCAGACTTCGACGGCGAGATCACCGACGTCAACGCGGACCAGCAGAAGCTTCAGGTGATGGTGAACATCTTCGAGCGGCAGGTGCCGGTCGAGGTCGGATTCGACAACGTCAAGAAACTGGACTGAGCAATGGCAAAGAAAGTTCTCACCGTCATCAAGCTTCAGATCCCGGGCGGGCAGGCGAACCCTGCGCCGCCGGTCGGCCCTGCACTGGGCCAGCACGGGGTCAACATCATGGAGTTCTGCAAGGCGTTCAACGCGCAGACGGCCGACCAGAACGGCCGCATCACGCCGGTGGAGATCACGGTCTTCGAGGACCGCTCCTTCACCTTCATCACGAAGACGCCGCCGGCCGCCGTCCTCATCAAGGAAGCGCTGAAGCTCGAGAAGGGCTCCGCCGAGCCGAACAAGGACAAGGTCGGCCGTCTCAGCCGCGCCCAGGTGCGGCAGATCGCGGAGACGAAGCTCGTCGACCTGAACGCGCGCGACGTCGACCAGGCGGCGAAGATCATCGCCGGCACGGCGCGCTCGATGGGCGTGGAGGTGGACCTGTAATGGCACAGCACGGCAAGCGCTACATCGAGGCCCGCGGCCAGATCGACCGCGAGCACGCGTACTCGCCCGTCGAGGCGGTGCGGAAGCTGAAGGACGCGCCCGCCGCGAAGTTCGACGAGACCGTCGAGGTGCACTTCCGGCTCGGCCTGAACGTCCGCCACGCGGACGAGCAGCTGCGCGGCACGCTCATGCTCCCGCACGGGACGGGCAAGGACGTCCGCGTCGCCGTCTTCGCCGAGGGCGACAAGGCCCGCGAGGCGGAGGAGGCCGGGGCGGACGTCGTCGGCTCCGCCGACCTGGCGAAGCGCGTCGAGGAGGGCTTCACCGACTTCGACGTCGCCATCGCCACGCCCGACCAGATGGGGAACGTCGGCAAGCTCGGCCGCATCCTCGGCCCGCGCGGCCTCATGCCGAACCCGAAGACGGGCACCGTCACCTTCGACATCGGCAAGGCCGTTCGCGAGGCGAAGGCCGGCAAGCTCGAGTACCGCACCGACCGCGGCGCCTGCGTCCACCTCTCGATCGGCAAGAAGAGCTTCGACGAGCGGGCGCTCGTCGAGAACTACGTCGCGGTGCTGGACGAGATCATCCGGGCGAAGCCGTCGGCGGCCAAGGGCCGCTACATCCGGCAGATCACGCTCGCGAGCACGATGGGCCCCGGCATCCACGTCGACCCGTCCAAGACCCGCGACATCACCGAGGAGCTCGAGGAAGCTACAGTTACGGCCTAACCGACTAGTCGCTCGCCAAAGACAGCTGGCAGTCCTTCGGGGCAGAAGCCCAGCCGAGGTGGGTCCGGAGGATTTGCTTTCTCGTGGGCTCGCTTCGGCGAGCCCTAGTCATTTCCGGAGGAAATGACGTGAAGAAAGAGCAGAAGGAGCAGATCGTCTCGGAGCTCGCGCGCCGGCTGAAGGCGGCCGACACGGTGCTCGTGGCCGACTATCGCGGCCTGACGATGCCCCAGATCGACACGCTGCGCTCGCGGCTCCTGGAGTCCGGCGCCCGGTTCACCGTGGTGAAGAACACGCTCACCCGCCGGGCGGCGGAGGAGGCTGGGGCGAGCGCGCTCCTGACGCTCCTCGAAGGCCCGACGGCGATCGCGTTCCTCGAGGCGGACGGCGACATGCTGGCCGCCGCGAAGGCGCTGTCCGACATGGCGCGCGAGTCGAAGATCATGGCGATCCGCGGCGGCGTGCTGGAAGGCCGGATCCTGACGGCCGAGGAGGTCGAGAGCCTCGCGACGCTGCCCCCGGTCGACATCCTGCGCGGCCAGGTGCTGGGCGCAATCGTCGCCCCGCTCACGAGCCTCCTGGGCCTCGTGACCGCGCCGGTCCAGAACCTGTACGGCCTCATCGAGGCACGGATCGAGCAGCTGGGCGGCGAAACGGCCGCTCCGGCAGCCGAGCCGGAGCCCGTTGTGGCCGAGGTCGAAGTCGAGGCCGAGGCGGAGCCCGCGGCCGAGGAAGTCACAGAGGCGACCGCCACAGCGGTCGCCACCGAGAAGAACCCGTCACGGAAGAGGAGAGCTAAATGGCTGGTGTAGACACCATTTTCGAGTCACTCGGCAAGATGTCCGTCCTCGAGCTCGTCGAGCTGAAGAAGAAGATCGAGGACGAATGGGGCATCACCGCCGCCGCTCCGGTCGCTGTCGCGGCCGCCGGTGGTGGCGCTGCCGCGCCGGCCGAGGAGGAGAAGACGGCGTTCGACGTCGTCCTCACCGAGGCGGGCGGCCAGAAGATCCAGGTGATCAAGGTCGTGCGCGCGATCACCGGTCTCGGCCTGAAGGAAGCGAAGGACCTCGTCGACTCGGCTCCGAAGCCGGTCAAGGAGGGCGTCGCCCAGGACGAGGCGAACACGATCAAGGGCCAGCTCGAGGAAGCGGGAGCGACCGTCGAGATCAAGTAGGGCGGCGCGCAAGCTTTCCCGCCCTTCCGGCATCTCATTGGGCATGAAACTGCGTATCGCTCTCCTCGTTCTCGTGGCAGGGGCCGGCGGCCTCGCGTCCATCGCGGTCGCGAAGCCGCCGCCCGGCCACGGACACCATCAGGACTCGACCGTCTCGACGCGTCGACGACGACGACGACCGACCACGACCACCGCGGGGCGCGGGCATCCCACCAAGGTGCTCGTCTGTCACAAGGTCGGCAACGGCCACTACGTGCTGATCAAGGTCAGCGCCAAGTCGGCGCCGGCACGGGGCAAGCACGGTGGCGACGTCCTCGCGACGAACGGCACCTGCCCCGGCCCGATCCAGGGCCACGGCGGCCACACGACGACGACCGCCACGACGACCACCGCGGCGACGACCACCTCCTAGCTGCGGATACCGGCCAGGGCCCGGCTCATCGCTTGCGCGAAGCCGGGCCCCGAGCTACATTGAGCCGCACACTTCCGGCGACGGCCGTTTGGCCACGCTTGCCGTAAGGGGGTCTCTTCCGGTATCCTGGCGGGTTGCGCCGACGTTCCGTCCGCCCGCACTTCTGCACGCCTGAATTCGCCTGAGCTCGTACGTCCCCCAAGGGAGGCTTTTTCTTTGACCACCAAGGTCGCTTTGCCCCGCGCGCGTAAGTCTTTTTCCAAGATCGAGAACGTCCTCGACCTCCCCAACCTCATCGATATCCAGAAGGCCTCGTTCCAGTGGTTCCTGGACGAAGGCCTCCGGGAGACGATCGACGACATCTCGCCGATCGAGGACTACACCGGAACCCTCGCCGTCGAGTTCGGCGACTACCTCTTCGGTGAGCCCCAGTTCACCATCAAGGAGTGCCGTGAGAAGGACCTGACGTATCAGGCCCCGCTCTCGATGACCGTCCGCTTCGTCAACAAGGACACGGGCGAGATCCGCGAGCAGACCGTCTTCATGGGCGACTTCCCGATGATGACCGAGGTCGGCACCTTCATCATCAACGGCACCGAGCGCGTCATCGTCACGCAGCTCGTCCGCTCGCCGGGCGCCTACCTGATGGAGCCGAAGGACCCGACGAAGCAGGTCTTCACGGCGAACCTCATGCCGAGCCGCGGCTCGTGGCTCGAGCTCGAGATCGACAAGAAGGGCATCGCGTACGCCCGCATCGACCGCAAGCGCAAGCTGCCGATCACGACGCTCCTCCGCGCACTCCCCGCCGAGGACCCGACGACCGGCTTCGCGCTCGACACGTCGACGAACGAAGCGATCCTCAAGCTCTTCGACAACTCGCTCTACATCGTCAACACGCTCGAGAAGGACCCCTCCACCCGGGAGGAGGAGGCCCTCATCGAGGTGTTCAAGAAGCAGCGCCCGGGTGAGCCCCCGACGCTCGACAACGCGCGGAACCTCCTGCGCGCGCTCTTCTTCGACCCCAAGCGCTACGACCTGACGAAGGTCGGCCGCTACAAGCTGAACCAGCGGCTCGGCGTCAACGTCCCCGAGGACGTCCGCGTCCTCACGACGGAGGACATCGTCGCGCTCGTCCGCAAGCTCATCGACCTGCCGGTCAAGCTCGGCGTCCCCGAGGACTCGAAGGACTTCGCCGCCGAGGCGATCGCGCTGCCGCGCGCACCGATCGCGGCCGAGCTGGACGAGTACGAGCACTTCGGGAACCGCCGCCTGCGCACCGTGGGCGAGCTGATCCAGGAAGCGTTCCGCGTCGGCCTCTACCGCATGGAGCGCGTCGTCCGCGAGCGGATGACGACCGAGGACGTCGACACGATCACGCCGCAGACGATCATCAACATCCGTCCGGTCGTGGCCGCGCTGAAGGAGTTCTTCGGCTCGTCGCAGCTGTCGCAGTTCATGGACCAGACGAACTCGCTCGCGGGCCTCACGCACCGTCGCCGCCTGTCGGCGCTCGGCGCCGGCGGCCTGACGCGCGAGCGCGCACCGATCGAGGTGCGCGACGTTCACCCGACCCACTACGGCCGCATGTGCCCGATCGAGACGCCGGAAGGCCCGAACATCGGCCTCATCGGCTACCTCGCGTCGTACGCGACGGTGAGCGAGTTCGGCTTCATCCAGACGCCGTACCGGCGCGTCGTCGGCGGCAAGGTGACCGACGAGATCGTCTACCTCGACGCCGTCGAGGAGTCGCGCTACACGATCGCGCAGGCGACCGCGCAGACGGACAAGAACGGCAAGCTGCTCGAGTCGGCGGTGCTCTGCCGCTCGGCCGAGGGCGAGGCGGTCACGGCAGCGCCGAAGGACGTCGAGTTCATGGACGTCGCGCCGGCGCAGATCGTGTCCGTGTCGACCGCGCTCATCCCGTTCCTCGAGCACGACGACGCGAACCGCGCCCTCATGGGTGCGAACATGCAGCGCCAGGCCGTGCCGCTGCTCGTCCGCCAGGCGCCGCTCGTCGGCACCGGCCTCGAGTACCGCGCCGCGGTCGACTCCGGCGACGTCGTCGTCTCCGCGCACGCAGGGAACGTCGTCGACGTCGACGCCGACAAGATCGTCGTCGAGTCGAAGAGCGGCAAGGACGAGTACACGCTCACGAAGTTCATGCGCTCGAACCAGGGCACGCTCATCCACCACAAGCCGGTGGTTCGCCTCGGCGACACGGTGGCGGCGGGCCAGGTGCTCGCCGACGGCAGCTCGACCGACACGGGTGAGCTCGCGCTCGGCGCGAACCTGCTCGTCGCGTTCATGTCGTACGAGGGCTACAACTTCGAGGACTCGATCGTGCTCTCGGAGCGGCTCGTGAAGGACGACATCCTCTCGTCGATCCACATCCACGAGTACGAAGTGGATGCGCGCTCGACGAAGCTCGGCGACGAGGAGATCACGCGCGACATCCCGAACCGCTCGGAGGAGTCGCTCGCGCAGCTCGACGAGCGCGGCGTCGTCCGCATCGGTGCCGAGGTGACGTCGGGCGACCTGCTCGTCGGCAAGGTCACGCCGAAGGGCGAGACCGAGCTGACGGCCGAGGAGAAGCTGATCCGCGCGATCTTCAAGGAGAAGGCGCGCGAGGTCCGCGACACCTCGCTCAAGGTCCCGCACGGCGAGGGCGGCGTCGTCATCGACGTCAAGACCTTCGCGCGCGACACCGGCGACGACCTCAGCCCGGGCGTGAACGAGCTCGTCCGCGTGTACGTGGCGAAGAAGCGCAAGATCGCCGAGGGCGACAAGCTCGCCGGCCGCCACGGCAACAAGGGCGTCATCTCGAAGATCGTCCCCGAGGAGGACATGCCGTTCCTCCCCGACGGGCGGCCCGTCGACATCATCCTCAACCCGCTCGGCGTGCCGAGCCGCATGAACATCGGCCAGGTGCTCGAGACGCACCTCGGCTGGGCGGCCGCGCACGGCGTGTTCGCCGAGGATCCCTCGAACACGTACGACTGGAAGCACCGCCGGCAGATCATCGCGGCGCCGAACCCGTACCCGGTCGCGTCCCCCGTCTTCGACGGCGCGACGCCGGCCGACGTCGACGAGGCGCTGATCGAGTACGTGCGGCAGAACCCCGACTCGCCGGTGCAGTTCGTCGTCGACGAGAAGCGGCCGGTCGGTCGTCAGTGCTCCGGGAAGCTGCAGCTGTACAACGGCCGCACCGGCGAGCCCTTCGACCAGAAGATCACCGTCGGCTACATGTACATCCTCAAGCTGCTCCACCTCGTGGACGACAAGATCCACGCGCGGAGCACGGGCCCGTACTCCCTCGTCACGCAGCAGCCGCTGGGAGGCAAGGCGCAGTTCGGCGGCCAGCGCTTCGGCGAGATGGAGGTCTGGGCGCTCGAGGCATACGGCGCCGCGTACACGCTGCAGGAAATGCTCACCATCAAGTCCGACGACACGGTCGGGCGCGTGAAGGCCTACGAGGCGATCGTCAAGGGCGAGAACATCGCCGAGCCGTCGATCCCCGAGTCCTTCAAGGTGCTGCTGAAGGAGATGCAGTCGCTCGCGCTCGACGTCCACGTCCTCTCGGACGAGGGACGCGAGGTCGAGGTGCGCGAAGAGGAGGACGAGCTCCTGCGCGCAGCCGAGGAGCTCGGCATCGACCTCTCGCCCGGCTCGCTCCGCGCCGTCGGCCGCGAGCCGACCGCCGAGGAGGCGGAGGAGGGCCAGGAGCGCGTCGATCAGGACGGCGAGCTGATCCTGCCCGCGGACGAGAGCTCTCGGTGACCTCGACGACGTCGAGGTGAGCTCGGGAGCAGAGGCGGAAGAGGAAGCGGAAGCCGAGGTGGGCCCGATGGGTGAGCCCGACCTCGTTGATCTGGAACTCGAGGACTGAGAAGGGACTGAGGAGAAGCAGTGATCGACATCAATGATTTCGACGCGATTCGGATTGGTCTCGCGTCCTCGAAGATGATCCGCGACTGGTCCTCGGGCGAGGTAACGAAGCCCGAGACCATCAACTACCGCACCCTGAAGCCTGAGCGTGACGGGCTCTTCTGCGAGCGCATTTTCGGACCGACGCGCGACTGGGAGTGCTACTGCGGCAAGTACAAGCGTGTCCGTTACAAGGGCATCATCTGCGAGCGCTGCGGCGTCGAGGTGACGCGGCAGAAGGTGCGCCGCGAGCGCATGGGTCACATCGACCTCGCCGCGCCGGTCTCGCACATCTGGTTCTTCAAGGGTGTGCCGAGCCGCATCGGCTACCTGCTCGACATCGCTCCGCGCGAGCTGGAGAAGGTCCTGTACTTCGCAGCGTCGATCGTCACCGCGGTCGACGTCGAGAAGCGCGCGGCCGATCTGAACGGGCTCGAGGACCAGGTCAAGGCGGAGTCCGAGCGGATCTACGTCGACCGCGACGAGGCACTCGCCGCGCTCGAGGACCGTCTCGCCCGCCGGCGCGAGTACTTCGCGAAGGGCCGCGAGCGGAACTTCGACGAGGACGACGACTTCTGGGGCCGCGGCCTCTCGAACTGGGCCGAGGAGCAGGCGCTCCCGCCGCTCGAGGACGCACGCAGTCTCGTCAGCGGGCTCTTCGTCGAGCTCGTCGGACAGATCACGACGGAGGACTCGAAGAAGATCCGCGAGCTCGTCCGCAACGCCGCCATCCGCGACGACCGCAAGCTGTCGCCGCGCGAGCTCGAGCAGGTCGCGACCGCGGCCGAGCAGATCCTCGCTGCGATCGCTCCGATCGAGAAGCAGCTGGACAAGGCGACGGGTGCGAAGAAGGGCGCGATCACGAAGCACCTCCATCGCATCGTCGACGGCCTGCTCGCAGGCGACGAGCTGAACGAGGAGGACGCGGCGCTCGCCGCCGGCGTCGATCCGAAGAACCTCGAGAAGGCGCGCGATCTCGGCAACGGGCTGCTCGCCGACGTGCTCGATTCTGCGGCTCCCGACAGCGACATCCGCGAGCTGACGAACGACCTGTGCCTGCGCACGGACGGCCGCATCCAGAAGGAGGACCTGGACGCGATCATCCAGTGGGCGCTGAAGGTGCGCGAGATGTACCTCGACATCGAGTCTCGCCGCGAGGACGCGCGCGAGGCCGCGGTCGACTCGGTGCGCCGCCTCGAGCAGACGTGGCAGCTGTTCCGCGAGCTCGAGCCGAAGCTCATCGTCAACGACGAGCAGATCTTCCGCGAGCTCAAGGACCGCTTCGGGTCGCCGTACGGATTCGGCGTGTACTTCCGCGGCGGGATGGGTGCGGAGGCGATCCGCGACCTGCTCAAGGATCTCGACCTCAACAACGAGGCCGCGTTCCTGCGCGAGCAGATCCGGACCGGCAAGGGCCAGAAGCAGCAGCGCGCGATCAAGCGCCTGAAGGTCGTCTCGGCGTTCCTCACGTCCGAGAACAAGCCGGAGTGGATGGTCCTCGAGGCCGTCCCGGTGATCCCGCCGGAGCTGCGCCCGATGGTCCAGCTCGACGGCGGCCGCTTCGCCACCTCCGACCTGAACGATCTCTATCGGCGCGTGATCAACCGCAACAACCGCCTCAAGCGGCTGCTCGACCTCGGCGCTCCGGAGATCATCGTCAACAACGAGAAGCGCATGCTGCAGGAGGCCGTCGATGCACTGTTCGACAACGGCCGCCGCGGACGCGCAGTGACCGGGCCGGGCAACCGCCCGCTCAAGTCGCTCTCCGACATGCTCAAGGGCAAGCAGGGCCGGTTCCGCCAGAACCTGCTCGGCAAGCGCGTCGACTACTCGGGCCGCTCGGTCATCGTGGCCGGGCCGTACCTGAAGCTGCACCAGTGCGGGCTGCCGAAGCTGATGGCGCTCGAGCTCTTCAAGCCGTTCATCATGAGCCGGCTCGTCGAGCGGAAGATCGTCCAGAACATCAAGGCGGCCAAGCGGCACGTCGACCAGATGCAGGCCGAGGTCTGGGACATCCTGGAAGAGGTCATCCAGGAGCACCCGGTGCTGCTGAACCGCGCCCCGACGCTCCACCGCCTCGGCATCCAGGCGTTCGAGCCCGTGCTCGTCGAGGGCAAGGCAATCCAGGTGCACCCGCTCGTATGTCACGCGTTCAACGCGGACTTCGACGGCGACCAGATGGCGGTGCACGTTCCGCTGTCGGCCGAGGCGCAGGCCGAGGCTCGCATCCTGATGCTCTCGGCGAACAACATCCTGTCGCCTGCATCGGGCCGCGCACTCGCGACGCCGACGCAGGACATGGTGCTCGGGTCGTACTACCTCACCTACTCGGATCTCAAGTTCGAGGAGCTGTCGGTGGAGACGATGAACCCGCGCCCGCAGCGGTTCCGCACCGAGGAGGACGTCGAGTTCGCACTCGATGCGAAGCAGATGACCCTGCAGGAGCCGATCGAGTACCTGTGGGAGGGCGAGCTCATCCTTACCACGGCCGGCCGCGTCATCTTCAACGCCGAGATCGATCGCGCGCTCCGCGAGGCCGTCGGCCCGCTCGAGGGCGAGTTCACGCAATACCACGACTACCTCAACAACACGCTCTCCAAGAAGACGCTCGACGACTTCATCTCGAGCCTCGTCGAGGAGTACGGCGCGCACACGGTGTCGTCGGTGCTCGACACGATCAAGTCGCTCGGCTTCCAGTACGCGACGCGCGCAGGCGTGACGATCTCGAAGAACGACGTCGTCATCCCGCCGCAGAAGGAAGCGCTACTCGCCGAGTACGAGGAGCGAGTCGGCAAGGTCGAGCAGGCGTATGAGCACGGGCTCATCACCGAGGCCGAGCGGCACGAGTCGATCGTGAACATCTGGACGGAGGCGACGGACGTCGTCTCCGAGGCGATGCTCGCGAATCTCGACGAGCTGAACCCGCTCTTCATGATGGCCAACTCCGGCGCCCGCGGCTCGTTCGCGCAGCTCCGGCAGCTGGCCGGCATGCGCGGCCTGATGGCGAATCCGAAGGGCGAGATCATCGAGCGCCCGATCAAGGCGAACTTCATGGAGGGCCTGTCGGTCCTCGAGTACTTCATCTCGACGCACGGTGCTCGCAAGGGTCTCGCCGACACGGCGCTTCGCACGGCCGACTCGGGCTACCTGACGCGGCGTCTCGTCGACGTCTCGCAGGACGTGATCATCCGCGAGCTGGACTGCAAGACGAAGGAGTTCGTCGAGCTTCCGCTCTTCAACGCAGAGGGGCTCAACAAGAGCGTCGCGGCCCGCATCCTGGCCGAGGACGTGTTCAAGCCTCTCGCTTCCGGCAAGCCGGGCAAGACGATGATCGGCGAGAAGGGCGAAGAGCTCACGATGCCGCGCGTGCGCGAGATCGTGGAGGAGCTCGGCGACGCAGCCGAGAGCTTCGTCATGCCGGTGCGGTCGGTGCTGAAGTGCAAGGCAGAGACCGGCGTGTGCCAGGCCTGCTACGGCACGTTCCTCGCTTCCGGCGAGATGTCGGAGATCGGCGACGCGGTCGGCATCATCGCCGCGCAGTCGATCGGTGAGCCGGGCACGCAGCTGACGATGCGGACGTTCCATACCGGCGGTGTCGCCGGTGCGGACATCACGCACGGCCTCCCGCGTGTCGTCGAGATCTTCGAGGCGCGGAACCCGAAGGGTGCCGCGATCCTCGCCGAGATCGAGGGAACGATCGCGATCGAGGAGACCGAGCGGCAGCTGAAGATCACGATCCTCCCGGACAGCGGCAACGAGGAGGACGAGCGCTCCTTCACGGTTCCGCGTCGCACGCGCCTGCTCGTTGTGCACGGGCAGCGCGTCGAGGCCGGCGATCCTCTGCACGAGGGCTCGATCAGCCCGGCTGACCTGCTGCGGCTCAAGGGCTACACGCCGACCGAGCTGTACCTCGTCGGCGAGGTGCAGAAGGTCTACAAGTCGCAGGGCGTCGACATCCACGACAAGCACATCGAGCTCATCGTCCGGCAGATGCTGAAGAAGGTGCGCGTCGACAACAACGGCGACACCGAGCTCCTGCCCGGCCAGCTCGTGGACAAGCTCGTGCTCGAGCGTGAGAACACGCGCGTCAAGAAGGAGAAGAAGGACCAGGCGACGTCGGAGCCGCTGATCCTCGGGATCACGAAGGCCTCGCTCGCGACGGAGTCCTTCCTCTCTGCCGCGTCCTTCCAGGAGACGACGAAGGTGCTGACCGACGCCTCGATCGAGGGCAAGGTCGACCGCCTCCTCGGCCTGAAGGAGAACGTCATCATCGGCAAGCTCATCCCGGCGGCGACCGGCCTGAAGCGGTACCGCGGAATCGAGATCGGCCCCTCGCAGGCCGTCCCGGTGAGCGCGTACACGCGGCCGGCCACCGAGGAGCAGTTGCTCGCGGCGCTCGAGGAGATCGGCTCCGACGGCGGCGACAGCCTCGCGGGACTGAACCTCGACTTCGGCGGCGAGCCGGGCGGCAACGGCGGCCCCTCGCACGAGGAGCTCGAGGCGACGGAGATCCCCGAGGTCGACTCGCCGCTCGACGAAGGCTGACCTCGGCGCGTAAAGCAGTGGTAAGACGGGCCGCCTCCGGGCGGCCCGTCTGGTATCAAGGGCCGGGGTCGTGAAGAAGGCACTGCTCTCACTTCTGCTCTTCGCTGCGTGGCCGGCGGCTGCGCACGCGGCCGCGCCCGCGCCGTACGCAGGCGAGTGCGGCATCCCCGCGTCGCAGCCGATGTGGGCCGAGTTCGGGTGGCAGAACCCGCAGTTCAACGCCGTTCTCGGCAAGCCCGGCATCGTCGTCGGCGTCGGGAGCGGAACCTACGGGTCGCAGATGCGCGCGCTCGGCACGGCGACCGTCTACTTCGACCTGAATTTGAAGAATCGCGTCGGCACGACGACTGCGCCGGCGAACCCGTCGCTCATCCCCGGGCGCGTGAAGACGTTCTTCGCGTTCGCGCAGCAGCAGACCGGATGCGCGACGCCGGTGATCGTCCTCAACGAGCTCTCCGGGCCTGGCCTTGTCACACCGTGGTCCGATAACAACGCGCAGTACCGCGCGAACATCCTCGCGCTCGTGCAGGGGCTCGCGGCGCTCGGCGCGCACCCCGTGCTGCTTCTCCCGTCGAGGCCGTACACCGGCGGCGACGCCGGCGTGTGGTGGCAGCAGGTTGCGCAGACGAGCGAGCTCGTGCGCGAGATCTACGTCCCTGCGACGGCGACGTGGAAGCTCGGGCCGCAGCTCGGTAATCGCACGCTGCGCATGGACTACCGGCAAGCGGTGGCCGACTTCACCTCCATCGGCATCCCGGCGAACAAGGTCGGGATCATGATCAGCTTCGCGACGACTTCAGGGTTCGGCGGGCGCAACAACCTTCAGCCCGCGTCGGCGTGGTACGAGGTGGCGAAGTGGCAGGCGCTCGCGGCGCAGCAGGTCGCGGCCGAGACGGGCATCGCGTCCGTGTGGTCGTGGGGGTGGGGTGAGTGGAACGTCGCCGAGCAGGATCCGGACAAGCCGTACGCGATGTGCGCGTG
>CAVTGM010000006.1:0-49846 GCA_963734285.1 uncultured Actinomycetes bacterium | reverse complement strand
AAGCTCAACGGCCTCGATCCGCAGCACTATCTGCTCGTCGGCGCGAAGCTCCGGCTGCCGGCGTCCGTCTCCACGACGGACGTCGCCGCGACCGACGCGACCGCCGTGCGCGCCTCGATCGACCAGTGGGCCGCGCACTTCGGCGTCGACCCGAGCCTCGCCCGCGCGCTCGCGTGGATGGAGTCCGGGTACCAGAACGACGTCGTCTCCAACGTCGGCGCGCAGGGGATCATGCAGCTGCTCCCGTCCACGTGGCAGTACGTCGAGGACGTGCTCATCGGCCACCCGGTCCCGCACACGGCGGACGGGAACGTCGAGGCCGGCGTCGCGCTCCTCCACCACCTGCTCGGCGTCTTCGGCGGGGACGAGCGGCTCGCGCTCGCGGCCTGGTACCAGGGCGAGAAGGCGGTGCGGGAGGTCGGCGTCTACAAGGTGAGCAAGGTCTTCGTCGCAGATGTGGAGGCCCTCAAAGCCCGTATGTGACTAGGATCGCGGGCGCATGAAGATCGCGGTCTGCGTCAAGCACGTCCCCGAGGGCCATGGCCGGATCGAGCCCGGCTCGAAGCGCCTCGACCGATCGGGTGAGGGAGCCCTCAACCACTTCGACGCGAACGCGGTCGAGGAGGCGCTGCGCCTCAAGGGCGACGGCGACGGCGAGGTCGTCGTCGTGTCCATGGGGCCGGAGAAGGCGGCCGACTCGCTGCGCAAGGCGCTCGCCATGGGCGCCGACCGTGCCGTCCTCGTCAGCGACGCCGCCGCGGCGGGATCGGACCTCGTGGCCACGAGCAAGGTCCTCGCGGGCGCGCTCGCGCGCGAGGAGGCGGACCTCGTCCTCTTCGGGCAGCAGGCCGAGGACGCCGACGGCGCCGTCCTCTGGGCCGCCGTCGCCGAGCGCCTGCGGCGCCCCGTCGTCTCGCAGGCGGCCGAGCTGACCGTCTCCGGCGACACCGTGCGCGTGAAGCGACAGACCGAGTTCGGCTACGACGTGATCGAGGTGTCGCTCCCCGCCGTCATCGCGGTCAGCGACGCGATCAACGAGCCGCGCTACCCGTCCCTCAAGGGGATCATGGGCGCGAAGAAGAAGCCGTTCGAGACCCTCTCGGTGTCCGACACCGGCGTCGACCCGTCCGAGGCGGGCGAGGCCGGGTCGAAGACCGAGGTGCTCGCGCTCGGCGACCCGCCCGCACGCGCCGACTCGCGCAAGATCGAAGGCGACGCGAACGCGGCGCAGGCGATCGTCGACTTCCTCGCGGAGAAGCGGCTCATATGAGCATCCTCGTCTTCCTCGAGCATCACGACGGCGAGCTGCAGAAGGGCTCGCTCGGCGTGCTCGCGAAGGCCGCGTCGCTCGGCGACGCCGACGCAGTGCTCGTCGGCGAAGGCGTGCGCGACCTCGCTGCCGTCGCGGGCAACCACGGCGCGAAGACGGTGCACGTCGCCGACGACGCATCGCTCGCCGCGCCGTTCCCGCAGCCGCGCGTCGACGTCCTCGCGCAACTCGCCGCGGACTACGACGCCGTGTTCTTCGCCAACTCCGTGCTGGCGGCCGACATCGCGGCCGGCCTCGCCGCGCGGCTCGACGCAGGGCTCAACTGGGATCTCGTCGACGTGACCGGCGACTTCGTCGGCAAGCGGCCCGCGCTGCAGGACACCGTGCTCGTCGACGTCGCATGGAAATCGACGCCGCGGCTCGCGCTCTTCCGCTCGGGCTCGTTCGACGCGCAGGAGAGCGGCGGCAGCGCGGAGGTGCGCGACGTCGCAGGTGCAGCTCGAGGACTTCTCGACGCGCTCGAAGATGGTCGAGCAGGCGCACGCAGAGTCGAGCGGCCCGTCGATCGAGGACGCCGACGTGATCGTCGCCGGCGGGCGCGGCCTCGGCGCGCCGGAGAACTTCACGCTCGCCGAAGAGCTCGCACGCGCGCTCGGCGGCGCGGTCGGCGCGACGCGCGCCGTCGTCGACGCGGGCTGGTACCCGTACTCGGCGCAGATCGGGCAGACGGGCAAGACGGTGTCGCCGAAGCTGTACGTCGCGCTCGGCATCTCCGGCGCGATCCAGCACAAGGTCGGCATGCAGAGCTCGAACGTCATCGTCGCGATCAACAAGGATCCGAACGCGCCGATCTTCGAGTTCTCCGACCTGGGCGTCGTCGGCGACGTGCACGAGATCGTCCCGCAGCTGACCGAGCTCGTGAAGCAGCGCCGCGCGTCGTGACGCGCGCATCCGACTTTCCGCCGCCGTTCTCGCCGGCCGAGTTCGTCGGCGAGCCGACCGACCCGGTCGACGAGCGCATCGACGTCGGCGTGCTCATCGTCGGCGGCGGCCCCGCCGGGCTCGCGTGCGCGATCCATCTCGGACGGTTGCTCGAGCAGCATCCCGACGTCGCGGCGCGCCTCGGCGACGTTCCGGTCGCGCTCCTCGAGAAGGGGAAGCAGCCGGGCTCGCATCTTCTCTCCGGCGCAGTCGTCAATCCGCGCGCGCTGCGCAAGCTCGGGTACCGCATCGAGGATCTGCCGTCGTACGGCCCGGTGCACGACGAGTCGGTGTACGTGCTCACGCGTCGCAACGCGCTGCGCATCCCGCCGCCGCCGACGATGCAGAACCACGGCAACTGGGTGTTCTCGCTCGCGCGTCTCGGACGCAGGCTCGCAGAGGACGCCGAAGCGCTCGGCACGATGATCCTCCCGGAGACGTCGGCGGAGAAGCTGCTCGTGCAGCACGGCCGCGTCGTCGGTGTGCGCACGGGCGACAAGGGCCGCGGCCGCGACGGCGAGCCGCTCGGCAACTACGAGCCGGGCGCCGACCTCGTCGCGAAGGTGACCGTGCTCGCCGAGGGGACGCAGGGACATCTCACCGGTGTCGCGCTCGACCACTTCGGCCTGCGCGGCGACGAGCCGCAGGTGTGGGAGCTCGGCGTGAAGGAAGTCTGGAAGGTCGCGCAGCCGCTCGACCGCGTCATCCACACGATGGGCTGGCCGCTCCGCACCGCCGCGAAGTACCGCGAGTTCGGCGGCTCGTTCATCTACCCGATGGGCGACGACATGGTCACCATCGGGATGGTGGTCGGCCTCGACTACCGCGACGTCGAGCTGTCGGCGCACGACCTGCTGCAGGAACTGAAGACGCACCCGAAGATCCGCAAGCTGCTCACGGGCGGCGAGCGCGTCGCGTGGGGCGCGAAGACGATTCCGAGCGGCGGCTGGCATTCGCTGCCGTCGAAGCTGTACGCACCCGGGCTCCTCATGTGCGGCGACGGCGTCGGGCTCGTGAACATCGCGCGGCTGAAGGGCGTGCACTACGCGATCGAGTCGGGTCGTCTCGCGGCCGAGTCCGCGTTCGCGGCGCTGCAGCGCGGCGCGTCGCCGGCGACCGCGCTCTCCGGGTACGACGACGCGATCCGCTCCGGCTTCATCGGCCGCGACCTGCACGAGGTGCGCGACATGCGTCAGGTGTTCGGGCGCGGCTTCTTCGTCGGCGGCGCGCTCGCGAGCGCGATGACCGTGTCGAAGGGCCGGCTCGCGCCGGGGAAGATGCGCGCCGAGCCGGACGCGGAGCAGCCGCTGCTGCGCACCGACCGCGCGTCGCGGTATCCGAGCCCCGACGGAACGCTCACGTTCGACAAGCTCTCGTCCGTCTTCCTGTCGGGGAACAAGACGCGCGACGACCAGCCGAACCACATCCGACTCGAGCGGCGCGTGCCGCGCGACGTCGCCGATCTCTGGATCAACATGTGCCCCGCGCAGGTGTACGAGCTCGGCACCGAAGGCGGCGACGGCACGGTCACCGTCCAGCTCGCGCCGTCGAACTGCGTCCAGTGCGGCGCGATCACCGCCAAGGGCGGACGGCTCACCCCGCCCGAGGGCGGCTCCGGCCCGGAGTACACGAACACCTGACCTCAGCTTGGTGTCAGACACCGTTTCGGTGTCTGACACCGATTCGTGGCACAGGCGTCACGCCTACCGCTGCACGCTGATGCGGTGGCACGTGCACCGCGACCAACCGCGCCCGGCATTTACCACGTCGGTACGAAGGCACCGAGCGGGCTGCCCTTCTTTCACGACCCGGAGGACTACTACGTCTTCATTGCAGCCCTCGGAAGCACGATGATCCGCGAACGCCTGACCTGTCTCGCGTACTGCCTCATGACGACGCACTACCACCTTCTGTTCGACGTTCCCGAGGGCGCCCTGTCACGCGCGATGAAACGGCTGAACTGGGAGTACGCCCGGTCGGTCAACAAGCGTCTCGGCGGCCGAGGGCATGTCGTCGGCGGCAGATACTTCTCCGTCCCGGTGTCAGACACCGATCATCTGCTCAGCGAGTTCAGGTACATCGTGGTGAACCCAGTCGAGGCTGGAATGTGCAAACAGCCCCAGGACTGGCGCTGGAGCAGTTACGCGGGGACGGTCGGCTTCGAACGCGAATCCGGGCTGATTGACTCGACGCTCATTCTGGGAAGCATCGACGGAGGAGTGGCCGGCCTTCGGCCCTCGTCGAGGGTGTCTGACACCGGATCGACTGATTTACAGAGGACTTACGCGTTCTTTCCGGCGTGGGAGGGATCATGTGGGTGTGAGTCGGCGCCGGTTCGCGTTCCTTGCCACGCTCCTCGTGGCGATCAATGTCTTCTTCTGGGTTGCCCAGAGTGGCTTCGCGCTGCCTTACGGTGGCTTCGTGCAGTCGATCCTCGGCGGGCGATTCATCCGCGCAGAGGTGCTGTGGCTCACGCCCGACGGGAAGGTGCAGGACTCGCGGCTCGACCGCGGCATCGTCGTGAGCTTCACGACCGACACGATCGTCCTGCGCGAGAAGGACGGGACGCAGCAGACGATTCCGCTCGCGCCGACCGTCTCCGTGCACTTCGGCACCCAGATCGGTTCGACCGCGATCCTGAGGCGCGGCATGCGTGTCGTCGTCGCGCGGCAGGCGACCTCGCCGGCCGACACGATCCAGGTCGAGGGCTTCGGCGGTTGACCATGACCGCGTCCGCGGCCGGGGGCGTCCTCCTCCTCGTCGAAGACGACGACGCGATCGGCCGCCTCGTCAAGTCGTATCTCGAGCAGCAGGACGGCTGGCGCGTGCTCTGGCTGCGCTCCGGCGAGGAGGCGATCGCCGAGGTGCGACGCCATCCCGTGCGCATGGTCGTCCTCGACATCGGCCTGCCCGGCGTCGACGGCTTCGAGGTGTGTCGCGCGCTACGTGCGCACTCGAAGGTGCCGATCGTCATGCTCACCGCTCGCGACGAGGAGCCCGACCGTGTCGCCGGGCTCGAGCTCGGCGCAGACGACTACGTGTCGAAGCCGTTCTCGCCGCGCGAGCTCGCCGCGCGCATCAAGGCGATCCTCCGGCGCGCCGAGCACCGCGAGCCCGGAGAGGTGCTGACGTCGGGCCCGATCGAGCTTCGCCGCGACGAGCGCGACGTCACCGTCGACGGAGCGGACGTCGAGCTGACGAGCAAGGAGTTCGACCTGCTCGCGTGCTTCCTCGAGCATCCCGGCATCGTCCTCTCGCGCGAGCGCCTGCTCGACCTCGTCTGGGGGATGACGTACCCGGGCGGCACGCGCACCGTCGACGTCCACGTCGCGCAGCTCCGCCGCAAGCTCGGGAACCCGGAGTCGATCCGCACCGTGCGCGGATCCGGCTACAAGCTCGTCGCCGCGTAACCTTTCGACCATGGTGAGCCTGCGCACGCGGCTCTTCCAGGCGATCGCCGTCATCGTCGTCCTCTGCGTCGGCCTCACGCTCGGCCTCGGCCTGCTGCTCACGCGCCGCGCGGTCGACCACGCGACGTTGCAGGACGTCGCGCACCAGGCCGACCTCATCGCCGAGCGCGAGCGCCTCGCGGTCTCGCCGCTCACGTACCTGAAGCCGCTGCAGCCGTACCTCGCGCGCCAGCACGAGATCTACCGGACGAGCGCGGCCGCGCTGCCGTCGTCGGCGCAGGAGCTGCTCCGGCACGGCGACCCGGCGGAGGGCTCCGTCACGTTGAACGGCACGCGCTACTTCTTCGCCGCGCAGCCGGTGGGACGCAAGGCGTTCGTGCTCCTGCGGCCGAAGAGCTCGACGAGCTCGCAGTGGACGCCGTTCGTGTGGGCGCTGCTCATCGCTGCGCTCGCAGGCGCGGGGCTCGCAGGCGCAGCGGCGCTTCTCCTCGCGCGCCGGATCGCGCTGCCGGTGCATCGCGTCGCCGAGGCGGCGCGCACGCTCGCGCGCGGCACGCACCCCGAGCCGGTGCCCGTCGAGGGCGCCGCCGAGCTCGCGACCCTTGCGCTCGCGTTCAACGACCTCGCCGAGCAACTCGCGCGCGCGAAGGAAGCGGAGCGCTCCTTCCTGCTCTCGGTCAGCCACGAGCTGAAGACGCCGCTCACCGCGATCCGCGGCTGGGCGGAGGCGCTCGGGGAAGGAGCGGTCGACGCGCAGGACGCTGCGGAGACGGTCGCGGCCGAGTCGGCGCGGCTCGAACGGCTCGTGCGCGACCTGTTGGATCTCGCACGGATGAATCGCACCGACTTCAGCGTGCATCCGAGCGACGTCGACCTCGCCGAAGTCGCCGCCGACGCCGTGCGCCGCTACCAGCAGCAGGCCGCCGCGTTCGGCGTCGAGCTCAACGCCGTCTCGGACGGGCCTGCGCCCGCCGTCGCCGACGCCGACCGTGCGCTCCAGGTCGTCTCGAACCTCGTCGAGAACGCGCTGCGGCTGACGCCGCGCGGCGGCGAGGTGCGCGTCGTCACCGCGCCCGGCGCTGCTGCGCGTCGAGGACACCGGCCCGGGTCTGCAGCCGGAGGATCGGACACGCGCCTTCGAGCGCTTCTATCTGCACGAGCGCTACGGACGCGAGCGCTCGGTCGGCACCGGGCTCGGGCTCGCGATCGTGAAGGAGCTGACGCAGGCGATGGGCGGGAGCGTCGAGGTGGAAAGCGAACCCGGACGGCTCACGTCGTTCACCGTGCGCCTTCCGGTTCCGGTGCTCGAGCGGGCTGCGGTTACTTCTTGAGTTTGTTCAGCGCGGAGAACATCTGCTGGACGCCCTTGTTCGTCGAGCAGTGAGCGATGCCCCTGGCCGATCGTCGTCGCAGCGGCGGCGAACTTCCCTCCGTCGGCCATGACGATCGTGGCGGCCTCGGCCTTGCTGATCTTCGGGGCCGCGCCGTTCAGCGCGTCGAGCTGCGCCTTGTGGCTCGTCTCGAACGCCTGCAGGTCGACGGCCATCTTCCCGCAGTTCTTCGCATCTCGGTGCACGATCGCAGCGAACTGCTCGTAGACCGAGACGACCTGCGAGACGTAGCTGCCCGGCGAGAGCGGCCCTTTGGCGGACGCCTGGAGCGGCCCGACGACGAGCGCTGCCGTGCACGCTGCAAGGAGGACGAGAAGCCTGCGCATGGCACGAAATCGTACGCCGCTCGGGCGGGCAAGACAAGGCGTAGGCTCGGGCGCGTGCCGACCCGCGACGACGTCGAACGTGCCCGCGCCGTCATCTCCGGGCGCGTCCACCGCACGCCGATGTTCTCGTCCGCCGCGCTCGGCGCGCATCTGAAGGCGGAGCTCTTCCAGAAGACGGGCTCGTTCAAGGCGCGCGGCGCGCTGAACCGCATCGCGGCGCTCACCGCCGACGAGCGGAAGCGCGGCGTCGTCACGTGGTCGGCGGGCAACCATGCGCAGGCCGTTGCGTGGGCGTCCGCGCAGTACGGCGTCGACTGCCTCGTCATGCATGTGGGAGAGCGCGAACCCGATGAAGGTGGAGGCGACGCGCGGCTACGGCGCGACCGTCGACCTCTCGTCTCCCGACTCTTCCGTCGCGTACGAGCGCGTGCTCGCGGACACCGATCGCGTCTTCGTCCACCCGCACGACGACCCATGGGTGATCGCGGGCCACGGGACGCTCGCGCTCGAGATCCTCGAAGACGTGCCCGACGTCGAGACCGTGGTCGTCGGTGTCGGCGGCGGCGGCCTCGTCTCGGGGATCGTCACCGCCCTTCAGGGCCGCGCGCGGATCGTCGCGGTCGAGCCGGAGCAGGCACAGGCGTTCCGGGCCGGCCTCGAGGCCGGGCACAGCGTCCGGGTGGAGACGAACACGATCGCCGACGGCCTCGCGCCCCCGTTCGCCGGAAATCTGGCCCTGGAGATCTGCCGCGGAGCTGTCGATAGCGTCCTTGTGAGCGAAGCGGAGATCGCCGAGGGAATGCGCTTCCTGTACGCACGCGCGAAGCTCGCCTGCGAGCCCGCCGGGGCGGCCGCCGCTGCGGCTGTGCTCGCGGGAAAAGTCGATCTCGCAGGCCCCACGGTGGTCATCGTCTCGGGCGGGAACTCGGTAGCCCAGCAGGCCGCTGCTATCCTGGGAACACGATGAAGGCCGGTATCCATCCCGATTACGTGCTCTCCACGGTGACGTGCTCCTGCGGGAACACGTTCCAGGTCCACTCGACCAAGCCGGAGCTGCACGTCGAGATCTGCTCCCAGTGCCACCCCTTCTATACGGGCAAGCAGAAGCTCGTGGACACGGGCGGACGGGTCGAGCGCTTCCAGCGCCGGCTCGAGCGCGCCGAGCGCGCCAAGCGCTCGAGCTAGCACCCACATGACCGTCGGCGGACAGGCCGTCCTCGAGGGCGTCATGATGCGCAGCCCTGGAAACTGGGCCGTCGCCGTCCGGACGCCCGCAGGGACGATCGCGCAGGTGACCCGCTCGATCGACTCGGGGATGGCGCGGCACCGCTACCTGCGCCTCCCGGTGATCCGCGGCGTCATCGCGCTCGGCGAGTCGCTCGCGATCGGGTTCCGCGCGCTTGCCATCTCCGCGAACTACGCGGCGCAGGAAGAGGGAGTCGAGACGACGGAGGAGCCCGACAAGGAGCTCTCCCGCGGCGCGCTCATCTTCGCGTTCGTGATCGCGATCGGTTTCGCCGTCGCGCTCTTCAAGGTGACGCCGGGTCTCATCACCGAGACGCTGCCGATCAAGAGCGGCGTCTGGTTCGTCCTCGTCGAGGGAGCGATCCGCGTGACCATCTTCGTCGCGTATCTCGGCCTCATCTCGCTGCTCCCGGATCTCAGCGCGTGTTCCAGTACCACGGGGCGGAGCACAAGGCGATCAACGCGTACGAGGCGGGCGAGGAGCTCGAGCCGGAGAACGTGCAGCGCTACTCGCTCATCCATCCCCGCTGCGGGACGGCGTTCCTGCTCTGGGTGATGGTCATCGCCGTCTTCGTCTTCGCGTTCTTCGGGCGGCCCGCGTGGTACTGGCTGATCGTCGAGCGCATCGCGCTGCTCCCGTTCATCGCCGGCCTCGCGTACGAGCTCATCCGCTTCGCCGGGAAGCACCAGAATCGCTTCGTGATGACGATCCTCGCGCCCGGTCTGTGGCTGCAGCGGCTGACGACGCGCGAGCCGTCGCTCGACCAGCTCGAAGTGTCCATTCGCGCGCTCCGCGAGGTGCTGCTGCTCGAGGGCGCGAGTACCAACGAATCTCGTGTGGAGGTCATGGCCTGATGGCGACTGAACGTCGTGCACAAGTGACGTGGAACGGCAGCTTGCTCGAGGGGAGCGGGACGATCGACTCCTCGACGAGCGGCGCCATCGGCGGACAGACCGTCAGCTGGAAGGCGCGCTCGACGGACGAGTCCGGCGGCAGCACGAGCCCGGAGGAACTGATCGCTGCAGCGCACGCGGCGTGCTTCTCGATGGCGCTCTCGTCGGGCCTCTCCAAGGCGGGTACCCCGCCCGAGAAGCTGTCGACGTCGGCGACCGTGACGTTCCAGCCGGGCGAGGGAATCGTGAAGATCGCGCTCGAGGTCGAGGGCGACGTTCCCGGCATCGACGCAGCGGCATTCCAGGCCGCGGCGGAGGGCGCGAAGGAGAACTGCCCCGTCTCGAAGGCGCTCGCGGGCGTGCCCGAGATCACGCTGGAGGCGCGGCTACGCTGACCGTCGCCATGGCGACGGACTTCGAACAGTTGATTGCAGACCTGGAGCGCTCCTACGAGGAGGCCCAGGCGCGCATGTCCGATCCTTCGGTGTACAACGACCGCCGCGAAGCGGCCGAGGTGGGGCGCCACCTGAAGGATCTCGAGGCGCCGCACAAGCTCGCGCTGGAGTGGAAGGGCGCGCGCGACGACCTCGCCGCCGCGCGCGACGACGCCGACCTGCGCGAGCTCGTTCCCGAGCTCGAGGAGCGCACGACGCGCCTCGAAGAGGAGCTACGCCTCGCGCTCGTCCCGACCGATCCCGCGGATCGCAAGGACGTCATCCTCGAAGTGCGCCAGGGCGTCGGCGGCGACGAGGCCGCACTCTGGGCCGGCGACCTCTATCGCATGTACACGCGCTACGCGGAGCGTCGCGGCTTCAAGGTCGAAGAGCTCGGCTCGAGCCCGAGCGACAGCGGCGGCTACAAGGAAGTCACGTTCGCGATCAAGGGCGACGGCGCGTACTCCGTCTTCAAGTACGAGGGCGGGACGCACCGCGTGCAGCGCGTGCCGGAGACCGAGAGCCAGGGTCGCATCCACACCTCGACGGCGACCGTCGCCGTCATGCCAGAGGCGGAGGAGGTCGAGATCGAGGTCGATCCGAACGACCTCAAGATCGACGTCTACCGCTCGACCGGCCCCGGCGGTCAGTCGGTCAACACGACCGACTCCGCGGTGCGGATCACGCACGTGCCGACGGGCATCGTCGTCGCGATGCAGGACGAGAAGTCGCAGCTCCAGAACAAGGACAAGGCGATGCGCGTCTTGCGTGCGCGCCTGTACGACCGCGAGCTCGAGCTCCAGCGCGCCGAGCGCGACGCAACGCGCAACTCGCAGATCGGTACCGGTGAGCGCGCGGAGAAGATCCGCACGTACAACTATCCCCGAGAACCGCATCACCGACCACCGCATCAAGCTGACGCAGCACCAGCTCGACCGCGTGCTCCAGGGCGAGCTCGAGCCCTTCACGGAAGCGCTGACGGCGGAAGAGCGGCAGCGCGCGCTCGCGTGAGATTCCTCACGTTCCTGGGCGACGCTGGCAGCGCCGGCTGCGGCGCGAGGCGTCGAGTCGCCGAGGCCTCGCCGAGGCGAGCGACGACTCGCCGCGGCCGGCGTCGACACGCCGCGTGTGGATGCGGAGCTCCTCGTCGCGCACGTGCTCGGCGTCTCGCGCACGCAGCTGTACGGCGACCTCGACCGCGAGGTGGCCGGGCTCGAGCCGCTCCTCGCGCGGCGAGAGACGCGCGAGCCGCTCGCCTACGTCCTCGGGGAGTGGGGCTTCCGCCGCCTGACGCTGAAGACGGACGCGCGTGCCCTCGTCCCGCGGCCGGAGACCGAGATCGTCGTCGAGCGCGCGCTCGCGCTGCTCGACGGCAGCTTCGGCGCCGCGCGTCCTCGACGTCGGAGTCGGCTCCGGCGCGATCGCGCTCGCGTTGAAGGACGAGCGACCCGACGCGCTCGTCACCGGCGTCGACGCCTCGGAGGAGGCGCTCGCGCTCGCGCGCGAGAACGCGGCCGCGCTCGGCCTCGACGTCGACCTCCGCGTCGGCGGCATCGAGACCGCGGCGGACGGCTGGGACCTCGTCGTCTCGAACCCGCCCTACGTCGAGACGCTCGAAGGCCTGCAGCCGGAGCTGCGCTTCGAGCCCGAGATCGCCCTCGTCGGCGAGGGCCTGCACGAGCTGCTCGCCGAACGCGCCCGAACGCGTGCGCTCGTCCTCGAGGTGGGGGAGGGCCAGGCCGCCCGCGTCGCGGCCGCGCTCGCCCAGTACGGTTACCGGAATGTCACAATCACGCCGGATTTGAGCGGGATTGCGCGAGTGGTGGAAGGGGAACGTTGACTGACGTGCACGCAACCGTCGCCGCCATCCGCGCGCGCCGGCCGGTGATCCTCCCGACCGACACCGTCTACGGCCTCTGCGCGTGGCCGTACCGGCCCGAGCCGGTCGAGCGCATCTACCGGCTGAAGGGCCGCGACAGGAACAAGCCGATCGCGCTTCTCGCCGGCGACATCGAGTCGCTCCTCGAGGCGCTCCCGGAGCTCGACGTGACGCTCACCGAGGGCCTGCTCCCGGGGCCGTACACGCTCATCGTCCCCAATCCCGAACACCGCTTCCCCTGGCTCACCGGCGGCAACGCGAACGCGATCGGCGTGCGCGTCCCCGAGCTGCCGGCCGAGACCGCCTACGTGCTGAGCGAGGTGGGCGTCGTTGCCGCGACGAGCGCGAACGCGTCGGGCGGCGCGAATCCGCGGCGAATCGACGAGATCCCGATGGACATTCGCGAGGCGTGCGGCGCCATCCTCGACATCGGCGAGCTACCGGGGACGCCGTCGACCGTGCTCGATCTCACCGGCGATGAGCCGCGAGTGCTGCGCGAAGGCGCAGGACGACCGTAGTCTGGCCGACGTTTCCGGCTGCGTCGTACGCCTTCACGAGAATCGTCACGCGGCCCTTCGGAAGCGCGGAGCGTGAACGTGTACGGCGCCGCGTAGTCGGCGTCGGCGAGCGCGCCGTTCACGTACAGCTCGACCTTCCCGACGCCGACGTCGTCGGACGCCTGCACCGTCAGCCTGCCGTTGACGGGCGCGGAGACCGTCACCGTCGGCGCGGTCGCGTCGGGGCACGATGTCAGCGTCCCGGCGCGCGCGGCGGCGGCGGCGACGCGCACGGCGTCGACCGATGACTTCGGCGTGCCGTCCGCGTAGAAGAGGCCGGACTGCCAGCCGGGCAGGCCCGCCTCGTCCTCGACGTGGAAGAGCATGATCCCGACGACGTTCGGCTGGCACATCGCGAGCTTCATCGCCTGGATGTAGTACGCCGCCTGCGTCGCCTCGTCGACGGGCTTCGCCGACGCTGCTTCCTGGCCCGTGTAGTTCCCGGCCTCGTTCGGCGGGATGACCGACTCCACGCCGTACTCGCCGTACACGATCGGCAGCGACGATCCCGGCTGTGCCGTCCCGTCGAACGCCTGGCCGAGCGCGGCGACGAGCCGCGCGTAGTCGCCCTCGGTGATCGTGGTCGAATTCGGGTGCATCATGCTCGGCGGCATCGACGAGTTGTCGCCGTAGATGTGCTGGTCCCACACGTCCATGAGCGGCCTCGTGCGCTTGCTCGCGCGGTAGGCCTTGCCCATGTCGCGCAGGAACACGAGCGTCGAGTGGGAGGGCCGGTTCTTCGGGTTGTCCGTCCCGTGCGAGTCGAGCGCGCCCCCGACGACGGTCACCCCGGGACGTACCGCCTTGATCGCGTCGTACGTCTGCGCGAGCAGCGACTCGTACGTCGACGCTGCGAGATCGGCGCCGCGCGTGTCGAACTGCGGCTGCCAGTAGTACGACGAGTTCGGCTCGTTGCCGACGATGAACGTCGTGACGCTCGGGAGCGAGAGGACGACGTCCTGCGCGAACTGCGCGAACTCACCCTGGAGGATCGGATCCTCGGGTGCCTGGACGGAGTTCACGTTGTAGATCGAGACGATCGGACGCAGTCCGCGAGCCTTGGCCGCCGCAGCGGCGTTCCGCAGCTTCGCAGCGATGATCGGGTCGAGCTTCGTGTTGCCGGACACCCACTGGGCTGTCATCCGGATCGAGTCGAAGCCGGCCTGCTGGGCGAGGGTCATCTGGGTCGAGGGGTCGCCCCAGATCGGCGCCGTCCTCGGCGGCGCCGACGAACAGGTTCGGCCCGGCGAGCGCCGCGGGGGCGGCCACGAGGGCCGCCAGGGCAGCTGCGAGCAGCAGCAGGCCGCCCGAGTACCATCCTCGGGCGTGGCGACGACTCAGCCGACTTTCCAGCACCTGACCTCTATCGGCCTGACCGAGGCAGATCCTGAGGTCGCCGGTCTTCTGACGAAGGAATTGGAGCGCGAACGGGGCCAGCTGGAGCTGATCGCGTCCGAGAACTTCACCTGGCCGGCCGTCTTCGAGGCAGTCGGCTCGGTGCCGACGAACAAGTACGCCGAGGGCTATCCCGGGCGTCGGTACTACGGCGGCTGCGAGGTCGTCGATCAGATCGAGGAGCTCGCGATCGACCGTGCGAAGGAGCTCTTCGGCGCCGAGCACGCGAACGTGCAGCCGCACGCGGGCGCGCAGACGAACATGGCGGTCTACGCCGCGACGATGGAGCCCGGCGACACCCTCCTCGCGCTGCGGCTCGACCAGGGCGGCCACCTCACGCACGGCCACAAGGTCAACTTCTCCGGCCGGCTGTACAACGTCGTCCACTACGGCGTCTCGCGCGAGACCATGACCGTGGACTACGACGAGGTGCTGCGCCTCGCGAAGGAGTCGCGGCCGAAGGTGATCGTGTGCGGCGGTTCTGCGTATCCGCGCATCGTCGAGACGGATCGATTCCGCGAGATCGCCGACGAGGTCGGCGCGCTCCTCCTGTGCGACATGGCGCACTTCGCGGGCCTTGTGGCTGCCGGCGTCGTGCCGAGCCCGGTCCCCGACTGCGACTTCGTCTCGTCGACGACGCACAAGACGCTCGCCGGCCCGCGCGGCGGCTTCGTCCTCTGTCGCGAGGAGCATGCGAAGGCGCTCGACAGCGCAGTCATGCCGGGCATGCAGGGCGGCCCGCTCATGCACACGATCGCCGCGAAGGCGACGTGCTTCCGCATCGCGATGACCGACGCGTTCCGCGGCTACCAGCAGCAGATCCGCGCGAACGCAGACGCACTCGCCGACGCGCTGCAGGAGGCGGGCCTCGGCCTCGTCACCGGCGGCACCGACACGCACCTGCTGCTCGTCGACCTGCGCGACTCCGACTGGACGGGCAAGGACGCCGAAGAGCGGCTCGCCGAGGTGAACGTCACCGTCAACCGCAACACCGTGCCGTTCGACGAGCGCTCGCCCTTCGTCACGTCGGGCATCCGCGTCGGCACGCCCGCCATGACGATGCGCGGCTTCGACGAGGACGACTTCCGCGAGACGGGCCGGATCATCGCCGAGGCGCTCGTCGAATCGCCCGACGTCGACGGCCTCCGCGCGCGCGTCGCCGCGCTGTGCGCGAAGCGGCCGCTCTATCCCGGCTGGCGCGGCTACACGAGCTTCAAGTGATCCAGACGCATCGTCTGACGGTCGTCGAGCATCCGCTCGTCCAGCACAAGCTCAGCTACCTGCGGGACAAGGAGACGCCGACCGTCCACTTCCGCAAGCTCGCGAACGAGATCACGCTGCTGCTCACGTACGAGGCGACGAAGGAATTCCCGACCGAGGACTACGAGATCGAGACGCCGCTCGAGACGATGACGGCGCAGCGCATCTCCGGCAAGAAAGTCGCGGTGTGCCCTGTCTTGCGCGCGGGCGTCGGCATGCTCGACGGCGTGCTCTCGCTCGTGTCGAGCGCGCGCGTCGGATTCATCGGCATGTATCGCGACGAGGAGACGCTCGAGCCGGTGCAGTACTACTCGAAGCTGCCGACGGATCTCGCCGACCGCGACGCGATCGTCCTCGATCCGATGCTCGCGACCGGGCACTCGAGCGCAGCCGCGATCGCGGCGGTGAAGGAGGCGGGAGCGCAGACGGTGACGCTCGTCTGCATCGTCGCCGCGCCGCCGGGCATCGAGCACGTGCACGAACAGCATCCGGACGTCCACATCGTCTGCGCGGCCGTCGACCGTGGCCTCGACGAGCGGGGCTACATCGTCCCGGGGCTCGGGGACGCGGGAGACCGGCTCTACGGCACGAAGTAGGGGACGATGATCGGCGCTGCCGCCGCGCACTACGACGTCCTCGACCAGCTGGACAAGCACCTCGGCGTCGTGTGGGGCGCGCTCGTCGCGCTCGTCGTCGTCGTGCTGCTCACGCCTGCCGTCGGCGGGATGGCGCGGATGCTGGGAGTGGTGGACGCGCCCGGCGGGCGCCGGCTGAACCGCAGCCCCGTGCCGCGGCTCGGCGGGCTCGCGCTCTTCCTCGGGATCTTCGTACCGGCGCTCGCGTTCCTCCATCTCGGTCACGAGACGCGCGGCCTGCTGCTCGGCGCCGCAGTCGCGGTGACGGTCGGCGCGATCGACGACTTCCGCGGCCTGCGCTGGTTCGAGAAGCTCGGCGGCCAGCTGCTCGCGGCGTCCATCCCCGTCGGCTTCGGCGTCTGGGTCGACCGGTTCACGTTCCCCATCGTCGGCGTGCACGCGCTCCCGGCGTATGTCGGGATGCCGCTCACCGTGCTCTGGATCGTCGCGATCATGAACATGGTCAACTTCCTCGACGGGCTCGACGGGCTCGCAGCCGGCGTCGCGGCGATCGCAGGCGGCACGTTCGCCGTGATCGCGCTCTCGCTCGGGAAGCCGGACGCAGCCATCCTGTCGGCGATCGTCCTCGGCGCGTCGCTCGGCTTCCTGCGGCACAACTTCTATCCCGCGCGGATCTTCATGGGCGACTCCGGCGCGATGCTGCTCGGGTTCGTCCTCGCGACCGTGTCGGTGCAGGGCTTGCTGAAGACCGCCGCGACCGTCGCTCTGTTCTTCCCGTTGCTCGTGCTCGCGGTACCGATCGTCGACACGACCTTCGTCGTCGTGCGGCGGCTGAAGCACGGCGAGCGCGTGTTCGAGGGCGACCAGGCGCACCTGCACCACCGGTTCCTGCGCCGCGGCTTCTCGCAGCCGCAAGCGGCGATCACGATCTGGGTCTGGTGCCTCTCGCTCGCGGCGGCGGCGCTCGGGACGCGCTTCCTTCCGATCAGGCCGCACGGTCACTGGCACGCGTGGCCGACGTTCGGTGCTGCCGCGATCGCGCTGCTCGCGGTCTCGATCTCGATCTACGTCGTGTACGTGCTCGAGATCGTCAAGATCGCGAACCCGTACCAGCGCCGGCGCGCCGCGGACGACCCGCTGCGGAAGGCCTCCTAAGCACGCCGGTGTCAGACACCTTCTCGGTGTCTGATACCGGCCGCCTTGACACCGCGACACCGGCGAGGCAGAGCGCCCCGCCGAGGTAGGCCAGCGACGCCGGCGACTCGCCGAGCCAGGCCCACCCGAGGAGCACCGACACCGGCGGCACGAGATACGTCGTCGCCGCGAGCCGGCCCGCGTCCGTCCGGTGGAGCGCGAAGCCCCACGTGATGAACCCGATCGCGGTCGGGCCGATGCCGAGATACGCGATCCAGCCGATCGCGCCGCTCGGCGCTGAGCCGAGCTCGCGCACGAGCTGCGGCGCGAACGGCGTGCAGACGAGCGCGCCGATCGCGGCGCAGAAGAACACGACCTGGATCGGCGTGAGCCGCCGCAGCACGACCTTCTGCGCGACGACGCCGCCCGCATACGCGAACGCAGCCGCCAGGCAGAGCAGGACGCCGGTCGTCGTCGCCGAGTGCGTCGAGCTCGCGACCCCGATGACGATCACGCCGGCGAACGCGACAGCGAGCCCGGCAAAGAGGGTGCGCGGGAATCCCTCGTGCAACAGCAGCCCGGCGAGCACGGCGATGAGGATCGGCCCGACGTTGACGAGCATCGCGGCGGTTCCCGCGTCGACGCGGCGCTCGCCGGAGTTGAGCGCGAGGTTGTACGCGCCGAACCAGAGCAGGCCGCAGAAGAGGAGCGGCAGGCCGACCTGGCGGAGCGCGTCGCGGCTGGGGAGGCGGTCGCCACGCACGAAGCCCGAGGGCGGCGAGCGCGACGACGGCAACCGTCAGGCGCCCCAGCGTCAGGGCGCCCGGCGAGAAGCTGCGTCCGGCGGAGCGGATGCCGACGAAGGCGGAGCCCCACAGGAGCACGGTGATCCCGGCCGCTCCGAGCGCTGCGTAGTCGCGTGTTCGGACCGGGAGGTCGGCTGCCGCTTCCACCGACATCATGAAACGCAGCGACGCCCCGGTTTGTTTCGTGGCGGGCGGGACGACATGCCATTGGCCTCGAAAATAGGGGGCACGAACAGGAGGCAAGCCCCTTTTTCCATCCCGGATTGCACTGTTACAAAGTCGGCGCTTATCCGACGGCGAACCTGCTATTCTCGCCGCGGATGCAGGCCCCTCCCCGCTCGTCGTTCCAGCCCGTCGAAGCGGGCACCATCTTGGCCGGCGCGACGGGATTGTGCGCCGGCGGCGGCGCGCTCATCGGCTGGGGCTTCGGCTCGACCGGGCTCGGCGTGCTCGGCGGCGTGGTCGTCGGCATCCCGACCGGAGTGTTCGCGGTCTACCGCCGCTTCAAGGGCTACTTCTCGTGATGGCCGGCGTGTTCTCCACCCCGCGACCCGTCCCGGGCCGCCGTGCACCCGCGCTCGCAGGAGCCGCGGTCATCGTCCTCGGGCTGCCGGTCTTCCTCGTCGGCGGCTTCCCGCTCGGCGGCTGGGGGCTCGCCGCCGTGCTGTGGCTCGCGGGCGAGGCGCTGAGCCTCTGGCTCAACCGCATCCCGACCGGCGCAGACAACCTGCGCAAGTCGGGGATGGTCGCCCTCGCGATGTCCTTCCGCGGCATCGGCGTCATGGTCGTCCTGCTCGCGGTCACCGTCGCGAACAAGGGCCTCGGCGTCTCGGCGGTCGTCCTGTACGCGCTCGCCTACTCGCTGACGCTCGGTGTGTCGCTCCTCGAGTACTTCGGGTCGGAGAAGATCCGGTGAACATGCTGGCTGCGGGCACCTTCAACCCGGCGGACGAGTTCGCCCTCAAGCAGTGGATCGGCATCCACCTCGGCCCGATCGACCTGTCGATCAACAAGGCGGTCGTCTACCTCGCCATCAGCGCGCTGCTGACGATCCTCCTCGGCCTCTTCACGATGCGCAGCCGGCTCGCGCTCCTGCCGAGCAAGCGACAGACCGTCGGCGAGGCGCTGTACGAGATCGCGCAGACGCAGATCGCGGAGCAGGGGCTGCCGCACAAGGCGATCGGCCGCTGGTTTCCGTACGTCGCGTCGCTCTTTCTCTTCATCCTGACGATGAACCTCGTCGGGTTCATCCCGCTGCCGCTCACCGGCGACAAGTACCACGGCGTGCCGACGTGGGGGATCTACGCCGTCACGTCGCAGCTGTCGGTGACGCTCGTGCTTGCGGTCCTCACCGTGGCGTTCACGCACATCGAGGGCGTGCGGTACAACGGCCTCAAGTACTTCAAGAGCTTCGTCCCGGCCGGCGTGCCGAAGGCGATGGTCCCTGCGATGGCCGTGCTCGAGACGATCTCGCACGTGTTCCGTGTCATCAGCCTGAGCGTCCGGCTCTACGCGAACATGGTCGCCGGCCACATGCTGATCCTGGTCTGCATCGGCCTGCTCTTCATCCTCTCGGGCCTGACCTTCTGGATCGCAGTTCCGCCGTTCCTCGTCCTCGGGCTGCTCTTCTACTTCTTCGAGGTCATCATCGTCGTCGCAATTCAGGCGTTCATCTTCGCCGCGCTCACTGCCATCTACATCGGCTCGGCCATCGAGCCGGCTCACTAAGGAGGACCAGTGCATCTCGTGTTCGCAGCAGGTGAAAACGATCAAGGCCGCCAAGGCGCTCGGCTTTGGTCTCGGCATGGGCCTCGGGTCGCTGGGCGCCGGCATCGGCATCGGCAGCGTCTTCGCGTCCATGATCCAGTCGGTCGCGCGCCAGCCCGAGCTCCGCGGTGAGCTGCAGGGGATCATGTGGCTCGGCTTCGCCCTCACCGAGGCGGTCGTGTTCTACGGCCTCGTCGGCGGGTTCCTCGGATTCGTGCTGGTGTCGAACACCTGATGCTCGTCGCAGCCAGCAGTCCGCTCACCAAGATCATCCCGGGGCTGATGATCTGGACGCTTGCGTTCTTCCTGATCGTCTTCTTCGTCTTGAAGAAGTACGCGTTCGCCCGCATCCAGGCGCTCATCGACGAACGGCGTGAGCAGATCCGCCGGTCGATCGAGGAGGCCGACAACGCGCGCGACGAGGCACGCAGGCTGCTGGAGGAGCACCGCCAGCTGATCGGGCGGGCCCGCGGCGAGGCGGAGCAGATCCTCGCCGAGGCGCGCAAGACGCGTGAATCGATGGAGCAGCGCATGCGCGAGGAGACCGAGACCGAGCGGCAGCGCCGGCTCGAGGAGACGCGCAAGGAGATCGACGCCGCTGTCGCGCGGGGGCTCGAGGAGATCCGCAACGAGGTGGCGAGCCTCACGCTCGAGGCTGCGTCGCGCGTCGTCGGCCGTGTGCTCGACAGCGAGCGCGACCGCGAGATCATCAGCGAGGCACTGTCGTCGCTCGACTTCTCGCGGCTCGAGGAGTCCGCATAGCCGCGGCTCAGAGGATCTATGCGGAGGCGCTGTTCTCCGCCGCGAAGGAGGAGGGCCGTCTCGCGCAGGTGCACGAGGCGCTCGGCGACTTCGCCGCTGCGATCGAGCAGTCGCAGGACCTGCGCATGGTCCTGCGCAACCCGCAGCTCGAGTCCTCGGCGAAGGCGAACATCCTCGCCGATCTCGCCGGAGACGACGACGTGCTGTTCAAGAACTTCCTCATGCTCGTCGCCGAGAAGGGGCGCGCGGGGGAGATCGAGGAGATGGCGCGGGAGTTCGAACTGCTCGTGGCGCGTGAAGAACGCCGCCTGACGGTGGAGCTGACGACCGCGCGCGAGCTGACGGACAAGGAAGCGGAGGACATCGTCGCGCAGATCGAGAAGGCTGCCGGCCGCAAGGTCGAGGCGACGCGCACCGTCGACCCGGACCTCGTCGGCGGCATCGTGCTGACGGCCGGCTCGTACCGCGTCGACGCGAGCATCCGCGGGAGATTGGAACGCTTGAGACACGAATTGGTCAGGACATAAAGGAGACCCCTTGAAGCTGCGCCCCGAAGAGATCACGTCGATCCTCCGCCAACGGATCGAGCAGTACGACGTCGAGACCGACCTTGCCGAGGTCGGCACCGTCCTCTCGATCGGCGACGGCATCGCGCGCGTCTACGGCCTCGAGAACGCCGTCGCGCTCGAGATGCTCGAGCTCGAGCACGGCGTCGTCGGGCTCGCGTTCAACCTGGAAGAGGATCAGGTCGGCGTCGCGCTGTTCGGCGAGTGGGAGAAGGTCAGCGAGGGCGAGCCCGTGCGCCGCACCGGCCACGTCGCGAGCGTGCCCGTCGGCGATGCGCTGCTCGGCCGCGTCGTCGACCCGCTCGGCAATCCGCTCGACGGGCGCGGCCCGATCGAGTCGGATGAGACCCGCCCGCTCGAGTTCAAGGCGCCGGGTGTCATCGAGCGCCAGCCGGTGAAGGAACCGATCCAGACCGGCATCAAGGCGATCGACTCGATGACGAACGTCGGCCGTGGACAGCGCGAGCTGATCATCGGCGACCGCTCGACGGGCAAGACGGCGATCCTCATCGACACGATCCTCAACCAGCGCGACACGGACGTGCACTGCATCTACGTCGCGATCGGCCAGAAGGCGTCGACCGTCGCCGGCATCTACGAGCTCCTGCGCGAGCGCGGTGCGATGGAGTACACGACGATCGTCACCGCGTCCGCGAACGAGGCGGCGCCGATCAAGTGGATGGCGCCGTTCGCGGGCTGCGCGATGGGCGAGCACTACCTGTTCAACGGCAAGCACGCGCTCGTCATGTACGACGACCTCTCGAAGCACGCGGACGCGTACCGGCAGCTGTCGCTGCTTCTGCGCCGCCCGCCGGGCCGCGAGGCGTTCCCGGGCGACGTCTTCTACCTGCACTCGCGGCTGCTCGAGCGCGCGTGCAAGCTCTCGGACGCAAACGGCGGCGGCTCGCTGACCGCGCTTCCGGTGATCGAGACCCAGGCCGGCGACGTGTCGGCGTACATCCCGACGAACGTCATCTCCATCACCGACGGGCAGATCTTCCTGCAGTCCGACCTCTTCTTCTCGGGCGTGCGCCCGGCGGTCAACGTCGGCATCTCGGTGTCGCGCGTCGGCGGCTCCGCGCAGACGAAGGCGATGAAGAAGGTCGCCGGCCGCCTGCGCCTCGACCTTGCGCAGTACCGCGAGCTGGAGGCGTTCGCACAGTTCGGCTCCGAGCTCGACCGCGCGACGCAGCAGTCGCTGACGCGCGGCTCGAAGATGGTCGCGACGCTCAACCAGCCGCAGTACCAGCCGTGGCCGATGGAGGAGCAGGTCGTCGCCATCTACGCCGGCATCAACGGCTACCTCGACGACGTCCCGACCCCGCAGGTGCAGCGCTTCCAGGACGAGCTGCGCGAGTTCCTGCGCGCCGAAGGGACGATCTACACGCAGATCAAGGAGACCGGCGAGCTCCCCGACGACCTCGCGGAGAAGCTGAACGGCCAGATCGAGAAGTTCAAGAACACGTTCAACGTCGAAGAGGAGAGCGGCCTCATCTAGTGGCGTCGCTGCAGGACATCCGGCGGCGGATCGCGTCCGTCCGCAACACGCGCAAGATCACGAAGGCGCTCGAGCTCGTCGCGAGCGCCCGGCTGCGGCGCGCGCAACAGCGGATCGAGGAGATGCGGCCCTACGCGGACCGGATGCAGGAGCTCATGGTCGGCACCTCGCGGGCAGCCGCGTCGTTCCGGAACCTGCCGCTCATGCAGCGGCGCGAGGAGCAGCGCGTCGGCATCGTCGTCTTCAGCGGCGACCGCGGTCTCGCCGGCCCGTTCAACGGGCAGGTGCTGCGGCGCGCGTTCGAGCTCGAGCGGAAGGAGCGCGCCGACGGCCACGAGATCGTGTGGTCCGTCGTCGGCCGCAAGGGCGGATCGACGCTGCGCTTCCGCCGCTACGACATCGCCGCGCACTGGGAGGGATTCGTCGACAAGCCGACCTATCACGACGCGCAGGCGGTCGCGCACCGCCTCGCCGAGATGTACATCGCGGAGGAAGTCGACCGCGTCGTCGTCGTGTACAACCGCTACGTCTCGCCGCTCGTCCAGCGCGTGACCGTGTCCGATCTGCTGCCGATTCCCGAGCACGTGCTCGGCGGAGGCGCGGAGGAGGACGTGGATCCGAAGAAGGAGGCGCTGCGCGGCGACTTCATCTACGAGCCGGAGCCGGAGGAGATCCTCGAGCGGCTGCTGCCCGTCTATCTCGAGACCGAGATCTATCGCGCGCTGCTCGAGTCCGCAGCGTCGTTCCTCGCATCGCAGATGGCCGCGATGCGCAGCGCATCGAAGAACGCGAACGACCTGATCGATCGCTACACGCTTCAGATGAACCGGGCCCGCCAGGCCGAGATCACCCAGGAGATCCTCGAAGTCGTCGCCGGCGCCGACGCACTGACTGCATAAGGAGACAGATGTCCGCTACGAAAGTGAAGAGCACCGGCCGGATCATCGAGATCAAGGGCGTCGTCCTCGACGCCGTCTTCCCGAACGGCCTGCCGGAGATCAACCACGCGCTCAGCGTCCAGGTGCAGGAGAACGGGAACACGCGCGAGCTGATCGCAGAGGTGCAGCAGCACCTCGGCGACGACCGCGTGCGCGCGGTGGCGATGGACTCGACCGACGGCCTCGCGCGCGGCGTCGAGATCGTCGACACCGGCGCCCCGATCTCCGTTCCGGTCGGCGACCAGACGCTCGGCCGCGTCTGGAACGTCATCGGCGATCCCGTCGACGGCAAGGACGCCGCGAGTGGCGAGCGCCGGCCGATCCACACCGATCCGCCATCGTTCAGCGAGCTCTCCCCGAAGGTGGAGATCTTCGAGACCGGCCTGAAGGTCGTCGACCTGATCGCGCCGTACGTGCGCGGCGGCAAGATCGGCCTGTTCGGCGGCGCCGGCGTGGGGAAGACGGTGCTCATTCAGGAGCTGATCCACAACATCGCGAGCCAGCACGGCGGTGTGTCGGTCTTCTCCGGCGTCGGCGAGCGGACGCGCGAGGGCAACGACCTCATTCTCGAGATGACGGAGTCGAAGGTGATCGACAAGGTCGCGCTCGTCTTCGGCCAGATGAACGAGCCGCCGGGCGCGCGCCTGCGCGTCGCGCTCTCCGGGCTGACCATGGCGGAGTACTTCCGCGACCAGGGTCAGGACGTGCTGCTCTTCATCGACAACATCTTCCGGTTCGTGCAGGCGGGCTCGGAGGTATCGGCGCTACTCGGCCGCATGCCGAGTGCCGTCGGCTACCAGCCGACGCTCGCCACGGAGATGGGGCAGCTGCAGGAGCGGATCACGTCCACGCGGACGGGCTCCGTCACCTCGGTGCAGGCCGTGTACGTCCCCGCCGACGACCTCACCGACCCCGCGCCGGCGAGCACGTTCGCCCACCTCGACTCGACGACCGTCCTCTCGCGCAGCATCGCCGAGAAGGGCCTCTACCCGGCAGTCGACCCGCTCGACTCGACCTCGCGCGCGCTGCAGCCGGGCATCGTCTCCGATGAGCACTACCGCACCGCGACGCGCGTGCAGGAGATCCTGCAGCGCTACCGCGACCTGCAGGACATCATCGCCATCCTCGGCATCGACGAGCTCTCGGACGAGGACAAGCTCGTCGTCGCGCGCGCCCGCAAGATCGAGCGGTTCTTCTCGCAGCCGAACTTCGTGGCCGAGCAGTTCACCGGCACGCCCGGCGAGTACGTGAAGCTCGAGGACACGATCCGCGGGTTCACGGAGATCCTCGACGGCAAGCACGACGATCTTCCCGAGCAGGCGTTCTACATGGTCGGTGCGATCGAGCAGGCCGTCGAGCGCGGCAAGCAGCTGGCGGAGTCGTAGAGCGTTGGCTCAGCACCCCAAGTTCTCGGTCTCGGTGGTGACGCCGGAGGGGCCTGCGTTCGAAGGCGAGGCGGAGATGATCGTCGTGCCCGGCGCGGCCGGCGAGATCGGCGTGCTCGCGCGCCACGCGCCGCTCGTCGCGATGCTGAACGCCGGCTCGACGCGCGTCTACCTCGACATGGACGCGGAGCAGATCCAGACGTTCGCGACCGGCCCCGGGTTCTTCCAGGTGCTCGAGGATCGCGCGATCGCGCTCGTGGACGACGCGGTCATCGCGTCGGAGATCGACGTCGAGCGTGCGCGGCAACAGCTCGCAGATGCGAAGGCTGAGCTCGAGAAGATCGAGGCGGGCGACTCCACCGCCGACCGGTGGCAGCTCGAGCAGCGCATCCGCCACGCCGAGAACCAGCTGAACGTCACCGGCGCGTCCGGCTATACGATCGATGTCGACCAGGCGCTCGTCGCTGATTCCGAAGTGATGCGCGATTCGTGCCGCACGACGCGTCGCACCTGCCGGCGTAGCTCGCCGGGTCCGCGCCGTAGAGACGTCGAGCGGCCCGCGGTAGATCGTGATCTTGTCGGGCGCAACACCGGCGTAGCTCGTGGTGCGCCGCGTAAGCGGTATGCCGCGATAGAGCCCCAGCAGTCGTTGCCCGGTGGCTCGTCTTCGACGACCACCGCGACGTTCGACATCTCCGAACGAATGTCGGCAGGAAGCTCGTCGATCGCCTCGCGGACGAGCTGCTCGACTGCGTCCGGGTCTACGGACAAGACGCTGCTCAGACGGCGTGGGCGCGGCCGAGCTCGCGGTGCGCCGGCAGATAGAGGCGCTCGGCGTACTCGCGCACCATGCGGTTCGTGCTGTACTCGGTCCCGAGCTCGGCGATCGAGTGCCGCATCATCTCGAGCCATCGCGTCGGTAGGCCGGCGGCGTCCCGCTCGAAGTACGTCGGCAGCAAGTGCTGCTCGAGTACCGCGAAGAGCGACTCGGCGTCGGCTGCGTCCTGCTCGTCCTCGTTCGGGAGCTCGTCCTCGCCGCCGATCGCCCAGCCGCGGTCGGGGTTGTAGCCCTCCGCCCACCAGCCGTCGAGAATCGAGCAGTTCAACACGCCGTTCAGCGCGGCCTTCATGCCCGACGTCCCCGACGCCTCCATCGGGCGGCGCGGCGTGTTCAGCCAGACGTCCACGCCCTGCACGAGCCTGCGGGCGAGCGTCATCTCGTAGTCCGGCAGGAAGACGACGTGCGCGTGCGCGCCCGCACCGCGGGCGAAATCGATCACGTGCCGGATGACGTCCTTGCCGCCTTCGTCCGCCGGGTGCGCCTTGCCGGCCATGAGGATCTGGAGCGGCCGGTTCGGATCGCCGAGCAGCATCGCCAGGCGGTCCGGCTGGCTCAGGAGGAGACCGGCGCGCTTGTACGTCGCGAAGCGGCGCGCGAAGCCGATCGTCAGCGCCTCCGGGTCGAGCTGGGGGGCGCCGCGCGTCCGCGAGATGAACTCCATCAGCCGGGTCTTCGCGCCGAGGTGCGCATTCCAGAGCTCCTCGTCCGAGAGGTCACGCACGCGCTCGAGCTGCGGCGTGTTCGTCCCGAGCATTCCCTCGAGCTCTCCGCCGAGCCACGTGCGGACGTGCACGCCGTTCGTGATCGAGGTGATCGGCACCTCGTCGACCGCCCGGTCGGGCCAGAGGTCGTGCCACATCTCGCGCGAGACCTTCGCGTGCAGCTTCGAGACGCCGTTCGCGAAGTTCGACGTTCGGAGCGCGAACGGCGTCATCCCGAAGACGTCGTCGTCGTCGTGCAGCTTGCCGAGCGCGGCGAACTCGTCCCACGTGAATCCGCACGCGCTCGACGAGAGGGCCGACGTTCCGGCGGACGAGCTCCGGGTCGAACACCTCGTTTCCGGCGGGCACCGGCGTGTGCGTCGTGAACACCGTCGACGTGCGGAGCCGCTCGACCGCGGCGTCGCGGTCGAGGCCGTCTCCCTCGACGAGCTCGCGCAGGCGCTCGAGCTGGAAGAACGCCGAGTGGCCTTCGTTCATGTGGAACACCGTCGGCGCGAGGCCGAGCTCGCGGAGGACGCGGACGCCGCCGATGCCGAGCACGAGCTCCTGGCGCAGCCGGTTCTGCCGGTCGCCGCCGTACAGCGTGTTCGTCACGTCGCGCGCCCAGTCGGGGTTGCCCTCGACCTTCGTGTCGAGCAGGTAGAGGGAGACGCGGCCGACCTGCGCGCGCCACACGCCGATGCGCACGGGGACGAGGTTCCCGTCGTCGTCCGCCATGAGCACCGTCGGCGACATGGGCACGAGCGTCAGCGGCAGGCGGGCAGTGTCGTTGCGCGGGTACCGCTCGGTCTGGCGGTCGCCGTCGTCCAGCCGCTGGCGGAAGTAGCCGCGGAAGTAGAAGAGGCCGACTGCGACGAGCGGGACGCCGAGCTCCGAGGCGGACTTCAGGTGGTCGCCGGCGAGGATCCCGAGGCCGCCGGAGTAGGTCGGGAGGCTCTCGTCCAGGCCGAACTCGGCGGAGAAGTACGCGACGAGGAAGTCGTCCGGGCGCTCCTGCTGCTGCCACCACGTCACCTGGCTCGCCTCGGCTTCGAGCCGTTCCTGCACGCGGCCGAGCTTCATCGCGTACTCGGGCGTCAGCGCCCGCTCGAGGTCGGCGTCCGTGAGCTCGGAGAGCATCGCCGTCGGGTTGTGCAGGAGCTGGCTGAAGCGCTTGCGGTCGAGCTCGGCGAAGAGCTGCCGCGCGCCGGGAGTCCAACTGAACGAGAAATTGCGCGCGATGTCCGTGAGCGCAGCGCGAAGCGTCGTTCCCGTCGTGGACCTCTGCGGCGGACATTCCGGCGGCACCCTACCGAAGCGCCGGTTGGTACCCTTCGGTTACCCGGACAGCTTTGACAGGCAGCTTGGCGACCGGGTTACCAAACGCCTAAAGAGCCCGTGGACACCGTTCCCCGGGCCAGAGAGGGACATGGTGGACGCGCGCGACAAACTTGAGGCGATTCTCGGGGATCGCATCGGCGTGCTCGACGGCTCGTGGGGCGTCCTCATCCAGCGCGACGTGCGCGGCGAGGAGGCGTACCGGGGCGAGCGTTTCCGCGACCATCCGCGCGACGTCGCCGGCGATCCCGACCTGCTCAACCTGACGCGGCCGGAGATCGTCCGCGGCATCCACCGCGCGTACTTCGAGGCGGGCGCCGACATCGCGACGACCAACACGTTCACGGCCACGAGCATCGGCCAGGCCGACTACGGGCTCGAGGGCTACGCCGCGGAGATGAGCCTCGCCGGCGCCCAACTCGCGCGCGAGGTCGCCGACGAGTTCGGCGGCCTCGTCGCCGGATCCGTCGGGCCGCTCAACGTGACGCTGTCGCTCTCGCCGAAGGTGGACGACCCGGCATTCCGCGCCGTGACCTTCGACGACGTCGCGCGCGCGTACGCGGAGCAGATGATCGCGCTGCGCGACGGCGGCGTGGACATCCTCCTGATCGAGACGATCTTCGACTCGCTCAACGCGAAGGCTGCGATCGTCGCTGCGCAGGAGGCGACGCCCGAGCTGCCGCTCTGGATCTCATTCACCGCCGTCGACCGCAGCGGCCGCAATCTCTCCGGTCAGACGGTCGAGTCGTTCTGGGTGTCGATCGAGCACGCGCAGCCGCTCGTGGTCGGCGTCAACTGCTCGCTCGGCGCGACCGAGATGCGGCCCTTCGTCGAGGATCTCTCGCGGGCCGCGACGACGTGGCTGGCCTGTTATCCGAACGCGGGCCTGCCGAACGAGTTCGGCGGCTACGACGAGCAGCCGCACGACACGAGCAGCTTCCTCGCCGAGTTCGCGCGCGAGGGGCTCGTGAACATCGTCGGAGGCTGCTGCGGCACGACGCCCGACCACGTGCGCGAGATGAAGGCCGCCGTCGAGGGCGTTGCGCCGCGCCGGATCCCCTCTCCGCCGCGCATGACGCGGTTCAGCGGTCTCGAGCCGTTCGCGATCGGGCCGGACACGAACTTCGTGATGATCGGCGAGCGGACGAACGTGACGGGTTCGGCGCGCTTCCGGCGGCTGATCGAGAGCGGCGACTTCCAGCAGGCGCTCGACGTCGCGCTCGAGCAGGTGCGTGGCGGCGCGAACCTCATCGACGTGAACATGGACGCCGACCTGCTCGAGGGCGAGCAGGCGATGACGACGTTCCTGAACCTCGTCGCGACCGAGCCGGAGATCGCGCGGCTGCCGATCATGGTGGACAGCTCGCGCTGGACGGTGCTCCAGGCCGGCCTGAAGTGCATGCAGGGCAAGGGCGTCGTCAACTCGCTCAGCCTCAAGGAGGGCGAGGAGTCGTTCCTCGAGCAGGCGCGCACGGTTCACCGCTACGGCGCGGGCGTCGTCGTGATGGCGTTCGACGAGAAGGGCCAGGCGGAGACGGTCGAGCGCAAGGTCTCGATCTGCGAGCGCGCCTTCCGGCTGCTCGTCGACGAGGTCGGCTTCGCGCCGGAGGACATCGTGTTCGACCCGAACGTGCTCGCGGTCGCCACCGGCATCGAGGAGCACGAGAATTTCGCGAAGGCGTTCATCGAGGCGCTGCCGCTGATCAAGGAGCGCTGCCCGGGCGCGAAGACGAGTGGCGGCATCTCGAATCTCAGCTTCTCGTTCCGCGGCAACGACCACGTGCGCGAGGCGATGCACTCCGCGTTCCTCTACCACGCGATCACGGCCGGCCTCGACATGGGCATCGTCAACGCCGGCCAGCTCGTGGTCTACGAGGACATCGCGCCCGAGTTGCTCGAGCGGGTGGAGGACGTCATCTTCAACCGGCGCAGCGACGCGACCGAGCGGCTCGTCGAGTACGCCGACCGCGTGCGCGGCGAGGGAACGCGCCGCGAGCTCGACCTGTCGTGGCGCGAGGCTCCCGTCGAGAAGCGGATCGAGTACGCGCTCGTGCACGGCGTCGTCGACTTCATCGAGGAGGACACCGAGGAGGCGCGGCAGCGCGCGGAGCGCCCGCTCGACGTGATCGAGGGCCCGCTGATGGCGGGCATGAAGGTCGTGGGCGATCTCTTCGGAGCGGGGAAGATGTTCCTGCCGCAGGTGGTGAAGAGCGCGCGCGCGATGAAGCGCGCCGTCGCGTATCTCGAGCCGTACATGGCGGACGAGAAGGCGTCGGGTCGCGTGCAGGGCAAGGTCGTGCTCGCCACGGTGAAGGGCGACGTGCACGACATCGGCAAGAACATCGTCGGCGTCGTGCTCGGCTGCAACAACTACGAGGTCATCGACCTCGGCGTCATGGTGCCGGGCGACACCGTGCTCGACGTGGCGCTCGAGCAGGGTGCGGACGTGGTCGGTCTCTCCGGGTTGATCACGCCGTCGCTCGACCAGATGGTGGACGTCGCGCACGAGATGCAGCGGCGCGGCCTGTCGCTGCCGCTTCTGATCGGCGGCGCGACCACCTCACGTCAGCACACGGCGGTCCGCATCGCGCCGCAGTACGACCAGCCCGTCATCCACGTTCTCGACGCGTCGCGCGTCGTCGGTGTCGTCTCCGACCTGCTCGATCCGGAGCGGCGGCACCGTCTCGATGGCGAGAACCGGGAAGACCAGGAGCGTTTGCGCGACCAGTACGCGGAGCGCGAGCGCAAGCCGTTGCTGCCGATCGAGGAAGCGCGCGCGAACCGACAGCAGGTCTCGTTCGACAACCTTGCCGTCCCCGAGTTCACCGGCCTGCGCGTCGTCGAGCCGGAGCTCGCCACGCTTCAGGGAGTACATCGACTGGCAGTTCTTCTTCCACGCGTGGGAGCTGAAGGGGAAGTACCCCGCGATCCTCGAACAGCCGGCCGCGCGCGAGCTGTACGACGACGCGCAGGAGTTGCTGGACGAGATCGTGCGCGACGGGCTGCTGCAGGCGCGTGGCGTGTACGGGTTCTGGCCCGCGTCGTCGGACGGCGACGACGTCGTGCTCGCCGACGGGACGCGCTTCTGCTTCCTCCGCCAGCAGTCCGCGTACGGCGACTCGCGTCCGAATCGCTCGCTCGCCGACGTCGTCGCGCCTTCCGGCGACCATCTCGGTGCGTTCGCAGTCACAGCCGGCATCGGCGCGGACGAGCTCGCGGCGCGCTACGAGGCCGAGCACGACGACTACAAGGCGATCATGGTGAAGGCGCTCGCCGACCGCCTTGCGGAAGCGTTCGCGGAATACCTGCACGAGGTCGCGCGGCGCGAGTGGTACGAGTCGGGGCGGAAGCTCTCGAGCGAGGAGCTCGCCGCCGAGCGGTATCGCGGCATCCGTCCGGCGTTCGGCTATCCCGCGTGCCCGGATCACAGTGAGAAGCGGAAGCTCTTCGACCTTCTCGGTGCGGAGTCCATCGGGCTCGCATTGACGGAGTCGTTCGCGATGACACCGGCCGCGAGCGTGAGCGGCGTCTACTTCGGGCATCCGGACGCGCGGTACTTCTCCGTCGGCCGCATCGGACGTGACCAGGTGGAGGACTACGCCGCGCGCAGAGGCGTCTCCGTCGCAGAGGCGGAGCGATGGCTCCGACCCGAACCTCGCGTACGAGCCCGACGCCGTGACCGTGTAAAGAGGTTCACGCGTCCTTAACCGGGAGACCCACCTCCCGCCCCGTCGGCACGAGCCTAGCCTGCAGCTGACGGCGATGGTGACGAAAGAGCGCCATCTTCGGGCAATTCGTTCACTAGCAGGGTCGGCCGTGTCGCCCGGTAACCTTGATCTCCGCCGGTGCGGACGACGCTGAAGAGAGGAATCGGCCGCGGCGCGGCCGTCAACGGCAATGGCCACGGCGTTCTCCCGCCGAGTGCGGTCGAGCCGATGCGCCGCTATCGGCAGCCCGAGCCGCCGCGACGCTCGACGAAGCGACTGGTCGCGCAGGTCTTCGGATGGATCCTGCTCGCGCTGCTCGTCGTCGCCGCCGGCCTCGCCGGCGGTCTCTACCTGTACGCGCACCAGACGCTGAACGCGCTCGCGCCGCACTCGAAGGCGGTGAAGGAGTCGACGAAGTACTTGCACACGGTTCCGCCGTCGCAGCCGGCCGTCGGCTTGCTCATCGGCTACGACGCACGCGCCGGCGTCGACTCGTTCGGCGCTGCGGGCTCGCGCTCCGACACGATCATGCTCGTCCGCGCCGACCCGCAGCAGAACACGCTCTCGCTCTTCTCGTTCCCGCGCGACCTCGTCGTGCCGATCTACTGCCACGACCAGACGACGCCGATCGCGACCGACCGCATCAACTCCGCGTGGTCGAGCTGTGGGCCGACCGGGACGCTCAACACGGTCGAGAAGCTGACGGGGATCCCCGTCAACTACCTGATCACGATCGACTTCCACGGCTTCAAGCTGCTCGTCAACAAGCTGCACGGCGTGTACATGGACGTCGACCGCCGCTACCTGAACACGGTCGGCGGGCCCGGCGGCTACGCGAAGATCAACCTCGAGCCCGGCTACCAGCGTCTGGACGGCCAGCAGGCGCTCGACTTCGTCCGCTACCGCCACACCGACAGTGACCTGTACCGCGTCGCACGGCAGCAGCTGTTCGTCGAGTCGATCAAGGACCGCCTCGCGACGGGCGTCTCCGTCTTCGACATCCCGAAGCTGATCGGTGCGCTGAAGGGGAGCGTCGAGATCGGCAGCGGCAACTGCGCGACGTGCCCGCCGAGCTTCTCGGAGATCGAGTCGTACGCAGGTCTCGCGTACAAGCTGCCGGCCGGCCATCTCTTCCGCGTGAACCTGCAGAACCTTCAGCCCTACGGGATCGCGAACGCCGAGCTCCTCGCTCCGACGACCGAGATCCAGACCGCGGTCGACTCGTTCGAGCATCCGGACGTGACGCAGGCGTCGACGGCGACGGCCGTTGCGCTCGGGCGTAAGCCGAAGAAGCCGAAGGGCCCGCCGCTCAAGTCCGACCAGATCACGACGCTCGTCCTCAACGGGACGACGATCCCCGGCCTTGCGCGCGACACCTCGTACAAGCTCTCGGTCGCCGGCTTCCACACCGTGCAGCTGCCGCCGAACGTGCTCGCCGATGCCCCGAGCCAGGGCTTCTACGGCACGACCATCTACTACGACGCCGTCCAGGCGAAGGCGAAGCAGGCGGCGGCGGAGCTGAAGGTCGCGTTCGGCGCGCACACGGGAATCGCAGCGCTACCGCCCGAGCTCTCCGGCTTCGCGCAGGAGGCGGGGAACCCGCTGACCGTCACCGTCGTCGGCTCGAGCTTCACCGGGCAGCTGAACGACCCGCAGGCGCACATCGCGCCGCCGCCGACGCACACGACTCCGTCCGTGCGCAGCGACTCGAGCCTGACGAGCTACTCGCTCCAGCAGGTGCGGTCGAAGCTTCCGTTCCGCGTCCTCGACCCGACGAACGTCGAGCAGAGCTCGCGTCTCTCGTCATTCGACGGCGTGCGCGCGTTCAAGCCCGTCCCGCACCGCCACGAGCTGGTCATGACCTTCCTGACCGGCGCCGGGAACGTCTACTGGCAGGTGATCGAGACCGACTGGACGAACGCTCCGATCCTCCGCCACCCGACCGCCTTCCAGCGCATCGCGGGGAGGACGTACCGCCTCTACACGACGGGCGGGAACATCCACATGATCGTCCTGCGGCAGGGCGGGGCGACCTACTGGGTCGTGAACACGCTCCGCGACGAGCTTTCCAACGAGACGATGATCGCGATCGCGAAGGGCCTGCAGCCCCTCGCGAAGGCGCACTAGGCTAGCCAGATGGCGAAAATCGGAATGTTCGGAGCCGGCTACGTCGGCCTCGTCACCGGCGCGTGCTTCGCCGATCTCGGCCACGACGTCGTCATCCGGGACATCCTCCCCGAGCGGATCGAGCGGCTCCGGGCGGGCGAGGTGCCGATCTACGAGCCCGGCCTCGACGAGGTGATCGAGCGGAACCGCGAGCGCCTCCACTTCACGCTCGACGTCCACGAGGCCGTCGACGGCGCCGAGTTCCTGTACGTCGCCGTCGGGACGCCGCCCACCGAGTCCGGCGACGCCGACCTCGCCGCGGTGTGGGCCGTCGTCGACGAGTTGCCCGAGGACGTTCCGGGCCGGCCGATCGTCGTCATGAAGAGCACGGTTCCCGTCGGCACCGGCGCGCACGTGCGCGCGCGCCTCGACGCGCGCGGGCTGTCGAACGTCGGCTACGTGTCCAATCCCGAGTTCCTCGCCGAGGGAAGCGCCGTCGCGGACTTCACGCGCCCCGATCGCATCGTCGTCGGCGCGTTCGACCAGGAGGACGCGGACCGCGTCGTCGAGCTCCATCAGGGGATCGACGGCCAAGTCGTGCACACGGACGTCCCGTCGGCCGAGCTCGTCAAGCTCGCCGCGAACGCATTCCTGTCGACGCGCATCAGCTTCATCAACGAGATCGCCAACGTCTGCGAGCTCGTCGGCGCAGACGTCGTCGACGTCGCGCGCGGCGTCGGGCTCGACCATCGACTCGGCCCGCACTTCCTGCGCGCCGGCATCGGCTTCGGCGGGAGCTGCTTCCCCAAGGACGTCTCCGCGCTCAAGCAGCTCGCCGGCAACGAGGGCTATCCCTTCATGCTGCTGCACGCGGTGTGGGAAGTGAACGAGCTGCAGAAGCGGCGCGTCGTCCAGAAGCTGCAGAAGCATCTCGGCCCGCTGCGCGGCAAGAAGATCGCGCTGCTCGGACTCGCGTTCAAGCCGAACACGGACGACATGCGCGAAGCGCCGAGCCGCGTCATCGCCTACCGGCTGCTGTCCGAAGGCGCGCAAGTGCGCGCGTGGGACCCCGTCGCGCATCCCGCCGACCTCGTCGGCATCGAACTGTGCGACACGGTCCTCGACGCCGTGCGCGACGCCGACGCCGCGGTCATCGTCACCGAATGGCCCGAGCTCGCGTCCGTCGCCTCCGCCGAGGTGCGCGAGGCGATGGCGAACCCGCTCATCGTCGACGGCCGCAACCTGCTCGACCCCGAGTCGACGCAGGCCGCCGGATTCACGTACGAGGGCATCGGGCGCCCGCGCCACGCGTCGCCCGTCGTCGTCTGATGGAGGCGTTGCTCCTCGCGGGCGGCAAGGCGGAGCGGATGGGGGAGGCGGCGCAGGGCCTGCCGAAGCCGCTCATCCCGGTCGCAGGATTCCCGCTCGCGGAGTACACGGTCGGACGGCTCGTCGCCGCCGGCGTGACGCGCGTGATCGTCGCGTGCCGCGCGGGCCAGGAGGACATCTTCGTCAACGCGCTCGTCGGCCTCGGCGCCGAGATCGAGCCGGTGGGCGAGCACGAGCCGCTCGGTCGCGGCGGCGGCCTCCGTCTCGCCGCGTCGAAGCGGAAGGAGTCCGGCACCGTCCTCGCGCTCAACGGCGACGAGCTGCTCGACGTCGATTTCCGCGCGCTGTTCGACGAGCACAACAGCTCCGGCGCCGCGGCGACGATCGTCGTCTCGCAGGTGCATTCGCCGTTCGGGATCGTCGCCATCGACGACGACGGCGTCGTCTCCGGCTTCCACGAAGCACCGCTCCTCCCGCAGTGGGTCAACTCCGGCGTGTACGCGCTCGGCGAGGAGGCGCTCGCACGCCTGCCCGAGCGCGGCGACCACGAGCAGACGACCTTCCCCGAGCTCGCTGCGGCGGGGAAGCTGCGCGGGCACCGCCACAGCGGCGTCTGGCTGACGCTGAACACGCCGAAGGACCTGCGTCGCGCGGAGGAGTTCATGGCCGCGCATCCCGACTGGAAGCCGCAGCGCCGGGCATGAGCCTCGACGGGCCGAACTACGAGAGCCTCGACCGCTGGTCGTTCGCGCAACGCCGCGTCGAGAAGCCCTGGGGGTGGGAGCTCATCTGGGCCGACACCGGCCGACTACATCGGGAAGGTGCTCTTCGTCCGCACGGGTCACTCGCTCAGCCTCCAGTTCCATCGGCAGAAGGACGAGAGCTGGTACGTCGAGAGCGGCCGCGCCAAGCTCGAGCTGGGGGACACCGGTGACGCTGTCCTCAAGACCGAGGTCATCGCGGCCGGCGCCTCCTTCCACTTCCCGCCCGGCACCGTGCACCGCGTCACGGCCATCGAGGACACGACCATCCTCGAGGTCTCGACCCCGCACCTGGACGACGTCGTTCGCCTCGAGGACGCGTACGGGCGCGAGGGCACGAGCAATCCTTGACACAACTGTGATAAGGTTGGCCCGATGGACGGCGCCCAGGTCTCCGAAGCGGCCGCCCGCACGGGCTGGTCGCCGCGCATGCTCCGGTATCTGGAGCGGGTCGGGCTCGTCGTCCCCGCGCGGACGGCTGCAGGCTACCGCCGGTACGGCCTGCGCGAGCTGAACCAGTTGCGCTCGCTCACCGAGCTCCGTCGCAGGTTCCAGGTCGATCTCGCCGAGATCGCGTTCGCCGCGCGCCTGCGCCGCGAGCCCGAGCTACGGCGTGCGGTCGACGGCTGGCTCGCCGGCGCGGACGATCTCGCGTGGGTCGAGTGGGAACAGCGCAAGCACGAAAAACTCCTCGCCGCATAACGAAAGGATCGAATGGCAGCGACAAAACGCTACGACGTGAAGGATCTCGCCCTCGCAGGCGAGGGCAAGCGCCGGATCGAGTGGGCCGACCGGCAGATGCCGGTGCTCGCTGCGATCCGCGAACGGTTCGAGCGCGAGCAGCCGCTCAGCGGCCATCGCATCGCCGCGTGCTTGCACGTGACGACGGAGACGGCGAACCTCATGCGCACGCTGAAGGCCGGCGGCGCGGACGTCGTGCTGTGCGCGTCGAATCCGCTGTCGACGCAGGACGACGTCGCCGCGGCGCTCGTCGAGGAGTACGACATCTCCGTCTTCGCCATCAAGGGCGAGGACCACGAGACGTACTACTCGCACATCGAGGCTGCGGTCGACCACAAGCCGCACCTGACGATGGATGACGGCGCCGACGTGATAGGCGTGCTCCACTCGGCGCGGCGCGAGCAGCTCGGCGACATCATCGCCGGCACCGAGGAGACGACCACCGGCGTCATCCGGCTGAAGGCGCTCGAGGCGGAGGGCAAGCTCGGCTTCCCGATCATCGCCGTGAACGAGGCGCTGACGAAGCACCTGTTCGACAACCGCTACGGCACCGGCCAGTCGACCGTCGACGGGATCATCCGCGCGACGAACGTCCTCCTCGCCGGCAAGAAGTTCGTCGTCGCCGGTTACGGCTGGGTCGGACGCGGCGTCGCGTCGCGCGCACGCGGGATGGGCGCGCAGGTGATCATCACCGAGGTCGACCCGCTGAAGGCGCTCGAGGCGTCGATGGACGGCTTCGACGTCATGACGATGGAGCGTGCGGCCGTGGTCGGCGACATGTTCTGCACGGCGACGGGCGACAAGCACGTCGTGGCGAAGCAGCACATGGAACTGATGAAGGACGGCGCGATCCTCTGCAACACCGGTCACTTCAACGTCGAGATCGACATCCCGGCGCTGCGGGCGCTCGCGACCGACACCCGCATGGCCCGCGAGTTCGTCGAGGAGTTCACGCTCTCGAACGGGAACCGGCTGTACCTCATCGCCGACGGCCGGCTCGTCAATCTCGCGGCCGCCGAGGGCCATCCCGCCCTCGTGATGGACATGTCGTTCGCGAATCAGGCGCTCGGCGTCGAGTACGCGGTGCAGCACGCCGGCGAGCTCGATCGCAAGGTCTATCCGGTGCCGGCGGAGATCGACAAGGAGATCGCTCGCCTCAAGCTCGAGACGATGGGCGTCGACATCGACACGCTCACAGAGGAGCAGGCCTCGTACCTCGCCTCCTGGGACGAGGGCACCTGAAAGCACTGATCCTCGCGGCTGGTTACGCCACCCGGCTTCGCCCGCTCACCGACAGCGTGCCCAAGCAGCTGCTGCCGGTGGGCGGGCGGCCGATGGTCGATTGGATCGTCGACAAGATCGGCGAGGCGGGGATCGAGGACGTTCACCTCGTGACGAACGGTCGCTTCGCACCGCAGTTCGCGGAATGGGCGAAGGGCAACGACGTCGTCGTCCACGACGACGGCACGACCTCGAACGACGACCGACTGGGCGCGATCGGTGACGTGCGCTTCGTGCAAGAGCGGGCCGGCATCGACGACGACATGCTCGTCATCGCCGGCGACAACCTGTTCGACGACAACCTCTCCGACTACCTCGCGTACTGGCGCGGGAGGGGCGGTGCAAGCGCGGTCGCGGTCGTCGACGTCGGCGACGTCGACCTCGCGCGCCACTACGGGATCGTCGCGGTGGACGACAACGACCGGATCGTCGATTTCGTCGAAAAGCCGCAGAGCCCGCCGAGCACGCTGGCGGCAACGGCGACATACATCTATGCACGCGAGCACGCGCGACTCGTGTCGACGTACCTTTCCGAGGGCAATCCGCCTGACCAGCCGGGCAACTACATCGCGTGGCTGCACAAGCGCGAGCCCGTCTACGCGTACCGCTTCGAGGGCGGCTGGTACGACATCGGCGACCCGACGCAGCTCCTCGTCGCCGACAACCGCATGCGCGAGCGTGCCGGCCTGCCGGTGCGCGACACGTACTCGCTCGATTGACGTAACACCTCGCGGGCTAGCGTCTCCCGCGTGCTGGATTTGCTGCTGCCGCGCTCTTGTCTCGTGTGCGGTAGGGCGGGGGCGCAGCTGTGTGCGGCTTGCCGGGCGGGCCTTCCGCGCCTCGAGCCGCCGCTGTGCGAGCTGTGCGGCGCGCCGACGGCGTGGCCGGTCGAGCGCTGCCGGGAATGCTCCGGCAGGCGGCTGGGCTTCGCTCGCGCGCGGGCGGCCGTCGTCTACGACGTGGCCGTGCAGCGGCTCGTTGCCGGCTGGAAGGAGCGCGGGCTGCGGCTGGTCGCCGAGGCCGCGGCAGAGCTCGTCGCCGAACGGGTCCCGCCGTCCGGTGCGGCGATCGTGACGTTCGTCCCCTCGGATCGCGGCCGGCTCGCCGCGCGCGGCCACCATCCGGCCGCGCGGCTCGCGCTCGCCCTTGCCCGTCGTTACGGGCTCCCATGCGAGCCGCTGCTCGAACGTCCACGTGGCTCTCAGCGCCAGCGTGGGCTCTCCCTCGCAGAGCGGCGGCGTAACGTCTCCGGCGCGTTTGCGGCCACACAGCCCGTGCCAGGCCCCGTCTTGCTGGTCGACGACGTCTACACGAGCGGTGCGACCGTCTCGGCGGCCGCATTCGCCCTCAGGGCTGCCGGTGCGGAACGGGTTGACGTGGTCACATTCGCGCGCACGATAAGGTTGAGTCGAGCTACCTGAGGAGGCAGCATGGAGCTTCTCGTCAAGGGCAAGAACCTCGTGGTGAGCGATTCGATCAGGCGCTACGCCGAGCGAAAGTTGAGCAAGCTCGACAAGCAGGTGAGCAAGCTCGCGCGCGTCGAGGTCGAGCTCGCCGTCGAGAAGAACCCGTCGATCGCCGAGAACCAGGTGGCCGAAGCGACGGTGTGGCTGAAGGGGCACACATTGCGCGCGCGTGAAGCGACGCAGGACATGAAGGCGTCGATCGACGAACTGACCGAGAAGCTCTTGCGGCAGGTGAAGGACGAGCGCGACCGCAAGGCCACGAAGCGGAAGATCGACAAGCACGCGCTCGACGCGGACGCTTGAGCCTGTTCCGGCGGAAGGAGTCGCTGCACGAGCGGCTGGCGCGCGAAGGCGGGCTCGTCGAGGCTGCGCCGACGCCGCCGCCTGCGCCGTGGCGCGAAGTCGGCGTCCATGGGATGCAGCGCCCGCGCGAGTGGGATGCGACGCAGACGGTCGACGCGCCGGGTATCGAGGGGGACACGGCGACGTTCGTCGCGCTGCCCGACGGCTCGCTCCTCGTCGAAGAGGGAAGCGACTCGTCGCTGCAGCCGCTCGCCGACGCGATTGAACAGCAGCTGCCGCCGCCGTACCGTGCACGCGCCGCGCGCCAGAAGGACGATCTCTGGGCGGTGCAGGCGAAGCGGATCGAGGTGGTCAAGCTCCGCAATCCGCCCGAAGGCGACTCGATCGAGCTGACGAGCGAAGCGCTCATGGTCGACGGTGAGCGGGCTTTCGGCTCGGTGCCCGAGCTCGAGGGTCGCGGCGACGTCGTGCGCGCGGAGCGGCTCGACGGCGACCTCTGGGAGGTTCAGGCGAACCCCCTCTAGGTCGGTACCCTGTTCCTGGATGGCCCAGCAGTTCGGTTCTCTCGAAAAGGTTCTCCGCGCCGGGGAGGGGCGGCGTCTCAAGCGGCTCGCCGAGCAGGCGGCCTACATCGGGACGCTCGAGCCCGAGTTCGAGAAGCTCTCGGATGAGGAGCTAGCCGCCAAGACGGTCGAGTTCCGGGAGCGGATCGCGAACGGCGCGAGCCTCGACGATCTCGTCTTCGAGGCGTTCGCAGCAGTGCGCGAGTCGTTCAAGCGCACGATGGGGGTCAGGCTCTTCGACGTCCAGCTGATGGGCGGCATCGTGCTGCACGAGGGCGACATCGCCGAGATGAAGACCGGCGAGGGCAAGACGTTCGTCGCCGCGCAGCCGATGTATCTGAACGCGCTCGGAAGCAAGGGCGTGCACCTCGTGACGACGAACGACTACCTCGCCCAGCGCGACCAGAAGTGGACCGAGCCCGTCTTCCAGGCGCTCGGGATGCGCACCGCATTCATCGAGAACATGATGCCGTTCGAGCCGCGGCGCGAGGCGTACCGCGCCGACGTCACCTATGGGACGAACTCCGAGTTCGGGTTCGACTACCTGCGCGACAACATGTCGGTCTCGCTCGAGGGCGTCGTACAGCGCGGGCATCCGTACGCGATCGTGGACGAGGTCGACTCCATCCTCGTCGACGAGGCGCGCACGCCGCTCATCATCTCGGGCGAGCCGGAGACGGCAGCGCAGATGTACTACGACTTCGCGCGCGTCGCGGCGACCCTCACCGGCCACCGCTCGGAGCCCGGCGACCCGAAGGGGTACGCGGAGGAGATCGGCGTCGACTACGAGTACGACGAGAAGCACAAGACGGTCGCTCTCACCGAGCAGGGCGTCGCCAAGATCGAGCGCGCGCTCCGCATCGAGAACCTGTACGCGCCGCAGAACTCGCAGCTCGTCAACCACGCCATCCAGGGGCTGAAGGCGCAGTCGCTGTTCCAGCGCGACGTCGACTACGTCATCCAGGACAACGAGGTGAAGATCGTCGACGAGTTCACCGGCCGCATCATGGAGGGCCGGCGCTGGAGCGAGGGCCTGCACCAGGCGGTGGAGGCGAAGGAGGGCGTCCGCATCCAGGAAGAGCACCTGACGATGGCGACGATCACGCTCCAGAACTACTTCCGCCTGTACGAGAAGCTCGCCGGCATGACCGGTACAGCGAAGACGGAGGAGAAGGAGTTCGTCGAGATCTACAACCTGCACGTCGCCGAGATCCCGACGAACGTCGCAGTCGCGCGCGACGACAAGCAGGACTTCGTCTTCAAGACGAAGGAAGGGAAGTTCGCGGCCGTCGCGCGCGACATCAAGGAGCGCGCCGAGAAGGGCCAGCCGGTGCTCGTCGGCACGATCGCTGTTGAGACGTCCGAGTACCTGTCGGCGCTGCTCACGCGACAGGGCGTGCGCCACAACGTGCTGAACGCGAAGGAGCACGCGCGCGAGGCGGAGATCATCAAGGACGCCGGTCAGGCCGGCGCCGTGACGATCGCGACGAACATGGCGGGCCGCGGCGTCGACATCAAGCTCGGCGAAGGCGTGCGCGAGGTCGGCGGCCTGTACGTGCTCGGCACCGAACGCCACGAGTCGCGCCGCATCGACAACCAGCTTCGCGGCCGCTCAGGCCGCCAGGGCGACCCGGGCGAGACGCGTTTCTACCTCTCCGGCGAGGACGATCTCGTGCGCCTGTTCGCGGGCGACCGGATCAAGGGGATCATGGAGCGCTTCAAGATCCCGGAGGACCAGCCCATGGAGGCGAAGATCCTCAGCCGGCAGATCGAGGGCGCGCAGAAGAAGGTCGAGGAACAGAACTTCGTCATGCGCAAGAACGTCCTCAAGTACGACGACGTCCTCAACCGGCACCGCGGACGCATCTACGAGCAGCGGCGCCAGGTGCTCGACGGCGAGGACATGTCGGAGCAGGTGAAGCTGTGGATCGACGAGGTGATCGAGGACACCGTCGCGACGTTCACCGAGGAGCCGTCCGCGGACGAGTGGGATCTCGAGGCGCTGACGAACGCGATGGCCGCGCTCTACCAGACGGAGATCACCGCGGCCGAGCTGCGCGAGGATCTCGGCGACATCACGCGCGAGTCGCTGATCGAGGAGTTCCAGAGCGACGCGCGCGACGAGTACACGGCCAAGGAGGAGGAGTTCAGCTCGGAGCTGATGCGCGAGCTCGAGCGCTTCGTCATCCTCCAGGTGGTCGACGTTCGCTGGCGCGAGCACCTCGAGCACATGGACTATCTGCGCGAGGGCATCTCCCTGCGCGCGATGGCGCAGAAGGATCCGCTCGTCGAGTACACCGCCGAGGGCGAGATCATGTTCACCGAGCTTTCCCGCTCGATCCGCGGCGAGGTCGTGCTCCATCTGTTCCACGCCGAGCTCGCGCCCGAGCAGGCCCAGCAGGAGCTGCAGCAACAGCAGCAGGGCAACGGCAACGTGCGCTACGAGCACGAGACCGCGCAGGGCGCGGACGCGATCGCGGCCGCCGGTGGCGCCGTGCCCGCAACGACTCTCGGTCTCTCGCCGGTCGCGGTTCAGACCGGCCAGCACGCAAAGGTCGGACGCAACGACCCGTGCTGGTGCGGCTCCGGCAAGAAGTTCAAGAAGTGTCACGGCGCTTAGCCGACTTCTAGGAGCTCTCCGTTGGGGACTGTCCCGTACCGCGAGCGCGACGTGCCGTGCTATCAGCAACAGGTCTTCTCGCGCCTGCCCGCGAGACACGATGGGGACAGTCCCCGTCACGAGAGTTTTGGGAAGCCGTGACGCATCGGTGACGGCCGGTACCATGCTCGCGCCATGGCTGACGAACGCGAGCTCTCACTCGAAGACCAACTGAAGGAGATCGGAGCCCAGCTGGACTGGGTTCGTGGTTACCTTTGACGTTGCTTCGCTGACGGCCCGTATCGCCGAGCTCGGAGAGGAGCTTGGTAAACCTGACTTCTGGAACGACCAGCAGCGCGCCGCGAAGCTGTCGGCCGAGCACACGCGCGCGCAGCGCAAGCTCGACCGCTACGAGCGCCTCCAGTCGAACTTCGCCTTCCTCGAGGAAGGCGTCGGCACGTTCCCGGAAGAGGAGCTGCTCCCCGTCCTGCACGAGACGCAGCAGGAGCTTGCGCAGCTGCAGGAGGACGCGCTCTTCTCCGGCGAGTACGACGCCGGCGACGCCGTCCTCACGATCCAGGCCGACGCGGGCGGCACCGACGCGCAGGACTGGGCCGAGATCCTGCTGCGCATGTACCTGCGCTGGGCCGAGCGGCGCGGCTTCAAGACCGAGATCCTCGAGACGAGCCCGGGGGAGGAGTACGGGATCAAGTCCGCGACGCTCACCGTCAAGGGCGACAACGCGTACGGGATCCTCAAGGCAGAGCGCGGCAAGCACCGCCTCGTGCGCCAGAGCCCGTTCGACTCAGCGCACCGCCGTCACACGAGCTTCGCGCAGGTGATCGTCGCGCCGCTGCTCGAGGATGCAGCGGCGATCGACATCGACGACGACGACATCCGCATCGACACCTTCCGCTCGTCCGGCGCCGGCGGGCAGCACGTGAACAAGACCGACAGCGCCGTGCGCATCACGCACCTGCCGTCGAACATCGTCGTCTCGGTGCAGAACGAGCGCAGCCAGGGTGCGAACAAGGAGACCGCGCTGAAGATCCTCCGCTCGCGACTCGCCGAGAAGGCGGAGGAGGAGCGCGAGGCCGAGATCGCCCGCGAGCGCGGCGGCGTCAACATGGGCTTCGGCGGAACGGCTGTCCGCAGCTACGTCCTGCACCCGTACCAGCAGGTGAAGGACGCGCGAACCGGCTTCGAGGTCGGAAACGCTCAGAGCGTCCTCGACGGCGACCTGGACGGCTTCATCCGCGCATATCTCCTGCAATCGGCAGGAAACGGGAGCTAGCGCGCCGAAGCGTCCGCTAGACTCGCCTTCGGTGCGGGGTCAACGCGACCGGTTCGGGACGTGACAGAGCTCGAGATAGAAGAACAGCCGGCAGACGTCGGAAACGTGGAGCGGGCGCCCATGGGCGTCGGGTCCATGATCACCTTCGAGAACGTCACGAAGGTGTACGAACCCGACGTCGCGGCTCTCAAGGGCGTCACCTTCGTCATCGAGAAGGGCGAGTTCGTCTTCATCGTCGGCGCGTCCGGCTCCGGCAAGTCGACGCTGATCAAGCTCCTGCTGAAGGAGATCGAGCCGAGCACCGGCCGCATCATGGTCGGCGGCCGCGACCTCAACCGCCTCACGCACGGCAAGGTGCCGCTCCTGCGGCGCAACGTCGGCTGCGTCTTCCAGGACTTCAAGCTGCTGCCGAGCCGCAGTGCCGCCGACAACGTCGCGTACGCACTGAAGGTGCAGGGCGAGAGCCGTGCGTCGATCCGGCGCAAGGTGCCCGAGGTCATGAACATGGTCGGGCTCGCGCACAAGATGAACTCCTTCCCCGACGAGCTCTCGGGCGGCGAGCAGCAGCGCGTCTCCATCGCGCGCGCCGTCGTCAACCACCCGCCGCTGCTCGTCTGCGACGAGCCGACCGGGAATCTCGACCCCGACACGTCGGTCGGGATCATGCAGCTTCTCTATCGCATCAACCGCGCCGGCACGACCATCCTCATGGTGACCCACGATCGCGAGATGGTCGACAAGATGCGCAAGCGCGTCATCGCGCTCGAGGACGGCCGCCTGGCGCGCGACGAGCGCCGCGGAGGGTACGCGTCGGAGTGAGCAAGGTCCGGTTGATCTTCTCCGAGGCGTGGTCCTCGATCTCCGCCAACATCTCGACGACGTTCGCGGCCACGATCACCGTTCTCATCTCGATGTTCCTGCTCGGCCTCTTCATCGCGCTCGGCACGTGGGTGTTGTCGTACTCGAACCACGTGAAGCGCGAGCTCGTCGTGCACGTCTACTTCTCCACCGGCACGCACCAGCCGACGCAGGCGCAGGAGGCGGAGGTCGGTCAGAACCTGAAGCAAGACTCGCGCGTGAAGTCGGCGACCTTCGTCTCGAAGGAGGCCGCGTTCAACGCGCAGGCGAAGAAGCTGCCGGCGCTGTACGCGAACGTCCCGTCGAACCCGCTGCCCGACTCGTGGCTCGTGAAGCTCAAGAACGCGAACGACTCGCCGAAGCTTGGCCGTGACATCCAGTCGCAGGTGAAGGGGACGCCTGCCCAGGCTGCGCGCTGGCCCGGCGTCAACGACGTGAAGTGGGGCGACAAGACGACGAAGCGCGTCCTTACCGTCGCCGAGGTGATCTCGATCGTCTTCCTCGTCGCCATCGTCCTGCTCGTGACGGCGTCGACACTGCTGATCGCCAACACGATCCGCCTTTCCATCTTCGCGCGCCGCCGTGAGATCGAAGTGATGAAGCTCGTGGGCGCGACGAACTGGTTCGTCCGCGGGCCGTTCATGCTCGAGGGCCTCCTGCAGGGCTTCGTCGGATCGCTGCTCGCGGTCGTCCTTCTCGTGCTCGGCAAGACCGTGGCCCTGCCGTCGATCCTCGGTCACCTGCACTCGACGAGCGACGTCCACGCGCTGCCGTTCGGCCTGAACGCCTTGGCCCTGCTTGCCGCCGGCCTCCTCCTGGGCGCCGCCGGCTCCGGCCTCACGCTCCGCCGCTTCCTCCAGGTCTAGCGGCCCCTGGCAACGGGCCGCCGGGGGTCGTATGCTCCCGCGGTCCGCATGCGGCGCGCACTCATCCTGCCGGCTGCACTCGCCGTCCTCGCCGGCCCCTTCGTGGCCGGATACGTGCTGTCGCGGCCCGACGTCGCGACCGCGCCGGTCGCGATCCCGACCGCGGTCGACCAGGTGCGAGAGGCGCTCACGGCTCGGTACTACCGGCCCCTGCCGCAAGGCGTGCTCCACCTCGGCTCCGTGAACGCGATGCTCTCGGCGCTCCGCGATCCGTACACCGCGTACCTCACGCCGCTCGGCTACAAGCTCGTCGAGCACGACACCGCTGCGAGCTATTCCGGCATCGGCGTCGAGGTGCTGCCGACCGAGCGCGGCCTCGTCGTCGTGAACGTCCAGCACGGGCCTGCCGAGCGCGCGGGCGTGCAGCGCGGCGACGTCATCGTCGAGATCGGCGACAGCTCCGTCGTCGGCCTCGATGCGGCGAAGGCGCTCGCGCGAGTCGTCGGTACGCCCGGCCGCATGCTCCATCTCGTGCTCGACCGTCAGAGCACGGTCGTCCGCCTCGACATCGCGCGCGGCGTCGTCCGCGCACCGACCGTCCAGGCCCGCATGGTCTCGTACGCCGGACAGCGCTGGGGCGACGTTCGTCTCGCGATGTTCCGGGCCGGCGCGGCGAGGGTCATCCGTCGCGACGTCGAGAGCCTCCAGCACCAGGGCGCGGCGGGGCTCGTGCTCGACCTGCGCGGCGATCCGGGCGGCCTGCTCAGCCAGGCGATCGCGGTCTCGTCGCTGTTCCTGAACGGCGGCCTCGTCGTCTCGCTGTCGGGCGCGCACTTCGTGCACGAGGAGTTCCGCGCGACGGGCTCGGCCGTCACTCAGCCTTCCGCTCGTCGTCCTCGTCGACCGGTACACGGCGAGCTCAGCCGAGATCGTCGCGGCGGCGCTCGCGGAGCGCGGCCGTGCGCTCGTCATCGGCGAGCGGACGTTCGGGAAGGGCGTCGTCCAGGCAGTTGACCCGCTCGGCAACGGGGCGGCGCTCATCCTCACTGTCGCGCGCTATTTCACGCCTGACGGGGAGAGCATCGCGCACGTCGGCGTCACGCCGGAGCTGCGCGCGGTGGACGATCCGAACACGCTTCGGGACGAGGCATTGCTCGTCGCCCTGCGCACTCTCGCACGACCCGCCTCGTAGCTACCGTGGCGCCGTGGCCTCCCGGCGCCAGAAACGACCGTCCCGGAGCCAGCGGTACGAGCGCCGGCAGCCCCGGCGCAAGCCGGTCGCCGAGCTGACCGTCCGCCTGCCGCACCGCACGACCGAGCCGGAGTCGGTCATCGCGCACCTCGGGCCGACGAACTCGGGGAAGACGCACGACGCGCTGCGATTCCTCGTCGAGACCGGCCGCGGCGTGTACGCGGCGCCGCTGCGCATGCTCGCGCAGGAGGCGCACCGCCGGCTCGCGGCCGAGCTCGGCGACGAACGCGTCGGCCTCGTCACCGGGGAGGAGCGCGTGAACGAGAACGCGCCGATCATCTGCTGCACCGCCGAGATGGCGCCGATGCACGGCGAGACGCTCGTGCTCGACGAGGTGCAGTGGGCCGAGGACGAGGAACGCGGCTCCGCGTGGACGCGCTTGATGCTCGGCGGTGAGTACCGGCACATCCTCCTGCTCGGTGCGGTCGAGGCGCTGCCGCTCGTCCGTCACGCGTTCCCGAATGCGGACGTCCGCTTCTTCGAGCGCAAGGCGCCGCTCGACTACGTCGCGAAGAAGCCGATCACCGGCCTCCGTCCGGGCACCGTCGTCGTCGCGTTCAGCCGGCGCGCGGTCATCGGCATCGCCGCCGAGCTCAACCAGCTGCACCCGGGACGCGTCGCCGCGCTGTACGGCGCGATGCCGCTCGCGTCCCGTCGCGAGGAGATCGGCCGCTTCCTCTCCGGCGCCGCAGAGGTGTGCGCGTCGACGGACGTGCTCGGGCACGGCGTCAACCTCCCGTGCGAGACGCTTCTCTTCGCGGAGACCGAGAAGTTCGACGGCAAGGAGCGGCGCGACCTCGAGCCGTGGGAGATCGCGCAGATCGCAGGACGTGCCGGCCGCTACGGATTCCACGAGCGCGGTCACGTCGGCGTGCTCACGGGCCTGCCGTGGGCCGATCCCGATCCGGAGCTCGTGCGCGACGCGCTCACGCCGCACGTCGAGCTGCCGGGCGGCCACCTCGGATATCGCGTCGTCGACACGGGCCGGCTGCGCCCGCAGCTCTCCGACTTGAACGTCTCCCGCGTCGACGACCTCGAGCCCGCGTTGCACGCGTGGCGCGACGCAGCGCTGCGGTTCTGGAGCGTCGACGGCTGGCTCGCCGTCGAGTCGATCGCGCCGCTCCTCGAACGACTCGACGCGGTGCGCGAGGCGTTGCATCACGCGCGCCGCCGGCTCGAGCTCGCGGACGTGTGGAAGCTCATGCAGGCGCCGATCGACGAGGACGGGCACGCGCTGCTCGGGACGCTCGCGTGCGCGCTCGCCGGCGACACGCCGCAGCACACCGTGATCGGCTGGCTGCTCGATCCGGCGCGCCTGAGCGCCGTCGGGCTGGAGGAGGCGGAGCACGCCGCGCGCGAGGCGTCCATCCTGCGCTGGTTCGCGCTCCAGTATCCGGGGGTCGCGGGCGTCACCATCGAGCGGGCGGCGGCGCTCGAAGAGACCGCCTCGCGGCGGGTGGTCGAGGAGCTGCGCGCGGAGATCGAGGATCCGACGATCGGCCGCTGCCGCGCCTGCGGCGCACGGACGGCGCCGTGGGCGACGCTGTGCGACCGCTGCTTCATGGCGCGCGGATACCGACGGCGCTGACGGGAAATCCCCGATGCCGTCGGCCTGCGCGTCGGGCACGCTCGGTCCATGTTCGAGAGCTTCACCGAACGCCACGACGAGTTCCGTGCCTGGACCGACCGGCTGCGCGCTGCCGCGCGCGCGTTGCCGTACCTGAGCACCGGCGACCGGCTCGTGCTCGTCGCCGACCTCGTCGCGTTCCTGCAGGACCGGGTCGAGCCGCACACGCGGATCGACGAGGCGGTGCTCTATCCGACGGCGGAGGCACGCAGCGGCTCGCCGCTCGCCGCCGCCTCGATGGCGTACGACCATCTCGCCATCCGCTCCTGGATCGCGAAGCTCGCCGAGGTCGACCTCGAGGACGTCGAGACGGTGCAGGAGCTGCTGTACGGGCTCGACGCGATCATCCGCGTCCATCTCTGGAAGGAGGACGAGCTGTTCGTGAAGCCGCTCACCTCCTCCACGTGGCCCGCTTCGGGGGCGTAGCGCTCCTACACTGGCCCGATGGCGAAGGCCAAGGGCGAGAAGCTGATCGCGGACAACCGGCGCGCGCGCCACGACTACCACCTCGGCGACCGCGTCGAGGCCGGCGTCATGCTCACCGGCACCGAGGTGAAGTCGCTGCGCGAGGGGAAGACCTAGCTGACAGCGCGCGTACGCCGAGGTGAACGAGAACGAGGCGTGGCTCGTCGGCGTCCACATCCCCGAGTACCTGCAGGGGAACAGCGCGAACCACGATCCCGACCGGGCGCGCAAGCTCCTGCTGCACCGGCGCGAGATCGACCGGCTCTACGGCCAGGTGAGGGAGAAGGGCGTGACTCTCGTCCCGACGCGGATGTACTTCAAGGACGGCCGCGTGAAGGTGGAGATCGCGGTCGGGCGCGGCAAGGAGCTGCACGACAAGCGGCGCGACATCGCCGACCGCGACGCGAAGCGCCAGATGGATCGCGAGATCAAAGCTCGCAGGTAGGTGTCGATCCGCGACCCTGCCGTTCGTCGTGTGAGCACAACCACGACACAGGAGGACGCACCATGGCCCATCCCGTCATCCACGCCGAGATCCGCTCGGCCGACCCCGACGCGACCCGCGCGTTCTTCGCCGACGCTGTTCGGCTGGACGTACTCCGACGGCGCCTACCCCGGCTACACCTTCGTCGACACCGGCGTCGAGGGCGCGATCCCGACCGCGATCAGCCCGCTGCAGGGCGACACCGACGCCGTCCTGTTCTTCATCGGCGTCGCAGGACGTCGAGGCGACGCTCGCGCGGGCCGAGGAGCTCGGCGGCAAGATCGTCCAGCCGGCCCAGCAGGTGCCGGGCGTGACGTTCGGCGTCTTCGCCGACGCGCAGGGCCACCTCGTCGGAGTGGCCGCGAACTGATCGCGGCTACACTTCGAGACGAAACGAACATACGGGGGCGACCTGGTTTCGACGTGGTCGATCCATCCGGATGAGCTGCAAGCCGAGGTCGCCGGTTGGCCTCGTAAATCCACCGGCAACAATCAAATGCGAATCCTCGTGATCTCGCACTCGCTGCCTAGTTCGTAAGAACTAGAAGGCGACGCCCCTCCAGGTTGGGCCCGTGGCCCGGAGCGGCGCCAACTAACGGGCTCGGCGCCGAGGGAAAGCCAATCGCCCGAAGCGCGACATCAAAGGATGGCTAGCCCGTCGGTAGGGCGGCTGCACTCCGGTCGTCGGGCGAAATCAAAGGGCAGCCTACGCTTGTAGATGCTCATGCGGTGCGGCTGCGGACGCGGGTTCGATTCCCGCCGCCTCCACT
>CAVTGM010000005.1:0-107953 GCA_963734285.1 uncultured Actinomycetes bacterium | reverse complement strand
GATCGGCGCGTACGTCTTCACGCGCGTCGACGATCAGATCGCTATCGAGGTGTAGCCCTCAACGGGCTACACCTCGATGGTGTCTGACACCGTTTTCGGTGTCAGACACCTTTCAGTCTGAGCACGAGCCGTCCGTCGAACATCCAGGGCTCGTCGCCGTCCGGCCGGTAGGCGGGGAGGCCCGCGACCTCGTCGTTCGGCTCGAGCGGCGGGAGGAGCGACGGGCACACGAGCGGATGCGGGAAGCGCGGGTGCCGTCCGCCGCCGGGCGCGTACGGCGCGAGCTCGGCCGGCGTGCGCCGGAGGAGACCGCGCTCCGACTCGATCGCACCGCCGACCGCGCCGAAGCCTTCCGCGTGCAGCGCCTGCGCGCGCTCGAGCCAGTCGGCCGTCGGCTCGACGCCGTCCGGGAAGAACGTGCGCGCTCCTGACGCATCGCGAGGCTGCACGTCGACGTCGCGCTCGAGCATCGCGTTGCCGAGCTCGGCGAGCCAGAACCTGTTCTCCTCGACGAGGTCGATCGCGAGGCGGTAGCGGCCGGGCGGGATGGGGCCGCGGATGGCGACGCCCTGCGTGAGCGTCGGAGCCAGGCTCGACCGCACGCTCGAGCGCCGTGCGCTCGCCGTCCCAGACGATCGCGTTGCCGCGCTCGTCCAGCCAGTGGTACGCGAGGAAGATCCCGTCCTGCGGGCCGCGCGAGCGCCATGGGGCCGTGCCGGCGTTCTCGGCCGTCACCGTCAGGCGGATCGCTGCTCCGGCCTCGACCGGTGCGAGCTCGAGTGCATGCCAGCGCACGACGAGGGGGCCGGATCCAGACACCGGGCTACTGTAGATCGCGTGACGGAACCTCTCCTCGTGCGGGTCGCGCGTCGCGAGCCGGTCGAGCGCACACCTGTGTGGTTCATGCGGCAGGCGGGGCGCTCGCTGCCGGAGTACCGCGCGCTCCGTGAGCGCTACGGCTTCTTCGAGCTGGCGGGCACGCCCGAGCTCTGCGCGCGAGGTGACGCTCCAGCCCGTGCGCCGACACGGCGTCGACGCGGCCGTCCTCTTCGCGGACATCGTCACGCCCGTCCGCGGGATGGGCATCGGCGTCGACCTCGTCGAAGGCGTCGGTCCCGTCGTCGACCGGCCGATCGAGAACATGGCCGACGTCGAGCGGCTCTCCACCTGCGCGCCGGACGAGAACGTGCTCGAGGCGATCCGCATCGTGCGGCGTGAGCTCGAATCCGAGCGCGCGCTCGTCGGGTTCTGCGGCGCCCCCTTCACGGTCGCCGGGTACCTCGTGGAAGGGAAGCCGAGTCGCGACTTCGCGCGAACGAAGGCGCTGATGTACCGCGAGCCCGCCGTATGGCACGCGCTCCTCGACAAGCTCTCGGAGCAGTTCGCGATGTACGTCTCCGCGCAGGCCGACGCAGGGGTGGACGTCATCCAGCTGTTCGACTCATGGGTCGGCGTGCTCTCGCCGGCCGACTACGCCGAGCATGTCGCGCCCTACTCCGCTCGCGTGCTCGAGGCGGCCGGCGTGCCGACGATCCACTTCGGCACCGGAGCGACCGAGCAGCTCGTGCAGACGATGGCGCAGGCGGGCGGCGACGTCATCGGCGTCGACTGGCGCCTGCCGTTCTCCGCCGTCCCCGCCGATCGCGCGGTGCAGGGCAACCTCGATCCCGCCGTGCTGCTCGGCCCGTGGGAGCTCGTCGAGCGCGCGGCGCTCGACGTCCTCGCGCACGGCTCCGGCCGCTCGCACATCTTCAACCTCGGCCACGGCGTGCTCCCGCCGACCGATCCGGACGTCCTCACGCGCCTCACCGCACTCGTGCAGGAGCCGGTCCATGCCTGACGCGGTCATCCTGATGGCGTACGGCTCGCCCGAGCGCATCGACGACGTGCCGGCGTACTACGCGGACATTCGCGGCGGCCGGCCGGTCTCGCCCGAGCATCTCGACGATCTCGTCGCGCGCTACCGGCGCCTCGGGATCGAGGACTCGTCGCCGCTGAACGCGATCACCGAGCGGACGCGCGCGGCGCTCGAGCAGGAGCTCGATCTCCCGGTGTACACGGGAATGAAGCACTGGACGCCGCACATCGCCGACGCGGCCGAGGGCGCGATCGCCGCCGGCGCGGACCGCATCGTCGGGCTCGTCCTCGCGCCGCATTACTCGGCGCTCTCGATCAAGGGGTACCGCGACCAGCTCGCGCCTGCTGTCGACGGCGCGGAACTGCGCTTCGTCGAGAGCTGGCATCTCGAGCCGGGCTTCGTGGAGCTGCTCGCCGACCGTGTGCGCGGCACCGACGCGCACGTGGTGTTCACCGCGCACTAGCCTCCCGGCGCGCATCCTCGAGATGGGCGACCCGTACAAGGATCAGTTGCTGGAGACTGTCTGGAGAAATCGCGAAGGTCGCAGACCTTCACGATTTCTCGTTCTCGTTCCAGAGCGAGTCGCCGACCGGTGAGCCGTGGCTCGGCCCGGACATCCTCGACCACCTCGACGAGCTGCACGCACGCGGCGTCGACCACGTGCTCGTCTGTCCCGTCGGCTTCGTCTCCGACCACCTGGAGATCCGCTGGGACCTCGACGTCGAGGCGCAGGAGAAAGCAGCGCAGCTCGGAATGCGGCTCGAGCGCATCGAAATGCCCAACGACGACCCCGCCTTCATCCGCGCGCTCGCCTCGATCGTGAGGAGGTCGCTCCAGTGACGCCCGGAGAGATCCAGGTCGAGCACGCTGCGCGCAAGTTCCACGTCTATCCGCGCGAGAGTCGCGCGCTGAAGGACATGCTCGTCGCGCGCGGACGCACGCGCGGCACGGATGTCTGGGCGCTGCGCGACATCTCGTTCACGGTCGAGCCCGGTCACGCCGTCGGCCTCGTCGGGCGAAACGGCTCCGGCAAGACGACGCTGCTGCGGTTGCTCTCGGGCATCGTCAAGCCGACGTCCGGTCGCGTCGCCGTCGGCGGCCGCATCGGCTCGCTGCTCGAGCTCGGCGCCGGCTTCCATCCCGACCTCACCGGCCGCGAGAACGTCTACCTGAACGGCTCGATCTACGGCCTGCGCCGCGCCGCGATCCGCGAGAAGCTCGACGAGATCGTCGCCTTCGCCGGGCTCGAGGACTTCATCGACCTGCCGGTTCGCACGTACTCGTCGGGGATGTACATGCGCCTCGGCTTCTCGATCGCGTCGCACATCGAGGCGGACGTGCTGCTGCTCGACGAGGTGTTCGCGGTCGGAGACGAGGCCTTCCAGCGCAAGTGCTTCGGGAAGATCTTCGAGTTCAAGCAGCGCGGCGGGACGATCGTGTTCGTGTCGCACGACGCGAGCGCGGTCGAGCGCCTGTGCGATCGCGCAGTGCTGCTGAGCGAGGGCCACGTCGCGTTCGACGGACCCGACGCACGAGGCGGTGGTCGCGTACCGGCGGCTGCTCGCCGGCGAGCGCGACCCCGAGGAACGCGCAGCGGGACTGAAGGAGTGGGGCGGCGACGTCGCGCGCGTCGAGAACGTGCGTCTCCTCGCCGCCGACGGCGAGCGGAGCCAGTTGCTCGCCGGCGAGCCGTTCGCGATCGCGCTCGACGTCGCGGCCGATGCTCCGCTCCCGCCTCCGCGGCTCGGCTGGGAGCTTCGCGACGACGCGGGCATCCTCGTCGCCGCAGGCGCGCGTTTCAACCGCCGAGCTCGGCTGGAACGACGACACGCGTGCGTTGCCGCTGCGCTTCGACTCGGCGCATCCGCCGTTCTCCGACGGACGCCTGCACCTGCGGCTCGATCTCGGCGACGAACGCGGCCAGACGCAATACCACTCGGTCGACGACGCGCTCGTGTTCGTCGTCTACCCCGCAGACGAAGGACGTGGACTCGTGCATCTCGAAGGAACGTGGTCATGAGCAGCAGAACGTGCCCGGACTGGCCCGACCTGATGGAGATCGCGCCCGAGCTCCAGTTCAAGCACTACACGGTCGCCGAGGCGCAGCTCCCGGCGGACGCTCTCATGCACGTCCGCGACGTCTCGCTCTCCGACGTCGCCATCTGCTGCGACCTCGATCACAACGTGTTCTACGCGGCGCACACGGACGAGCGCCTCGCCGAGGCGCTCCGCTCGAGCCACTGGTACGAAGTGCGCGACTGGGTTCGCGCCGGTCGCCCCGGCCAGGCTTACTGAGTCACGGGATTCGGGAGCGGCTCGCCGCGCAGGAAGGCGAGCACGTTGTCGACGACGACGCGCGTCATCGCCGCACGCGTCTCGACGGTCGAGCTTCCGATGTGCGGCGCGAGCACGACGTTGTCGAGGCCGTAGAGCTCCGCGGGTACATGCGGTTCGTGCGCGAACACGTCGAGGCCCGCGCCGATGCGTCCCGAGACGAGCTCGGCGACGAGCGCGGTCTCGTCCACGATGCCGCCGCGCGAGGTGTTGACGAGCGTCGCCCCGTCCTTGAGCAGCGCGAGCCGCTCGCGCGAGATCAGCTCCTGTGTCTCCGCCGACAGAGGCACGTGCAGCGTGACGATGTCGGCCGTCGCGCAGGACGTCGTCGAGATCGCCCTCGCTCCGCCGCACCGGCAGGATGCGCATGTCGAAGCCTGCAGCGCGTCGTGCGACCGCGGAGCCGATCCGGCCGAGACCGATGATCCCGAGCGTCGCGCCGCTCACCTCGCGGCCGGGCCGTATCGCCCAGCCGCCCGCGCGGACGGCCCGGTCGCCGGTGACGACGCCGCGGCGCGCGGCGAGCATGAGCGCCATCGCGAGGTCGGCGGTGGCCGCGTCGAGCACGCCGGGCGTGTTCGTGACGGCGACGCCGCGGGCCGTCGCGGCCGCGACGTCGATGCGGTCGTAGCCGACGCTGTAGTTCGCGATCAGGCGGAGCGACGGATACAGGTCGAGGTCGACGGGCTCGTTGATCACGATGAGCGCGTCCACGTCCGGGCCGGGAACGTCGGCCGGCGCGATCTCGATCTCGCCGAGCTTCTCCCATGCCGGGCCCGGCAGATGGTGGGTCGCTCTGACCTTCACCTGTCCGAGGCTACTACGCTCTCTCCATGACGACCGTGGTTGTGCCGTTCGCGGGCACCGCCGGCAAGACGCGCCTGGACGCGCCGCGCAGCGCGCGCCGCGATCTCTCGCTGGCGATGCTCGCCGACGTGCTCGCCGCCGCGATCGCGACCGGGCGTGCAGTCGTGGTCACGAGCGACGCCGACGGAGCCGCGCTCGCGCGCGAGCTCGGGGCCGGCGTCGTCTCCGACCCCGGCGGCGGCCAAGGCCCTGCGGTGCAGGCCGCGCTCGCCGGCGTCGACGGCCCGGCGATCGTCGTGAACGCCGACGTGCCCTGCGTCGTGCCCGAGGACATTCGCTCGCTCGCTGCCGCCGTGCCCGAGCACGGCATCGCGCTCGTCGAAGCGCTCGACGGCACGACGAACGCGCTGGGTCTCTCGTCCGCGGATCTCTTTCGCCCGCTGTACGGGCCGGACAGCGCACGGCGCTTCCACGCGCTCGACGTCGAGACCGTTTCCGTCGTCGTGCCGAACCTCGCCGAGGACGTCGACACCATGGCCGACCTCGAGCGCCTGCAGCTGCGCTGCGGGCCGCGCACGCAGGCGTGCTCTCCGCGCTGACGACCGGCACCGTGCAATGAACGTCGTCGTCCTCTCCGGCGGCGTCGGCGGCGCGCGCTTCGTGCAGGGCGTCGTCGCGGCCGTGGACGACGTGGCCGTCGTCGGCAACGTCGGCGACGACCTCGAGGTGCTCGGCCTGCACGTCTCGCCGGACCTCGACTCGATCATGTACGCCCTCGCCGGCCTGAACGACGAGGCGCGCGGCTGGGGACGCGCCGACGAGAGCTGGCGCGTGCTCGACAGCGTCGCCGCGCTCGGCGGTGAGACCTGGTTCCGTCTCGGCGATCTCGATCTCGGCGTCCACCTCGTCCGCACGCAGGCGCTCGCTGCAGGCGAGCCGCTGTCGCAGGTCACCGCGCGACTGTGTGCCGAGCTCGGCGTCGCCACGCGCCTGCTTCCGGCGACCGACGATCGACTTCGCACGTGGATCGCGACCGCGGCCGGCGAGCTCACATTCCAGGACTGGTTCGTCGCGCACGGCCACCGCGAGGAGGTGGACGGCCTGCGCTTCGAGGGCGCCGACGTCGCGTCGGCTGCCCCGGGCGTCCTCGACGCGATCGCCGCCGCCGACCTGCTGCTGCTCGCACCGAGCAACCCGTACGTGTCGATCGCCCCGATCCTCGCCGTCGCGCGAGATCCGCGACTGCGCTCGCAGCGCGACGCGTCCCGTGCGTCGCCGTGAGCCCGCTCATCGGCGGCCGCGCGGTGAAGGGCCCGGCCGACCGCATGCTCGCGCGCCTCGCCGGCGGCACGTCCCCGCGGCACGTCGCAGGGTGTTACGAGGGATTGATCGACGCGATCGTCGTCGACGAGGCCGACGCGGCCGATCTCGACGGGCTCGGCGACGTGCGGCCGATCGTCGCGCGCACGCTCATGGTCGACGCGGATGCACGCCGGCGGCTGGCCGAGGCCGCGCTCGGGGCGGTGCCCGCATGAGAGTCGCGATCGTGGGCGGCACAGGGGACTTCGGCCTCGCCCTCGCCACGCGCCTTGCGGAAGCCGGCGACCACGTCGTCATCGGCTCGCGCGACGCCGAGCGTGCGCGCGAGAAGGCGACCGAGGCCGGCGCCGCCGGCGGAGCGACGAACGCCGATGCGGTGCAGGGCGTCGATCTCGTCGTCTTCGCGGTGAAGGCCGAGGCTGCACTGACGACGGCGACCGAGCTCTCGGATGCGATCGGGGAGACACCCGTGCTCAGCGTCGCGAGCGAGCTGCGCTTCGCGAAGTCGGGCGTCCATCCGACGGAGGACGACCGCTCGATCGCCGAGCGCACGCAGGACCTCCTGCATGCACGCGTCGCCGCGGGCCTGCACTCGCTCGCCGCGTCGTCGCTGGCGGGCGGCAAGGCGGACGGCGACGCGCTCGTGTGCGGCGACGACGCGCTTGCGAAGGATCTCGCGCTCGAGCTCGCGGCGAAGGTCGTCGCCGGACGCGCGTTCGACGCCGGCCCGCTGACGAGCGCACGTGCGCTCGAGGGGATGACCGCGGTGATCGTCAACCTCAATCGCCGCTACAAGGGTCACGCCGGCATCCGCATCACCGGCCTGTGACCGGCTACTCCGTCCTTCCCGTCATCGGCATTCCCGAGCTCGAAGAGGGCGACGACCTCGCGACGCTCATCCTCGAGCGGACGGAGCTCGAGGACGGCGACATCGTCGTCGTCGCACAGAAGGCGATCTCGAAGATCGAAGGCCGCACGATCAGGCTCGACGGGATCGAGCCGTCGGCGCAGGCCGTCGAGATCGCAGGAAGTGAGGGCGACGACGCGGCGCGTCGCGTCGAGGTCATCCTGCGCGAGGCGAAGCGCGTCGTGCGTGTCCGGCCGCCGCTCGTCATCTGCGAGACGAAGCACGGCTTCATCTGCGCGTCTGCGGGCGTGGACGCGTCGAACTCGGCCGAGCCGGGGATGCTCATCCTCTTGCCGGACGATCCGGACGCATCCGCCGCGCGCCTACGCGACGAGCTGCGCGATCGCAGCGGTCGCGACGTCGCGGTCATCGTCACCGACTCATTCGGGCGGCCGTGGAGGCAGGGGACGACGGACGTCGCGATCGGAGCGGCCGGCGTCGTGGTGCTCCAGGACTTCATCGGCGAGCGCGACCCGATCGGCTACGAGCTGCACGCGACCGTGATCGCCGTCGCCGACGAGGTCGCGGGCGCGGCGCAGCTCGTCTCCGGCAAGCTCGCGCGCATCCCGGTGACGATCGTGCGCGGCCTCGACCTCCGAGGCGAAGGACGCGCCACGGACATCCCGATTCCTCCGGAGCGCGATCTCTTCGGTTAGCGTGGCCCGCGTGGAGGATGCGATCGCTGCCGCCAATGCGCTCCTGCGCGACCGCGGCTATACCGAGCGCGACCTCGCCGTGTTCGCAGGCCCTCGCGGGAAGGCACTGCTCAAGGGGAACAAGCTCCTGAGCCCGCTGAGCGACGACCCGGAGGTCGTGCTGCGGGTCGTGCAGGAGCTCGTGCCGGCGAGCGGAGAGCTCGGCACCGCCACCTTGAGGCCGGCCGATCTCCGTGCCAGCCTCTGACGACATGACGACCACCACCGCGCAGGAGCGCATGCGCGCGCTCGTCGAGGCCGGCATCGCGACTCAGCTCGGAGCTCTCGCTCGACGTCGTGCTGCAGAAGCTCGTCGAGATCGCAGCAACGCTGACCGGCGCGAAGTATGCGGCCCTCGGCGTCGTCGATCCCACCGGCACGCGCCTCGAGCGGTTCCTGACGACGGGGATCGACGCGGAGACGCAGGCCGCCATCGGCGACCTGCCGACCGGCCGCGGGATCCTCGGCGTCCTCATCCGCGATGCCCGCACGCTGCGCCTGCACGATCTCTCCGAGGACCCGCGTTCCGTCGGCTTCCCTCCCGGCCATCCGCCGATGCACTCGTTCCTCGGCGTGCCGGTCGCGCTGCGCGGGATCGCCTACGGCAACCTCTACCTGACGGAGAAGGAGGGCGGCGACTTCACGGACGAGGACGAGGAGACCGTCGCGCTGCTCGCCTCGCAGGCCGCGGTCGCGATCGAGAACGCGCGCCTGTACGAGTCGGCGACGCGCTGGTCGACGCAGCTCGAGTCCCTCAACGAGGTCGCCGTCGCGCTCGTCAGCGAGCTCGAGCTCGGCCCGCTGCTGCAGATCGTCGCCAACCGGCTGCGGTCGCTCATCGGTGCCGCGAGCGTCACCATCGCGCTTCCGCACGGCGACGGATCTGCGCATCGAGGCGGCCGCAGGCCCGGACGCGGACAGCGTCCTCGGCATGTCGATCCCGGCGCGCTCGAAGACGATGCGCGTGCTGGAGCGCCGCCGGACCGAGCGGATCGACTCGGTGATCGACGATCCCGAGATCGACCAGGAGACCGCGCGGCGCCTGAAGATGCGAACGGCGCTCTACGTCCCGCTCGTCCTGCGCGGCGAAGCCATCGGCGTCATCACCGCGCAAGACAAGGAAGGCGCCGATCCGCGCTTCTCCACCGAGGACGTCCGCCTCGCCGAAGTGTTCGCGCAGCGCGCGTCGGTTGCCGTCGATCTCTCGCGCCGCGTGGCGAGTGATGCACTGCGACGCGTCGTCGCCGCGCAGGAGCAGGAGCGCAGGCGGCTCGCGCGCGAGTTGCACGACGAGACCGGCCAGGCGCTCACGTCGATCCTGCTCGGGCTGCGGACGGTCGAGGAAGCGCGCGGCGAAGAGAACATGCGCGCGGCCGTCGGCGAGGTGCGCGATCTCGTGCGCGCGACGCTGCAGGACGTGCGCCAGCTCGCGGTCGAGCTTCGCCCGAAGGCCCTCGACGACTTCGGCCTCGTTGCCGCGCTCGAGCGTCTTACCGAGACCTTCCGCGAGCAGACCGGCATCGCGCTCGCGTTCCAGTCGATGCTTCCCGCCGAGCGGCTCTCGCCGGAGATCGAGACGGCGCTCTACCGCATCGTGCAGGAGTCTCTGACGAACATCGTCAAGCACGCTCGGGCCGGCACCGTGAGCATCACGCTCGGGCGCAAGCGGGACGCCGTGACGGTGGTCGTCGAGGACGACGGCGTCGGCTTCGAGCCCGCTCGAACGCGCGAGGAGGGCCTGGGCCTGATAGGTATGCGCGAACGGGTGGCGCTCGTCGGCGGTCGACTCACCATCGAGTCGCGGCCGGGCGCCGGAACGACGTTCGTCGTGGAGGTGCCGGTTTCGTGATTCGGGTGTTGATCGTCGATGACCATGCGCTCGTCCGCTCGGGCCTTCGGCTGCTGCTCGAGGCGGAGGAGGACATCACGGTCGACGACGAGGCCGGGAACGCCGAGGAGGCGATCAGGCTCGCGCGCCTGCACAAGCCGGACATCGTCCTCCTCGACGTGGTCATGCCCGGGCGGAGCGGGCTCGAGGCGGTTCCCGAGATCCTGCAGGCGGCGCCGAAGACGGCCGTCCTCGTCCTCTCGATGCAGGACGACCCGAGCTACGTGCGTGAGGCGTTCTCCGTCGGCTCGAGCGGCTACCTGCTCAAGGAGGCCGCCGACAACGAGCTCGTCGCGGCCATCCGCGAGGTCGCTGCCGGCCGCCGGTACGTCCATCCGACCCTCGGTGCCCGGCTCGCGGCCGCCGAGGCCGAGGCGGAGGCGCGCGCCGCCGCCGACCCGCTCTCGGAGCGCGAGCGCGAGGTGCTTCGTCTCCTCGCCCTCGGCCACACGAACCAGGAAATCGCGAAGATGCTGTACATCTCGGTGCGCACGGCCGAGACGCACCGGGCCCACATCATGCAGAAGCTCCGGCTGACGACCCGCGCCGAGCTCGTGCGCTACGCCCTCCAGCAAGGCCTGCTGGAGGAGGACGAGACTCCGCCGGCCTAGCTGCGGTTTTCCCGAGCGCCGCTCCGCGGGCATACGGATGCTCCCCGGCCGAGGTGGGACGAACATCCCTCCATGGAGAGCTTCGCAGTCATCTGGAGCGAGTCGTATCGATCCCCGCGGGCCGGCAAGCTCGAGCTCGACAACTCCGGGCTCCGGTTCGAGGGCGACTGCACGCACCGGATCTACTACGAGGACATCGAAGGCGTCCACGTCGCGCGCGACCGGCGCGAGCGCATCGCGGGCCGCCCCGCGCTCGTCCTCGACCTCGCCGTCGGCGGGCCGCTGCGCATCGGCAGCGTCGGCGGCGTCGGGATCCTGACCGAGCTCGCCGAGCGGCTCGGCCGGCTGACCGCGACTCCTCTGCACGTATGAGCCGCGTCGCCGTCGTCGTCCCTCTGCGGCCGGGCTCGTACGAGGCCGCGTCCAGGCTCGTCGAGGCGGGACCTCCGTTCCAGCTCGACGACAGCCCGCTCGACGGTCACTGCGTGTTCCTGAACGACCGCGAGGCGCTGTTCGTCTTCGAGGGCCCGGACGCGCAACACATCGTCGAGGAGATCGTCGGCGAAGCATCCGTCTGGGCGGCGGCCAGCGAATGGCGTCATCTGCTCGACGGCAAGCCGCGCATCGCGGATAGCGTGTTCGCGTGGCACAGACCGGAGTGACGTCGCTCACAGCCGAGGAGCTTCGTCTCATCGACGCGTACTGGCGCGCCGCGAACTACGTGTCCGTCGGCCAGATCTATCTGCTCGACAACCCGCTTCTGCGCGAGCCGTCTTCGGCCGGAGCACGTCAAGCCGAGGCTGCTCGGCCACTGGGGGACGACGCCGGGGCTCAACTTCGTGTACGCGCACATGAATCGTGCGATCCGGAACTGGGATCTCGACGCGATCTACATCATGGGCCCGGGCCACGGCGGCCCTGCGGCAGTCGCGAACGCGTACCTCGAGGGGACGTACTCCGAGGTCTATCCCGACATCACGCGCGACGAGGACGGGCTGCGCAAGCTCTTCCGCCAGTTCTCGTTCCCGGGCGGCATCCCGTCGCACGTCGCGCCGGAGACGCCGGGATCGATCCACGAGGGCGGCGAGCTCGGCTACGCGCTCTCGCACGCGTACGGCGCGGCGTTCGACAATCCGGAGCTCGTCGTGTGCTGCATCGTCGGCGACGGCGAGGCCGAGACGGGACCGCTCGCGACGGCATGGCACTCGAACAAGTTCCTCAACGCGGCGAGCGACGGCGCTGTCCTTCCGATCCTGCACCTGAACGGGTACAAGATCGCGAACCCGACCGTGCTCGCGCGCATCGGCGACGACGAGCTGACGTCGCTGCTCGAAGGCTACGGGCACACCGTGCACTGGGTCGACTCGGCCGATCCCGCCGAGGCGCACGCGCGCATGGCCGAGGTGCTGGACACGTGTATCGAACAGATCACCGCCGCTCAGCTTGCGGCGCGCATGGACGGCGTGACCGAACGGCCGCGCTGGCCGATGATCGTCCTGCGCACGCCGAAGGGCTGGACCGGGCCGAAGTCGGTGGACGGGCTCCCGACCGAAGGCACCTGGCGCTCGCACCAGGTGCCGCTCGCGGAGACGCGCACGAACCCGGAGCATCTCGCGCAGCTCGAGTCGTGGCTGCAGAGCTACGCCCCCGAGGAGCTGTTCGACGAGGGCGGTGCGCTCGTCGCCGAGCTGGAGGGACTGCCGCCGAAGGACCACCGGCGCATGAGCGCGAATCCGCACGCGAACGGCGGCATCCTGCTCCACGACCTCGTCCTTCCCGACTTTCGCAACTACGCGGTCGAGGTGGCAAGGCCGGCGACGACGCTGAGCGAGGCGATGCGCGTGCTCGGCACCTACGTGCGCGACGTCATCCGACTGAACCCGACGCAGTTCCGCCTCTTCGGCCCCGACGAGACCGAGTCGAACCGGCTCGGTGCCGTGTTCGAGGTGACCGACCGGCAGTGGGAGGCGCAGACGCTCCCGACCGACGAGCACCTCGCACCCGCGGGGCGCGTGATGGAAGTGCTGTCCGAGCACCAGTGCCAGGGCTGGCTCGAGGGCTACCTCCTCACCGGCAGGCACGGGCTCTTCAACTGCTACGAGGCGTTCATCCACATCATCGACTCGATGTTCAACCAGCATGCGAAGTGGCTGAAGACCACGAGCGACATCCACTGGCGGCAGCCGATCGCGTCGCTCAACTACGTCCTCTCGTCACACGTGTGGCGGCAGGACCACAACGGGTTCTCGCATCAGGATCCCGGCTTCATCGACCACGTGATGAACAAGAAGGCGGAGATCATCCGCGTGTATCTCCCGCCGGACGCGAACACGCTTCTGTCGGTCGCGGATCACTGTCTGCGCAGCCGCCACTACGTGAACGTCATCGTCGCGGGGAAGCAGCCCGCGCTGAACTACCTGTCGATGGACGACGCGGTGCTGCACTGCACGCGCGGCATCGGCATCTGGGACTGGGCGTCGAACGACGGCGGCGACCCGGATGTGGTGATGGCGTGCGCCGGTGACATCCCGACGCTCGAGACGCTCGCTGCGGTCGACATCCTGCGCCGCGCGCTCCCCGAGCTGAAGGTGCGTGTCGTCAACGTCGTCGATCTCATGCGGCTGCAGCCCGACACGGAGCACCCGCACGGTCTCTCCGACGGCGAGTTCGACACGCTCTTCACGATGGACAAGCCGGTCGTGTTCGCGTATCACGGCTACCCGTGGCTCATCCACCGGCTGACGTACCGCCGCACGAACCACGGCAACATCCACGTGCGCGGCTACAAGGAAGAGGGAACGACGACGACGCCGTTCGACATGGTCATGCTCAACGACCTCGACCGGTTCCACCTCGTCATGGACGTGATCGACCGCGTTCCCTCGCTCGGATCGCACGCGGCGGCGCTCAGGCAGCGCATGGAGGACGAGCGCGTCCAGGCGCGCGCGTACACGCGCGTCGAGGGCGAGGACCCGCCCGCCGTGCGCGACTGGGTCTGGCCGCACTGAGAATCCTCGTCGTCAACGCCGGCTCGAGCAGCCTGAAGCTGTCCGTGCTCGACGGCGACGAGCTCGTGTGGTCGGGCAGCGAGCTGGACGAGCTCGACGGCGATCGACGCGGTCGGCCATCGCATCGTCCACGGCGGGACGGAGTTCGTCGAGCCGGTCGTGATCGACGAGTCGGTCGTGCGGCGGCTCGAGGCGCTCGCCGATCTCGCTCCGCTGCACCAGCCGAAGTCGTTACGGGCGCTCGAGCTCGTGAGCGCGAAGCTGCCGGGCGTGCCGGCGGTCGCGTGCTTCGACACCGCCTTTCACGCTGCGATGCCCGCTGCGGCCGCGACGTACGCGCTCCCGCGCGAGTGGCGGACGCGCTGGCCGCTCCGCCGCTTCGGCTTCCACGGCCTGTCCCACGCCTACGCGTCGCGTCGCGCGGCCGAGCTCGTCGGCGCGCCGGTCGAGGAGCTGCGCATCGTCACCTGCCATCTCGGAGCGGGCGCGTCGCTCGCCGCGGTGCGCGGACGGCCGCTCGGTCGACACGACGATGGGGTTCACGCCGCTCGACGGCCTCGTCATGGCGACCCGCTCCGGGTCGCTCGATCCGGGGCTCATCCTCTGGCTCGAGGAGCACATGGGGATGCCGCCCTCCGAGCTGGCGTCGACGCTCGAGCATCGCTCCGGGCTCGTCGGGCTCGCGGGGAGCGCCGACATGAAGGCGATCCTCGAACGCGATGACGACGATGCGCGGCTCGCAGTCGCGGTCTACGTCCATCGCTTGCGTCGCGAGATCGCCGCGATGGTCGCGTCGCTGGGCGGGCTCGACGTGCTCGTCTTCACCGGCGGCGTCGGCGAACGCGCAGCGCCGATTCGCGCGCGCGCGGCCGAGGGCCTCGGGTTCCTCGGAGTCGAGATCGACGCTCGGCGGAACGAGGACGCGCAGCCCGACGCGGACATCGGCGCAGGCTCGGTCCGTGTGTTCGTGATCGCGGCGCGCGAGGATCTCGAGATCGCTCGCGGCGTGCGCTCAGCGCTTGCGTTCGAATAGCACGAGCACGGCGAGCTGCTCGTACGCGCTGAAGCGATGGTCGGCGCCCGCCTCGACGAAGCACGCGTCCCCGACACCCATCGGCACGCTCACGCCTTCGACGTCGAGGACACCGGAGCCGTCGAGCACGAGGTAGATCTCGTCGTCGTCGTGCGGCTGCTGACGGTCGGGCTCGGGTGCAACGAGGACGTAGACGCCGAGCTCGACGCCCTCGGACTCGTGGACGATCTCGTAGCCGCCGCCGGCGGCGCGCAGCTTCTCGATGACCGAGCCCACTCCGAACGCGTGCATACGGTGGACGCTACCTGCGGGAAACTCCCGATGGACGGGGTGCCGCACGCAGCGAGGCTGTGGTCACGATGGCGGTCGGGTGCCTTCCCCTCGATCGGTGCGTGACCGTCCATCGACATATCCGGGCTTTACGAAGCTCCGGCGCATCCACCGCCTGAAGGGTCGGCCCCCGCCGGCCCTTCTTGCTTCAGGGGATCTACCAGGACTTGGCGGGCCGCTGCCGCGCCAGCCGCGCGACGCGGACGCGCGCGTCGACCGCGATGCAGCGGTCGGAGAGCGCGAGCACCGGGTTGAGATCGAGCTCGGCGACCTCGGGAACGTCCTCGGCGAGGCGCGCGAGGCGAACGAGCAGATCGACGAGCGCGTCCTCGTCGGCGGGCGGCGCGCCGCGGAAGCCGGCGACCAGCCGTCCTGCCTTGCCGCCGCGCACGAGCTCGCGCGCGTCGAGATCGGTGAGCGGCGCGAGCCGGAACTGCGCCTGGCCGATGAGCTCGGCGAGGACGCCGCCGGGGCCGAACGCGACGAGCGGCCCGAACACCGGGTCCTGCACGGCGCCTGCGAGCAGCTCTGCGCCGCCGCGCACCATCGGCTGCACGAGCACCGGCATCCCGATGCGCTCGGCGGCCGCGCGCACTTCCGCCTCGTCGCCGAGGTTCAGCGCGACGCCGCCCGACTCCGTCTTGTGCGCGCCTGCAGCCGCGCTCTTCACGACCACCGGGATAGCCGAGCTCGGTCGCCGCTGCGATCGCGTCGTCGACGGTCTCCGCGACGCGCTCGGGCACGACAGGGAGCCCGTACGCCTCGAGCAGCCGCCTTGCCTGCGCGGGCTCGAGCCAGGCGTCGTCGGCGAGCGCGAGCGCCTCCGCGACGACCGCCTCGGCCGCGTCGCGATCGACTGCGAGCTCGGGGACGGTGCCGGCGGGGCGCCGCAGCCAGTCTCCACGGTCGGCCGCGCGTCCGAGTGCGCGAGCCGCTGCCTCGGGGTACGAGAAGGCGGGAACGGGAGCGTCGCCGCGCAACGTCGCGGGCGCGCCCTTCGCCGACAGGAACGCGCAGAGCACGGTCTTGCCGTCCGCGCTTGCCGCCGAGCGGCTGATGGCCGCGCCGACGTCGTCCTCGGAGACGCCGACCGTCGGGACGAAGAGAACGATGACCGAGTCGACGCCCGGGATCGGCGAGCACGAGGGGCAGGACGGTTGCGAACGTCTTCGCGTTGGCCGAGCCGAGGATGTCGACCGGGTTCGCCGCGCTTCCTTCGACGGGCATGACGTCGTGCAGCGCGCGAAGCGTCTCCTCGGAGAGCGACGGCAGCTCGAGCCCCGCGGCTTCGCACGCGTCGGCGCAGAGGATGCCGAGCCCGCCGGCGTTCGTCAGGAGCGCGACGCGCCGGCCACGCGGCACCGGCTGATCGGAGAGCAGCGCGGCGACGTCGACGAGCTCGTCGAGAGTCTGCGTGCGGATGACGCCGGCCTGACGGAAGAGCGCGTCGACCGCCGCCTCCGAGCCGGCGAGCGCGGCGGTGTGCGAGCTCGCCGCCTTGCTGCCGGCACGCGTCGTTCCGCTCTTCATTGCGAGCACCGGCTTCTTGCGTGCGACGCGGCGCGCGATGCGCGCGAACGCCCGCGGATTGCCGAACGACTCGAGGTACAGCATCACGAGCTCGGTGTTCGCGTCCTCGGCCCACCACTCGAGCAGGTCGTTCGACGAGACGTCGGCCTTGTTCCCGATCGACACGAATGCCGAGAGGCCGAGGTCGCGCTCCTCGCCGTGCTCGAGGACAGCGAGACCGAGCGCGCCGCTCTGCGACGAGAAGCCGATCTTTCCGGCGGGGAACGCGCGCGGCGCGAACGTCGCGTTCAGTCGCGTGGTCGCGGACGAGATGCCGAGGCAGTTCGGTCCGATCATGCGCGCGCCGTGCGCGCGCACGAGCTCGAGCAGCCGCTCCTGCCGGACGCGGCCCTCGGCGCCGATCTCGGCGAACCCGGCGGAGATGACGACGAGCGCCTTCACGCCTGCCTCGAGTGCTTCCTGCGCCGCGTCGAGCACGTGCTCGCCGGGGAGGCAGATGACGACGAGGTCGACGGTGTCGGGGATGTCGGCGACGCGCTTGTACCCGTGCACGCCCGCGACCGGATCGCCGCCGCGGTTGACCGGGTACGCGGCGCCGGCGAAGTCGGCCGAGAGCACGTTGCGGAAGAGCTCGCCGCCGATCGAGCCGCGCCGCGCGGACGCGCCGATGACCGCGACGCACGCCGGCTCGAAGAAGGGCTGGAGCGACGCGCGCACCGCGACGTGGTTCCGCTCGGCGACCTGATCGCGATAGCGCTCGGTCGGAGCGATCGGGAAGTGCACCTCGACCGAGCCGCCGTCGAGCTCGCGCGTCACGTCGAAGCCCGCGTCACGGAAGACGACGAGCATGTTCCGGTTGTCCGGCATCACCTCTGCGACGAACTGCTCGACGCCGGCGTCGGCCGCGAGCACGGCGAGCTGCTCGAGCAGGCGCGTCCCGATTCCGCGGCCCTGGTAGTCGTCGGCGACGGTGAACGCGACCTCTGCGCGGCGCGGGTCGCGCAGGCGCACGAAGTTGGCGAGCGCGACCATGCGGCCTTCGAGCCAGCCTGCGAGCGCGCCGCGCTCCTCCCAGTCCGGGTCGAGGAACGGCGCGACGAGCTTCGGGCCGAGCGCCGGGAACCCGTGGAAGCGGAGATACCGGCTGCGTTCGGAGAGGCTCTCGAAGAACTCGAGCATCGCGTCCGCGTCGTCCGGAAGCGGCGCGCGCAGGCGCAGCGTCGAGCCGTCCCGGAGGATGACGTCGGTCGCGGCTCCTTCGATCATTGCCACACCCAAGGTGTACCGGCCCGCGACCGCTCATGGCCACCGGGATTTCCCGTAGCCTCGCCGCGATGACCCCGCTGACTCGCTGACTGGAACCTCTCGACCCCGACCCGCTGACCCAGTTCCGGCAGTGGTTCGCCGAGGCGGAGGCGGCCGTCCCGGCGGCGGAGAAGATGGCGCTCGCCACCGCGTCGGCGGACGGGAGGCCGTCCGCGCGCATGGTGCTCATGAAGCAGGCGGACGAGGCCGGGATCGTCTTCTTCTCGCACTACCCGAGCCGCAAGGGGCGCGAGCTGGAGGAGAACCCGCGCGCGGCGCTCCTCTTCTACTGGGAGCCGCTCGGGCGGCAGGTGCGCATCGAGGGCGCCGTCCAGCGGGTGCCGGAGGCCGAGTCGGATGCGTACTTCGCGTCGCGGCCACTCGGCGCGCGGTTGTCCGCGGCCGCATCGCCGCAGAGCCGGCCGGTCGAGTCGCGGGAGTGGCTCGAGCAGCGCGTCGCCGAGCTGGCGGCGGAGGGAGAGCCGGCGCGGCCCGAGTGGTGGGGAGGGTTCCGGCTCGTGCCGGACGCGTGGGAGTTCTGGCAGCACGGGGACGACCGGCTGCACGACCGCTTCGTGTACCGCCGCGACGGCGGCGCCTGGGCTATCGAGCGGCTCGGGCCCTAGCCAGGACTTTCCCGAGCGCGGCGAGCCGCTCGTCCCAGCGGCCGCCCATCTCGACGAGCCACTCGGCCGCGTCGCCGAGCGGCTGCGGCGTGACTGCATAGCGTGTCTCGCGCCCGACGCGCGTCGCGTGCAGGAGCCCCGCGTCCGCGAGCGCGCCGAGCTGCTTCGCCACCGCCTGCCGCGTGACGGGCAGCTCCGCCGCCAGCTCGGTCGCCGTCGCAGTCCCGCGATCGGCCACGGAGGCGACGAGCGCGCGGCGACGCCCGGATCGCCGAGGCGTCGAAGACGAGGTCTACGCGACCGGTGCCCATGCGAGGGCGTGCAGCTCGAGGGCGGCGGCGAACTGCGGCGACGTCTCCGTGACGTGCACGCGCGTGCCGCCCTCGACCTCCTCGAGCTCGAGCACGACCTCGCCGCCGTCGTCCCAGTCGAGGACGAGGCGCTCCTCGGGCTCCGCTTCGCGCACGACGGCGCGGCGCTCCTCGCCGTCGCCCCAGCGGAAGACCCCCTCGCCGCCGGGCCGGGCGTCGAGCTCGACCTCGGTCGCGAACCACTCCTCCAGCCGCTCGGGGTCGGTCAGGGCCTCCCAGACCTCGTCCGGCTCGGCGGGAAAGACGACATCTCTCTCGACGTGCAACTCCACGGTTGCGTATTATACGCACAGTGAGTGCCCTCGTGCCAATGGTGGTGGAGTCGGACGGCCGCTTCGAGCGCTCGTTCGACATCTTCTCGCGGCTCCTCCGGGAGCGGATCGTCTTCCTCGGCACCGAGGTCTCGGAGCAGTCGGCCAACCTCATCGTCGCGCAGCTCCTCTTCCTCGAGGCCGAGGACCCCGACGCGGACATCCACCTGTACGTCAACTCGCCGGGCGGCGACGCATATGCCGGCTTCGCGATCTACGACGCGATGCAGTTCGTCAAGCCGGACGTGTGCACGTATGCCATCGGCATGGCGATGTCCGCCGGCGCGCTCGTGCTCGCCTCGGGCGCCGCGGGCAAGCGTCACGTCCTTCCGAACGCGAAGGTGATGATCCACCAGGGGTCGGGCGGCTTCCGCGGAACGCCCGCCGACATCCAGATCGCCGCGCGCGAGATCCTCGCGATCACGCGCAAGTACGCGGAGATCCTCGCGCGCCATTCCGGGAAGGACATCGAGCAGGTGATGATCGACATCGACCGCGACCGCTTCCTCTCGCCCGAGGAGGCCGTGGAGTACGGGCTCGCCGACTCCGTGCTGTCGACGCGGCAGTTCTCATCCGACTCATAGGAGTCCGCGCCACCCTTTGACGTGGCAGGTGGCCTCGCCGCGAAGGAGGGCTCCGAATGAACGTGATCACCAGTCGGCTTCCGGTCGGAGCTTCCCGCCGGCGTATCCCCGCAGCGCTCGGCCGGTTCGGCCTGCTGAACGGCGTCCTCGGCGCCGCCCTCGTCGGGGCGGGCGTCGCGTCGTATTTCGCAGTCGCCGGAACGAGCACGCCCGCGGCGCAGGTTCGAACGGCATCGGTGCAGCGCGGCGTCGTCCTCTCGACGACCTCGGCGACGGGGACGCTCCAGGCGGCGAAGGAGCTGAACGTCGGATTCACGACGGCGGGGACGATCACGTCGATCGCCGTCAAGCCGGGCGAGCGCGTCGCAAAGGGGCAGCTCCTCGGCCGCATCGACTCCACCGCCGCCGCGCAGAGCATGCAGCAGGCGCAGGCATCGCTTGCGACCGCGCAGGCGCAGTACGAGCAGACGCTCACCGGCGAGACGGCGCAGCAGCGGCGGCAGGACGCGCTTTCAATCACCCAGGCGAAGCAGTCGCTCGCCAACGCGAAGGCGACGCAGCGACAGGACCGGCAGCAGTCCACCGCGTCCGTGACGCAGCCGACGAATTCCTTGCGCACCGACCAGGGGCAGGAGAAGGTCGACCTGTACCAGCAGACGAAGGATCGCGCGACCTATCCGACCGAGGCGGCGGCGCAGGCGGCGATCACGGCCGACCAGGCTCAGCTGGCGACCGACCAGGCGAAGCAGCAGTCCGACGCGCAGCGCCAGTTCGACCTGCAGGCGCAGCAGAACGCGGACAACAACCAGCTTTCCGCCGACCAGGCGAGCCTGACGGCTGCGACGACGGCGCACAACAATGCCGCCATCGCGCAGTACACGGCGGCGGTCGCGAACGACAAATCGGCCGTCGAGTCCGACCAGTCGAGCCTGACGGCGCTGTCGAAGACGCAGAACGCCGACAGCTACACCATCTCCCAGGACAACTCGAAGGTCAGCACGGATCAAAGTGCGCTGACCGCGCTGCAGAACGACGCCAAGGCGATCCAGGCGGACGAGGCGAAGATCGCTGCCGACCGTCAGTCGCTCGCGAGCGCGAAGCTGAGCGCGTCCGGCACCGCCGCGCGCGACACGCAGTCCGTCGCTTCTGCGGAGCTCGGGCTGACGACTGCGCGCGCATCGGTCGCGACGAAGCAGGCGCCGCCGACTGCTGCGGCACTTGCGGCTGCGCGGGCCTCGCTCGTGAACGCGCAGATCGGGCTGGCATCCGCGCAGAAGTCGATGGCGGACACGGAGCTGCGTGCGCCGATTGCCGGCACGGTCGCGTCCGTGAACGGCACCGTCGGCACGTCGGAATCCGGCGGCGGCAGCTCGGCGGTGTCGACCAGCTCGTCGAGCGCGAGCGGATCGGGCGGAAGCTCGACGGGACTCGTCACGCTCACCGGCATCAACGGCATGCAGCTCGTGGCCGGCTTCGCGGAGACCGACACGGCGAAGTTGCGCGTCGGCCAGGCCGCGACCGTAACGATCGACGCGCTGCCGACGACCGAGCTCGCCGCGCACATCATCGCCATCGACGGCACCGCGACGTCGTCCTCCGGCGTCGTCACGTACAACGTCACGTTCGCGCTCGATCGCAGCGAGCCGGGCCTCAAGCCCGGCATGACCGGGAACGTCGACGTCGTCGTCAGCGAGGCCGATAACGTCCTGCACGTGCCGACCGCTGCCGTGCGCGGGAGCGGCGCGAGCGCCACCGTCACCGTCCTCAAGAACGGCAAGCAGGTGAGCGTCCCGGTGGTCGCGGGCCTCCAGGGCGACTCCTCCACCGCGATCCTCAGCGGCCTCACCGCCAACGAGAGCGTCGTGCTCCCGTCCGTCACGATCTCGTCGTCTGGTACGTCCGGCACGACGGGAACGACCGGCACGAGCCGGTTCGGCCGCGGCGGGGCGGCGCGGCCTTCTTCGGAGGCGGGCTGGGCGGATGAGCCGTTCGCGTCGCCGCGCGACGCTCGTGCTCGAGCGCGTCACGAAGACGTACGGCTCGGGCGACATCGCAGTGCACGCGCTGCGCGGCGTCGATCTGCGCGTCGAGCGCGGCGACTTCATCGCGGTCATGGGCGCATCCGGGAGCGGCAAGTCGACGCTCATGAACCTCGTCGGCTGCCTCGACGTGCCGACGACCGGGCGGTACTTGCTCGAAGGCATCGACGTCAGCAGGCTCGACGAGTTCGAGCTTGCGTTCGTTCGCAACCGGAAGATCGGCTTCGTCTTCCAGAGCTACAACCTCATTCCGCGCACGACCGCGCTTGCGCAACGTCGAGCTGCCGCTCATCTATGCGCGCGTGCCGAAGGCCGAACGCCGCCGTCGCGCCGAGGAGGCGCTCGTCGCAGTCGGAGTCGGCGACCGCATGCACCACGTGCCCGTCCGAGCTCTCGGGCGGCCAGCAGCAACGCGTCGCAATCGCGCGGGCAATCGTCACCGAACCGGCGATCGTGCTTGCCGACGAGCCGACCGGCAACCTCGACAGCGCCTCGAGCGCGGAGGTCATGCAGATCTTCAAGCGACTGAACAGCGCCGGGCGGACGATCGTCATGATCACGCACGAGGCCGACGTGGCAGCGTATGCCGGGCGCGTCGTCCACCTTGCCGACGGGCTCGTCCAGTCGGACGAGTCGACAACCGCGGTGATGACGGCGTGACCGCCGCGGAGGCGCTCCGGATGGCGGTGCAGGGCGTGCTCGCGAACCGCCTGCGCTCGATGCTCACGATGCTCGGCATCACCATCGGCGTTGCGGCGGTCATCATCCTCGTCGCCGTCGGCAACGGATCGTCGGCCGCGGTGCAGCAACGCATCGAGGCGCTCGGGACGAACGTCGTCACGATCCAACCCGGCTTCAGCTTCGGCCGCGGCTCGGGCGGGGCGCAGAGCTCGTTCACGCAGTTCACGACGAAGGACGTAAAGGCGCTGCAGGATCGGAACGCCGCGCCCGACATCAAGTCCGTCACGCCGGTCGTCAACGGATCGGTCACGGCGACCTTCGGCTCGGCGAGCTATTCGCCGAGCCAGTTCGTCGGCACGACGCCGTCATACGAGGAAGCACGCAAAGCGCCGGTTGAAGCGGGAACATTCGTCACCGCGCAGGAGGAGGCGCAGCACGCGCGCGTCGTCGTCCTCGGGCAGACGGTCGTGACGAACCTGTTCGGCGGCCAGAGCCCACTCGGCCAGACGATCAAGCTGAACGGCATCGGCTTCACCGTCGTCGGCGTGCTCACTCCAAAGGGAACGAACGGCATCCAGGATCAGGACGACATCGCGATCGCACCGCTGACGACGACGCAGGACCTGATCACGGGCGTGACGAGCGGGCTCGGTCAGATCATCGTCGAGGCGAAGTCATCGCACGACGTGAACGCCGCGGAGGCCGAGGCGACGGACATCCTCACGCCGACGCACTCGTCGAACGGCTCCGCGAACTTTCGCGTGCTGAATCAGGCATCCCTGCTGCAGACGACCGCGTCGACGAATCACGTGTTCACCGTGCTGCTCGCAGCCGTGGCCGCGATCTCGCTGCTCGTCGGCGGGATCGGCGTGATGAACATCATGCTCGTCACCGTCACCGAGCGGACGCGCGAGATCGGCATTCGCAAGGCGCTCGGCGCGCGACGCGGCGACATCCTCGGCCAGTTCCTCACCGAGGCGGTCCTGCTCTCGATCTTCGGTGGCGTCGTCGGAGTCGGCGCCGGCCTCGTCGGAAGCCTCTTCAAGATTGTCGGCGTCCAGCCTGTGGCGCAGCTGTACTCGGTGCTGCTCGCGCTTGGTGTCGGCGTCGGCGTCGGGCTCTTCTTCGGCATCTATCCCGCCAACCGCGCGGCCGCTCTCAGGCCGATCGAAGCACTGCGTTACGAATAGGAGCAATGAAATGAGCACAATCGACACGAGCATTCCGGTGCCCGGCGACGAGCCCGACGACGACGACGTCGCAGCCGAGCTCGAGGCGCTGGCGTTACGCCGGAGGCGCAAGCTTCCACGCGTCACGCTCGCTCTCGCGGTCGCACTCGTCGGCGCCGGCGCGTTCATCGGCGGAGCCGAAGCGCAGAAGCACCTCGGGTCCAACTCGACCTCCGCGTCGGGCTCCGGTGGCAACGCGGCGTCCTCCTTCGCGTCCCGTTTCCGGAGCGGAAGCTCTTCGGCGACGGGAGGCGGGGGCTTCTCCTTCGCCGGCGGCGGCGCGACCATCGGCACGGTCACCGCGATCAAGGGCACGACCCTCTACGTCACCGACACGAGCGGCAACACGGTGAAGGTGTCGACGTCGGCGGCGTCGCAGGTGACCAAGACCGTGTCCGGCACCGTGAAGGACGTCCATCCGGGCGACACGGTCGTCATCCGCGGGGCAACGGCGAAGAACGGCACCATCGCCGCGAGCTCGATCTCGCTCGGCGGGGCGGGCGCCGCCTCGGCCTCCGCTAGCGGCGGCGCGACTGGGTTCGGAAACAGCAACGGCGGCGCCACCGGCTTCGGCGGCAGCAGCACGACGAAGGGAGGTGGTGGCTGATGTTCCTCGCGATTGCACTCTCGGCCCTCGTGTCGGCGGTCAGCCCGGTTCAGGGCTCGCTCTTCGGGCCCGTCGTCTCTGTGAGCGGCTCGACGTTCACGATCACGACCTCCCTCAGTCCGTCCGGGAAGTCGAAGATCTCGGCCGGGTCGGCGACCATCACCGAGCAGGCGGCCGCGCCGAAGTCGAGCTTGAAGGTCGGCGCGTGCGTCATGGCATCGGGCGCGCGCAACAGCAAGGGCGTCGTCACCGCGACGCGGATCTCGATCTCCCAGCCGGTCAAGGGCTCCTGCACGAACGGGTTCGGCGCGCGCCGCGGCGGCGTCCGGCCGACCCGTCCCGCCGGCACTCCCGGCACGCCTCCGGCCGGTGGATTCAACCGGGGCGGCAACTTCGGGTTCGCGTTCGGCTCGGTGACGAAGGTGAGTGGGTCGACGCTCACCGTCAAGGGTGTGTCGTTCGGATCGTCGAAGGCGACTACGACCACGGTTGACCTGTCGTCGAAGACCTCGCTCACCGAGACCAAGACCGTGAAGGCCTCGGCCGTCGAGACGAAGATGTGCGCGTTCGTGAACGGCACGAGCACGGATAAGGGCCTCACCGTCAAGGCCACGCGAGTCGCGCTCTCGCCGGAGACGAACGGGACCTGCACGAACGGCTTCAGGCGCCCGGGCCAGCTGACGTAGGCTGCTTCGCGTGGCGGTCGCCGCCGACCTGCGCGCGGGGCTCCTCCGGCTCGTGCCGGACGAGTCCCGCGTGAGCGAGGTCGAGTCCGTCCTCGAGCAGCACGGCGCGACCTCAGCTACCACGAGCCGCACCGGCCCGACGTCGTCGTCTTCGCCGAGTCGACGGACGAAGTGTCCGACGTGCTCGCGTACGCGAACGACGCGGGCGTCGCCGTCGTCCCCTTCGGCGCCGGAACGAGCCTCGAAGGTCACGTCATCCCGCTGCGCGGTGGGATCAGCCTCGACCTGACGCGCATGAACCGCGTCGTCGCGATACGTCCCGACGACCTGACCGCGACGGTGCAGGCCGGCGTCACGCGCTCGCAGCTCGAGGCGGCGGCCGGCCCGCACGGGCTGTGGCTCCCGGTCGACCCGGGAGCGGACGCGACGCTCGGCGGCATGGCGGCGACGAACGCGAGCGGCACGACGACTGTTCGCTACGGCGGCATGCGCGCGCACGTGCTCGCGCTCGAGGTCGTGCTCGCGGACGGGAGCGTCATCCGCACCGGCACGCGCGCGGTGAAGACGTCTGCCGGCTACAACCTGACCGAGCTGTTCGTCGGGTCGGAGGGAACGCTCGGCGTCATCACCGAGCTGACGCTGCGTCTCCGGCCGATCCCCGACCGCATCGTCGTCGCGCGCGCGGCGTTCCCGTCCGTCGAAGCGGCGTGCAGTGCGGCGGCCGCGATCATCGGCGCCGGCGTGCTCGTCACGCGCTGCGAGCTGCTCGACGCGACGACGATCGCCGCGCTCAACGCATTCAAGGGAACGACGTTCCCCGAGTCGCCGTATCTCTTCATCGAGGTGTCGGGCGACATCGACGAGGTGCGCGAGCTGCTCGCCGACGAGGGCGCCTCCGCGTTCGAGTCCGAGACCGACCCGACGGCTCGCTCGCGGATGTGGGACGCGCGCCACAACGCGCTGCACGCGTCGCTCGCGCTCTCACCGGGGTCGAAGGCGATGACGACCGACGTCGCCGTTCCGCTGTCCGAGCTCGCCTCCGCGATCGAGCATGCGCGCGACCTGCTCGATGCCTCCGGGCTGCGCGGCGGGATCGTCGGGCACGTCGGTGACGGCAACTTCCACGTCGCGTTCCTCCTCGATCCGGCCGACGGCGAGTCGGTCGCGCGCGCCGTCGCGCTGAACACGGCGCTCGTCGAGGACGCGCTCGCGCGCGGAGGCACGTGCACGGGCGAGCACGGCATCGGGTACGGCAAGCTCGCGTACCTCGCGCAGGAGCACGGCGACCTCGTGCCGCTCTACCGCGGCATCAAGCAGCTGTTCGACCCGGCCGGGATCCTCAATCCCGGCAAAGTCGTTCCCTAGCTCGCGGGTCCTTCCCAGGCGACGGAGTCGCCGAGGATCTCGTCGATCCGCGCAAGCGTCGCCGCGTCGAGCTCGACGCCGCTCGCGGCGGCGTTGTCCTCGACCTGCTGCGGGCGCGACGCGCCGACGATCGCGCAGGCGACGTTCGCCTCGCGCAGCACCCACGCGAGCGCGAGCTGTGCGGTGCGTGATGCCGAGCTCCTTCGCGACGTCGCCGAGCTGCTGCACGCGCTCGAGCAATGTGTCGGCCAGCCGGTCTTCGCCGAGGAAGTAGTTCATGCTCTCCTGCGCCGCGCGGCTGTCCTTCGGCGGCGCCTCACCGGGCTTGTACTTGCCGGTGAGGATGCCCTGCGCGAGCGGCGACCACACGATCTGCGAGATGCCGTGGTCGCGGGAGTAGGGGATGACGTCGCGCTCCGGCCCGCGCCAGATCATCGAGTACTGCGGCTGGCTCGAGACGAAGTGCTCGACGTCCGCCATCTCCATCGCCTCGGCGATCTTGTCCACCGGCCACTCGCTGAAGCCGAGGTAGCGGGCCTTGCCCGCGCGCACGACCTCCGTGAGCGCCTGCATCGTCTCCTCGAGCGGCGTGTCCCAGTCGTAGCGATGGCACTGGTAGAGGTCGACGTAGTCGGTGCGCAGCCGCGCGAGCGAGAGATCGATGTTCTTGAGGATCTGCGCGCGCGACAGCCCGCGGTCGCCGTTCGGCATCTGGAAGAAGACCTTCGTCGCGAGGATGTACGAGTCCCTCGGGCGGGACGCGAGCACCTGGCCGAGGAACTCCTCGGCGCGGCCGCCGGCGTACACGTTCGCGGTGTCGATGAAGTTGATCCCGACCTCGAACGCCTTCTCGACGCAGGCTTCCGCCTGGTCGCCGCCGACGCCGCCGCCGTACGTCAGCCACGAGCCGAGGCTGATCTCGGAGATCTGGAGGTCGCTCGATCCGAGTTGGCGGTACCGCATCGGCTCGACGCTATCCGTTAGCGTGCCGGTCGTGCCGCAGTTCGACGCCATCGGCATCGTCAGCGCCGATCTCGCGCGCTCGATCGCCTTCTACAAGCTGCTCGGGATCGAGTTCCCGCAGGACGAGGGTCACATCGAGGCCGACGCTCCCGAACGGCACGCGCCTCATGCTCGACGGCGAGGACGTGATCAAGAGCTTCCGCCCCGACTGGACGAGGGAGACCGGCAACCAGATCGCGCTCGCCTTCGCGTGCACGAGCCCCGCGGACGTCGACGAGACGTACCAGCGCGTCGTCGACGCCGGCTTCGAGGGCGACAAGGAACCGTGGGACGCGTTCTGGGGCCACCGCTACGCGCAGCTCCGCGATCCCGACGGCGTCCAGATCGATCTCTTCGCAGCACTCTGATCGAGGAACGTCTCGAGCTCGCCGGACGGGAGGTGACGCTCCTCCGGCCGCCGAGCGCGGACGAGCTCATCGACGAGGAGGCCTTCGACGAGGACGAGTTCCTGCCGTACTGGGCAGAGCTGTGGCCGAGCGGCGTCGCGCTCGCGCATGCGGTCGCCGCGCTCGACCTGGAAGGGAAGCGCGTGCTCGAGCTCGGCGCCGGGCTCGGCCTGCCCTCGTTCGCAGCTGCGCTGCGCGGCGCGGACGTGCTCGCGATCGACTGGGCCGAGGACGCGGTCGCGCTCCTGCGCGACAACGCTGCGCGCAACGGGATCGCGCTGCGCGCGGAGTGGATGCGTTGGGACGACCCGGGGCCGCTGCTCGAGCAGGCGCCGTGGGATCTCGTGCTCGGCGCCGACCTCCTGTACGAGCAGCGCAACGCCGACCGCCTCCTCGATCTCCTGCCGCGGCTCGGCGGCGACATCCTCCTCGCGGACCCGGGGCGGCCGTTCGCGGCGGCGTTCCTCGCCCACTGGGACGTCGAGGAGATCGCGGAGCGGGTATACCGGCTGCGGTGATCGCTCTCGCCCTCGCAGCGCTCGCGCTCGCCGCACCGCCGAAGCCGCACGTCGTCTGGAAGCCGATTCCGTACGGCGCGACGCGGCGCGCGGAGATGGCCGCGTACGCGAAGAAGCACTACGGCATCGACTCGTGGAGGTTGCGCCCGCGCGCGATCGTCGAGCACGTGACGGCGACCGACTCGTTCTCGTCGGTCTACAACACGTTCGCGTCCGACTCGCCCGACGCCGAGCTGCACGAGCTACCCGGGACGTGCGCGCACTTCGTCATCGACCGTGACGGCACGATCTACCAGCTCGTGCCGCTGAACGTCATGTGCCGGCACACCGTCGGCCTCAACTGGGTCGGCGATCGGGATCGAGCACGTCGGCACGTCGGACGCGGAAGTGATGCAGGACGCGGCGCAGATGCGCGCGTCGCTCGCACTCACCGTCTGGCTCATGTGGCGCTACTCGATCCCGCTCGCGAACGTCATCGGGCACAACGAGAGCCTCACGAGCCCACTGCACAAGGAGCTGTATGCGCCGTGGCGCTGCCAGACGCACGGCGACTGGCAGCACGCGGACATGGTCGTGTACCGGTCGCGGCTCGCCGCGCTGGCGCGCAGTTACCGCCTGCGCGTCGGGCCGACGTTCCGGCCGCGGCCGAGCGGCTGCTGAACTGCGAAGGCGTAGTCGTTCGCGCGCCGGTGCGCGCGACCGACGCCCGGCTCCTCGCCGTGATCGTGGTTGCGGTCGTGGATCTCCGCGAGCGCGAGCTGCGTCAGCCGCGGCACCTCGCGGCGGAGCGTCTGCGCGACCCATAGCGCGAGCGCCCAGACGGCCGCGGCCACGGCGCGGGCATTGCGACGACGACGGGTGCCGTGGCGTCGACGGCTGCACGTGTCCGGTCGCGCGCCGGCTTCGCGCGTTCCTGCCGCCGTGCGAGGAGCAGCTTTCGGGCGGGCACGACCGCGATGACGTCTCCGGTCGTGAGCGTGCGGTGCCGGCGGCGAGGCCTCCGCAGCACGAGCTGGTCGGCATGGCCCCCATTCGCGTAGTGCTCGACCTCGTCCACCACGCCGAGGATCCGGTGGCCGGCGCGGACCGTGAAGCCCTCGCAACGGCTGAGCCAGTACTCGCAGACGGGGCTGCCGTTGGGGAACGACCTGTCCTGGACGGCCATCCCAAAGCGGTTTCCGCTCTCCGGTCCGGCAAACCAGGGACCGAGCCTTGCGGTGCAAGGGAATGCGTGGTACCTTGCGCCGCATGGCAACCACTGAACGTCGCAGCAGCCAGTTGCTCCGCGGAGTGCTCGACCTCTGCCTGCTGGCCGTCGTGGCCGACGAGCCCGCGTACGGGTACGAGATGACGAAGCGCCTTCGTGCCCGCGGCCTGGCCATCGTCGGCGAGGGCTCGATCTATCCGCTGCTGGGCCGCCTCGAGCGCGATGGTCTCGTCGAGACGCATCGCGAGGCGAGCAACGGAGGTCCTCCTCGCAAGTACTACCGCACGTCGAGTGCCGGTCAGCTCGCGCTCGCCGAGGGCATCGACGAATGGAAGTCCGCGCGCGATGGGATCGATGTCGTCCTAGGCCTCGTCGAGGCGGAGGTGCAGCTGTGAACCGTTTTGTTCAAGAGTGCCGCCGCGAATGGAAGCGGCTGCGCGTCCCCGATGCGATCGCCAACGAGATGGCGGCAGACCTCTCCGCCGATCTCGCTGAGGCCGAGGCCGAAGGGGCGTCGCCTGAAGACGTTCTCGGCGACGCGGTCTTCGACGCTCAGTTCGTTCGCCGCCTCGTGGGCGGCGGAGCGCGGTGTCGTCGCGCCGCCGCAGGCCGACGCTGTGCGTGGCCGTCCGGCGACGCCGCTGCTGCTCGCGGGCGCTGTCATGCTCGTCACCGTGCTCGTCGGTGCCGTGCTCGTGGTCTCGGGACGTTCCGGTTCGACCGAGGCTCGACTTCGCCATCGGAGCGTCGGCCGCGCCCTTCAAGGAGTTCAGACGACCGGGCTTCGGACGCATTGAAGCATCTGCGCACCGGCAAGGCGTCATCGTCGTTCCCGCGAAGCTCGGGGCGCCGGTGCCTCCGGGACCGTTCTTCGTCGGAGGTCACGTGGACGACGTCGAGCACGCAGGCTGGATCCTGCTCCTCGTCGGCCTGGTCGGCTCGGCGATCGTGGGCGTCTTCGCCCTGTTCGCGCGGCGACCCCGGTTGGTGCAGTCGTAGGATCGACTCGTGCTCGCGACGACGGATCTCTCCGCACGGCTGAGTGAGGCGGAGGCCCGGTACACCGCCTCGAATCCCGAGTCGCTCCGGCTGCACGAGCAGCGCGCCCGCGTCATGCCGGGCGGCAACACGCGCACGACCATCCACCAGGCGCCGTTCCCGCTGACGATCGTTCGGGGCGATGGCGCCCGCATCACCGACGCGGACGGTCACGAGTACGTCGACCTCCTCGGCGAGTACACGGCCGGCCTCTACGGTCACTCGCATCCGGTCATCGTCGAGGCGATTCGCGAGGCCCTGGCGGACGGGATCGTCCTCGGCGCGCCGAATCGGTTCGAGACAACGCTCGCCGAAGCGATCGTCGCGCGGTTCCCGTCGGTCGACCTCGTCCGTTTCTGCAACTCGGGAACGGAGGCGAACCTGCTCGCGCTCTTGCTTGCTCGCGCAGCCAGTGGCCGGTCGAGCGTCCTCGTCTTCGAGGGTGCGTATCACGGCGGAATCCTGCTCTTCGCGCACGGTGTCTCGCCACTCAACCCGCCGTTCCGCTGGATCATCGGCGAGTACAACGATGCCGACGGAGCGGCGCGGCTCGTTGCCGAGCACGCCGACGAGCTGGCTGCGGTCATCGTCGAGCCGCTCCAGGGCAGCGCGGGCGTCATCCCGGGCGATGCCGAGTTCCTCGGCGCGCTGCGTACGGCGACGGCCGACCACGACGTGCTGCTCGTGTTCGACGAGGTGATGACTGCACGGCTCTCGACCGGGGGGATGCAGCAGCTGCTCGGGATCGATCCCGATCTAACGACGCTTGCGAAGTTCGTCGGTGGAGGACTGTCCTTCGGTGCCTTCGGCGGTCGCGCCGACCTGATGAGTCGCTTCGACCCCTCGAGCTGCAGCCGGTGTTCGTCCCGCAGTCGCGGCACGTGTAGCACGAGCCGGTGCGGATCATGCGGCCGCCGCAGCGGGCGCACTCGACTGCGTCCTCCCACGAGTTGAAGAGCGCCGTCTGGCCGGGCGTGAGCGCCTCGGTCGGAGCCGGCGCTTCGCCGCCGTTCGCGTAGCGATCGGCGAGCATCGCCTTCACCTCGGGCGAGAGGATGCCGGCCTCCTCCTGCTGCTCGGGCGTGAGGAACTTCTTCCCGAACCAGCGGAAGATGTAGTCGACGATCGACTTCGCCGCGCGGATGTCCGGATCGTTCGTCATGCCGCTCGGCTCGAAGCGCATGTGCGACAGCTTCGAGACGTAGACCTCCGGCGGCACGCCGTACTGCAGGCCCATCGAGACCGCGAGGCAGAGCGAGTTCATCAGGCCGGCCATCGTCGTTCCGTCCTTCGCGATGTCGACGAAGATGTCGCCCGGGCTGCCGTCGTCGTACAGACCGACGTGGATGTAGCCCTCGTGGTCGCCGACCTGGAACTTGCGTCCGACCTCGGTGCGGTCGAGCGGAAGCCGCTTGCGCTCGCGCACGAGCACCGGCGGCGTCGCCGACGCATTCTCGGAGCCCGAGCTCGACAGCGGCTGCGCGACCTTGCAGTTGTCGCGGTAGATCGCGATCGCCTTGACGCCGAGCTTCCACGCGTCGATGTAGAGGCTCATCACGTCCTCGACCGTCGCCGTCTCGGGCAGGTTCACCGTCTTCGAGATCGCGCCGGAGATGAACGGCTGGACGGCGCCCATCATCTTCACGTGGCCGAGGTAGTGGATCGCCCGGTCGCCCACGGCGCAGTCGAACACCGGGAAGTGCTCGGCCTTGACGTTCGGCGCGCCGACGACGGTGTTCCGCTCGTCGACGTAGGCGATGATCTCGTCCACCTCGCGCGGCGCGTAGCCGAGCTTCTCGAAGGCCATCGGCACCGTCTTGTTCACGATCGTGATCTCGCCGCCGCCGACGAGGCGCTTCGACTTGACGAGCGAGAAGTCGGGCTCGACGCCCGTCGTGTCGCAATCCATCATGAAGCTGATCGTCCCGGTCGGAGCGAGCACGGTCGCCTGCGCGTTGCGGAAGCCGTGCACCTCGCCGAGGTTGAGCGCGTCGTCCCACGCCTTGCGGCAGGCCGTGAGGAGGTCGCCGGCGACGATGTCGGAGTTCTCGATGTTCCCCACCGCGGCGCGGTGCTTCGCGATCACGCCGATCATCGGCGCGCGGTTCACCGCGTAGCCGTCGAACGGCCCCATGCGCGAAGCGATCTCCGCCGACTTGCGATACGCGCGCCCGGTCATGAGCGCCGTGATCGCCGCCGCGTACGCGCGGCCCTCGTCGGAGTCGTACGGCAGGCCGCGCGACATGAGCAGGGCGCCGAGGTTCGCGTAGCCGAGACCGAGCTGGCGGAACCGCTTCGCGTTGCGCTCGATCTGGGGCGTCGGATACGAGGAGTAGCCGACGAGGATCTCCTGCGCGAGGAACACGACGTCGACGGCGTGCTCGAACGCCTCGACGTCGAACTCGCCGTCCTCGCGGCGGAACTTCATCAGGTTGAGCGACGCGAGGTTGCACGCCGAGTCGTCGATCGACATGTACTCCGAGCACGGGTTGGACGCGTTGATCCGGCCCGTGTTCGGCAGCGTGTGCCAGCTGTTGATCGTCGTGTCGTACTGCACGCCCGGGTCGGCGCACTCCCACGCAGCCGCCGCGATCTGGCGGAGCAGGTCGCGCGCGTCGACCGTCGAGACCACCGCGCCGTCGGTGCGCGCGGTGAGGTTGAACTCGCTCCCCTCGGCCGCCGCCTCCATGAACGTGTCGTTGACGCGCACCGAGTTGTTCGCGTTCTGGTACTGGATCGACGCCCAGTCGGGCGAGTCGAGCGACATGTCGTAGCCCGCGGTCTCGAGGACGCGCGCCTTGCGCTCCTCCTTCGCCTTGCACCAGACGAACTCCTCGACGTCCGGATGGTCGACGTCGAGCACGACCATCTTCGCGGCGCGCCGCGTCTTGCCACCGGACTTGATCGTGCCGGCGCTCGCATCCGCGCCGCGCATGAACGACACCGGACCGGACGCGTAGCCGCCCTTGGACAGCTGCTCCTTCGAGGAGCGGAGCTTCGAGAGGTTGACCCCGGAGCCCGAGCCGCCGCGGAAGATGACGCCCTCACGGCGGATCCAGTCGAGGATGTCCTCCATCGAGTCCTCGATCGAGAGGATGAAGCACGCGGAGCACTGCGGCTTCTCCTCGAAGCCGACGTTGAACCAGACGGGGCTGTTGAACGAGGCGTACTGGTTGACGAGGATCGCCTTCAGCTCGGCCTCGAACGTGTCGCGCTCCTCGTCGTCGGCGAAGTAGCCGCCCTTCGTGCCCCAGGCGACCGCCGTGTCGACGACGCGGCCGATCATCTGCCTGACGCTGGACTCACGCTCGGGAGAGCTGAGCCGGCCGCGGAAGTACTTCTGCGCGACGATGTTCGTCGCCGTCTGCGACCAGAACTTCGGGAACTCGACGCCGCGCTGCTCGAACGCAGGCCCGTTCCGGCCCGGAATGACGGCGTCGCGCGTCTCCCACTCGATCTCGTCGAAGGGATCGCGCGTGGGAATCGTGAAGAAACGGCGCACGCCGAGGCGAGCACCCTCGTCGCTGACGGTGTTGACCACCTCCACGTCCGACACGTCCGTGCTCGTCTTCTGATTCACCGTCGCCATTGCCCCTCCCGAAGGGTAGTCCGCCAAGTCGTCCCTCCGAAGGAGGGGGATGGACCGTAGATCGCGGGCCGGACGGAGCTAGCGGCGCTTGGCGATCGCCGGTGCGGGCGTCACCCGGCGGGCCTGAAGGCGACGCATGAACCACGTCAGGGCGGCGGTCAGAAGCAGGAGCAAAGCGAGGCCGCCGAGGACGAGGAGCGGAAGCGGGATGGACTGCGCGTTGCCGGGGCCGATGTCGGCCGCGAGCTTGCTGAGGACGCCGCCCGGGTGACCGACCGGAGCCGCCTCCGCCCGATCCGCCGCCGCCCGTAGAACCGCCGCCGCCGCCGAGGCCGCCGCCACCGGGGGTGGGGCCGCCGCCGCTCGAGTTCGGGCCGCCGCCGCCGCGCTCCTCGTGGATGGCGGCCTGTTGGGCGCGGTGGATGTCGTCGATCGCGCTCGAGTACTGCTTGATGTCGGGATAGGCGCTCAGGTGCTGGATCGCCTGCGTGTAGCAGGGGATCGGCGTAGAAGTTCGTCACGGAGCCGTGCGTGAGCCAGTCGTTGACGACCTGGAGCCAGCACTTGCTCGTCGCCTTCAACGTCGCCGCGGGAGCGGCGGACGCGGCCGGGGCGCCGGCGAGAGCGCCGAGTGCGGCGACGAGGACGAGCGCTCCGACGAGCCTCGTCTTCAGCTTTGCGGGTGTCATCGACATCGTCGTTTCCCGTGCTCCGGATGCGGACGTGCCAAACGTCCGACCGGCCATCCCTGTGCCTAGTCTCTCCAATGCCAGTGTTCTCGCGGTTTGGCCCATGTAAACCGTTTGTGAACGGGCCGCCCCAGGCGTTTTCACGATGCTAGCGTCCCGCCCGGTGCGCACGACCGCGGGAGCCGTTCTCGCCGTGGCCGCGGGAGCGCTGGCATTGGCAGCCGTGTTCTTCGCCCGCGGGACGACGCTCTCCTCTCTCGTCTGGCTCGGGGCCGTCGCGCTCCTGCTCGCCGCGCTCGCCGCCGCCGCCGCCTCGCGGGAGCGCTGCCGGCACCGATGCTCGACGGCGCCGGAGCCGCCTTCCTCGCTGCGCTCTTCTCGCTCGGCGTGTGGGTCGGGCTGACGACGATCTGGTCCGGCGTCGCCGGAGGCTTCGTGGCAGTACACGAACCGCACGCTCGTGTACGCAGCGTTCGCGCTCCTCGGCGCGCTCGTCGCGGCGCAGCTCCGCCGGCCGGCGGAGTCGATCGCGCTCGGCGCGTCCGTCGTGCTCGCGCTGCTCTCTCGGCTGGGCGTTGCTCGCGAAGTGCATTCCGTCGCTCTACTCCGACTACGGCCGTCTCGCTCGGCTGCGCGCGCCGCTCGACTACTGGAACGAGCTCGCGCTGCTCGCCGTCGTCGCGGTGCCGGTCGCGCTGTGGCTCGCGTCGCGCCGCGCCGTGCTCGGCGCGCTCCTCCTGTACGGCGCCGGGCTGACGGTGCTGCTCACGTACTCGCGCTTCGGCATCGCGCTCGCATGCCTTGCCGCCGTCGCGTGGATCGTCGCTCGGGCACGAAGCGCGTCGAGAGCCTCGTCACCGTCGCGCTCGGTGGCGCCGGCGCCGCAGCGGTCTTCGGCGTCGCGCTCGCGCTTCCCGGGATCACGAAGGACGGCCAGACGCACGCGCAGCGCGCGCACGACGGATGGATCTTCGCGCTCGCGGTGGTCGTCGGCGCACTCGTCGTCGCAGCGGCATCGCGAACGCGCTGTCACGCCGTCCGGTGTCAGACACCACGCGGCGCCGCGTCGAGCGTGCGGCCGCCATCGCCGGCGCCGCAGCTGCGGTCGCGGTCGTCGTCGTCGCGATCGTGTTCGCCGGACGCATCTGGCATTCGTTCGCGAACCCGGTCTCGAGCCAGATCTCGTCGAGCACGAGTCACCTCGGCAGCCTCAACTCGAGCAACCGCTGGCGCTGGTGGCAGGAGGCCTGGCACGCGTTCGTCCAGCATCCAGGCGGCGGGACGGGCGCCGGCACGTTCCAGTTCACCGACCAGCACCTGCGCCAGAGCCCGATCACGACGACCGAGCCGCACAACGTCCCGCTGCAGTTCCTCAGCGAGACGGGGATCGTCGGGCTGCTGCTCCTTCCTTGCCGCTGCGGTCGCCGCGATCGTCGCGGTCGCGCGCACGCGTGCGCGCGCGCAAGGAGCGGAACGTGCGGCGGTGACCGCGCTCGCGATCGGCGGCGCTGCGTTCCTCGTGCACATGGTCGCCGACGTCGACTGGGACTACGTCGCGACGTGCGGGCCGCTGCTCTTCGTCGCGGCGCGCTCGTCGTGCGCGGCCGGCGGCTCCCTCACCCGCGCGTCGGCCGCTCGTCGCGGCGGCCGCCGTGCTGTTCGCGTTCGCTGCGATCTACTCGCTCGCCGCGCCGTGGCTCGCGCAGCGGCAGCTCGCCTCGGCGTCGACGCTTGCGCAGGTGAAGCACGCGCATTCCTACGACCCGTTGTCGACCGACGTGCTCACCGAGGAAGCGGCCTTCGAGACCCCGGTGCGCGCGCAGCGGCTCTACCGCGACGCGCTCGCGCTCGAGCCGGAGAACTCGAACCTCTGGCTCGAGCTCGGCGACTTCTACTGGAGCGAGCACTTCTGGACGCAGGCGTATCTCTCGTACAGCGAGGCGTGGCACCTGGACAAGTTCGGGCCGGCCGGAACGCCGTGCGGCGTCCTCGACCAGGCGCGCTACAAGGTGCTGAAGGTGTGGCCGCCTAGCTGCCCAGGAGGACGACCAGCCGCGACGCACTGAGCGTCGAGGGCGTGACGCCGTCCACCGGCGCGACGAGCTTGATCCCGGTCTCGCGCGCGATTCGCCGCGCCTCCTTCTGGTACCCGGGGACGAACATCACCATCGACCGCGCGTAGTGGTGGCCGGGCGCGTTCGCCGCGCCGCCGATGACGTACCCGAGCCCCTGCAGGCGCGCGGCCTCGATGTGGGCCGCTCCCTGGACGCCGTTGGCGTTGAGGACGAGCACGCGCACCTTCGCGCGCGGGCGGACGGAGTGGGTCAAGACCGGTGCGAAGCGGTCCTTCGCAGGAACGGGCACGACGTGCCTGTGCACCGTCGTCGTGTGGTGCTGGACGACGGCTGCGGTCGTCGACGTCGCCGTCGTCTTCGCGTGATGGCGGAACGGATGCGCGAGGACGAACGCGCCGATGACGAACAGACCGAGGAGCTCCGCCGCTGCGATCGCGGACGCGACGAGCGTCGCGGTACGCCACGGGAAGGGCTCGGAATAGTGCTCGATCGTCGCCACGGCCCGGTCGGTTTCGCCGGTGCGGTGTCGGCTCCTCCTACGAGGCGGCGATCCACTCCCAGGTCGCGGCCAGGCCGTCGGCCAGCGATCGCTCCGGACGCCAGCCCAGCTCGCGTGCCGCGAGCGACGGATCGAGGACGCTGCGCTGCAGCTCGCCGAGCCGCGCCGGTGCGAACGCCGCCTCACGGTCGATGCCGCTTGCCGTGCGGATCGCGTCGAACAATCCGACGACGGACGTCTCGACGCCGGTGCCGATGTTGAAGACGCCGCCGTCCCGCTCGACCGCGAGCAGCATCGCGTTCGCGACGTCGCCGACGTACACGTAGTCGCGCGTCTGCGACCCGTCGCCGAAGATCGTCGGCGTCCCGCCGTCGTGCAGCAGGCCCATGAAGATGGCGACGACGCCGGCCTCTCCGTGCGGCATCTGCCGCGGGCCGTACACGTTGCCGAGCCGGAGCGAGACATGCGACGCGCCGTACAGGCGGTTCCACGTCGCGAGGTACTCCTCGCCGCACACCTTCGACGTCCCGTACGGCGCGAGCGGGCGCAGCGGCGCCGACTCCGGCGCCGGGACCGTCGCACTCGCCGTAGCCGGCGCCGCCCGACGACGCGAACACGACCTTGGCACCGTGGCGGCGCGCCGCCTCGAGGATGCGGATCGTGCCGAGGATGTTCACGTCCGCGTCGAGCGCGGGCTGCTCGACCGAGACGCGCACGTCGGCCTGGGCGGCGAGATGGAAGACGACCTCCGGCCGAACCGCGTCGAAGACCTCGTCCGGCTCGCGGATGTCGGCGACGTGGAGCTCAGCAGCCGAGGCCACGTTCTCGCGCGAGCCCTTGGAGAGATCGTCGAGCGCGTGCGCCTCGTCCCCCCGCGCGAGCAGGGCGTCGATGAGGTTCGAGCCGATGAATCCCGCCCCTCCGGTCACGATCGCCCGCACCTGCGTATCGTAGGCACGACGTGTTCGTGACCTTTGAAGGAGTCGACGGATCGGGGAAGTCGACGCAGGCCGAGCTCCTCCGCGACGCGCTCGCCGCAGAGGGCCGCGAGGTCGTGCTCACGCGTGAGCCGGGCGGAACCGAGTTGGGCGAGCGCGCCCGCGAGCTCGTGCTCAACGGGCCGGAGATGACGCCGTGGGCCGAGGCGGCGCTCTTCGCCGCGGCGCGAGCCGAGCTGGTCGCGCGCGTGATCCTGCCCGCGCTCGATCGCGGAGCGGACGTCATCTCCGACCGGTACGTCGACTCGTCGCTCGCGTACCAGGGGATCGCGCGCGGCATCGGTATCGACCACGTGCTCGAGCTCAACCTGCACGTCGTCCAGGGACTCATGCCCGACCTCACCGTCCTGCTGCTGCTCGAGCCCGACGAGGCGGCGCGAAGAGCAGGCGCAACCGACCGGCTCGAGCGCGAAGGCGCGGACTTTCACGCGTCCGTCGACGCCGCGTACCGTGAGCTCGTCGATCGTTTCCCAGACCGGATCGTCGCGCTCGACGGCAGTCGGCCCGCGGACGAGCTGGCGGAGGTGATCCGTGAGCGACTTCGAAGCCGTATCTGAGCAACACGAGGCGAAGCGCCTGCTCTCCGCGGCGCTCGCCGACGGGTCCCGCGCACGCGTATCTCCTGCACGGCCCGTCGGGCGTCGGCAAGCGAGACCTCGCGCTGCTCTTCGCCGCGGAGCTGCTGGGGGACCACGCGCGCGTCGAGCGCCGCACGCATCCCGATCTGTACGTGCTGGAGCCGCTCGGCGACCAGATCCGCATCGACGACATCCGCACGCTGCGGCACGACCTGCACATGCGCCCGTTCGAGGCGTCGCGGCGCGTCTATCTCGTGTTCAACGCCGACACGATGAACGAGGACGCCGCCGACGCGCTGCTGAAGGACCTGGAAGAGCCGCCGACGTATGCGGTGATCGTCCTCGTCGCCGACGACCTCGGCCCGCTGCCGGAGACGATCCGTTCGCGCTGCCAGCTCGTGACATTCCGGCGACTGTCGGAGACGGCCGTGCGCGCCGCCGTCCGTGCGCGCGCGCCCGAGCTCTCGGACGACGAGGTGACGACCGTCGCCCGTGTCGCCGGCGGCCGGCTCGACCGTGCGGAGCGCCTGCTCGACCCGGCGGCGCAGCACCGGCGCGAGCAGCTGCTCGGCGTCGCGCGCGCCGTGTACCTCGATCCCGAGTTCGACACGAACGCGGGCGCAGAGACGATCCTCGCGGGGATCGACGAGCGCGGCGAGGAGGCGAAGGCGCACGCCGAGGAGTCGGTCGCCGTCCTCGAGCTGACCGGCCGCGAGGCGGAGCAGCGTCTGCGCCGCGCGCAGCGTGGGGCCGAGCGCGACGAGCTGCTGGCCGTGCTCGAGGAGCTCGAGTGGTGGTATCGCGACCTCATCGCCGCCGCGGTCGGCGCCGAGCGCGCGGTCGTGCACGTCGACCGGCTGCCGGAGCTGCGCGTGGATGCGACCCGCGAGCGGCTCCCGGCCGCCGAGGAGGCGTGCGAGGTGGTGCGCGCAGCCTGGCGCGAGGCGGAGGAGCTCCAGCTCTCGATGCCGCTCGCCGTCGAGGCGGTGCTCATCCGGCTCCGCCGCGCGTTCGCGGGTGCGCCCGTGGCAGCCCGCGCCGTCTCCGGATAATCCCCCTTTTCGAGGTTGTCGGACGCCGTCGCGCGCGCGGGAAGATACGGCGACGGTTCTCCACAGCCTTGGGGGGCAGCGTGGCCGCAGTACCGTCCATAGGTCGTGCCGACCACGGCGTCGCTCCCGAGGCCGAGCTGACGGAGGCGCTCTACCAGCGCCACGCGACCAAGATCTTCCGGTACTGCCAGCACCAGCTCGGCTCCCGCGAGGAGGCCGAGGACGCTGTGCAGAGCACGTTCCTGAACGCCTTCCGCGGGATCAAGCGCGGGATCGTCCCCGAGAACGAGTCGGCCTGGCTGTTCGCGATCGCGCAGAACGTCTGCCTGTCGCGCCGGCGATCGACGTGGCGCCGCGGCCGCATCGAGTCGCCCACCGACTTCGACGTCGTCCACGAGCTCGCGCCCGCGCCGAGCCGCCTCGCCGACGAGCTGCTCGGTTTGCAGGACGTGCTCGAGCAGATGCCGGAGAGCCAGCGCCGCGCGATCCTCCTGCGCGAGTGGCAGGGCCTCTCGTACCGCGAGATCGGCGAGGAGCTGCAGCTCTCGCAGACCGCGGTCGAGACGCTCATCTTTCGCGCACGCCGGTCGCTCGCGACGGGGCTCGAGCAGCCGCCGGCGCCGGCGCAGAAGCGGCGCATCGTGCGCGGCGCCGATCTCGGCAATCTCGTCACCGGTCTCAAGTCGCTCTTCCTCGGCGGCGGCGCAGCGGCGGCCAAGGTGGCCGCGGTCGTCGCGGTCGTCAGCACCGGCACGGTGGCCGTCGCGTCGCCGGCGAAGCACCATGTGCGTCCGCCGGCCCCGCCTGCGCCCGCCCCCGCCCGAGCGGTGCCGGTCATTCCGGCACTCACGGTGGTTGTGCCTCACCCGGCACGCGCCAGCCGTGCGCCGCAGCCGGCTGCCCGGGTGCCGGCCCCTGTCGTTCAGCACGCGACGGTTACTGCTCCGACGGTCGCCGACCCTGTCGTGGACGCCGTGCCGCCGCCCGTCTCCGTCGACCCGCCGCCCGCGCCGCCGCCCGCAACGCCGCCGGCCGCCCAGGCGCCCGAGACGGTTCCGGAGACCGCGCCGCCGGACACCGGGCAGGGCCAGGGGCACGGAAACGGAACGGGAACAGCGACGCGAGCCCGGGCAACGGCCAGGGGAACGGCAGGAGCGACGCCCAGAGCGGCTCAACGCCGCCGCCACCGTCAGGAGACGGCGGAAACGGGCATGGCAACGGCCAGGGTCAAACCCAGGGTCAGGGCCAGAGCCACGGTGGTGGCTCCGGCCATGACCACTGACTAGGTAGAGGTCTTACGCAGCGCTGGCGAGCTCGTCACCGAGCTCGAGCTGCAGGCGCGTGAGCGCCTCGGTCTCGAGCTGACGCACGCGCTCGCGCGTCAGTCCGAGCTCCTTGCCGATCGTCTCCAGCGAGGCGGACTCGCCGCCGAAGCCGAAGCGCAGCTCGATGATCCGGCGCTGGCGCTCGGGCAAATCGGCCACTGCGCGCTGGACGCGCTGGCGGCGAAGTGCCTCCGCGGCCTCCTCGGCCGGGTCGACCGACGTCTCGTCGGCGAACAGGTCACCGAGCTCCGAGTCGCTGTCCGAGCCGAGGCCCTGGTTCAGCGAGACCGAGTCGACGGCGTCGAGTGCCTCCGTGACGTGCTCCTTCTTCAGCCGGGTCGCCTCCGCGAGCTCGTCGACGGTCGCCTCGCGGCCGAGCTTGGCCTGAAGCTCCGCGGACGCGCGGTTGAGCTTGATCCGGCGCTCCTGGACGTGAACCGGGATGCGGATCGTCTTGGACTGGTTCGCGACCGCGCGCTGGCAGGCCTGACGGATCCACCAGGTCGCGTAGGTCGAGAACTTGTAGCCCTTCCGCCAGTCGAACTTCTCCGCGGCGCGGTTCAGGCCGATGACGCCCTCCTGAATCAGGTCGAGGAGGGGCACATCGTGGCCCTGGTAGCGCTTCGCGATCGAGACGACGAGGCGGAGGTTGGAGTTGATCATCCGCTCCTTCGCGGCCAGGTCGCCCTTCTCGATGCGCTTCGCGAGCATGACTTCGTCAGCCGCCGTGAGCAGCTTGTGGCGGCCGGCCGCGTCCATGAAGAGCTGGAGCGGGTCGAGCGTGCCCGAGGGGGCAGGCGCGGCCTCGGCCCGGACGGTGGCGCGGACGGTCACATCGCGCTCGTCGAGCGCAACCTGGAGGGCCGCGATCTCATCCTCGGCCAGCTCGTGCTCGTCAGCGAAGGCCTCGAGCTCCTTTTCGTCGACGAAACCGCGCTCGGCGGACTCCTCGACGAGGCGCTCGGTCGGCGTCAGATCGTGCAGATGCGTGTTAGTCAGTGGAATCTTCCTCTTTCGGTCTAGGGAGCCAGCGACGCTCGCGGGCACCCGGGGCCCCGGCGCGGGGCGCAGCCCGCGATTTCCGGTCGACCCTGTTGGCTACTTATAGAACGGGATGGCGCCTGTGTCCATTCCCAAACATCGCATTCTTGCGATTTCCTTACACACGCGCGAGATTCGAGCTACGCTCCCCGGCGAATGAGTGGGCGGGCAAGAGTCGGTTTTTCTGCTCTTGCTGGGGCAGCTCTCGCGCTCGGCGGGGCGGTTCCGTCGCCGCACGCCGCCGGCGCCGCCGACCTCAAGATCGAGGTCATCGGCAAGGGCACGGTGACGGGGACGGGGATCAACTGCGGCCTCGGGTCCTCACCTGCTACTCCGCCTACGGCTCGATCCGCGACGACGGTCACCCTGACCGCGACGCCGTCGCCGGGCTGGACGTTCGTCCGCTGGGAGGACGCCGCCGGGCTGTGCTGCGGCGTGACGACCTGTCCGGTCCTTCGCCGCGGACCGCCCCGTCACGGCGACGGCAGTCTTCACGACCTCGGGCGCTGTCCAGACGAGCACGTTCGGCGTCTCGCTCGGTCGCCCTCGAACGGCCAGTCACGGACGGCTCGACGAACTACCCGATCGACTGCGCCGCCGCCGGGCTCGACGGTGCAGCCTGACCGCCATCCAGGGGTCGACGATCACCGTCGTCGAGCACACCCGACGGCGGCGATTTCTTCACCGGCTGGAGGCTGGGGCGGCGCGTGCGGCGGGACGTCAGCTCGCCTGCTGCGCGTACCTGACCGGCGAACAGCCTCGCCGAGCGCACGCTTCGCTCGCCGCCGACCCAGCCCGCTCGACGGTGACGGTCGCCGGCAACGGCACCGTGACGCGGCGGCGGCATCACCTGCGGCGCCGGCTCGACGCTGCGACGCGCAGGAGCCGCCGAACTCGAAGGTCACGCTGACCGCGACTCCCGCAGAGCGGGTACGCCCTCACCGGCTGGAACGGCGGCTGCTCCGGCTCGCAGACGCACCTGCACCGTCCAGATGAACACAGCCCGGACGGTGACCGCGACCTTCGAGCAGCTCGTCCCGATCTCGCTCTCCGTCAGCGGCGCACGGGACGGTGTCGGGTGGCGGCCTCTCGTGCGGGCCCGGGCCGCAGACCTGCACCGGCAGCGTGCCGCCCGAGTCGACGCTGACGCTGACGGGGACGCCGACGTCCGGCGGCACCGTGAGCTGGTCGGGGTGCTCGAGCACAGCGGGCGCGATCTGCTCCATCGACGTGACGACGAACGCGCTCTCCGTCACGGTGAGCTTCCTCGGTGGGACGACCCCGCCGCCGACGTCGACGTATTCGCTCACCCTCAGCGTGACCGGTGACGGCTACGTCGTCAGCGGCGGCAATCCGGCCATCCACTGCACGGCTGCCGGCGGCACGGGCTGCATCGTGAACGTCCCGGCGAACACGTCGCTGACGCTCACCGCTGTCCCCGCCTCCGGCAACTCCAGCGACTTCCACGGGCCATGGACGGGCGTGCTCCACGTTCACGACGACGACGTGCACGCTGACGATGACCGGGCCGAAGTCGGCCGGGGCGACCTTCGCCGGCGCCAACACCACGTACCTCTTGACCGGCCAGGTGACCGGGAGCGGGACGATCGCCGGCGCGGGCATCGAGCTGCACGACGGCGGGCGGCACCGGCTGCAACGTCCCGCAGGCCGCGGGCGCGACCGTGACGCTGACGGCGTCGGCGGGCCTCGGGCGCGTCGTTCACGGGCTGGACCGGCGCCTGCAGCGGCACGGCGCCGACGTGCTCCGTGACGATGAGCGCGGCGAAGAGCGTGGGCGCGACCTTCTCCACCTCCGGTGGTGGCGGTGGCGGCGGGACGACGGCGAGCCTCGCGCTCACCGTGACCGGCGCGGGCACCGTCAGCGCGGCCGGCGGAGCGTGCGCGAGCACGAACGGCAAGAGCAAGTCCTGCACGCAGCAGTACCGGAGCGGCCAGACCGTGATCCTCACCGCGAAGCCTGCCGCCGGCTTCGTCCTCGCCGGGTGGACGGGGGCCTGCAGCGGCAAGAAGGCGACCTGCGACGTGACGCTGACCTCGTCGCTCGCCGTCGGTGCGACGTTCGCCAGGCTCGCACTCGCGCCGGGCGCGAAGCCGAAGGTGACGAAGACCGCGCACGGCTACCGCGTGACGTTGTCATTCGTCGCGCACGTGGCCGGGACGGCGGCGCTCGGCGTCACGCGTTCGGGGAAGATCCTGCACGGAGCGGTCGTGAAGGTGAAGCCCGGCCGCCGCAAGGTGAGCGTGATCGAGACGAAGACGGGCCGCTACGTGTTCACGCTCAGGCTCGGGACGCACTCGATCCGCTGGCGCGTCACCGTTCGCTGAGGCGGCCACGCGGCCGGGCTAAACTGTCCGGCGCCGGGCCGACGTAGCTCAGCTGGTAGAGCACTTCACTCGTAATGAAGGGGTCCGCGGTTCGAATCCGCGCGTCGGCTTCTTCTCACGATCTTCCTACGCAATGGTGACCTCAAATAGGAGAGAATCGCGGCGGACGATGCTCCGCCGGCGCCGCTTACTCCTTTTCAGCCTGATCGCGCTCGCGGGGATCATCCCCGCTGCGCCTGCCGCGGCCAAGACGGTGCCGGCCTCAGCGCCCTTCCGGGTCATCATCCTCGACCACATGGCGGGCTGGCAGCTGCGCCAGTTCGCGCGCCACGGCGCCGTCGGCCTGCTCGTTCCCGGCGCAGGCCCGACGACGAATCGCCGCCAGGCGCTCGCGCAGCTCGTTCGCGGCCGCCAGCAGAACGCGCACCTCGGTGGCGTCCCGAGCGGGCCGCCGATCCTGTCCGCGAACACCGCCACCGGGACGCCGAGCCACACGCGCACGATCATCGTCACGCTGCCGCCGAAGTCGGAACGGCCCGTTGCGAACGACAAGCGCTACTACGTCGTCGTCCTCGGTGGAGGATTCCACGGCCTGCTCGTGTCGAAGACGACGCGCATTCCCGGCCTCGTGTCGATCGTCGACCTCGCGCCGACGGCGCTCGGCCATCAGCGCGGATCGCTGACGTCGACTCCGGCGCCGCACGCGATCGCGCAGCTGAAACGGCTCAACGCGCAGATCCACGCGAACAACCGGCTGAAGCTCGCCGCGTTGATCGTGCTCGCCTGCATCGCGCTCCTGCTCGCGGTCGTGCGTCCGCGCGCGGCGCTGACGTCCGTGCCCGCGGCGTTGTTCGCGAGCATCGCGCTCGGCGGCCTGCACGTGACGAACGAGGTCGCGATCATGGCCGTCCTCGTCGTCGCGATCGTCGGAGGCGGCTTGCTGCTCGAACGCGTGTGTCGAACCGACGGCAGGCTGCTGCTGCTCTTCCTCTCGGTGATCCTCGTGCACCTGTATCTGCTCGCGAAGCGTCCGGACTGGGTTGCGCTCACGCCGCTCGGGCCGACGCAGAACTCGCGCTTCTGGGGAATCGGCAATCAGCTCGAGACGCTGCTGCTCGCGCCGCTGCTCGCCGGCGCGGTCCTCGCAGGACGCCGGTTCGGCGTGCTCGGCTTCAGCGCATTCGGTGCGCTCGGCCTGTTCATGATGACGGACAACCGCTTCGGCTCAGACGGCGGCGGTGCGATCGTGCTCGGCATCGCGCTCGCGTTCCTCGGCGCTCGTCTCTTCCGTCTCGGAACGCGCGGCTTCCTCCTCCTGCTCGGCGCGGCAGCGGCGGTCGTGCTCAAGGTCGTGTCGGCCAACCTCAACACCGCCGGCCCCGACCATCTCCGTAGCGCATTCAGCAACGGCCTATCGGGCCTGTGGGCGGTGGCCGAGAATCGCTGGCCGCTCTCCTACTTGCCGGCCATCGACAACTGGCCGGTCGTGCTTCCGCTCCTGCTCTGGTTCGTCGGCTCGTTCGCGATCGCGCTCTTCGTCGCGCGCCGGCGGCCGACGCGCGACTTCGTCGTGACGCTGGGGATCGCGACCGTCGCGTCGCTCCTCGTCAACGACTCCGCGATGTACGAGCTCACCGGCGGCGTCGCTGTGCTCGGCGCGCTCGTTCGCTTCGCGCCGGCGCCGGCGGTTCCGTTCAGCCTCCGTTCGCTCGTGCGCGTGCGTCGTCTGCAGCCGGCGCCCGTCGAAGCTCTGGACGACTGACCCAGAGCTGCGTCGCCTCGGCGGTCAGAGCCGTGTCGAGGTCGGCCGCGACCGGCCCCGGGTGACCGGCGTCGCGCAGTAGGGGCATGCCTGCCAGAGCGGATCGAGCGCGGCGTCGCAGCTCGCGCACTGCTCCCGCAGTCGCGTCGTGCAGACGGGGCAGACGATGTAGTCGGTCTCGACGTCGCTCAGGCAGACGGGGCAGGTCGGCGTCGCCTGCATGAGCCGGCCGCGGAGCGCGCGCGTCTCCAGGTCCCGCGCGCGCACGTCGGCGAGCGTCTCCGGCGGACGGAACAGCACGTAGACGAGCGGCCCGACATACGGCAGCCCGAAGCCGAGCGCCGTCGAGAGACCGACGAGCCAGCCGTCGTCGAGGCGCCGGCGCGCGTCGCGATGCACGCGGTAACCGAGGCCGAGCCAGAGAAGGACGGCGAACAGGATCAGGACGTTCGCCGCGACGGACGCGGCGCTCGAGGGCAGTGTCATCGCCGATGCGTCTTGCCGGGAACGCCGCAGGAGAAACGTCTACGAGCTGAGAGCCGACTGCAGATGGTCGGCGAGCTCGCGCATCGCACCGGGGCGTTCGAACCCGGCGATCCTGATCGAGCCGCCGGCGAGCAGCTCCACGACGAGCGTGAGACGTCCGCCGATGCGCTCCTGTGGGCTGCGCCCGAGCCGCGTCGCCGCGATCTCGTGCAGCTCGAGCTCCCGCACGTGCGCTGCGTCGCGGGAGCCGCCGATGAGGGAGAGGTGCGCGCCTGCGAGCTCGAGCCGGCCGGCGTACGCGGCCGACCCGTCCTCGGTCCAGACCACGGGCAGAGACACCTCCGGGCGCATCCGTTGAGTGTCAAGGCAACGCGGTGGTGTCGTATCGGGAGAAACTACGGGCCATGGAACCGATCCTCGTGGCCGTGCACGTCCTCGCCGCCGCGGTGTGGGTCGGTGGAACGGTGGCGCTCGTTTTCGTCGCCGTACCGCCGGTGCAGCGGCTCGAGGGCGAGGTGCGCGGACAGCTGTTGCGCGAGTTCGGCCATCGCTGGCGCCCGATCGGCTGGAGCGCGCTCGGCATCGCGGTCGTCACCGGGCTCGGCCTCGCCGCCTACGACCACGCCTTCGACACGGCACCGACGTCCTTCGACTGGGTGCTCGCGGTCAAGGGAGCGCTCGTCGGGATCCTCGTCGCCGGTTCCTACCTCCACGACTACGTCCTCGGTCCCGGCCTCGCCCGTCAGATCCGCGCCGGCGAGCCGCAATCGCTCCGGCCGTTGCTGACGCGGATCGGACGCGGGAACCTGCTGATCACGGTGGCGCTGCCGATCCTCGGCGTGGTGCTCGCCGAGCTGGTTTCCTGACCTTCGTCTGCGAGCAGGACCCGTTCCGGAGTGCGCCGCCGGCATGGGAATCGTGATGACCTCGAGCTCGCGGCGCTCCTGCTCGCGCGTCGCTCGCGGCTGCGCCGCGCGCACAGGCGTCGCAAGACGGGCGTCATCGTGGGTGCCATCGTCGTGGTGATCGTGGCGCTGCTCGTCGGCAGCGCAACGACGGGTCGCGCGGTGCTCCTCGACTCGTGCAGCCTCAACTCGCTCCAGCCGGTCGCGCTCGGCCAGAACTCGTTCGTGTACGCGCGTAACGGCTCGCTGCTCGGCGTCGTCCCGTCCAGCGTCAACCGGCAGCCGCTGCGGCTCGACCAGATCTCGCCGTTCCTTCGCAACGCGACGGTCGCGATCGAGGACCGCCGCTTCTGGCAGCACGGCGCGCTCGACTACCACGGGATCGTGCGCGCGCTCTACTCGGACGTAACGGCCGGGAAGATCGTGCAGGGCGGCTCGACGATCACGCAGGAGCTCGTTCGCAATCTGTACATCGGGAACGCGAGCCGCACGTTCTCGCGCAAGGTGAAGGAGGCCTGCCTCGCCATCAAGCTCGCGCAAGTGTGGCCGAAGAAGCGGATCCTCAACGCGTACCTGAACGAGGTGTTCTACGGACGCGCGGCGCACGGCGCGCAAGCGGCGGCGGAGACGTTCTTCTCGACGCACGCGCAGGACCTCACGCTCGCGCAGGCTGCGATGCTCGCTGGGCTCCCGCAGGCGCCGACCGTGTACGACCCGACGCTCCATCCGGCGATGGCGACGCAGCGCCGGAACGAGGTGCTCCGTGCGATGCTCACCGCACGCACGATCACTCTCGCGCAGTTCCAACACGCGGTGACGGCGCCGCTCGGCTTGAAGCCGGGCACGTTGTACGCGAGGCAGCAGCATCCGAACTTCTTCGGCTGGGCCGAGCAGCAGCTCGTTGCGGAGCTCGGGTCGCGCCGCGTCGCGGTCGGTGGGCTGCGGGTGCGTACGACGCTCGACCCGGCCATGCAAGAGAGCGCGCTCGCCGCGGTGCGCGGTGTGATGCGGCACCCGACCGATCCAGCTGCGGCGCTCGTCGCGATCGACCCGCGCACGGGCGCCGTCCGCGCGATGGTCGGATATACGCCCGACGGCCGCAAAATGAAGTTCAATCTCGCGACGCAGAGCACGCGCACGGCGGGCAGCTCGTTCAAGCCGTTCGTGCTCGCGACCGCGATCCAGCACGGCATCTCGCTCTACTCGAGCTTCTCGGGGCCGCCGTCGCTGATCATTCCCGAGCACAGTTGCGACGGGCCGCAGGGTCCGTGGGACGTGCACAACTACGCGGACGAGAACGGCGGCTCCATGAATCTGCTGAACGCGACCGCGAACTCGGTGAACACGATCTTCGCGCAGCTCGTCGCGAAAGTCGGGCCGTGGAACGTCGTCCCCGTCGCGCACCGCATGGGCATCACGACGAAGCTGCAGCCCGTCTGTTCGATCACGCTCGGGACGCAGCCGGTGAATCCGCTGGAGATGACGGACGCGTACGCGACCCTCGCCGCGCATGGCGTCCACCACGCCCCCCATGCGTTCGAGCTCGTACGCGCGCCGAATGGCAGCGTCCTCGACCGGCTGGCTACTCGAGGCGACCGGGCGATCTCGAGCAGCGTCGCCGACCAGGTGACCTACGCGCTCGAGGGCGTCGTCCAGCACGGCACGGGCACGGCTGCGAACTTCGGACGGCCCGCGGCGGGCAAGACGGGCACGGCGGAGAACTTCCAGGACGCATGGTTCTGCGGCTACGTGCCGCAGCTCGCGACGTGTGTGTGGGTCGGGTACCCGAAAGCCGAGATCTCGTTGTACAACGTCGAGGGAGTCGGCTCCGTCTTCGGCGGATCGCTACCCGCTGAGATCTGGAATCACTTCATGCGGGCCGCGACGGCGAACATGCCTGCGCTCGGTTTCCCGACGCCGCAGATCACGGGAACCGTGACGTACGGAACGGGCTACTACGTCACGCCGGCGGCCCCGACACAGACGGTCATCGACATCCCGCCCGGGCCGAGTCCGCCGCCGCCGCCCAAGGGTGGCCGTTAGCCGGATCGACGGCGCGCTCGGCGAGGGCATCGAGCGCGCCGTCCGTGCGCATCACCGGCGCCGCCTGCACCGCACCGATCACGGCCGTGCGTTCGCGCCGCCCGCGGGCGGTTGGGCCGATACGGGCTCGTTCGCTGCGCGTGCAGGCAACCACGTCGAGCTACTCGTGGACGGGGCCGAGGCGCTGCCGCGCATGGCGGCCGACATCGAGGCGGCGCATGCGCACGTCCACCTCGCCGGCTGGCATTTCACCCCGGGCCTGCGGCTCGGGGACGGCGGCCCCACGTTGAGCGCGCTGCTCGCAGAGACCGCTGAGCGGCTGCCCGTCCGCGTGCTCGCCTGGGCCGGCGCGCCTCTGCCGCTCTTCCATCCCGACCGCGGCGAGGTGCGGACGGTACGCGACCTGCTGACGCGGGGGACCCGCATCGAGATGGAGCTGGACGCGAAGGAACGGCCGATGCACTGCCACCACGAGAAGCTCGTCCTTGTCGACGACCGCGTCGCATACGTCGGTGGGATCGACCTGACGACGCTCGCGGGCAACCGTCTCGACGCGAGTCGTCATGCCCCGCGAGGCGAGCTCGGCTGGCACGACGCGTGCGTGCGCATCGAAGGGCCGGTCGTCGCCGACGTCGTCGAGCACTTTCGGCTGCGCTGGCCGCGCGAGCTGGAACAGCCCCCGGTGTCCGGGACGTCGGGCGGTGTCGACGTCCAGCTCGTGCGCACGGTTCCCGAGCGGGTCTACGACGGCCTGCCCAAGGGCGAGTTCACCATCCTCGAGAGCTACCTGCGCGCGTTGCGCAGTGCCGAGCGATTCGTCTATCTCGAGAGCCAGTTCCTGTGGTCGAGCGAGGTCGTCTCCGTTCTCGCCGCAAAGCTGCGCGAGCCGCCGCGCGACGATTTCCGCGTCGTCGTCCTTCTCCCGTCGCGTCCGAACAACGGGCGTGACGACACGCGCGGGCAGCTCGGCGTGCTCGATCGACGCAGACGGCGACAACGCGCGCTTTCTCGCGTGCACGCTCTACCAACCCGGACGCGGCGGAAGCATCGTCTACGTGCACGCGAAGATCGGAATCGTCGACGACCGTTGGCTGACAATCGGGTCGGCGAACCTGAACGAGCACTCGCTCTTCAACGACACAGAGGTGAACGTCGTCACCCACGACGAGAAGCTCGCGCGAGCGACACGACTGCGACTCTGGTCAGAGCATCTCGAGCGAGACGACGTGGACGGTGACCCGGTCACGGTCATCGACGAACTGTGGCGCCCGCGCGCCGAAGAGGAGCTTCGGCGCCGTCAGCGTGACGGATACGTCGAGCACCGCCTGACGCTGCTCCCACACGTGTCGCGCCGTGCGCAGGCACTTTGGGGCCCGGTCAGCGGGCTCCTCGTCGACGGCTAGGTCAGATCTGCCAGAGACCGTCGCGGATCAACGGGATCCGCTTGCCCTTGGCGTTGACGGCGGTCGCCTCGAAGTCGGGGCTGCCGATCATCACGTCGAGGTGCACGGGCGACTGGTTCAGCGCGCGCGCGGGCTTCACCGTGCGCGTCAGTCCGAAGCCGGAGCCGAACGCGATGTGCGCGGCGGCGTTCTCGTCGAGCAACGTGTCGAAGTACGTCCGCCCGCTCTGGCCGATACGCGACGTCGAGTCGACGAGCGACACCTCGCCGAGGCGGCGGCCGTTCTTCTTCGGATCGCTGTCGATGTAGCTCGCGACGAAATCGCGGTCTGCCGCCTTCTTGGCGTCGAGCCGCACGAGCTTTCCGTTGCGGAACTCGCCGCGCAGTCCTTCGATCAGGCGGCCCTGGAACGAGAGCGGGAACGTGCACGCGAACGTTCCCTCCGTCGCGCCGGCGTCGGGGCTCGTGTAGTTCTCCTCGGTCGGGATGTTCGCGTTGATGAGCGCGCCGTACTGCGTGCGCTCGATGCCTCCGAGCCAGGCGGTGCCGGGAACGAGCTTGACGTCGAGCTCGGTGCCGGGGCCGCGCAGCTCCACGCGCGTCATCGCGAGTCTCGTCAGCGTCTTCCCGCGCTGCGCGAGCGCCTTCGTGTGCTCGATCCAGCCGGACGAGCCCGCGCCGTCCTTGTCGGAGAGGCGGCAGAACCACAGCAGGTCCTTCGCGAGTTTCTGTTTGGCCTTCAACACGGGCAGCTCGGGATACACCTGCCCCGCCCAGTGATCCGTCGGCCACGCCGCGATTGTCCAGCGCACCTTCATGTCGAGACTCGCGCGGCGGAAGGCGCGTGTCTGCGCGCCGGACCGCGCGTACTCGGTCTGGATCCGCTTCGGCGGGATGCCGTCGAGGAACCCGGGATCGCTCTCGCCGCTGATGTAGATCTCGGCCGAGTGCGGCTGGACGAGCTCGCGCAGACGGCGCTTGTGCCACGGGCTGAGCACGCCGAGCGCGTCGTTGCGCGCATGCTGGAGTCGCGCGCGCATGACGAGCGGATCCGAATAGATGACGTCGACGAGGCCGGCGCCTCCGCGGTACGCCGATGCCGCAACGGCGAGCATCATCTCGCGGTGCGCGGGCGCTCCGCGCACGACGATCGTGTCGCCGCGCTTCAGCGCGATGGACTTCGTGACGGCGTCCGCGTAGCGCTCGAGCTCGGCCGGCTTGAGGATCAGACCCTGCTCCACGCTCAGGACGCTAACGCTTCCTCGACCGACGCCGCGACGATGAAGTGCTTGTCGAGCCCGGACACCTCGAGCGCGCGCCGCGTCTCAGGCCCCGGCGCGGCGAGCGCGAATGCCTGCTTGTCGGTCATGCGGCTACGGGCCTCGACGAGCACGCCGAGCGCGGTCGAGTCGACGAACTCGACACCCGCGAGGTCGACGACGAGGCGGTTCGGCTGCTCGTCGCAACAGGCGATCAGCGCCTCGCGAACGAGGTGCGCGTTGTACAGGTCGAGCTCGCCGGCGAGGTGCACGACGACGACGCCGTTGTCGCGGTCCACACCCGCGACGGGGTCGACCCGGCCCCCTGGATTGCCCTCCACGGCAGCGGATTCAACCACCAACGCGTGCTCGTATGCTTGTTGCATGGAAGTCGCCGAAGTCGCGGCCCGGGCGGCGGGCGAGAACTTTCCGGTCGGCTCGATCCTCTTTCCGCGCCGGCTTCGGCCTCACGTCCGCGCCCTGTACTGCTACGCGCGGCTCGTGGACGAGCTCGGCGACGCCTACGAGGGTGACCGGCTCGGCGCGCTGGACGAGCTCGAGCACGAGGTCGACCTCCTGTACACGGGCACGCCGACGTGGCCCGTGCTGCGCAACGTGCAGCCGACCGTGCGCGAGTTCGACCTCCCGCGCGAGCCGTTCGACCGGCTGATCGAGGCGAACCGGATGGACCAGCGCGTCTCGTCGTACGAGACGTGGGACGACGTGAAGTGGTACTGCGTCCACTCGGCCGACCCGTGCGGCCGGCTCGTCCTCGGCGTGCTCCGCAAGCTCGACGATCCCGAGCTGCGTCGCAGCGAGCGACGACGTGTGCACCGGACTCCAGCTCGTCAACTTCCTGCAGGACGTGCCGCGCGACCTCGAGCTCGGCCGCATCTACCTGCCGGCGGAGGACCGGCGCAGCTTCGGCGATCCGCCTCTCGACCGGCCGAACGCGGGGCTCACCGCGCTGCTTCGCTTCGAGGCGGAGCGCGCTGCGTCGCTGCTCGGCTCCGCGCAGATCCTGCGCGCGCGCATCGGCGGCAGGCTCGGCCGCGCCGTCGCGCTCTTCGGCCGCGGCGGCCTCGCGGCGCTCGACTCGCTCGAGTCCGCGGGCTGGGACCTGTTCACGCAGCGGCCGCGCCCGTCGCGTGCGCGGCTCGCGCGGGAAGCGGCGTTCGTCCTCGTCCGATGAGCACCGTCGAGCAGGCGTACGCTGAGGTGCAGCGCGTCACGCGTGCGCGTGCGAAGAACTTCGCGTACGGGATCATGGTGCTGCCGCGTGAGAAGCGGCGCGCGATCGCCGCGATCTACGCGTTCGCACGCGAGGTGGACGACGTCGCCGACGGCGACGCGCCGGTCGAGGAGAAGCGCGCCCGGCTCGACGCGCTGCGCGCCGCGCTCGACGATCCGCCCGCGACGGCGATGCACATCGCGCTCACCGACGCGCGCGAGCGGTTCGGCATTTCCCGCGACGCGCTGTCCGCGCTCGTCGACGGCGGTCTGCAGGATCTCGACAAGACGCAGTACGCGAGCTTCGACGAGCTGCGCGCGTACTGCGAGAAGGTTGCAGGCGCGGTTGGTGTCGCGTGCGTCGCCGTGTACGGCTCCGACGACGTCGAACGGGCGGAGACGCTCGGCATCGCGCTGCAGCTGATCAACATCATGCGCGACGTCGACGAGGACAAGAGTCTCGGCCGCGTGTACCTCCCGCAGGACGAGCTCGAGCGCTTCGGCGTGCGTCAGCTCGCGGTCTCGCCGGAATGGCGCGAGCTGATGGCGTTCCAGGCTGCGCGTGCGCGCGCGCACCTGGACGAAGGGCTGCGCCTGCTCGACTCGCTCGACCGCCGCAGTGCGTTGTGCGTTTCGACGTTCGCCGGCTTGTACCGCGGACAGCTCGACCGCATGGAGGCAAACGGCTTCGACGTCTTCACCGCGTCGTGCCGCCTCTCGACTCCGGCGAAGCTCGCCGTCGTCGCGCGCGGGATGTGGCGTTGAAGGTCGCTGTCGTCGGCGGCGGGCTTGCCGGCCTCGCCGCCGCGCTCGACCTCGTCGACGGAGGCGCCGACGTCACCGTGCACGAGGCGCGGCCGACGCTCGGCGGTGCCGTGCAGACGTTGCCGGAGCGCGACGACGATCCGAAGCCGCCGCCCGACAACGGCCAGCACATCGCGCTCGGCTGCTTCACCGAGTACCTGCGCTTCCTCGACCGCGTCGGCGAAGGCGGCTCCGTGCTGCGCACGCGCCTCGCGCTGCCGGTCATCGACGAGGACGGCCGGGCGGCGAGATCAAACCGAGCCTGGCCGCGCTTCTGCGCTACGCGCATCTTCCGATGCGAGATCGAGCGCGGCTGCCCTTGACACTCACGCGACTGCGCGCAGCGCAGTCGCGACCAAACGAAACGTTCGGAGACACGCTCAGGCGACTGGGAGAAACCGATGCGTCGATCAAACGCTTCTGGGACGTGTTCATCCGTCCGGCGCTCAACCTCCCGACCGACGAGGTCGATGCCGGCGCCGGCCTCTTCACCGTGCGCACCGCGCTGCTCGGCCCGCGCCGCAACTCCGATCTCGTTCTGCCGCTGAAGCCGCTCGGCTGGATGCACGGCGACGCCGCCGGCCGCGTCCTCGGCGATCGCGTCCGCCTGGACGAGCGAATCGAGTCGCTCGACGACCTCGACGCCGACGCGATCGTCGTCGCCGTTCCGCCCGGCGAGTCGGCGCGTCTGCTCGGCGAGCCCGATCCGGGCTTGGAGAGCTCGCCCATCGTCAGCGTCCATCTGCTCTTCGACCGCCCGATCCTCGACGTGCCGCTCGCCGCGCTGCTCGCGTCGGACGCGCACTGGGTGTTCGACCGCGGCGCGCTCACCGGCCACCCGCGCCGGACGGCGGCCAGTACCTGACCGTCGTCTCGAGCGGCGTGCCCGAGTTGATCGACATCCGCGGCCGCGAGCTCGTCGACCGCATCGCCGGCGAGCTGACCGAGCGGCTCGGCGGCGCCGAGCTCGTGTGGTCGCGCGTGAGCCGCGAGCCGTACGCGACCATCGCGCTTCGCCCCGGCACGGTGCGTCCCGGCGTCGAGACGTCACGGCCGAACGTCGTGCGCGCCGGCACTGGACCGACACCGGCTGGCCGGCGACGATGGAGAGCGCCGTGCGCAGCGGCCGCTTCGCAGCGCAGCGTCTGCTCGATACGTTCTCGTCATGAGCACGACCAACGAGCTGACCGCGCTCGACCTCGCGATCGACCGCGGCACCCGCCGCCTGCTCGAGCTGCAGCGCCCGGACGGCGTCTGGGTGGGCGAGCTGGAGTCGAACGTGACGATGACCGCGCAGCACCTGTTCTGGAACCACTACCTCGGTCTGCGCACGCCCGACATGGACCGGCGCATCGCGAACGAGCTGCTGGCGCGCATGCGCGACGACGGCACGTGGTCGATCTGGTTCGAGGGGCCGCCGGATCTCTCGACGTCGATCGAGGCGTACGTCGCGCTGCGCATGTGCGGCGTCGACCCGGGCCCGAACGCGCTCGCGTACATCCGGCGCGAGGGCGGCATCCCGAAGGCGCGGCTGTTCACGAAGTGCTTCCTCGCGCTGCTCGGGCAGTGGCCGTGGCAGCGGATCGTGCCGATCCCGCCCGAGCTCGTGCTGCTGCCGCCCGGCGGCCCGTTCTCGATCTACGACTTCGCGTGCTGGGCGCGGCAGACGTTCGTCGCGCTCGCGCTCGCGCAGTCGCTGCGGCCGGTGAAGCCGATCGACGTCGACCTGCGCGCGATCGGCGCGATCCCCGGGCGGTCGCGTGCGCCGCTTCGCCGCGACCCGCTACGCCGTCTGGCGCAGCGGCGCGCCGAGCAGTGGCTCCGCGTGCGGCAGGAGGCGGACGGATCGTGGGGCGGTATCCAGCCGCCGTGGGTGTGGAGCATCATCGCGCTGTCCGCGCTCGGCCACGACCCCGCGCACGACGACACGCTGCGCAGGGCGGTCGACGGCTGGCAGGGATTCATGGTCGAGGACGGCGACCGCCTGCGTCCCGAGGCGTGCCAGTCGCCGGTGTGGGACACCGCCCTCGCGATGCTTGCGCTGCGCGCGTGCGGCGTGCCCGCCGCCCACGCGCAGCTCGTCGCCGCCGGCGACTACCTCATGCGCCAGCAGGTGACGCTCAAGGGCGACTGGGCGATCCGAGCGCCCGATCTCGAAGCGGGCGGCTGGGCGTTCGAGTACGAGAACGACTTCTATCCGGACATCGACGACGCGGCCGTCGTCGCGCTCGCGCTGCGCGAGCTCGACATCGGCGAGGCTGCACAGCGTCGCGGCCTCGACTGGGTCGCCGGCATGCAGTCGAAGAACGGCGGCTGGGGCTCGTTCGACGTCGACAACAGCGCGATGTGGCTGTACAAGATCCCGTTCTGCGACTTCGGCAAGGTGACGGACGAGCCGACCGCCGACGTCACCGCGCACGCGCTCGAGGTGCTCGCGCCCGAGGGATACGCGCCCGTCAGTCGAGCGCGGCCTGCAGTGGCTGCTCGCCGAGCAGGAGCCGGACGGCTCGTGGTTCGGCCGCTGGGGCGTCAACCATCTGTACGGGACGGGCGCCGCGCTACCCGCGCTCGAGGCGTGCGGCGTGCCCTCGGACCACCCTGCCATGCGCCGCGCCGTCGCCTGGCTCGACTCCGTCCAGCGGGAGGACGGCGGCTTCGGCGAGGACATCCGTTCGTACTCGGATCCCGCCTTCCGCGGCCGCGCAGACTTCGCGACGCCGTCGCAGACTGCCTGGGCGCTCCTCGGCTACGTGGCCGCAGGAAACGCTGAGGATCACGGCGCACGGAGGGCTGCGGATTATCTTTGCGCTGTCCAGCGTCCCGACGGCGACTGGGACGAGGAGCATTTCACCGGTACCGGCTTTCCCCTCGACTTCATGATCCGCTATCACCTCTACCGCATCAATTTCCCGTTGCTCGCGCTCGGTCGACTGAGAGAAAGGCTTTCCGCATGAAGTTCCCGCTGCAGTCCACGGTTTCGATCGGCAAGTACGTCGCCGTCCAGCAGCGCAAGGGCGAGCGCTATCCGCTCGTGCTGATGCTGGAGCCGACCCTCGCGTGCAACATCGCGTGCATCGGCTGCGGGAAGATCCGCGAGTACGAGTCGAACCGTGCGCGCCTGACCGTCGAGGAGTGCCTCGACTCCGGACTGCAGTGCCCGGCTCCGGTCGTGTCGATCTGTGGCGGCGAGCCGCTCGTCTTCAAGGGAATCGAAGAGGTCGCCGCAGGGATGATCTCGATGGGCAAGACGGTCGAGTTGTGCACGAACGCGCTGCGCCTCGAGCAGTGCCTCGACTGGTTCGAGCCTTCTCCGCGCATGACCTTCGTCGTCCATCTCGACGGCATGCGCGAGATCCACGACTACGTCTGCGACTACCCCGGCCTGTGGGACATCGCGGTGGACGCGATCAAGCTCGCGCGCTCGCGCGGCTTCCGCGTCACGACGAACACGACGATCTTCAAGGAGACCGAGGTCGGCGACGTCATCGAGATGATGCGCTACCTCACCGACGAGGTCGGCATCGACGGGATGCTCGTCGCGCCCGGCTACCAGTACTCGCAGATCGATCCCAACCTGACGATGACGCGCTCCGAGCACGAGGAGAAGTTCCGCGCCATCCGCACGGCGGTGCGCAAGCACGGCTACCGCTGGATCGCGACGCCGATCTACCAGGACTTCCTCACCGGCGAGCGGAAGCTCTCGTGCGCGCCGTGGGGATCGATCACGCGCAACCCGTACGGCTGGAAGGGCCCGTGCTACCTGCTGACGGACGGCATCTTCCCGTCGTACGAGGCGCTGCTCGAAGGCATGGACTGGGACTCGTACGGCCCCGGCAACGATCCGCGCTGCGAGCACTGCGGCATCCATTCCGGCTTCGAGCCCTCCGCAGCCTTCGAGTCGTCGAAGAGCTTGAAGGAGACCGTCCGGAGCATGGCGTGGACGCTGACCGGTTGACCTTCGCCTGCGCGTTGCCGGCTGAACGGCGCGCGGCACGCCATCTCGGTCGCACGCAGCTCGTCGGCATGGCGTGCGTCCACGGCGTCCCCGACGAGCAGGTGGTGTCGTTCGGCATCGCCGGCGGCCTTCGCGACGACCTGCCCATCGGCACGGTCATCGACGCACTGCGTGTCGTCGACGAGTCGGGCGCCGTCCTCTGGGAGGGGGAGCCGCTCGGTGTTCGCGGCGCACGGCCGGGAACGATTCTCGGAGCAAGCAGGATCGTCGACGATCCCGCTGAGCGCGCCGCGTTGCAGGAGCGGACCGGCGCCGACGCCGTCGACATGGAGTCGGGGATCTACGCGCGTGCCGGGAAGCTCGCCGGCTGCATTCGCGCGATCAGCGACACGCCGAGCCGGACGCTCGGACCGCTGACGCAGGCCTTCGCGCCTGATGGAAGTGTCGCGGTTGGCGGTCTCCTGCGCGCGCTCGTCGGTGCTCCGCGCGAATCGTGGCGCGCGATCGGAGACGTCCGCACCGCGTTCAAGGCGCTCGGAGCAGTCGCATGAAGGTGCTCCTCGCAGCGCCGCGCTCGTTCTGCGCCGGCGTCGACCGCGCCATCGAGATCGTCGAGCGCCTGCTCGAGCAGCATGGGCCGCCCGTCTACGTCCGCCACCAGATCGTGCACAACGAACATGTCGTGCGCCGCCTCGAGGGGCTCGGCGCGGTCTTCGTCGAGGACGAGTCCGAGATCCCCGAGGGCGAGATCTGCGTCCTCTCTGCGCACGGTGTCGCACCGTCGGTGAAGTCGAACGCCGAGGCGCGCGGCCTGAAGGTTGTCGACGCGACGTGCCCGCTCGTGAACAAGGTGCACGCCGAGGCGCGCACGTACGCAGACAGCGGCCATCTCGTCGCGCTCGTCGGCCACGCGAACCACGTCGAGGTGATCGGCACGCTCGGCGAGCGCCCGGAGGCGACGGTCGTCGTCGAGACGCCCGAGCAGGCGCGCGCCCTTCCGACCGACAGGCCGATCGCGGTGATCACGCAGACGACGCTCTCGCTCGACGACGTCGCGCCGATCGTGGACGCGCTCGCCGACCATGTCGGCGGCTCGCTGCGCCGGCCGCACGCGGACGACATCTGTTACGCGACGCAGAACCGGCAGGACGCCGTCAAGGAGATGGTCACGCTGGGCGCGACGCTCATCCTCGTCATCGGCTCCGAGAACAGCTCCAACGCGCAGCGGCTCGTCGAGGTCGCGCAGGGGGCGGGGGCCGAGGCGCATCTCGTCGACGGCGTGAGCCCGCTCCCACCGGAGCTGCTCGAGGGTCACACGACGGTCGGCCTCACCGCGGGCGCGTCGACGCCCGAAGAGCTCGTCCGCGCGACCGCCGACCGCCTCGCCGCGAGCGGGTACGACACGCTCGAGGAGATCACGGTCGCGCGCGAGGACGTCCACTTCCGTCTCCCGAGAGAGGTGGCACGCGCATGACTTCGGTCGAAGTCCCCTACTCGATCGCCGCCGCGCTGCCGACGCTCCAGGTCATGGACATCACGAACGACGTGTCGCAGTCGGTCGCCCGCTCGGATCGCCGCGACGGGATTGCGTTCGTCCACCCGCTGCACGCGCTCACGATCGTCCGCATCCAGGAGCGCGAGACGGGCTTCTTCGAGGATCTCGAGGTGCTGCTCGAGCGCATCGTCCCGAGCGGTCAGCGCCACCGCGAGCGGATGGTCGCCTCGCTTCTCTCGCCCCGGAGCGAGCAGGTGCCGTTCAGCGAGGGCGCCCTCTGTCTCGGGCGGTTCCAGCGGATCATGCTCTTCTCGCTCGATGCGGAGCATCGCATCGACTGGTCATTGACTCTGCTCGGCTAGCCCCGTAGAAGTACCCGGTGCCCCCGGGCCACGAGCAAGCGTGGTCGGATGCGCTCGCGCAGGAACATCTCCATCAGCGCGAGCTCCTCGCCGCGCTTCGGGACGAGCTCGGCACCTTCGCGCGCGAGTGCGCGTCGGCGCTGACCGCGCTCGACGCCTACATCGGCCTCGCCGGGATCAACGAGATCCTCAGCACGGCGCAGACGACCGTGGCGCACGCGAAGCTCGCGCTCGAAGTCGGCCGCCGGCTTCAGGGCGCCGAGGACACGCAGCTCGTCGATCTGTACGAGAAGGTCGCCGGCGGCGAGGACGTGCCGCCCGCGCTCGTGCGTCATGCGAGCGATCTGGTCGCGTCCGGCGCCAAGCGCTCGGACCGGCAGTTGCTGGAGGCGGTCGCGACCGCTTCGGGCGCACGCGCGCAGATCGAGGAGCTGCTCGGGCCGGCGCCGTGGGCCGCGCTTGCGGCGCTGAAGCCGATCGCCCGGTGGGTGCGCACCGGAGAGACGGCGAGGGGCGACCTCGCCCAGGTGCTGACCGCGACGGCGACGCTCGGAGCCGGATCCGACACCGCTGCGGCGGGCGACGCGGCGGCGCTCACCGACTCGCTCAGGGAGGCCGTCGAGCACGTCGACGGGGCGGCCAAGTCCGTTCGCGAGGGGAAGCTCGAGGCCGTGCTGCGCGAGGCGCGCGTGCAGCTCCAGGCCGACCTCGACCGTCTGCACGAGATCCACGAGGGCGCCGAGGATGCGCCCGCGGAATGGCGCGCGGCGCGGAAGGCCGAGCACGCGGAGCTGACCGAAGAAGTGCGCGTCAAGCTCGACCGGATCGAGCGGATCCGCGGCATCCTCCTCCGGCTCCTGCCGCACCTCCAGGTCGTCACGAGGGCGCTCGGCGTCGTGCAGAGGCTCCATGCGCTCGAAGGGCGGCTCGAGCCCGAGCCTGCCGCCGCCGTCGTTGCGGCGCAGTCCTCGCTCGTGCTCCACCTCTCCGATCTGTGGGGCGGCGTGTTCGGCGGGGCGCCGCACGCGGCCGGCGCCCAGCGCCTCTCGCGGCGCACGAAGTGGATCGCCGCGGCCGCCGCGGTGGTCATCCTGGCGATCGTCGGCGTCGCGCTCGGCGGCAGCGGCTCGAAGAAGCCCAAGCCGGTCGTGATCGAGACGTCGACGCTGCCGACGACGACCACGACTGCGCCCGCGCCCGCGGTCGGCCCGAAGCCGACCCTCCTGCCGGTGAAGGCCGTCTTCGACCCGAACCAGCGCGCGACGTTCTACACCGTCGGCATCCAGCAGGGCGGCGAGCCGGTGCTGACGTACCGCTGGACTCTGACCACGCCGCCCGGGAACCCGACCTGCAACAAGCTCGCGCCTGTGCCGGACAAGCCGAACGAGGCGGTCTGGCACCACGCAGACACCGACGGCTGCACCCATTTCGGCATCCAGCACGACGGCACGGTGCACGTCACGGTTCTCACGGCCCACTGGTCGTGCAAGGAGTCGTTCTTCGGGACCCTGACCCGGACAGGGTCGCCGAACGCGCAATGTACTCGCCTATAGGCAGACTCTCGGTATGACCCGGCAGCGGTGGCTCGCACGTGTCGCCCTCGCGCTCCTCGCGCTCGTCGCCGAGCTTGCCGGCCGCAGCCTCGCCCACCGCATCGACGTCGGCCGTGAGGTCGGCCCCGTGCGTTACTCGCACGCGAACTACTACCCGTTCCTCCTCGCCGGCGTGAAGGTCGGTGTTGCGCTCATGGCCGCGCGCATCGCGTGGCGGTTCGCGAAGGCGCGCCGCCTCGCATCGCTCTTCCGCGCACCGCGCATGCGCGTCGAGCTCTCCGCGCGCCTGTGGTTCGCGTCGTTCGTCGCCACGTCGCTCATCTATCTCGTGCAGATGGACGCCGAAGGGCGCACGCACCTGCTCGGCCCGTGGTTGCACACCTCGGCGCTGCCCGTGTTCGCGGTGCTCTCGGTTCTCGTCGCGCTCCTCTATCGCACTGTCGAGCTGTGGCTGCGCGACTACGAGCAGCTCGCCGCTCGTGCCGTCGCGTGCTTGCGCAAGCTCGCAGCGGTTCGCATTTCCCCGATCGACCTGCACGTCGCAGTCGCCCCGCGGCGGCTGTTCGGCCTCGCGTTCGAGTCGCGGCCGCCCCCGGGCATCGCCTAACCAGCGAAGCCACACGAACGAAGGGGGAGGTCGATGAGCGCGGACGTCGCGCACGAACTGCAACGCAGGGAAGAAGAACGAGTCGTCACGCATGCGCGTGCGCGAATCGTGCTCGCGCTCGGTCCCGTGACGTCGCTCGCGGGCTTCGTGTGGGCGATCGTCCAGCCCTGGCGGCTGACGCTGCTCCATCCGCATGGGCAGGGCTTCTGGTGGCTCGTCTCCGAGCCGCAGCTGTACGTCGTGCTCGTCGGGATCCTGTTCCGCGTCGTCATCGCCCCCGGCGTCGTGCACGACCTCGAGGAGACCGGGTGATCGTCGCCGGCATCGAGCCGCAGGCGGAGATGGTGCACTGGTGGTTCGCCACCGGCGTGCTCGTCCTCGGGCTGCTGTTCTTCGCCGAGCTGCTCGTCGGGTCGGAGGTGTGGGGGCGTCGGCCGTGGCGCCGGTACCTGTGGCCCGGGACGCTGTTCCTCCTCGGCGTCCTCATGTGGCCGGTGATGGCGCTCTACACGAACTCGATGATCCACATGGTCGCGCACGGGTCGTGGGCGCAGATGCTGATGTTGGCCGGTGCTGCCGAGCTCGGTGTCGCACGAGGGAAGCTGCATTCGCAGTACTGGCGGCTCACGTCGGCGGCTGCGATGCTCGTCTCCGGGACGGCGTTCCTCGTGCACGAGCAGAACGCCTGGTTCTTCGCGCGGGCTGCGTTCCTCCACCATGCGCTCGGCTGGACGTTGGTCGTCGCGTCGGTGTTTCCGCTCGTGCAGGCGTTCCGGCCACGTTCGATCGTCGCCGCGTCGGGGTTCGCGATGACGTTCGTCGTCGTCGCGGTGTTCCTCTACTGCGACCGCGACATCGCCCCCGTTCTTGGGCACTTTTCTCAGTTCGCGGGAGTTCCGCACCGGTGAAACGCGCCCTGTTCATCGCGCTCTTGGGCGCGCTCGTCCTGCCTGCGTCCGCATTCGCCCATGCGTCGCTGCTCAAGGAGACCCCGAGCTACAAGCAACGGGTGGCAGCGTCGCCGCGGCAGGTCGTGCTGCAGTTCGATCAGACGGTGGACGCACTCCCGAAGGCGATCGAGGTGCTCACGCCGGACGGGAAGAACCTCGCGGGGCGCCCTCGCGCAGTACCTTCGCAGCGCGAGATCGTCGCTTCGCTGCCGCGACTGCCGAAGGGGCCGTACACGGTGCGCTGGCAGGCGCTCTCGAACGACGGGCACATCGTCACGGGCGTGTACACGTTCGGCGTTCGGGTCAACGCCCCGCTGGTGACCGATGCTGTCGGCGCGCAAGGCCCGACGCGCACCGAGGACATCGTGCGCTGGCTCTACTTCCTCGGTCTCGCGCTCGCCGTCGGCGGGCATCGGCTTCCGACTGCTTGTCGCGCGCGGCCCGCTGCCGGCCGCGCGCGCAGCGGAGCTTCTTCTGGGTGACGGGCATCGGCATCGTCGTCGTGCTCGAGTCCGGCATCGCGGCGTTCCTCCTGCGCGGCGAGGACTTCCTCCAGCTGCCGTTCTCGCGCTTCCTGTACGGCGACCTTTCGCCGCTCGCGTCGGCGGAACGCGCTTCGGGCAGACGTTCGTCGATCATGGAGCTCGCCTTCGCGCTCGTCGCTGCGCTCATCTATCTCGCGTGGCTGACGGACCGCGATGCGTTCCTCTGGGTCTGCGTTCGTGCTCGGCCTCGTCTTCGTCTCGGGGTTGTCGCTCTCCGGGCATTCGGCGGCGGACGCCGGCCACTCGTGGGTGTCGGAGCTCGCCGACTGGGTGCACCTGTCGGCGGCGACGCTCTGGGTCGGCGGGCTCGTGCAGCTCGCGCTCGTCGTGTGGCCGTCGTGGCCGGAGGGACGCGCGACATCGTTCCGCCGCTTCTCGCGGCTCGCGACCGTGCTCGTCGCGCTGCTGCTCGGCGCCGGGACGTATCTCAGCGTGCTGCGCCTGCCGCACGTGCACGATCTCTGGACGACCGGCTACGGCCACGTGCTGCTCGTGAAGCTCGGGCTCGTCGTCGCTCGCGCTCGCGTGGGGCGCCGCGCATCACTTCCTCGCGGTGCCGCGCATCGAGCGGCCGGGCGTGTCGGGGACGCTGGCGCGCACGCTCGTCGGCGAGAGCGCCGTCGCGATGGCGGTGCTCCTCGCCGCGGCGATCCTCACCGACTCGAAGCCGCCCCCGCAGACGCCGACGGTGAACGCTCCGGTGGCGGCGGTGTCCGCACGGCACTGACACGCGCCGAATTCCTCGTCCGCAGCGCCGCGTTGGCGCTCGGACTCTCGGCGCGGCCGCGTTACGTCTCGCGGCCCGACCTCGACCCGCCGCCGGTGACGATCCTGCGGCGGAGCGGCGCCGTCGCACCCGGTCATCTCTTCCTCGCGCCGTCGTCGGGTCCCGGCCAGCACGGCCCGCTCATCCTCGACGACGCCGGTGCTCCCATCTGGTTCAGGCCGGGACATCTCCCGGCGATGAACTTCCGCGCGCAGACGTTCCACGGCGAGCCCGTGCTGACGTGGTGGCAGGCGCTGCCCGGCGGCGGCCTCGGTCGCGGCGAGCACGTCGTTCTCGATGCGTCGTATCGCGAGGTCGCGCGTTTCCCCGCCGGGAACGGCCGCCGGTCGGATCTGCACGAGCTGTTGCTCACGGACCGCGGCACCGCGCTCGTCACGAGCTTCGAGGTGCGCAAGCACGGCAAGGGGCTCGTCATGGGCGGCGTCGTGCAGGAGCTCGACGTCCCGAGCGCGCGCGTCCTCTTCGAGTGGCGCAGCCTCGACCACGTCGCGACCGACGAGTCGTACGCGCCGGTCGGCTATCCGTGGGACTACTTCCACGTGAACTCGATCGACGTCGACGCGGACGGGAACCTGCTCGTCTCCGCGCGCAACACGTGGGCCGTGTACAAGGTGCATCGCCGCACGGGCGCGGTGCTGTGGCGGCTCGGCGGCAAGCGCAGCGACTTCGCGCTCGGCCACGGCGCGCGCTTCGCATGGCAGCACGACGCGCGCAGCCACGACGGCGGCCGCGTCATCTCGATCTTCGACAACGGCGAGACGCGCTCGCGCGGCCTCGTGCTCGAGCTGAGCGGCAAGCGAGCGAGCGTCCTGCGCGAGTACGTCCACGAGCCGCCGCTGCACGCGCACAAGCTCGGCAGCGTGCAGTTGCTCGGCAACGGCGACGCGCTCGTCGGCTGGGGGACGGATCCGCACTTCACCGAGTACGCCGCCGGCGGCGCGGTGAAGCTCGACGCGACGCTGCCGCACGGTGGGGAGAGCTACCGCACGCTTCGCTTCCCCTGGACGGGGCGCCCACGCGAGGCGCCGGCCGCCGTCGTGCGCGGGTCGACGGTGTACGCGAGCTGGAACGGCGCCACCGAGGTGGCAGCGTGGCGGATCGAGCCCGGCGGCCCCAGAGTGCCGCGCACCGGCTTCGAGACCGCGCTGCCGCTGCGGGCGGGGACGGTCGTCGCCCTCGACGCGCACGGGCGCGCCCTCGGCAGTTACCGTCTGCGCTGATGCTCGTGCTCAGCCGCGCGGAAGTGGAGGAGCTCCTCGATCTCGACGAGCTGATCGACGCGCTCGCGCGCGCGCACGTGGAACTGTCCGCCGGCGCGGCGTCGATGCCGCCGCGCATCGCTGCGTTCGCGGGCGGGGACGGCCTGCTCGGCGCGATGCCCGCGTACCTGCCGTCCGCCGGGCTCGGCTGCAAGCTCGTCTCGCTCTTCCCGCACAACGTCGACCGGCCGACGCACCAGGCCGAGATCGTCATCTTCGATCCCGAGAACGGGACACCGGCTGCGGTCATGGACGGGACGTACATCACGGCGATGCGCACCGCCGCCGCGGCGGCTCTCTCCGCGCGCCTTCTCGCGCGCGAGGATGCGCACGTGCTCGCGATCCTCGGCACCGGTGTGCAGTCGCGCGCCGCGCAGGAGATGTTCCCGCGCGTGCGCGACTTCTCGGAGATTCGCGTCGCGGGCCGAGGCGAGTACGAGGACGCCGTTCGCGGCGCCGACGTCGTGCACGCCGCCACGCACTCTGCGGATGCCATCGTGCTTGCCGACTGGCTCTCGCCGGGAACGCACGTCAGCTCGGTCGGCTACAACGCGCCCGGCTCGGAGCTCGATCTCGAGATCGTCGCGCGCGCGGACGTGATCTGCATCGAGTCGCGCGACTCCGCCTTCGCGCCGCCGCCGTCGGGGGCGCCGGAGCTCGTGGGCGTCGACCGTGAGCACGCTGTCGAGCTCGGCGAGGTCATCGCCGGGACGCGGCCCGGCCGCACGAGCGACGACGAGCTCACCGTGTACAAGTCCGTCGGCGTGGCGGTGCAGGATCTCGCCGCCGCCGCGCTCGTCCTCGCCGCCGCGGAGGCGAGGACGTGAGCGACTTCGTCCCGGGCCTCGCCGGTGTGGTCGCGGTCGAGACCGAGATCGCCGAGCCGGACCGTGAGGGCGGCGCGCTGCGGTACCGCGGCGTCGACATCGAGGAGCTCGTCGGCAACGTCCCGTTCGAGAACGTCTGGGGCCTCCTCGTCGATCAGTCGCTCGAGCCCGGGCTCCCCGCGGCGTACTGCGAGCTCGAGGTGCGCACGGGCGGGCACATGTCGGACCTGCAGGCGATGCTCGCCATCCTCAGCGGCAAGTGGAAGCTCGGCCAGCTGATCGACATCGACGACGAGCAGGCGAAGGAGGATCTGCGCCGGCTGTCGGCGGCTGCGCTCTCGATCGTCGCGCAATCCGCGCGCGGCGCCGACCTCCCGCCCGTCCCCGAGGAGACGGTGCTGCAAGGACGCACGGCTGCGGAGCGCTTCCTGCTCGCGTGGCGCGGCGAGGTGGACGAGAAAGCTGCGCGCGCGATCGACACGTACTGGATCTGCACCGCCGAGCACGGACTCAACGCGTCGACGTTCACCGCGCGCACGGTGGCGTCGACCGGGCGCCGACTGCGGTGCCGCGCTGTCGGCCGCTGTCGGTGCGCTGTCGGGCCCGCTGCACGGCGGCGCGCCCGCGCGCGTGCTGCCGATGCTCGACGCCGTCGCGGCGAGCGGCGACGCGGAGAAATGGGTGAGCGACGCGCTCGCGCGCCACGAGCGGATCATGGGCTTCGGCCACCGCGTGTACCGCGCCGAGGATCCGCGCTCGCGTGTCTTGAAGCGCACCGCGAAGGAGCTCGGCTCGCCACGCGTCGCCGTTGCCGAGGAGCTCGAGCGGGTCGCGCACGAGGCGATCGCGAAGAAGCACCCCGACCACTCGTGGACGAACGTCGAGTACTGGTCGGCGATCGTCCTCGACGTCGCCGGCGTCCCGCCGGATCTCGCGCCCGCGATGTTCGCGTGCTCCCGCACGGCCGGCTGGTCGGCGCACGTGCTCGAGCAGAAGCGGCTCGGTGTCTTGATTCGTCCGAGCGCCCGCTATGTCGGGCCTGCCCCGCGGTCCCTGCAGCAGATCTAAGACCGGTACCAAGTACCCGCACGGGTCCGTCATGAGTCCGTCACCGGCGTCGGAGCCGGGCGGCGACGTTCGTGACACTTCCGTTGGGGTACCTAGTACCGGCCTATTCCGGGCCGGCATGCTCAACGGCGTCGCGCGTCCGGAAGAACCGCCCTTCGTCGGCGATCCAGATGCCGACCTTGCCGCTGTCGGGATATTCCGCCACGTCGGGATCCGCGTTCGTCGAGACGATGAGAACGCGCGCGACTTCATCCGTCTCGTTCCGGATCCCGTGCGCGCCCGCCGGTCCGGTGGGAAAGGTGAGAACGTCGCCCTCATTCAATTGCCGCTCGCCGTCATCGGTGCGGACGGTCGGACGGCCGCGGAGCACGACGAGCAGCTCCTCGCTTGCATGGTGGAAATGCATCCAGTCTTCGCCGCCGGGATGGATCTCCCAGATCGACGCTCCCAGCGTGCCCCTTCGCTCCAATCGGAGTGCGCCGACGCCGCCCCAATCCGGTACGTCGTCCCAGACGTTGCTCATGGCACGCAGTAGTCTCCCAAACGTGATCGACCCGCGCGACTACCGGGATCGCTTTCCGATCCTCGCGGACTGCATCTATCTGATCAACCACTCGCTCGCTGCGATGCCGGCTGCGGCGGAGGACAACCTCCTCGAGTACGCGCGCATGTGGCGCGAGCGCGGGATTCGCTCGTGGGGCGAAGGCTGGTGGAACATGCCGATGACCGTCGGCGACCAGATCGGCCGCATCGTCGGCGGCCCTCCCGGCTCGGTCGTCATGCACCAGAACGTCACCGTCGCCGAGATGGTCGTCATCTCGTGCTTCCGCAATCCAGGCGCACGCAACCGCGTCGTGTACGAGGAGGCGAACTTCCCGTCGGTGCGCTACCTGTACCAGGCGCAGCCGGAGCTCGAGGTCGTCGCCGTCGAGGACGACCGCGCGATCGTGGAGGCGATCGACGAGCGCACGCTGCTCGTGCCGATCAGCCACGTGCTGTTCAAGAACGGCGAGATCCAGGACGTCGAGCCGATCGTGCGGCGCGCGCACGAGGTCGGTGCGTATGTCGTCCTCGATTGCTACCAGTCGGCCGGCGTCGTGCCGTTCGACGTGACGGAGCTCGACGTCGACTTCGCCACCGGCGGCAGCGTCAAGTGGCTGTGCGGCGGCCCCGGCGCGGGCTGGCTGTACGTACGTCCCGATCTGGCCGAGCGGCTCGAGCCGACGTTCGTCGGCTGGCAGGGGCATGCGCGCCCGTTCGCGTTCGAGCCGGAGCTCGAGTACGCGTCCGGCTCGACGCGCTTCCTCACAGGCACGCCGAACGTGCCGGCGCTGTATGCGGCGACGGCGGGCTACGACATCATCGAGGAGGTCGGCGTCGACCGAATCCGCGAGCGCTCGCTCGTCCTCACGTCGCTCCTCATCGAGTTGCTGGACGAGGCAGGCCTCGAGATCGTCAGCCCGCGCGCGGCCGAGCGCCGCGGCGGCACGGTGACCGTGAGCACGCCCGACCACGCCGCCGTTCACCGCGAGCTGGGCGAGCGCGGGATCATCTGCGACTTCCGCCCCGACGCCGGCGTCCGGCTGGGGCCGCACTTCTACAACACCGAGGACGAGCTCCGGCGGACGGTCGCCGAGCTGGCCGACATCGTCGAGAGCGGCGCGTACGCGCGCCACGCCGGCGCCCTCGCGAAGTTCTAGCGAAAGGTTTTCGCCGTTCTGCCGATCTGTATCCCGAGGGATGGGGATCAGGATCGGGATCTTGGCCGCCGTGGCGGCGCTTGCATTCGCGGGCAACGCGTCCGCGGCGCAGCTGATCGACCGCGACGCGGTCGGCCTGAAGCTGTCCGTGAATTCCAAGGGCGAGGCGCTCCTCACGTATCGCAAGAACGGCGCGATGAAGCACGTCCTCGTCTGGGGAGCGGTGAACGCGCTGCCGCCGACACCGGGAACGCAGCAGGTGAAGTTCCACGTCGACTACGCCGGCGGCTGGGGCAAGTACCGCAGCCTGTACTGGCAGCACTTCTCCAACACGTGCGGGCACTACGACGGCCCGGACCTCCCGAACCTCGTTGCCGCCTGCAAGGCGCCGGACGGGACGTACTGGGCGGCGCAGCAGTGGCCGCAGCCGCTGCCCGACCTCGGTTTCACGCCGTGGCTCTCGACGCAGCTCCAGCAGTGGCTCGAGGTGTCGCACTGGAGCGGTCCTGTGGCACAGCTCGAGACGGGGATGCACTGGGTCTACGACGGCCGCTTCCAGAGCATCTTCGGTCGCTACACGTACAACGGCCAGCCGGTGTACGGGTTCGGGACGACGCGCGTTGGCGCGCCGACCGACGGCTTCGGCCGCCTCATCTACCTCGAGACGCTCAACTCGGTGTACGGCAGCGGGTGGCGGCGCGAGAACTCCTTCGTCTCGCACAACCCGAGCGGCGCCTTCTGTTACGGCTTCTATCCGTTCGACCCGACGAAGGGCGGCTACCACTATCCGCCCGGCCAGACCGCGAAGCGCGGTCCAGGCCTCGGAGAGCAGTACATCGTGTTCGCGGAAGGCCCCGGCGTGACGCCCGACGTCTCCACGTTCGTACAGCCGCTCCATCCGTTCGACGCGCGCAACCAGGTCGACGTCGAGCAGGAGGCCGCCGCGGCCGCGCAGATCCGCGGCTGGGGCGACAAGAGCTGCCGCACTAGCTGAGCTGCTCCGATCAGCTGCTGCGCATACGCCGGCGCGGTCGGCTCGTCCTCGTGCCTGAAGTAGATGTACACCGGCTCGGTGCACGCGCGGATGCGTTCGGCGAACGCGTCGTCCGGCGCCTCGCGCCGCCGCAGGTAGCGGAACGGCGCGGGATGGTCGAGGTCGTTCACGCGCACGGAGCCCGACGCAGCGAGGTGCTCTTCGATCCCGTCCCACGAGGGATGCTCGAGGTCGAAGGCGACGCGCAATCCCGGGCTGAGCGAACCGAGGATCAACTCGAGCGCGCCCTCGTCCCGCGCGCTCTTGAGCGACACGCGCACCGGCCCGAGCCGGTCGCCGAGGGCGCGCGCTCCCGCGTCGAAGGTGTCGAGCACGCCGGTGCGGTGGCCGGGGAGCTTCGGCGCGAACTCGAACCCCTCGGGCGCCTGTTCGGCCCAGCGGCGGAACTGCTCGACGCCCGGCATGCGGTAGCCCGTCGTGTTCAGCTCGACCGTGGGGAAGCGCTCCGCGTAGTACGCGAGGAAGCGCGCCGGGTCGAGCCCGGCCGGATAGAAGCCGGGCCGCCAGCTGGGATACGACCAGCCGGACGTGCCGACCGAGACCCGCGCTAGCGTTCCCTCTCCCGTGGCCACCGTGGAAAGCCTGCCACTCCCGGTCGAATCCTTCACGGAGGAGGAGCGCGAGCGCCTCGCGCCGCACTTCACGAACGTCGACCGGCCCGTCTTCGGGCTCGTCAACCTGCCGGAGACCGTGAAGGGCGCGTTGTTCGCGCGCTACTCGCGCTATCCCGGCACGCTGCGCCGCCTGTTTCTCGACGAGTTCGCCGACTCGGTGCCGGAAGGGCCTGCGTTCGAGGGCGCGGAGGGCAAGCGTGCGGCGGACCTGTACGACCGCATCTTCCTCGGCTACGGCGACGACTCCGTCGCGCAGCTCGGCGGCGCGCACATTGCGTGCGAGTGGACGTCGAACCTGCTGACGAAGATCCTCCAGCGTCCGCGGCTCGCCGCGTACCTCGAGCAGTCGACGCGCTACATCGCATACGACGCACGCATCGACGGATACGGCTTCCGCTATCACCGCGATCCGCGTTTCGGGCCCGCGTACGAGCACGCGCTCGACGATCTGTTCGAGACGTACGCGCGCCTGCTCGAGTCGGTCGGCGCATCGGTGGCCGAGCGCTTCCCTGCGGGGGAGGGCGAGTCGCCGGCCGCGCACCGGCGCGCCGTGCGCGCGAAGGCGCTCGATCTCGTACGCGGCTTGTTGCCCGCCGCGTCGCTCTCGCACGTCGGCATCTACGGCAGCGGCCAGACGTACGAGCAGCTCGTCCTGCACCTGCTCGCGAATCCGCTCGCGGAGGCGCGCGCGTACGGACAGATGCTGCTCGAGGAGTTGCAGCGCATCATCCCGAGCTTCGTCGTGCGCATTCCGCGCGAGGATCGTGGAGGCCGCTGGATCGAGTTCCTGCGCGATCGCCGCGAGACGGCGGACTCGATCGCGTCGCGCCTGGGACTCACCGCCGGGGACGAGACTTCGGCGCCGTCCGTCCGGTTGCTGCGTGCGCACGGCACGGAGGAGGAGCTGCTGGCCGCGTTGCTCTTCGAGTCGTCGAACGTTTCTGAAGAGGAAGCGTTGCTGATCGTCGCCGGCGCCGATCGCGCCGCGCTCGTGCGCGAGCTCGTCGGGCGACGAGGGAAAATCGACGCCACCGGCCCGGCCGCGGATTCGAGACGCTGCGCTACCGGTTCGAGATCGTCTCCGACTACGGCGCGTTCCGCGATCTGCAGCGCCATCGGCTGCTCACGTGCCAGTGGCAGACGCTCTCGCCGGCGCTCGGCGCCGACGTCCCGCACGAAGTCGCAGCCGCGGGGCTCGCGGGTGAGTTCGAGCGCGCGCTCGACGTGTCACGCACGGAGTACGAGCGCCTGCGCACGGCAGGCCTCGCGGACGAGGCGCCGTACGCGCTGTGCCTCGCGTTCCGCATCCGCTACGTCCTCGAGCTCGACGCGCGCGAGGCGCTCCACCTGATCGAGCTTCGCTCGGGCCGCGAGGGGCATCCGTCGTATCGCGCGGTCGCGCACGAGATGCGGCGCGCGATCGCCGAGGTGCATCCGAGCGTCGCCGCGGCGATGACCTTCGTGGACGACTCGACCGAGGAGCGGCTCGAGCGCCTCCTCTCCGAGATGCGGAACGAAGCTAAACAGGCTTGAGAACGACCTGGCCCGGCGCCTTGCTGTCGGGCGGCTGCTTCGTCACGATCCACGTGTCGCCGTGCTTCAGACGGTACGGCGCGTTCAGCTGGACGACCGTCGCCTGATTCGTCGCCACCTTGAACGAGCCGCACGGCGCGTACGGCTTCCCGTCGCGCATGAGGTAGACCTCGTAGTACCAGTGCCCGTGCACGGCGGGGAGGCCCTTGACCGAGATGCGCATCGGCCAGTTGCCCGCGGCGTCGGCCGGCTCGATCTGCAGTGACGCGAACGCGTTCGGCGCGGCCGGCGTCCCCGTGAGCTGCAACACGTGCCCGCTCAGCTTGCCGCCGCCGTTGCCGGCGATGTAGCCGCCGAGGAACGCGAGCGCGACGACGGAGACCGCCGCGGCGAGCAGGAGAACGCGCCGGCGGACGCGCTTCGGGCGGCGCGCCATCGTCATGGCGAGCGTCGGGCCGGACTCGATCTCCGGCGAGATCTCCGGCGGCGGCCCCGCCTGCACGAGCAGCATGTGGACGCGCTGCAGCCGAGCGCGCTCAGCCGCCTCGACGTCGGAGCCGACGAGCTGCTCGAAGTCGGGGGGTTGCGTCACGCGAGCTCTCCTTCCAAAACATCTGCGAGGTGCGCGAGTGCGCTCCTCGTCCTGGTCTTGACCGTTCCGAGCGGGATGTCGAGGAAGCTCGCCACCTCGCTCTGCGACAGGCCGCTCCAGTAAGCGAGCTCGATGACTTCGCGCTCGCGGTCGGACAGCGTCTCGAGCGCACGGTGCACGCGCCAGGACACGAACGAGGACTCGGCGCGCTCGGCGGGGCCGAGCTCGTCCGACGTCATGTCCGGGACCTCCATGGGCACGGCGTCACGCGAGCGGAGCCGGTCGACGATGGCGTTGCGCGCGATCGCGTACAGCCACGGTGCGGCCGGGCCGCGCTCCGGCTTGTAGCTCCCGGCCGAGCGCCACACGGCGGCGAACATCTCCTGCACCGCGTCCTCCGCGCGCTCGCGGTCGCGGAGCTTCTGCATCGCGAGCCCGAACACGGAGCGGATGTACCGGTGGTAGACGACCTCGAAGGCATCGCGGTCGCGGGCGGCGATCCGGACGAGCAGCTCGGAGTCCGTTGCCTGCTCGGGCGGCGCCGGCTCGGCTTCGGCACGGCTCGGGACGGCGCGCAGGCGCGTCGGGCTGTCGAGTGCGATCTCCATTCCTCTACGACTTCTACGCATGGCTGATCGCTTCGGATTGTCGCATGAGGGGGACGTTCGGAGGTCGTTTGGAAACTGTCAAAACGGCCATTTCGCGGCGTGAGCCCTGGACTGCCGGGGAGGACCAGGACGAGCCAAGCAAGGAGGTGCTGGTATGAAGCGCTTGCTCATAGTGCCTCTCGCGGTGCTCGCGGCCGTCCTGGTCGCAGTCGCTGCAGGGGCAGCAACGCAGACAATTCAGATCACGAAGAACGCGTTCACGCCGCAGACCGCCACGGTCAGCGTCGGGGACACGGTGACCTGGCACAACGCCGACACGGCCGATCATCAGGTCGTGGCCGACGACGGCAGCTTCGCGTCGCCGGTGCTCCATGGCGATCAGTCGTACTCGCATACGTTCACGAATGCGGGGACGGTGAAGTACCACGACTCCAACGCAAAGGGCACGATCACCGTCAACGGCCCTGCGCCTGCGATCACCCTGTCGTCGACCGCGAACACGATCGTCTACGGCAGCAGCACGACGCTGTCCGGCGTCGTCTCGTCGAAGCTGGCGAGCGAGCCGGTCACGCTGACCGCCCAGGCGTTCGGCAAGAGCACGCAGTCGATCGACCAGGTGACGACGACGACGAACGGCGACTACCAGTTCTCCGTCTCGCCGACCATCCATACGACGTATCAGTCGCACTGGCGGACCGCTGACAGCTCGACGCTCGCGATCGACGTCGCGCCGCGCATCGGCTTCGGCCGTAGCGGCCGTACCTTCATCGTGAAGGCGACGTCCGATCTGACCTACAGCGGCCACTACGTGTGGGTGCAGCGTCACTACGGGTTCGGCTGGAAGAGCGTCAAGCGCGTCTTCCTCGGCTCGAACTCGCGTGCCGTGTTCAGCCTGAAGACCCCGCGCGGCAGGACGTCCCTCCGGATCGTCATGCCGGTCGGCCAGGCGGGCGCCGGCTACGTCGCCGGCCTCAGCCGCACGGTCATCGTCCATCGCTGACCGACTAGCTGAACCGATGAACTGATGAGGCGCGCGGCTACCGGCCGCGCGCCTCATCGAACTGCTTCTGTACTTCGGCCCAGTTGACGACGTTCCACCAGGCCTCGAGGTACGCAGGGCGCTTGTTCTGATACTTGAGGTAGTACGCGTGCTCCCAGACGTCGATGCCGAGCAGCGGCACGTGGCTCTGCATGATCGGCGAGTCCTGGTTCGGCGTCGAGTACACGGACAGGCCGGTGCCGTCCCAGACGAGCCACGACCAGCCGCTGCCGAAGCGCTTGACGCCGCCGTCGTTGATCGCCGTCTTCAGCTCGTCGAACGACCCGAAGGTGTCGTCGATCGCGGCGCCGATCTCGCCGGTCGGCGCGCCGCCGCCGTCGGGCGACATGATCGTCCAGAAGAGCGAGTGGTTGGCGTGTCCGCCGGCGTTGTTGCGGACGGCAGTCCGCTTCTCCTCGGGGATGATGTCCAGGTCGGTGAGGACCTGCACGACCGAGCGGTTCTCCCACTCCGTCCCGGCGAGCGCGTTGTTCGCGTTGTCGACGTAGGCCTTGTGGTGGAGGTCGTGGTGGATCCGCATCGTCTCCGCGTCGATGTGCGGCTCGAGCGCGTCGTAGGCGTAGGGGAGAGCGGGCAGTTCGAACGGCATCGTTGTCTCCTTGGTGGGCGTCGCGATGAGGATATGCTCCAGCGCCATGACGACGCTTGCACCCTCGTTTCAGGAGATCGCCCCCCGCCCGCTGCGCCCGGAGGTCCTCGAGCTCGAGGGCATCTCGCGGGCCACGGTCGAGGCGCACCACAAGCTCTACGTCGGCTACGTCAACAAGCGGAACGAGATCCTCGGGAAGCTCGCCGGCGCCGATCCGTCCGCCGCGAACCAGGTGTACTCCGAGCTCCGGGCGCTCAAGGTCGACCTGACCTTCGCCATCGGCGGGATCAAGAACCACGAGCTGTACTTCGCCCACCTCGGCGGCGGTGGCGGCAATCCCACCGGGGCCTTCGCCCAGCTCGTGAAGCGCGACTTCGGCTCGGTCGAGGGGTACCTCGCCGACCTGCGCGCGACCGGGATGGCCGCGCGCGGCTGGGCGTGGACGGCGTACGACTGGGACGAGGGACGGCTCTTCAACTACATCGGCGACGCGCAGAACACGTTCCCCGTCTGGAACGCGACGCCGCTCGTCGCACTCGACGTGTACGAGCACGCCTACTTCCTCGACTACCAGACCGACCGCGCGGCGTACATCGGTGCGTTCCTCGACAACCTGGACTGGGACGTCGTGAACGGCTGGGTCGCGCAGTACGCGATTCCCTCCTAGCGCCATGCTGACCGTCGGCCTCGCCGTGGCCGGGTACGTCGTCGGGCTCGATGCCGTGGGGCTACTGGCTCGTGCGGATCTTTCGTTCCGCGGACATCCGCACGCAGGGAAGCGGGAACATCGGCGCGAGCAACGTCTGGCGCGTGTACGGCCGCCGGCTCGGCATCCCGGCGGTCTTCCTCGACACGGCGAAGGGCTTCGCGCCCGCGTTCGTCGCGGTGGAGCTCGCCGGCCACGGCGCCGGCGTTCTCGCCGGCGCGGCCGCGATGCTCGGGCACTGGCGGCCGCTCTTCCTCGGCTTCCGCCGCGGCGGGAAGATGGTCGCGACCGCAGGCGGCGCGTTCCTCGGCGTCGCGCCGCTCGTCGGCGGCGCGGGCGCGGGCGTGTGGATCGTCGTGTTCGCGCTGACGCGGTACGCGTCGGTCGCGTCGATGGTCTCGGCCACGTCGCTCATCTTCTGGGCGTGGCTGTTCGGCTACCCGTGGCCGGTGATCGCGTTCGCGTGCTTCGCCGCGGCGGGAGTCGTCTTCCTGCACAAGGCGAACATCGGTCGCCTCGTGCGCGGCGAGGAAAGCCGCTTCAGGCGGCCCGCAGCCAGTCCCTGAGCTCGGTGTGGCGGAGCGGCCCGTGGCCGCCGCCGTCGAGCTCGGCGCGCAGCTCGCCGATCGTCCCGTACCGCTCGGCCACCACTTCGTGCGCGTGGATCGTCTCGAAGTTGAGCTGGCGCGAGAGCACGAAGTCGTCGTCCGCGAGGTCGGGGAGCTCGTCGAGGACGCTCTTCAGCGCGACGCGCACCGAGTCCTCGACGAAGCGCGGCTGCAGGTGCGCATGCTCGACGACGAACAGCTCGTCGGGCCGCTTGAGCAGCTCGTAGATCGGCGAGCTCATCGACGCCTCGACGAGCCGGACGAGATGCTCGGCGTTGACGCGCACCGACGAGCCGATGTACAGCGTTCCCAGGCCGCGCTGGTTGTGCGTCGCGAGCGGGACGAGCTCGAGGATGCGCTCGACGTCGCCGGCCTCGAAGCCCGCGTCGAGTAGCCGCTCGGTCGCGCTGCCGCGCACGAGCCCTTGCGCGCACGGGCACGCGTTGATGCCGACGGCCTCGACGCCGACGATGCGGCGGACGCCGCCTGCCGATGCCGCGGCGATCCCGATGAGCGACACCATCTCCTGCGTCGAGAGCCCCGTGACCGGCGTGCGGCGCTCGTACGGATAGCGCGCCTGGATGCGCACCTCGGCGAGCAGCGCGCCCTGCCGCTGGACGATGCGGCGCGCGACGTGCTCGGCGAGATCCTCGACGAGGAACGCGTCGTCCTCGACGACGCCCTCGATCGCCTCCTCGAACAACTCGGGGAAGCGCGACATGTGCACGCCCTTCTGCGAGGGATCGAGGTCGACGGTGCAGTCGATCGTCGCCGCGATCAGCTTCTCGCGGCGACCCTTTCCGATCCGCACCGCCTTCTGCACCCCGGTGACGCCGGCGCGCGAGAGGCCGATCGCCACCTCGGGGGTGGAGGCCTGCAGGTCCTCGAGCCGCTCCATACCGCTAGGTTAGTCCTCGCGTTGCAGAACGACACGTCCTTCGCCCGGCTCGTCTCGCTCGCATGCCACGACGTCCGCACGCCGCTCGCCACCGTGCACGGCTTCACGACGACGCTGGCGCGCTCCACCGAGCTCGCGCCGCCCGCCGACCGGTACGTCGAGATGATCGACGCCGCCTCCCGGCAGATCGCCGAGCTGCTCGACGAGCTCTCGCTCGTCGCGCGGATCGAGTCCGGCCGCTACGACCCGCTGCTGCGTGAGGCCGACACGCTCGCGCTCGCGCACGCGGCCGCCGAGCGGCTGGGCGACGATCGCGTGCACGTCTCAGGCGAGGGGGCGGCCGTCGAGACCGATCTCGAAGCGGTCGACCGCGGCGTGTCGGCGCTCGTCCAGGCGACGCTCCGCCACGGCGGCCTCGACGAGGTCGACGTCGTCGTGCGCGGCAAGGAGATCGACGTCTCGGGCGTGACCGACTCGTCGGCGCCGGTCGTGGTCGGCCAGGATCTTCGCGACCTCGGCGCGGCCGTGGCGGTGCGGGTGATCGAGGTGCTCGGCGGCGCGGTCTCGGTCAGCGGGCAGACGCTGACGATCCGACTTGCCTGAGCGGCTCGGCGATCTCGTGACATGAACGGCAGCGCGCCTCGTAGGAGTCGAGCGCGCCGACGACGATCGTCTCGCCGTCCGCCGGTGCGGGGAACCCGTTCACGAGCCGCTGCGTCATCGTCGCGGGGCCGCCGCAGCGATGGCAGACGGCCTGGAGCTTGTCCACGAGCTCCGCGCGGCAGAGCAGCTCGGGCAGCGAGCCGAACGCGAGGCCGCGGAAGTCCTGGTCGAGGCCGGCGACGACGACGCGCTGGCCGCGCGCGATCAGCCGCTCGATCACGTCGACGATGGAGGGTGCGAAGAACTGCACCTCGTCGATCCCGACCGCGTCGTAGCCGTCCGCGAGGCCGTCGATCTCCTCCGGGCGGCCGACCGCGACGGCGCGCATCTTCGCGCCGGCGTGGCTGACGACGTGGCCGATGTCGTAGCGGTCGTCGATCCGCGGCTTGACGATGAGCGCGCGCTGGCCGGCGATCTCCGCGCGGCGCAGCCGGCGGATGAGCTCTTCGCTCTTTCCGCTGAACATCGGGCCGCAGACGACCTCGAGCCAGCCGCCCCGCTCCGGCAACAACCTGATCACTGAGGGGACCCTAGTGAGCGGTGTGGACGGAGTCTTTTTCGAACGCCCAGCGGGCGAGGAGCCGCAGGCTGACGATCCCGAGCGCGCGTCCGTCCTTCACCACCGGCAGGTGGCGGAAGTTGTTGTCGAACATGATCTTCGCCGCTTCCTCGATCGTCAGCTCGGGGCCGATCGTGACGGGATCGGCCGTCATCCACTGCCGGACGCGCGCCTCGGCGGCGCGGGCCCGGGAAGCGACCGCGCGCAGGAGGTCGCGCTCGGTGACGATGCCGACGATGCGCACCATGTCCTCCATCACGACGACGGCGCCGACGTTCGAGGCGTTCATCTTCTCCGCCGCCTCGCCGATCGTGTCCGACGGCTCGACGGTCAGGACATCCCGCACCATGAGATCAGCGACCGTGGCCATGGCGCATTATCGCAGGAGGCGCGAAAGCCGCCGGTCTTTCAGGACGCGTCCTCCGGTTTGGCAGGTCGGGCAGTAGTAGATCGTGTGCTCCTCGAAGTCGACCCGGGCGATGGGCGTCCCGTCCACGTCGCACGGCTCGCCGAGCTTGTCGTGGACGCGGTAGGCGCGCGCGTCGCCGGCTCCCTGCTCCCGGAGCGCGAGCCCGCGGGCGAGCTCGGAGTCGATCGCGGCGGCGAGGCGCTCGACCTCGGCGTCGTCGAGGTCGGTCGAGAGGGCGTACGGCGAGAGCTTCGCCTCGTGGAGGATCTCGTTCGACCACGCGCGTCCGATGCCGGCGAGCGCACGCTGGTCGCGCAGGAGCGGATGCAGGCGGCGCGACTCGCGCCGCAGGATCTCCCCGAGCGCGGCGGCGCCGATGCCGAGCGCGTCCGGCCCGAGGTGCGCGACCTCGGCCTCCGCCGCCTCGGGTGTCAGGAGCCACACGCCGGCGCGCTTCCGTCGCGCGTTCTCGGTGAGCACGAGCTTCGAGCCGCCGGCGAACTCGAGCGCGAACGCGGGCACCTTCGGCGCCTTCTCGCCGGCCTTCAGGTACTTCAGGCGGCCCGACGTCATCAGGTGGATGACGAGCACGAGCTCGCCGTCCTCCGTCGGGAAGAAGAGGCGCTTGCCGCGCCGCTCGGCGCCCGTGAACCGACGTCCTTCGAGGGCGGAGACGGGCGGGTCGAACGTCTTCAGCGTGGCGATGTGCGCCGGGCCGGCCTTCGCGATCGGGAACGCCGAGACCGGGTCATCCAGCTGGCGCCGCCACGCCTCCATCTCCGGGAGCTCGGGCATCTGTGGGCACGGTAGCGCTCCGGATCCGGGACGCCATGATCGGCACGCAGCAGAGGGTCGAGCCGATGCCGGCGGCGACGAGTGTCGTGCGGAGACCGAACGGCCCGACGGCCAGGCCGGCAAGGAGCGAGCCGAGCGGGATCGTCCCCCAGTACATGAAACGCACCACGGAGTTCATGCGGCCGAGCAGCCGGTGCGGCGTGATCGCCTGGCGCAGCGTGAGCTGGTTCACGTTCGCGAAGAACCCGAAGGTCGTGCCGACGAAGCCGATCGCAGCGAGAAGCGGCGCGGCGTGCGCCCGGGGGACGAGCGGGACCGCGATCAGCGTCCACGAGAACGCGATGCCGGAGAACGCGATCATCGGACCGATGCCGAGTCGCCGCACGAGCCGCTGGTTGACGAGCGAGCCGAGCACGAGCCCCGACGTGCCGATTGCGCTGATGACGCCGATCTCCGTCGCGCTCCAGTGCAGGTCGCGCACGTAGTAGACGATCACGATCGCTCCGAACCCGGAGGTGAAGAGGTTCCAGAGCGACGTCCAGATCGTCAGCGTCCGGAGGTACGGCTGCGAGAAGACGTATCGGAGCCCTTCGAGCAGCTCGTCGCGCTTGCGCGTCGTCGTCGGCTCGGGCCGTTCCTCTCGTCCCCGGATCGCGGCCACGAAGATCTGCGGAGACCGCGAAGCTCACCGCGTCGCCGAGAACTGCGACGGCTGCTCCGACGGCGCCGACGACGGCTCCGGCGATCGACGGGCCTGCGGATTGCGCGACCGCCTGCGACCCGAGCAGCTTCGCGTTTGCGTCGCCGAGCCGCTCGCGCGGGACGAGGCCGGGGAGGAACGAGAGGTACGAGACGTCGAAGACGACGCTCAGCGTCCCGTGGATCGCGACGACGACGTACAGCTGCGTGAGGCTGAGCCGGCCGAGCCAGAACGCGACGGGAATGGACGCGAGCGCGAGTGCGCGGCCCATGTCGGCGACGATCATCAACGGGCGACGGCGCAGCCGGTCGATCCACACGCCGGCGGGGAGCGAGAAGAGGACGAACGGCAGCACGTTGAACGCACGCAGAAGCGCGACCTCGAGCGCGCCTGTGTGCAGGACGAAGAGCGCGGTGAGCGGCAGCGCGAGGACGCTGAACTGCGTCCCGAGCTGGCTGATGGCGTTGGCGGCGAAGAGTCGGACGAACGCGCGGTCGCGCCAGAGGACGCTACGCATCCGCCGATGCGGGGCCGGCGAGCGGCGTGCCTTCGAGAAGGCCACCCTCGAGCTCGGCCTGCGCAGGAGTCGGTTCGCTCACGGGCTCGGGCATCTCTCGAATCGAGCGTACCGGCGAGAGCAGCACCCAGAGGAAAACGGGGACGCCGCCGATCGCGCCCACCCACAGCGCTGCGTGCAGGCCGACGGCCTGGCCGATCGCGCCGCCCGTGAGCGTGCCGAGCGGGATCGTCCCCCAGACGATCCAGCGCATGGCCGCGTTCATCCGGCCCTGCAGGCGCTCCGGCGTGATCGCCTGGCGCAGACTGACCTGCGTGATGTTGTACGCGACCCCGCCGAACCCGAAGATCGCGAGAGCCGGCCATGAGCACCGGCAGCGGGAACGAGCGCGGTGCGAGCGGGAAGAGGAGTCCCGCGAACGAGAAGACGATCGCGTACGTGACGATCGCCGGCCCGACACCGAGGCGCTTCTGCAGGCGGTTCGCGGAGAGTGCGCCGGCGATCGATCCGAGCGAGCCGACGGCGAACGCGGCGCCGATCGCAACCGAGGAGAGGTGCAGCACGCGGACGGCGTAGAGGAGGAAGCACGGCGAAGAGGATCTGGTCGAAGAAGTTCGACGTGCCCGTGCAGAACGCGATCGGGCGGAGGTGGCGATTGCCGACCACCCACGCGAGCCCTTCCTTCACCTGCGGCCACATCTTCGGGTGCGACTCGCCGGGCTTGCGCTCGGGCACGTTCTCGCGGTGGCGCATGCGCACCATGAAGAGCGTCGAGACGACGAAGCTCACCGCGTCGGCGACGATCGCGTACGGCGCGGTGATCGCAGCGATGAGACCGCCCGCGAGGCTCGGGCCGCCGACCTGTGCGACCGACGACGGTGAGCTGCAACTTCGAGTTGCCGTCGACGAGGTGCTCGCGCTCGATCAGCGCAGGAAGGTACGACTGGTACGCGACGTCGAAGAAGACGGTGAAGATCCCGATCGACGAACTGCAGGACGAGCAGGTGCCAGATCTGCAGCACGCCGGTGGCCCACAGGATCGGGATGAGCGCGAGCAGGACTGCGCGCGAGGCGTCGCCCGACGATGAGGATCTGACGGCGGCGGAGCCGGTCCACCCACACGCCGGCAGGCAGCGCGAACAGGATGAACGGCAGGAAGCCGAACACACCGAGGAGCGAGAACTCGATCGGGCTCGCGTGCAGGCCGACGGCCGCGAGCCACGGGATCGCGAGCTGCGACACCTGCGAGCCGACCTCGCTGATCGATTGGCCCGTCCAGAGCTTGACGAAGTCGGGATGCGACCACAGGCCGCCGGTCGGCCTACGCATCGGGTCTCCGGTACATGGCAGTGACGAGCGCGTACGGCTCGCCTTCCGGGTTCTCCGCGGCGAGGAAGTCCTCCATCAACTTCTTCAAGCGGCGCTCGAGGCGTGCGGCGTCCTTCTTCGTGAGCGACACCTTCGTGTGTCCGATGCCCGCGCTCTCCGGCGCGCGCTCGAGCTCGCCCGCGGCCTGGCGGAGCGTGGCGACGCCGATCGCGCGCGCGTCCGCCGGGTCCTCGGTCTGGTAGAGGAAGAGCCGCGCCGTCCGGCCGTAGAACTTCTCCGTGACGGCGCGCACCTGCCGCGTGCGCACGACTTTGATGAGGCCCGCGTGCTCGAGCACCTTCAGGTGGTGGCCGACGGTGCCTTTCGGGATGCCGAGCTCCTTTCGCAAGTTGCTGGGTCGAGTACGCCCGCTCGCGGAGGAGCGCGATGATCGCGGTGCGCACTTGGTCGGCCAGAGCCTTGAGCTGCTCGGGTGCGGCAACGACGAGCGTGTCGGGGGCGTCGTAATCGAGAATGGGTGGCATATCCCGAACATACGGGATTTACCGCCCGTTCGCAAGACACTAGGCTGCGCCGCCGTGGGCCCGATCGTCGTCGAGGTGCGCCGCAACGGGACGGTCGAGGCGCGCCACACCGTGCATGCCGTCGCGGTCCGTGACGGCGAGATCGTCGCGGTCGCCGGAGACCCGAATCTCGTCTGCTTCATGCGCAGCTCGTCGAAGCCGATCCAGGCGCTTCCCCTCGCGCGCGCGCGCGACGACCTAGACGACGCGGACCTCGCGATCGCCTCCGCCTCGCATCGCGCGACCGACGACCAGATCGCTGCCGTACGCGCGCTGCTCGCGAAGGCGCCCGCCACCGAGGACGACCTCGAGGTCGGCCTGCAGGAGGGACGGCCGCCGGAGCGCGTCTTCCACAACTGCTCCGGCAAGCACGCCGGGATGCTCGCGCTCTGCCGCGCGCACGGCTGGCCGACCGCCGGCTATCGCCTGCCCGACCATCCCGTCCAGCAGGCGGCGCTGGCCGCGCACGTAGAAGCGACGGAAGCGCAGCCGAACGCAACGGCCACCGACGGATGTGGCGTCGTGACGTTCGCGTTTCCGCTCGAACGCATGGCGCACGCGTTCGCCCGTCTGCCGCAACTCGAGGGCGGCGCGCGCGTCACCGCGGCGATGCGCGCGCGCCCCGATCTCGTCGGCGGACCGGACGGAGCCGACCTTCATCTCATGCAACTTGCACCCGGCTGGTTCGCCAAAGGCGGGGCCGAGGGTCTCTTCTGCGCCGGCGACGGCGACGGAATGGGCGTCGCGCTCAAGGCGGAGGACGGTGCCTCGCGACCACTTGAGCCTGCACTTGCGGCATTTCTCGCACCGCTCGGAGTCGACCTCGCGCCGCTCGCTAGCACAAAAATCCACAACAGCAGAGGCGAGTTCGTGGGTGAAATCGAAAGTCTTTACGAACCTGTAACTCACGACTAAGATCCGGACCCTTCGAGGTGAGGCCGGCAGGAGAGAGGGTCCGGCCCGACGCTGTTTCCTAATCCACCATGCAGCTGGAGGTCGCCAACGTGCTCACCGTTGATATCTCGCTCCCCGAGGTCGAAGAGCTTCAGAAGCTCGTCGCCGAAGGACAGGAGAAGGGGTTCCTCACTTATGACGAGATCGTCAACGCGCTCGAGGACGTCGAGCTCACGAAGGAGCAGATCGAAGACTTCTACACGTACCTGATCGAGCACAACGTCGAGCTCATGGAAGGCGAGCAGCACAAGACGCCTCCGCACGAGCAGCCGCAGCCGGAAGACGAGAAGGTCGTCGCGGCGCCGAAGCTCGACCTGACCGTCGAGCCCTCGCTCGACTCGCTCCGTCTCTACCTGCGCGAGATCGGCAAGGTTCAGCTGCTCACCGCCGACCAGGAAGTCTCGCTCGCGAAGCGCATCGAGCGCGGCGACATGGGCGCGAAGACGCAGATGACCGAGGCGAACCTGCGCCTCGTCGTCTCGATCGCGAAGGGCTATCTCGGCCGCGGCCTCTCCTTCCTCGACCTGATCCAGGAGGGATCGCTCGGTCTCATCCGCGCGGTGGAGAAGTTCGACTACCGCAAGGGCTACAAGTTCTCGACGTACGCGACGTGGTGGATCCGCCAGGCGGTCACGCGCGCGATCGCGGACAAGGCACGCACGATCCGCATCCCGGTGCACATGGTCGAGAAGCTGAACAAGGTCGTGCACATCGAGCGCCAACTCGTGCAGCGCCTCGGCCGCGAGCCGAACGCCGAGGAGATCGCGGAGGAGCTCGAGATGACGCCGGAAGAGGTGCGCGAGATCCTGCGCATGGCGCAGCTCCCCGTCAGCCTCGAGAAGCCGATCGGCGAAGAAGAGGATTCCGCGCTCGGCGACTTCGTCCAGGACGACGCAGCGGAGTCGCCGTTCGACACCGCGCAGCTCTCGCTCCGCCGCGAGGACATCGAGAGCGCGCTCGGCGCGCTTCCGCTACGCGAGCGTCAGGTGATCGAGCTTCGCTTCGGCCTGCGCGGCGGCCCGCCGCGCACGCTCGAGGAGGTCGGCCGTGCGTTCGGCGTCACGCGCGAGCGCATCCGGCAGATCGAGAACAACACGCTGAAGAAGCTCGAGCATCTCCCGGAGGCGCAGGCGCTCCGGGACGCGGTCAGCTAGGCGGGTCTCTTCCTCTGTCGTCCGCGCGCACGGCCGGGACGAAGAGCTTGCAGTGCGGGCACTTGAAGCCGCGATAACGTTCTGCCGCGCCCTCGAGCAGCTCCGCTGCGAACGACTTGTGGCAGTGCGGGCACTCGACCTCGAACGACTCGGTCACGCTTTCGAGGGTACCTGCTCCGTCCGATCCTGGTCCTACGCTTCGCGACGATGGAGGAGAGCGTTCTCCGGCGCGGTGTGGCCGAGTTCATCGGGACGTTCACGCTGATCTTCATCGGCGGAGGCGCCGGCGCGATCTCCGGCAACGACATCGTTGCCGTCGCCCTCGCCAACGGCCTCGCGATCGGGATCATGGTCTCGAACTTCGGCCATATCTCCGGCGGCCTCTTCAACCCGGCTATCACGCTCGGGTTCCTCAGCACACGTCGCATCACGCCGCGGCTCGCCGTCGTCTACTGGATCGCGCAGTTCGGCGGCGCCGTGATCGCGGCAGGGATCCTTCGGTGGCTCGTGCACAAGCCGAAGTTCTTCGGCGCCATCCCGAGCGCGTCTCACTTCGGCGCGGGCCGCGGGTTCGTGCTCGAGGGGATCATGACGTTCTTCCTCGTCATCGCCGTGTTCGCGACCGCGGTCGACCCGCGTGGCGCGTTCAAGTCGATCGCCGGCTTCGCCATCGGGCTCACGATCACGATGGATGTCTTCCTCGGCGGCCCGCTCACCGGCGCGGCGATGAACCCGGCGCGCGCGTTCGGCCCCGAGTTGATCGGCAACTTCTGGGCGCAGGGCTGGATCTACTACCTCGGCCCGGCGCTCGGCGCGGTCGTCGCCGCCGTCGGCTACGACCGGCTCTACCTGCGGCCGCTGCAGCCGACCGTCGTCGGCAAGCCGGGCTCAGGCGTTGCGGAGCCGCGCCCCGGCGACGCCGCCGAGAGCTAAGACCTCGATCGCCGTCTCGATCTCGACGTCGAGCGATACGGCGACGAGACACGACGCCTCTGCGCGCTCGACGATCGCGCGTGCGCGCTCCTCGTCGCCGGCGGCAACGCCGATGCGCACGTGCTGCTCGATGCGGATGAAGCCGAAGTCGCCGTCGTCGCGGCGCCCGACGATGCCGGTCGCGTCCACGTAGAGATCGGCGAACGCAAGCTCCTCGCGCGCGGCAGCGCCGGCGATCGTGACGGCGAGGCACGACGCGGCAGCGGCGGTGAGCAGATCCTCGGGGCTCCAGATGCGCGGGTCGGCCTCGCGATGGAACTCGGGCGGCGTCGCGACCTCGACTGTCGGCTTGCCGGCGACGGTTGCGCGCACCGTGCGGTCGTGCTCCCACGCCACCCTGACGGGGAAGGGGTGCTCCTTGCTCCTTGCGGCCATGCAATCAGGGTCGCGCCGGCACGGAGCACCGGCATCAGTGGAATCCCGCGCCTAGGCGAGGAATTCGACGTACGTCTCGACCGGGTCGCGCTCGCGCGGAGCGGGCTCGCGCGCCGGCGCGCCGAAGTGCAGGAGGCCGAGCACGCGCTCGCCTCGTCCGGCCCCGACGGCTTCGCGACCGCGCTCCGTGCGCAGGACGCCGGGCGTGCGCCAGTACGACGCGAGCCCGCGCTCGGTCGCGGCGAGGAGCACGAGCATCGTCGCCGCAGCGGTCGCGCAGACGTCCTCCTCGTCCTGCACGAGGTCGCCGCCGAGCGCGGCGGACACGACGACGAGCGTCGGCGCACGTTCGAGCTTCGCCGCCTCCGACGGGCCGGCGGCCTCCTGGAGGCGCGCGAGCGACTCGGGGCCGAGCACGCGGAAGCGCCACGGCTGCGTCAGGTGATGGTTCGGCGCGAGGCGCGCGAGGTCGAACAACTCGAGCAGCGTCTCGCGCGGCACAGGCTCCGGGCCGAACGCCTTGTGCGTCCGACGCGCCGCTGCGAGCTCGGCGAGCGTCACGCGCGGCGCGCGCTGAGGTGGAGCTCGACGCCGGCGGCGCGCAGCAGCTGCGAGAACGGACAGCCCTCGTCGGCCTTCTCGAACGCCGTGCGCAGACCGTCGTCGTCGAGGCCGTCCGCATCGACGACAGCGTCGACGTACGAGGCGACGATCTGATGGCCGCGGCCCTCGACCTCGTCCATGACGATGCGGCACGACACGTCGAGCCGGCCGGGCGGCGTGCCGGCCTTCGTCAGCTCGCCCGCGAGCGACATCGTGATGCACCCGCCGTGCGCGGCGGCGAGCAGCTCCTCGGGGCTCGTCTTCCCCTCGGGCTGGCCGATGCGCGTCGGGAGCGAGTACCCGAGGCCCGCGAACGCGCCGGTGCCGGCCGTGATCGTTCCCGCGCCGCGGGCGACGTTCCCTTCCCAGACGAGCTGCGCGCTGCGTTCGATCCGCGGCATCAGTACTGGTAGGCGGCAGTGCCGTCGAGGTAGTAGGCCTCAGCCGGCGAGCCCGCCGGCCGGAAGACGCCGAGCACGCGCATCTCGCCCGGCCCGTGGTTCTCGAGCGAGTGCACGAGCTCCGCAGGAAGGTGGATGCACGATCCCGGCCGAAGCGGGCGCAGATTCCCCGTCGATGTGCAGCGCGCCTTCGCCCTCGAGGACGTACACGACCTCGTCGTAGCGGTGGTAGTGGTCGGGCGCGCGTCCGGCGGGGATGTAGCCGACGAACTGCGTCGCGGAGCGGCACGGCGCGAGCAGCCGGAACATGCGGCCGGCGGTCGCTTCGCCCGCTTCCACCTCGTCGAGCCCGACGACCGCGTGCCCGGCGCCGTCCGCCGGGAGCGGGCCGCGGACGAGCACCGACAGAATCTCGACGTCGTCCGCCTCGTCGACGCTCCAGCGCGAGCCGGCCGCGATGTACACCGCAGTCCCGGGCTCGAGCTCGGCGCGCTTGCCGTCCACGGTCGCGACGGCGCGGCCGCGCAGGACGTAGAGCATCTCGTCGTCGACCGAGGGCGTGCGCTCCGCGGCGGCGTCGAAGCGCAGCAGCCGCTGCTCGAACTCGTCGCAGCCGCGCTCCGTTCCGAAGAGGACGTTCTCCTCGTCCGACTGCAGGCACCAGCGCATTGCGCCACTCTAGATACATTCGCTCGATGGACAATCTGGCTCTGGTCGAGCGCTCGTACGTCGCATTCGAGCGCGGCGACCTCGACGCAGTCCTCGCCGACATGCACCCGGAGATCGAGTGGCACCAGGCACAGGGCCTTCCGCACGGTGGGCTCTACCGCGGCGTCGACGAGGTCCGGCGGAACATCTTCGAGCCGCTCGACGAGTCGTGGTGGGCCGAGTTCTCGGCCGTGCCCGAGCAGTTCCTCGACGCCGGCTCGGAGGTCGTCGTCCTCGGGCGCTACCGCGGCGTCGGCAAGGAAACGGGCAAGACGCTCGACGTCCCCTTCGTCCACGTGTGGACGGTGGAGAAGGGCAAGGCAGTGCGCTTCAGGCAGTTCCTCGACACCGCGGGATGGGTCGAAGCGCTGCGGCCTGTTTGATCAGATCACAGCAACGCGTCACATTTGATCAGATCATTGACAGTCCGACCCCGAGAACGCACACTGCCGAGACTCGGGCGAATCATGCAATAGGAGGGCACATGAAGAAGGGCATCAGCCTTTTCCTGGTGCTCGTCGCGACGGCAGTCGTCGCAGCGAGCGCACAGGCGAACCGACAGGCCGCCGCGGCGGGCGGCGTGAGCTGCAAGAGCACGTTCACGCTCCCGTTCGTGACGCCTCTCACCGGAGGCGCGGCGTTCCTGGGGCAGGAGCAGATGAGCTGGGCGAGCTATGCGGTCAAGACGCTCGCCAAGAGCTACCACCTGAAGATCAAGCTCGTCGGCGGGGACACCCCCGTTGAGCAGGGCGCCACTCCGGCACAGGATCTGGCGCAGAAGTACGTCGGCAACAAGAGTGTCGTCGCGATTCTCGGCCCGTCCACGTCGGGCGCGGTCGCCGCGTCGACGCAGACGTATTTCTCGGCAGGGATCGCGCATCTGTCCCCGTCCGCCACGCGCACCGACCTGACGAAGACGGTCTCCGGCGTGAAGGAGGGAACGCCCGCGTTCTTCCGTGACGTTCCGGGTGACTACATCCAGGGCCCGAGCGACGCGAACTTCATGATCAAGAACCTGCACGTCAAGAAGGTCGTCCTCCTCGACTTCCAGGAGCCGTACTCGCTCGGCCTCTCGGATGCGGTCGAGACGACCCTCAAGGCCGCAGGCGTGACGACGATCCGGCTCTCGGCCCCGAACACGACGACCGACTACTCGGCGTACGTGACGAAGGTTCCGAGTGACGCCGACATCGTCTTCTTCCCGACGCAGAAGCCGGCCGACGCGCAGACGTTCGCGCAGCAGCTGCTCGAGCAGGGCAAGAAGGCGAAGGTGTTCGGCGGAGACGGCTCGAACGACGCGACGTCATTCAAGGTGCCGGGCTCGTACGTGTCCAACTTCGCTCCGGACATCACCGGGATCGCGGCCGACGCATCGCTCGTCGCCGGCTGGAAGAAAGCGAACCCCGGCAAGCCCGTCGGCTCGTTCGGCCCGCCGGCCTACGGCGCGGCGCAGATCCTGATGCAGGCGATCAGCCTTGCCTGCAAGGCGGATCACGGCGTCATCAAGAATCGACACGACGTGCTGCGCAAGGTCAAGCAGGTGTCGATCAAGAACTGGATCCTCGGCGGGACCTTCAAGTGGTCCACGAAGTCGAACGACCCGCTGAACGCGAAGTTCTACATCTTCCAGATCCAGGCCGACGGCTCGTACAAGCTCGTCGGTTAAGACAACCTCGGGCGACGCGGATGGCCGGTCTTCGGACCGGTCATCCGTTTAGCTTTACGGTGGGCATCCACGTATGGACACATTCATCCAGCTCACCGTCGACGCTCTGACGCTCGGGAGCGTCTACGCCCTCATCGCGCTCGGCTACACGCTCGTCTACGGCGTCCTCAAGCTCCTGAACTTCGCGCACGGCGACGTGTTCATGGTCGGGACGTTCATCGGCTTCGGCGTGCTGCAGCTGCTCGGCGGCGCAGCGAGCCCGAACGTCCCCGTGTGGGCGCTGATCACGATCGTCACGCTCGCGGCCATGGGCGGCTGCGCCATCCTCGGCGTCGTCATCGAGCGCTTCGCCTACCGCCCGCTGCGTGACGCGCCGCGCATCGCGCCGCTGATCAGCGCGCTCGGCGTCTCCTTCTTCCTCGCCAACTCGATGCAGCTGCTCTTCGGCGCGACGCCGCGCACGTACAACAGCTTCGAGCTCGGGAACGGAGAGCTCTACTTCAAGGGATTCGACATCGGCAACGTCCGCATCCCGTTGCTGCGGATCATCACCATCGGCGCCGCGTTCGCGCTCATGCTCGCCCTGTACGTCCTCGTGAACAAGACGCGCACCGGCAAGGCGATGCGCGCGACGTCCTACGACCGCGAGGCCGCCGCGATGATGGGCATCGACATCGACAAGGTGATCACGTTCACGTTCATCCTCGGATCGGCGCTCGCGGGCGCTGCAGGCGTGATGTTCGCGCTACGCGTCCCGACGACGGTCGCCATCGGCTTCGTCGCCGGCCTCAAGGGCTTCACCGCGGCGGTGATCGGCGGCATCGGCTCCATTCCCGGTGCGCCATGGCGGGCGGCCTCATCCTCGGGTTCGCCGAGTCGTACACGCAGGGATACGTGTCGACGAAGTGGTCCGACCTCGTCGTGTTCTCCATCCTCATCGCGTTCATGATCTTCCGGCCGCAAGGCCTCCTCGGACGCGCCGGCATCAACAAGGTGTGACGTGACCGACTCGACCCCGCACACCTTCGAGACGCCCGCGACCGGCCCCGCGGTCGGACAGGACGAGTGGGTCGCCCGGCACGCCGAGCGGCGGTTCATTCGCGGCGGCCCGCTCGCGCCGATGGAGGAGCGGTTCCGCGCGATTCCCGTGGTGGACGTGGCTGACGCTCTTCGTCGGCGTCATGTGCCTGCTGCCGGCTGTCGCGTCGAGCGGCTACGTCCGCCGTGTCGCCTTCGACACGGTGCTCTACATGATGCTCGCGCTCGGCCTCAACGTCGTCGTCGGGTGGGGCGGGCTCCTCGATCTCGGCTACGTCGCGTTCTACGGGCTCGGCGCCTACTCGTACGCGCTCCTCGACTCGAACCAGTTCCACCTGCATCTACCCGCGTACGTCGCGATCCCGGTCGTCGTCGCGATCGGTGCGATCGCGGGCTTCCTCCTCGGCCTGCCGTCGAGGCGCCTGCACGGCGACTACCTCGCCATCGTGACGTTGTTCTTCCTGCAGCTCTTCCAGACCATCGCGACGAACGGCGACAGCATCTTCGGCCACAACGTCACCGGCGGCGCGTTCGGGATCTTCACCGTCAAGCCGCTGCACGCGTTCGGGCACAACCTTCCGGTGGAGCACGGCGGCGTGTTCGCCGTCTCGTACTACTACGTCGCGCTCGGCTTCTTCGCGCTGATCTACGTCGCGCTCAGGTTCGTCAACCTGTCGCGCACCGGCCGCGCGTGGCGGTCGCTGCGCGAGGATCCGCTCGCGGCCGAGGCGATGGGCATGCCGGTCAACGCGCTGAAGCTGATGGCCTTCTCGTTCGGCGCGGCGATCGCCGCACTGACGGGGACGCTCTTCGCATCGCTCAGCGCGAGCGTCCTGCCGCTGACGTTCTACTTCGTGCTGCTGATCACCGTCTACACGATGGTCATCCTCGGCGGCTCCGGGAGCCAGCGGGGCGTCGTGCTCGGCGCGCTCGTGATCGGGCCGCTGCTCGAGCTCCTGCGCGACCCGAACAAGTCCCGCGTGATCTTCTACATCGCGCTCGTCGGCGGGCTGCTCGTCGCGTTCCGCCTCTCGCGACGGCTCGGGCTCGTCGTCGGCGCGACGCTCGCCTTCGGGTTCGCCTGCCACGCGATCGCGGGAGCGATCCACCACTCCTGGGTTGCCGGCAGCGCACACGGCGGCCTGCAGCACGTCGTCTCGTACTGGGTGATCATCCCGCGGCATCTCGCCGGCTGGATCCCGCCCACGACGTACATCGGCGTCATCTGCTTCGCGCTCCTGCTGACGCTCGTGCACGGCCGGCTGCGGCTCGTGCTGTTGCCGCCGGCGCTCTACCTCGCCGCCTTCGTCTGGGACAACGTGATGCTGACGCAGCCCGACCCGGCGCGCTACATCGTCCTCGGGCTCATCCTCATCGCGCTCATGATCATCCGGCCGAACGGCCTGCTCGGCGAACGGAGAGTCGAGATCGTCTGATGGCCGGGAAGCTCCTCGAGATCAAGCAGGTCTCGCTCAACTTCGGCGGTCTCGCCGTCGTCGTCGACCTCGACATCGACGTCAACGAGGGCGAGATCGTCAGCGTCATCGGGCCGAACGGCGCGGGGAAGACGACGCTCTTCAACCTGATCACCGGCATCTACCGGCCGGCCGCCGGCGACATCCTGCTCGAGGGCAAGAGCCTCGTCGGGCTCCAGCCGCACCAGATCAGCCAGCGCGGCGTCTCGCGCACGTTCCAGACGCTTCGCCTCTTCCTGAACATGAGCGTGATCGAGAACGTCATGGCGGCCGAGTACGGCCACACGCACGCCGGTGTCTTCCGGTCGATGCTGCGCACTCCCGGCATGCGCCGTGAGGAGCGTGCGATCCGGGAGTTCGCCTCGGAGCGCCTCGCGTTCTTCGGCGAGCGTCTCATGGGCTACCGCTGGGATCAGCCCGCGTACAGCCTTTCGTACGCGAACCGGCGCCGGCTCGAGATCGCGCGCGCCACCGCGACGAAGCCGAAGCTCCTCCTGCTCGACGAGCCCGCCGCCGGGATGAACCCCGTCGAGACGCACGAGATCGCGGAGCTCATCGGGCGGCTGCGCGACCAGGGCGGCTACACGATCCTCGTCATCGAGCACGACATGCACGTCGTCGAGGGCATCTCCGACCGCGTGATCGCACTCGACCACGGCGTGAAGATCGCCGAGGGAAGCTTCGACGAAGTCGCGACCAACCCGCGCGTCGTCGAGGCGTACCTCGGCACGAAGGCGACGGCGACGAAGTGAGCGCCCTCCTCGAAGTTCAGAACGTCGACACGTTCTACGGGCCGATCCACATCCTGCAGGGGCTGACGCTGCGGATCGAGGCGGGCGAGCTCGTGTGCCTGCTCGGCGGCAACGCCTCCGGCAAGTCGACGACGCTGAAGACCGTGCTCGGCATCGTCTCGCCGCGCAACGGCTCGGTCAGCTTCGACGGCGAGGACGTCACCGGCCGCTCGACGAGCTATCGCATCAAGAAGGGCATGGCGATCGTCCCCGAGAACCGGCGGCTCGTTCGCGCCGATGACCGTGCTCGAGAACCTCGAGATGGGCGCGTACCTGCACGGCGGCGGGAAGAAGGAGGACTTCGACCGCGTGTACGAGCTCTTCCCGCTGCTGTACGAGCGGCGCACCCAGCTCGCGGGGACGCTCTCCGGCGGCGAGCAGCAGATGGTCGCGATGGGCCGCGCGCTCATGTCCAAGCCGAAGCTGCTGCTCATGGACGAGCCGTCGATGGGCCTCGCGCCGATCCTCGTCGAGCGGAGCTTCGAGATCATCAAGCAGGTGCACGAGTCGGGCGTCGCGATGCTCATCGTCGAGCAGAACGCGAACGTCTCGCTCTCGATCGCCGACCGCGGCTACGTCCTCTCCACGGGACGGCTCGTGCTCGAGGGGCCGGCGGCCTCACTCCGGGAGAACGAGGACCTGCGCAAGGCATATTTGGGGCGATGACCGACGTCGTCGCAACCGTGGTGGCCACCCGGAGCTCCGCGCCCCGGCCGGTCGGCTCGAAGCTGATCGTGCGCGCGGACGGGAGCCTCGAGGGCTCCGTCTCCAACGGATGCGTCGAGAGCGACGTCATCCTCGCGGCGCAGGAGGTGATGGAGACCGGCGTTCCGCGCCTCGTCACCTACGGGATCACGGACGAGATGGCGTTCGGCGTCGGGCTTCCGTGCGGCGGCGAGATCGACGTCTTCGTCGAGCCGCTCGGCGAGCGGAGGCGGCGACGTGTGCGCTCACCGTCATCGCCGGCGACGGCGTGGGCGAGAAGCTGCACGATCCCGAGCTCGAGCAGGCGGCGCGCCGTCGCGGCCGCAGCCACGTGATCGAGGTCGGGGAGCGCAGCGTGTTCGCGGACGTCGCTCGCGGAGCCTCTCACGGCTCTTCGTCTACGGCGCGGTCGACACCGCGGAGGCGCTGTGCGCCAACGCGAAGCTGCTCGGCTGGCGCACGATCGTCGCCGACGCCCGCCCGCGCTTCGCCACGCGCGGAGCGCATCCCGAGCGCGGACGAGCTGCTCGTGCTCTGGCCCGACGAGGCGCTCGCCGCCGTCGGCCCCGATGCGTCCACCGCGATCGTCGTCCTGACGCACGACGACAAGTTCGACCTGCCGCTCATGCACGGCGCGCTCGCGACCGACGCGTTCTACCTCGGCTGGCTCGGGTCGCGGCGCAACCAGCAGCGCCGTCGCGGCCTGCTGCTCGAGGAGGGCGTGGCGGAGGACGATCTCGAGCGCATCTCCGGCCCGAGCGGCCTCGACCTCGGGGCGGACTCGCCCTCCGAGACGGCTGTCTCGATCGTCGCCGAGATCCTCGCCGTGCGCGCCCAGCGCTCCGGCGGGCGCCTGCGCGAGGCGGCGAACCGCATCCACGGCGAAGCCGTCGGCGCGAACAAAAAATAAAATGCCGCTTGCAAAGCGGTTCTAGCGAAACGTAGGATCACCGCTCGTGGCATCTGTGCCCCAAGGCGCGCTCACCTTCGCATGTGACCAGGAGCCGTAGGCTTGCTGCTGCGCGAGGTCGAGTATGTGAAGCCGTCGTCCGTCGCGCAGGCGCTGACGCTGCTCGCCGCCAACGACGGAGCTCGGGCGCTCGCGGGCGGGCAGACGCTCATCAACGTCATGAAGGCCCGGGCTGCCTCCCCGGACGCGCTCGTCGACCTGAACGGGCTCGAGGAGCTCAAGGGCATCGAGCTCGGCTCCGACGGGACGCTCTCGATCGGGCCGATGTCGACGTACACCGAGCTGATGGAGTCGGCGGAGGCGCGCGCCCGGCCGATCCTCGGCGAGGTGTGCGCCCAGATCGCGGACGTCCAGGTGCGGAACCGCGGCACGATCGGCGGCAACCTCTGCTCGAACGACCCGACGAACCACCTCCCGCCGCTCATGGCCGCGATCGGCGCGCAGTTCACGATCACGGGCGCGAGTGGCGAGCGAACCGTTCCCGCGGCCGACTTCTTCCTCGGCGTGTACATGACCGCCGTCGCGCAGGACGAGCTCCTGACGAAGATCACCATCCCGGCCGGCAAGCGCGACGGCTTCGCCGCCGTCACGCTCGGCGTCGACGGCACGTGCATCGCGAACGCGGCCGCGAGCATGAACGGCTCGCTCCGCGTCGCGCTCGGCTGCGTCGATGCCGTCCCGATCGTCATCGAGGCGGAGTCGGCCGACCACGTGCGCGCCGCCGTGCGCGCCGCGAAGCTCGATCCGCCCGGCGACGTGCACGCGTCGAGCGCCTACCGTGCGCATCTCGCCGAGGTGCTCGCCGAGCGCGCGGCAAGGCAGGCGACGCGCTGATGGAGATCTCGGTCAGCGTCAACGGCACGGTCTACGAGCGCGACGTCGAGCCGCGGAAGCTGCTCATCCACTTCCTGCGCGACGACCTCGACCTGACCGGCAGCCACATCGGCTGCGACACCGGCAACTGCGGCGCGTGCTCGGTCATCGTCGACGGCAAGCTCCTCAAGAGCTGCATGCTGCTCGCGGTCCAGGCCAACGGCAGCGAGATCGAGACGGTGGAAGGGCTCGCCGACGGCGACAAGCTGACCGAGCTGCAGCAGGCATTCACCGACCATCACGCGCTCCAGTGCGGCTACTGCACGCCGGGGATGCTCATGAGCGCGACCGCGCTCCTGCGCGAGAACGCGAGCCCGAGCGAGGACGAGATCCGCAAGGCGCTGCAGGGCAACATCTGCCGCTGCACCGGCTACTGGAACATCGTCGAAGCGGTCAAGTCGGTGGCGAAGTGAACACGACCGTCGCGCCGGCGAAGGTCGAAGTCGGAAAGAGCCTGCTCGGGGAGAGCGTCCCGCGCAAGGAGGACCGCAGGCTCACGCAGGGCCAGGGCGTCTTCGTCGACGACGTCAAGCGCCACGGGATGGGCTACATCCATTTCGTCCGGTCGCCGTATGCGCACGCGCACATCACCTCGATCGACGTGTCGAAGGCCGAGTCGATCAAGGGCGTCTACGGCACGCTCACCGGCGAGGAGGTGGCCGCGCTCACCGATCCGTTCTTCCAGATCGCGGGCGCGCCGGGCGGGCAGATCAAGGACTTCGCGCTCGCGCTCGGCAAGGTGCGCTACGTCGGAGAGGCCGTCGTCGCCGTCGTCGCCGAGACGCGCGAGCTCGCGCGTGATGCGTCGGAGCTCGTCGAGGTCGAGTACGAGGCGCTGCCCGCGCTCGTCGACGCACGCAAGGCGCTCGATGGAGAAGCGCCGGTGCTGCACGAGGAAGCCGGCGCGAACCTCATGTGGGAAGGCGTGTACGAGTGGGGCGATCTCGACGCCGCGTTCGCCGAGGCGGACCGCGTGGTCAAGATCGACGAGCTCCACTTCCACCGCTTCAACTCGACGCCGCTCGAATGCGACGGCGCGCTCGTCGAGTTCAACCGCGGGACGGGCCAGTGGACGATCCACACGAACAACCAGTTCCCGGGATTCGCCGCGATCATGATGGGGCCGGCGATGCGCTGCGGCCTCGACAAGCTGCGCTTCGTCACGCAGGACATCGGCGGCGGCTTCGGCAACAAGATCACGTCGCATCCGCAGCTCGTCGCGTGCTGCCTGCTCGCCCGCAAGCTCAACCGTCCCGTCCAGTGGACGGAGTGGCGCACCGACTTCCACATGTCGATGTCGCACGGGAACGAGCGGTGGTTCCAGGACACCGAGGTCGCGGTCAAGGACGACGGCACGCTGCTCGGCTTCCGCACGAAGGCGCTCGACGACGCGGGCGCGTGGCTCCGCTACGAGCCGCTCGGCGGCGTCATCTGGGCGCAGGTCACGCCCGGCATGTACCGCTGGCGCAACATCCGCGTCGACTTCACGCAGGTCGCGACGAACAAGGCGCCGGTGTCGCCGAACCGCGGCTACTCGCGCATGCAGCACCTGTGGTTCACGGAGCGCATCATCGACATCGTCGCGCACGAGCTCGCGCTCGATCCCGTCGAGGTGCGCAAGCGCAACTACATCCGGACCGAGGAGATGCCGTACGAGACGCCGAACGGCTGCGTCTACGACTCAGGCGACTACGCGCAGATGCTCGACATCGCGCTCGACCTCATCGGCTGGGACGGGATGGACGAGCGCCGCCGCGACGCAGAGTCGCGCGGCAAGCGCCTCGGGGTCGGCATCGGCTCGACGCTCGACTCGGGGACGAACAACTTCGGCCAGTCGCGGATGATCAACCCGGAGCTGCAGTTCTCCGGGAACAACGAGGTCGCGACGGTGAAGCTCGACATCTTCGGCGAGATCGTCGTCACGCTCGGCACGACGCCGCAGGGCCAGGGGCACGAGACGACGGCCTCGCAGGTCGTCGCCGAGATCCTCAACTGCTCGGTCGACGACGTGCACGTGCGCGCGGGCCACGACAGCTACTGGAACTCGCACGCCGGCTTCTCCGGGACGTACGCGAGCCAGTTCGCCGTCACCGGCCTCTCCGCGGTGAAGGGCGCGACCGACATGCTCGTCGTCGAGATCAAGAAGCTCGCCGGCGCCGTCTTCGGCGGCGTGCCGCCGGAGGCGCTCGAGCTCGCGGACGGCGGCGTCCGCATCAAGGACAACCCGGAGGCGTTCCTGCCGTTCATGGCCTGCGGCGCGATCATCAACGCGAACAACGCGGGCCTCCCCGAGGACCTCGGCGTGACGCTCAACTGCCGCTACGTGTACCGGCCGCCGTTCCAGGTGCCGGACATCGAGCGCAAGTTCGGCAACCTCACGCTCACGTACGCGGCGCAGATCCACGTCGCCGTCGTCGAGGTCGATCCGGAGACCGGCTACTACGACATCGTCGACTACGCCGCCGTCGACGACTGCGGCAAGCGGATCAACCCGCAGATCGTCGAGGGACAGGTGATGGGCGCGACTGCCCAGGCGCTCGGCGCCGCCGTGCACGAGATCTTCGAGTACGACGAGGACGGGAACCTGCTCACGCCGAACTTCTACGACTACCACGTGCCGCACGCGCTCGACATGCCGCCGCTGCGCACGGGATTCCTCGAGAGCCCGTCCCCGTTCACGCCGCTCGGCACGAAGGGCATGGGCGAAGGCGGCGGCGCAGGAATCCACGCGGTGTGCGCCGCCGTGCAGGACGCGACCGGGAAGATCGTGACCGACAGCCACAACCCGTACCAGCGCGTCTGGGAGCTGCTGCAGTGAACGTCTCCGGCGAGCGCACGTTCGCGGCGCCGCGCGCGACCGTGTGGGAAGTGCTGAACGACCCCGCGTCGATGGCGAAGGTCATGCCGGGTGTCGAGAACTTCGACATCCACGACGACAGGCGGTGGACGGCGCACGTGAAGATCCCGCTCGGCCTCGGCGGCCTGAAGATGAAGGTCGAGATGGAGAAGATCGAGGAGCGCGAGCCCGAGTTCGCGCGGATGGCGATCAAGGGCACGGGCGTCGGCGCCATGCTGAACATGGAGACCTCGTTCGACCTCAGCGACGCGGGCGACAGCTGCGCGATGAAGTGGTCGGCGGAGGTCAAGATCGCCGGCCCGGTCGGCTCGATGGGACAGCGCGTCCTGCAGCCGATCGTGAACCAGCAGGTGGAGCACGTCCTCTCCGCGCTCGAGGTGCAGGTGCAAGAAGCGCAGAAGCAGTAGTGGCGCCGCCCGTTCCGCATCGGCGTCATGCAGCTGACGATGGAGCCGCTCGACGAGATGCTCGCGTCGGCGCGCGCGATGGACGACGCGGGGATGGACACCATCTGGCTCGCCGAGGCGTATCCCTGGTGGCGCAAGCACGGGATGGAAGCGCGCTCGTCCACCGGCGTCGCCGCGCTCATGGGTCGCGAGACGACGCGCCTGACGATCGGCTGGGGGATCATCGCCGCCTCGACGCGGCATCCCGTTCAGGCGGCGATGGACGCGCGCGTCGTGCAGGAGGCGGCCGGCCCGGGGCGGTTCATCCTCGGCTTCGGAACCTCGAAGATCTTCCTCAACAACACGAAGACGCAGACGACGAAGACGCTCGGCCCGATGCGCGACGCGGTCACGATCGTGCGCGGCGTCCTCGGCGGAGAGCGCTTCGAGTACGACGGCGACACGTGGAGCGCCGACGTGCCCGCGTTGGCCGCGGATGCGCATTCGCCGCGCGAGGTGCCGCCGGTCTACATCGCCGCGACCGCGCCGAAGATGCAGGCGCTCTCCGGCGAGATCGCCGACGGGTGTCTGACACCGTCGATCACGACGCCTCCGTTCGTCCGCTACACGCGCAAGAACGTCGGCGACAAGATCGACGTCGGCTGCACCGTCGTCGCCTCCATCCACGAGACCGACCGGGATGCCGGCCGCGACGGCGCCCGCGAGATCGCCGGGATGTACCTCGCCAACAAGGTGCAGAACATCCAGGGCGCGGCCGACACGCTCCTCGACCTCGCCGGCATCGAGCAGGACGAGATCCGGCCCGTCGCCGACGCGATGGAGCAGGGCGGCCGTCTCGCCGCGAAGGCGAAGGTCTCCGACGCGCTGCTGGACAAGTGCCGGCCGATCGCGGGGACGCCTGCCGATTGCATCGAGGCGATCGAGGAGTACCGTGACGCCGGATGCAGCCACGTGATGCTGGAGCTCTGGGGCGCGAACCGGCACGAGCAGATTCGCCTGTTCGGCGAGAAGGTCCTGCCGCAACTCCGTCGCGGATAGACACGATGCTCGCCGAGGCACGTTCGCGCATCAGGCGGTACACCCCTGAGGACGTAAAGGCGGATCCAGATCTGCTGATCGTCGACACTCGCTCCGCCGACGAGCGCGAGACGTTCGGCGTCATCGAGGGCGCGAAGCACGTGCCGCTCTCCGTTCTGCCGTGGCGAACGGAAGATCTCGCCGGCCGCCGCGTCTGTCTCGTCTGCGCGCACGGCTATTCGTCGTCGCTCGCGGCCGCGCTTCTCGTGGAGCTCGGCGTCGATGCGGGCGACCTGATCGGCGGGTACGAGGCATGGTGAAGATCGATCGCGAGCGTCTCGTCGACACCGCGTCGCGGATGATCGGCGTGCACAGCTTCACCGGCGACGAGCAGGCGATGGCCGAGCTCATGGCGCAGACGCTCGACTCGATGGGATTGCACGTGCAGTGGCAGCAGGTCGAGGACGGCCGCGCGAACGTCCTCGGCACGCGCTCGGGAGCAGGCGGCGGGAAGAGCCTGATGTTCAACGGCCACATGGACACGTCGTACTCCGGCCGCGAGCCGTGGCTGCGTTCGGTGCCCGGCTTCCAGCCGTCGGCGTTCGAGCGCGACGGCCGCCTGTACGGGCTCGGCATCTCGAACATGAAGGGCGCGCTCGCGTGTTACGTCGAGGCGCTGCGTGCGCTCGACGACGCCGGCGTGCGCCTGCGCGGCGACGTGCTGATCGCGGCCGTCTGCGGCGAGATCGAGAAGACGCAGCAGGGCGACGCGCAGGGTGCGCAGTACCGCGGGTACGCGGCGGGGACGCGGTATCTCGTCACGCACGGCGGCGTCGCCGACATGTGCCTGCTGGGAGAGCCGACCGAGGGCAAGGTCGTCCTCGGTCACTTCGGCTCGCTCTGGCTGCGCATCCGCGTCCATGGCGGCTTCATCCACACCGCGTTCAGCGAGGGACGGAGCGGCGAGAACTCGATCCTGCGCATGCACGAGGTGCTCGACGCCGTGCAGAAGTGGATCCCGACGTGGGAGAACGACCCCTCGAACGCGTATCGCGGCGCGAAGGCGATCGTCAACGTCGGCGCGATCGACGGCGGCTTCGGCTGGCGCGTGTCGCGCACGCCGCATCACACCGATCTCTTTCTCGACATCCGCGTCCCGCCGACGAAGCCGATGTCGGTCGCGCGCGCCGAGGTGCTGGAGATGGTGCGCGGCCTTCCGCACGACGCCGAGGGCGAGGTGTACGTCACCGCGCCCGGCGCGGAGATCGACGAGGGACACGAGCTCGTCAGCGCGGTCGACGCCGCGCACGAGCAGGTCTACGGCGCGAAGCCGGAGCGCGACGTCACGCGCTGGTTCAGCGACGCATCCGCGCTGACGCGATACGGCGTGCCGACGCTGAACTACGGCACGTCCACCGGGCTGATGGACGTCGAGCTGGGCGAGAACCTCGAGATCGACGGTCTCGTGCAGACCGCGGACGTGTACGCGCGTGTCGCGATGGAGGTCTGCGGTGTCGCATGACGTCTACTCGCTGCCGCCGGGCCTGCCCGTTCCGCGAGGACGACGGTGCCGCCGACCATCTCGTCGGCCTCGAGCTCCCCGATCTCGTGCTCGACTCGTCCCTCGGCCTCGTGAACATCCGCGACTTCGACGTCCTCTACATCTATCCGCGCTCGGGCCGCCCCGACCAGCCGCTGCTGCCGAACTGGAACGAGACCCCGGGCGCGCGCGGCTGCACGCCGCAGTCGTGCGCGTTCCGCGACCTCTACGCGGATCTCGGCGTCCCGGTCGCCGGCCTGTCGGCGCAGTGGCTCGACGACCAGCTCGAGTTCGCGGAGCGAAACCACATGCCGTTCCCGGTCGTCGCCGACCCGGAGCGGAAGCTCGGCGCCGCGCTCGACCTGCCGACGTTCGAAATCTCCGGACTCACCCTTTACAAGCGGATCACGCTCGTCGCGCAGGATGCACGGATCGTGAAGGTCTTCTATCCCGTGTTCCCGCCCGACGCGAACGCCGGCGACGTGCTCGCCTGGCTCAGAAGCCGATGAAGCTCGTCACGTACGACGACGGCAAGGTCGGACGGATCGACGGCGACGAGATCGTTCGCCTCGACGTGCCCGACATGCGCACGTACTTCGAGCGGGGCGGCGCGGACGACGCCGGCGAGCGCACGCCGCTCGCGGAGGCGCGCCTGCGCGCGCCGATCGTGCCGAAGAAGTTCTTCCACACCGCGGGGAACTTCCGCGAGCACGAGGAGGAGTCGAAGCGCGTCAACTGGTCGCACGAGATCGCGCCCTGGATCATGTTCTTCCAGAACGTCGACGCCATCGTCGGCCCCGACGAGCCGGTCATCTACCCCGAGCATCTGACGAAGGAGCTCGACTACGAGCTCGAGCTCGCCGTGATCATCGGCAAGGACGGCAAGTGGTTCTCGCCCGAGGAGGCGATGGACTACGTCGCCGGCTACGTCATCTTCAACGACATCACCGCGCGCGACATCCAGCGCAACGAGATGAAGTCCGGCGTCTTCTCCTTCTGCAAGGCGATCGACACGTTCTGCCCGCTCGGCCCGTGGATCGTGACGCCCGACGAGATCCCCGATCCGCACGATCTGGCGATGACGCTGCGCGTGAACGGCGAGACGCGGCAGACGTCGCACTCAGGCCGCATGTCGACGACGATCCCGGAGATCATCAGCCACTACTCGCCGCTCGGCTACTCGGCAGGCGACGTTCTTTCCACCGGTACGGTGAGCGGCGTGGCGGGCTTCAGCGAGGACGCGGCGTCGCTCTATCTGCGCCCCGGCGACGTGATCGAGGCGGAGATCGAGCGCATCGGCGTGCTGCGCAATCCGGTCATCTCGTGGGCGGAGGGTCACCCCGAATGAGCCGCAAGGCCTTCATCACGGGCATCACCGGCCAGGACGGCTCGTATCTCGCGGAGATCCTGCTCGAGAAGGGCTACGAGGTGTTCGGGATGATCCGGCGCTCGAGCTCGTTCAACACGGCGCGCGTCGACCACATCTTCGGGGACATCGAGCTCGTGTTCGGCGATCTCACGGACGGCTCGTCGCTCAACCAGCTCATGCGCACGATCCGTCCGGACGAGGTGTACAACCTCGGCGCGCAGAGCCACGTGCGCGTGAGCTTCGACGTGCCGGAGTACACGGCCGACACCGACGCGATGGGGACGCTGCGGCTGCTCGACGCGATCCGCGAGGAGGACGTCAAGTGCCGCTTCTACCAGGCGTCGTCGAGCGAGATGTTCGGCCAGGTGAGCGAGTCGCCGCAGAACGAGGACACGCGCTTCCATCCGCGCAGCCCGTACGGCGTCAGCAAGGTCTTCAGCTACTGGATCGCGCGCAACTACCGCGAGGCGTACGGCATGTACGCCGTCAACGGCATCCTCTTCAACCACGAGTCGCCGCGGCGCGGCCCGACCTTCGTCACGCGCAAGATCACGCGCGCCGTGGGCGCGATCCTGCGCGGCGAGCAGGACGAGCTTCGCCTCGGCAATCTCGACGCGAAGCGCGACTGGGGCTTCGCGCGCGACTACATGGACGGCGCGTGGCGCATGCTGCAGGCGGACGAGCCCGAGGACTACGTGCTCGCCACCGGCGAGACGCACTCGGTGCGCGAGTTCCTCGACGAGGCGTTCGGCCATGCCGGGCTCGACTGGAACGACTACGTGAAGATCGACGAGCGCTACTTCCGTCCGGCCGAGGTCGACCTTCTCATCGGCGACTACTCGAAGGCGCGGGAGAAGCTCGGCTGGGAGCCGACCGTGCGCTTCGCCGAGCTCGTGCGGATGATGGTCGACCACGACCGCGTGCGCGAGCGGACCGAAGAGCACTACGTCTGACGTGAGCCGGCCGCTCGACGCTCCGAAGCTCGAGCGCGTCCGTGCGCTCATGGACGAGGAGGGTCTGGACGCACTCGTCGTGCGCGCGCCCGACAACGTCCTCTACCTGACGAACTTCTGGGGGATGAAGGGCTACGACGCCTGCGTCTTCCCGCGCGAGGGCGACCCGGTGCTCATCTGCCTCGAGGCGTCGGCTGAAGATGCCGAACGCATTGCGTGGACGTCGCGCGTGCGATTCGTGCGCGGCTACGACGAAGCCGATCCGCGCCCGCCGCTCGCGCGGACGCTCGACGCGGTGATCGACGCGGCGCGCGGTTTCCGTCGCGTCGGCCTCGAGCTGTCGCTCGGCACGCAGGCGTCCGACCGGATGGTGGGAGAGCCGACGACGTTCACGCGTGCATGGTTCGACGCGTTTCCGGACGCAGCCGACGCGACGCCGCTTCTCAGCCGGGCGCGGTCGATCAAGACCGAGCAGGAGGTCGCGCGCCTGCGCATCGCGAACGAGATCGCGGCCGACGCGATGGAGCACGTGCGCGGCCGGCTCGAGCCGGGGATGAAGGAGTCGGAGGCGGCTGCGATCTGGCAGGGCTACGTCCACGGGCGCGGGACGGCGCGCGACGACGTCGAGCTCGCCTTGCCGTTCTCGCTCGTCTGGTCGGGGAAGGGCATCAAGACGTTCACTGCGACGGCCGACCTTCCCGTCGTCGAGGGCGAGCCCGTGCTGTTCGAGATCTGGGTGTGCGCCGACGGCTACTGGGCCGACCACACGAAGAACCTCGTCGTCGGCGAGCTCGCGCCCGCGTACGCGGAGCTGGAAGCGCGGCTCATGGGCGTGTACGAGAACGCGCTCGACTTCATCCGCCCCGGCGCGTCGATGCCGGAGCTCGACGTGCGCGTCCGCGAGGGGCTCGCGTTCGAGCCGTGCCACCCGATCTGCCACGGCGTCGGCGCCCGCGCGCACGAGCCGCCGTACCCGCACCAGGCGGGCGGCGGCACGTTCGAGGAGGGCATGGTGCTCGCCGTCGAGCCCGGCATCTACTGGGAGGGCGGCGGCGGGCTGCGCGTCGAGGACAACTTCCTCGTCACTGCAGACGGCGTGGAAAAGCTGTCAGCCTTTCCCGACGGAGTGGTGCGCTGTTGAGCGATCTCATATGGACCGGGGGCCTCAACGACGGCCATGTCATCGGCGGTCATGTCGGGCTGTACGACACGACGCTGCGCGACGGCGAGCAGACCGTCGGCGTCGTCCTCGACCCGGAGCAGAAGCTCGAGATCGCACGCCTGCTCGACGACCTCGGCGTCGATCGCATCGAGGCGGGATTCCCGCGCGTGTCGCAGGACGACTGGGACGCGGTGAAGCTCGTCGCGGGCGCCGGCCTGCGCGCCGAGGTGTGGGGCTTCTCGCGCGCTGTGCCCGCCGACCTGGAGGCCCTCGTCGAGCTCGGCGTCGGCGCATCCGTGATCGAGTCTCCGATCTCCGACCTGAAGCTCGACGCCATCGGCGTCGACCGCGAGAAGATGCTCGGCCGCATCACGAGCGCGATGCGCTTCGCCGCCGAGCATGGGATCACCGCGGCGTTCTTCGGTGTCGACTCGACGCGGGCGGCACCGGACTTCTACGACCGCGTGTACTCCGCGGCCGTCGAGGCCGGCGCGGCGGAGGTGGTCGTCGTCGACACGCTCGGCATCGCGTCGCCGGAAGCGGTCGCCGATCTCGTCGGCCGGACGGTCGAGCTCGTCGGCGACGTGCCGGTGCATTTTCACGGCCACAACGACTTCGGCCTCGCAACCGCATCGGCTGTCGCGGCGGTGCGCGCGGGCGCGACGTGGGTGCACGGCACGATCAACGGCATGGGCGAGCGCGCCGGGAATGCGAACCTCGGCGAGATCGCGCTCACGCTGCGCGCGCTGTACGGCGTGGAGTCCAACCTCGACCTCGCGCGCATCCGCGACGTCTCGGCCCGCGTGCAGGAGCTGTCCGGCGTACGCGCTCGAGCCGTGGAAGCCGGTCACCGGCGAGACGCTCTTCCGGCGCGAGTCGGGTGCCGTCGCCTCGCAGTTCCACGATCCGCCGTCGATCGAGCCGTACTCGTCGGAGCTCGTCGGCGCGGAGCGCGGGCTCGTGCTCGGCAAGAAGAGCGGCATCGACTCGATTCGCATCAAGGCGGACGAGCTCGGGCTCGACGTCCCCGAAGACCGGCGCGCCGACCTGCTCGCGCAGGTGAAGGAGCTCGGCGCCCGCAAGCACGGGCTCGTGACCGACGACGAGTTCCGCGCGCTCGTCGATGGCTGAGTACGACGCCGTCGTCGTCGGGAGCGGGGTCAACTCGCTCGCGTGCGCGGCGCTGCTCGCGAAGTCCGGCTGGCGCGTGTGCGTGCTCGAGCGCAACGACTGGCTCGGCGGTGCCATCCACACGGCCGAGCTGACCGAGCCCGGGTATCGACACGACGTCTTCAGCGCATGGCATCCGTTGTGGGTCGGCGGCGCGGCGCACGCGCAGCTCGGCGACGACCTCGCCGCGCGCGGCCTCGAGTATCTGAACACCGACCTTCCGACGGCGACGGCATTCCCGGACGGATCCGCCGCCTTCCTGCTGCGCGACGCGGAGGGGAACGCGCGCGAGCTCGGGCCCGAGTGGCCCGGCGTGCTCGAGCGCTTCTTCCCGAACGCCGACCTCGCCTTCGGTCTCCTCGGCACGGAGTTGTGGAGCGGCTCGGGTCTCGCGCTCGCGGCGAAGGCGTATCGGCGGCTCGGCCGCGCCGGCCTCGCCGCGTTCACCGGCGACCTGCTGCAGTCGAGCCGCGACTGGCTCGAGCAGACGTTCGAGTCGGCGCATGCGCACGGCGTCCTCGCGCCGTGGGTGCTGCACACCGGACTTGGCCCGGACGCGGCGTCGTCTGGCTTCATGACGCAGGTGATCGCGGTCGCGGTGCAGGAAGGCGGGATGCCGATCCCGCGCGGCGGCGGCGCGAAGCTCGCCGAGGCGCTCGTGCAGCTGATCCGCGACCACGGCGGGACGTGCGAGACCGGACGCGACGTCGAGCGCATCGTCGTGCGCGCGGGACGTGCGGTCGGCGTGCGCCTCGCGGACGGAGAGGTCGTCGAAGCGGAGCGCGCCGTGATCGCGAACGTCACGCCGACGCAGCTGTACGAGCGGCTGCTCGACGCTCCCGCGCCCGAGGGCGCGCGGAAGTTCCGGTACGGCCGCGCGGAGATGCAGATCCACTTCGCACTGTCCGAGCCTGCGCGCTGGGACGGCGACGAGCGGCTGAACCGCACCGCGATCGTCCACGTCACGCCCGGGCTCGACGGCGTGTCGCGCGCGGTGAACGAAGCGGAGCGCGGGCTCATCCCGGAGGAGGCGACGATCGTCGTCGGCCAGCCGCTGACGATGGATCCGTCGCGCGCGCCGGACGGCAAGGGCCTCTTGTGGATCCAGCTGCAGGAACTGCCGTCGCGCCTCGAGTGGAACGACGAGCTGCGCGAGCGCTACGCCGACCGCATCCAGGCGCGGCTCGCGCGGCACATCCCGAATCTCGAGAGCTCGATCGTGAAGCGGGTCGCGCTCGGCCCGCACGACCTCGAGCGCATGAACGTCAACCTTCAGCGCGGCGATCCGTACGGCGGCGCGCTCACGCTCGACCAGAACTTCCTGTGGCGGCCGTTCCCCGGCAGCACCGGGCACACGACGCCGGTCGAGCGCCTGTGGCACATCGGCGCGAGCACGTGGCCGGGCCCCGGTCTCGGCGCCGGCTCGGGGACGCTCGTGGCGAAGAGGCTGCTCGAACCGCGATGGCGTAGATTCCGCGCATGAGATT
>CAVTGM010000004.1:0-134850 GCA_963734285.1 uncultured Actinomycetes bacterium | reverse complement strand
ACGAGCGTGGCGCGCATCACCGGCCTCCTCAGCGCGTACATGGCGCTCATCCAGGTGGTCCTGCTCGCGCGGCTGCCCGCGCTCGAGCGGCTCGTCGGCTTCGACCGGCTGACGGTCTGGCACCGGTGGAACGGGCACGCGACCATCGACCTCGTCGTCGCGCACGTCTTCTTCAGCGTCTGGGGGTACGCGCTGATGGACAAGTACTCGATCGGCAAGGAGATCTCGACCATGATCTGGGGCGGGATCTATCCGGGGATGATCGTCGCGACCGTCGGCACCGCATTGCTGTTGGCCGTCGTCGGGACGTCGTACGTGATCGTGCGCAGGCGGCTGCGGTACGAGTGGTGGTACGCCGTGCACCTGCTCGCGTACGCAGGCATCGCGCTCGCGTGGTTCCACCAGATCCCGACCGGCAACGAGCTCGTCCTCGACACCGTCGCCGCCGACTACTGGCGCGCGCTGTACGTGGCGACGCTCGCGCTCATCGTCGGCTTCCGCGTCGTCGTCCCGCTCGTGAACGCGTTCCGCTATCGCCTGCGCGTCGCCGAGGTCGTGGCCGAAGGGCCCGGCGTCGTGTCCATCCGCATGACGGGCCGGCGCCTCGACCGGATGAACGCGAAGGCGGGGCAGTTCTTCCAGTGGCGCTTCCTCAATCGCTGGTGGACGGCGCACCCGTTCTCGCTGTCGGAGGCGCCCGACGGCCGCTCGCTGCGGATCACCGTCAAGGCGCTCGGCGACCACACGGCCCAGCTCGCGTCGCTTCCCGTCGGGACGCGCGTCATGGCCGAAGGGCCGTTCGGCGTCTTCACCGACGCGGCGCGCCGCCGCGTCAAGCGGCTGCTCATCGCCGGCGGCATCGGCATCACGCCGGTGCGCGCGCTCGTCGAGCGCTCGACCGGCGACGTCGTCGTCTACCGCGCGATCCGCGAGGACGAGCTCGTGCTGCGCGACGAGCTCGGCGAGCTCGGCGTCGACGTGCACTACGTCGTCGGCGACCACACCGCGCCCGGAGGCGACCGCCTGCTCTCGCCCGAGCATCTGCTCGAGCTCGTCCCCGATCTCGCCGAGCGCGACGTGTACGTGTGCGGCCCGCCCGGCATGACCGACTTCGCAGTCCGGAACGTGCGCGCCGCCGGCGTCGCACGCCGTCACATCCACGTCGAACGATTCGCACTCTGAGAAAGGACATGCACATGCGTACGAAGATCACCGCGGCTATAGGAGTGATCGCACTCGCCCTGCCCATCGCGAACGCCGCGGCGGCCGCCAAGAGAAAGGTCGTGAGCGTCACCAAGACGATCACGGGGCCACAGGCGATCGCCGACCGCTGGGGCTACGTCGAAGTCGTCCTCACCGTCAAGAAGACGACGACGACCGTCGGAACGCACAAGACGGTGACCCGCACGATCAAGAACGTCACCGTGCCGGTCTATCCGAACCACACCGACCGCTCGGTCTTCATCAACCAGCAGGCCATTCCGCTGCTCACGAACGAAGTGCTGACGATGACGAAGTTCAACCCGAACATCGAGCTCGTAGGCGGCGCGACGGCGACGAGCTATGCGTTCGCGCAGTCGCTCCAGTCGGCGCTCATCCAGGCGAAGAAGATCTGATGAACCGCGTCGAGCACATCATGGGCATGCCGATCGTCGTCGCGGTGCGCGACGCCGACGCCGTGCCCGAGGAGGTGTTCGACTGGTTCCGGCACGTCGACGAGACCTTCAGCCCGTTCAAGGAGGCGAGCGAGGTCAGCCGCATCCAGCGCGGCGAGCTCGCCCTCTCCGACGCGAGCGACGAGGTTCGCGGTGTCTTCGAGCGCTGCGTCGAGCTGCGCGAGGAGACGCTCGGCTACTTCGACGTCGACGCGGTCGGTCTCGATCCCTCCGGCTTCGTCAAGGGCTGGGCGGTGGACGAGGCGGCGGCGATCCTCGAGCGTGCCGGCGTGCAGCGAGTACGCGATCAACGCGGGCGGCGACATCCGCACGCGCGGTCACTGGACGATCGGCATCCAGCATCCGGACGACACGCAGGCGATCGCGAAAGTGGTGGAGGGGATCGACCTCGCGGTCGCGACGTCGGGTGCGTACGAACGCGGCGAGCACGTGCGCGATCCGCACACGGGCGACGCGCCGCGCGACATCCTGTCGGTGACGATCACCGGCCCCGACCTCGGTACGGCGGACGCGTACGCGACAGCGGCGTTCGCGATGGGCGCTCGCCGCGCACCGGGTTGGACGGCGCGGCTGCGTGGCTACGAGGCGATGACGATCCTGGCGGACGGCCGTGTGCTGTCGACGCCGGGCTTTCCTTCCGCGGAGTAGTGCGCCCGGCAGGATTCGAACCTGCGACCTCGCGCTCCGGAGGCGCGCGCTCTATCCCCTGAGCTACGGGCGCTCGGGACACGGAGTGTAGCCTCCGCCTCCGTGGATGTAACTGCGCGGATCGTCACGCTCGAGCTCGCGGAGACGTTCGTCATCGCCCGCAGCGCGAGCGACACGGAGGACGTCGTCCAGGTCGAGCTGACGCACAGCGGCGTGCGCGGCCACGGCGAGGCGGCTCCCGTCGACCGCTACGACGAGTCGGCCCAGTCGGCGCTCGCGTACGTCGAGGAGCACGCAGCGCTGCTCGGCGACGACCCGTTCGCGATCGAGGACGTGATGGCGCGCCTCCCGGCCCGTGAATTCGCTGCGCGCGCCGCGATCGACGCGGCGCTGCACGACCTGCAGGGCAAGCTCGTGTCGCTGCCGGTCTGGCGCCTGCTCGGGCTGCACCGCGAGGGGCCGCCCACGAGCTGGACGATCTGGCTCGGCGATCCCGACGACATGGCGCGGCGCGCCGAGAAGGTCGGCGACCGCTTCAAGCGCCTGAAGCTCAAGCTCGGCGGCGGTGACGGGCTCGACGTCGAGCGTGTTCGCGCCGTGCGCTCAGTCACCTCGCTGCCGCTGCAGTGCGACGTCAACGAGGCGTGGACGCTCGAGGAGGCTCTCGATGCGCTCCCGCAGATCGACGTCCAGTACTGCGAGCAGCCTCTGCGCGCGGGCGACCCCGGCGGCGCGGAGCTGAAGCGGAGCTCGCCGGTCCCGATCTACGTCGACGAGGACTGCCACACGCTCGCCGACGTCGCCGCGTGCGCGGAGCGCGCGCACGGGATCAACGTCAAGCTCGCGAAGTCGGGCGGCATTCGCGAGGCCGTTCGCATGGTGCACGCAGCGCGCGCGCTCGACCTCGGCTGCATGCTGGGCTGCATGGTCGAGTCGGGCCTCGGCATCGCCGCCGGCGCGCACATCGCCAGCCTGTTCGACCACGTCGACCTCGACGGCAACATCCTCATCGCGCACGACCCGTGGCCGGGCGTGCACTTCGTCGACGGCGTGCAGCGTCCCTCCGACGAACCGGGGCTCGGTGTTCATGCGCTACCTGATCCTCGCTGAGGGCTTCTCGGCCGATCCGCACTACGGGAAGACGGCGCTCGGCGTGCTTCGCTATCGCCGTGCCGACGTCGTCGCCATCCTCGACTCGACGCGCGCGGGGGAGAGCGACGACGGCGTTCCGGTCGTCGCGACGGTCGAGGAAGCGCTCGCGTTCTCGCCCACGACCGCGCTCGTCGGCGTCGCGACGCAGGGCGGACGCTTCCCGCCCGCGTGGATCGAGATCCTGCGGCGCTGCATCGTGAACGGCATCGACGTCGAGAACGGACTGCACGTGTTCCTCGCCGACGATCCGGAGCTGCGCGAGCTCGCCGACGCGAACGGCGTCATCCTGCGCGACCTGCGCCGCCCACCTGCGGACCTCTCCACCGCGACCGGCGCGAACCTCGAGGTGCCGGGGACGATCGTGCTCACCGTCGGCTCCGACTGCGCGATCGGGAAGATGACCGTCGCGCTCGAGCTCGACCTCGAAGCGCGCGCTCGCGGCGAGCGCTCGATCTTCGTGCCGACTGGGCCAGACCGGCATCGCGATCGCGGGCTGGGGGATCGCGGTCGACGCGGTCGTCGCCGACTTCATCGCCGGCGCCGCGGAGCGACTCGTCGTCGAGGCGAGCGAGCGCGGCGGCGAGCTCATGTGGGTCGAGGGCCAGGGCGCGATCCTCCACCCGGTGTACTCCGGCGTCACCGTCGGCCTCTACCACGGCAGCGCGCCGCACCTGCTCGTGCTCTGTCACGAAGCGGGACGCGACGAGATCGAGGGCGCCGGCGGCGGGCCGCATCCGATTCCGCCGCTCCGCGACCTCGTCGAGCTGCACGAGCGGCTCGCGCTTCCCGTCCGCCCGGCTCGCGTCGTCGCGGTTGCCGTGAACACACGCGCGCTGGACGAGGAGGGCGCGCGGGCGGCCGTGGCCGCCGCGGAGGCCGATACCGGGCTCCCGGCCGACGATCCCGTCCGGTTCGGCGCGAAACGGCTCGTCGACGCGGTTCTCGCGGCGAGAGGGTAGTCCGCACCGGCCACGAAGATGGGCCGACCGGCCCATGGCGGCCGGGATGGACTGCAGTGAGTCTTCATGGCCAGGACCGGGGTCTGACGAAGGGATGAGATGAAGAAGATCGTTGCGTCGCTGGCGCTGTCTGCCGCGCTCGTCGGAAGCATGGCCGCCGTCGCGGGCGCGAAGTCGCACGCCGCGCCGCCGATCAACTACGGCGTCGCCGACGACACGGGCAAGTACGCCGACGACGGGGGCGCGTGGTTCGACGGGATGCTCCACGGCGCGAATCTCACCGAGGTGCGCTGGACGCTCGCGTACAACGGCGACCCCGCGACGATCACCGAGCTCCCGTTCATCCAGCGCGCCGCACCGCAGGCGCAGAAGGACGGCGTGCACGTCGTGCTCGCGCTCTACGGGCGCCCCGCGAGCTCGCACGATCCGAACGCGTTCTGCCAGTGGGCCGCGATGGTCGCGAACACGGTCAAGCAGTGGGGCATCCACGACTTCATCGTGTGGAACGAGCCGAACACCTCGCTCTACTGGTCGCCGCAGGACTCGAGCTCAGCCGGCGGATACGAGGCGATGCTCGCCGCCTGTTACGACTCGATCCACGCAGCCGACTCCGACGCGCGCGTGATCGGCATGGCGCTCTCGCCGCGGTCGAACGGCTCGGGCCAGACGGCGCCGATCCCGTTCATCAAGGCCGTCGGCGCCGCGTACAAGGCCTCCGGCCGCACGATGCCGATCATGGATCAGATGTCGATCCATCCGTATCCGAACCCGAGCAGCCCGAGCGACGGTCCGGATGTCGGGTACACGAACCCGAGCTTCTACGGCGTCCCGAATCTCGATCGCGTGAAGCAGGCCGTGTACGACGCCTTCCACGGCACGGGCCAGCCGACGACGGTGAACGGCTTGACGTTCCGCATCGACGAGCTTGGATGGCAGACGATCACCACGCAATACCCGCAGTACTTCAACCAGGAGAACATCGCAGCCGTCAGCGAGCAGACGCAGGCCCAGTACGTCCAGCAGACGGTGCAGAAGTACTTCGCGTGCGATCCCACCGTGACCGACGTCGAGTGGTTCCTCCTCGTCGACGAGCCGACCCGGAACGGCAAGGACAAGACGAATACCACGAGCCTCGGCGGCGGCTGGCAGAGCGGCCTCCTGACCGCGGGCGGGCAGGGCATCTCGATGCCGAAGCCGGCCTACGCGCAGGACGCGCCGCTCTTCGCGGAGGGCCGTTCGGCCTGCACGGCTGGGATGGTCAACTGGACGCCGCAGGTCACCGCCCCGGCCGGCAAGACGACCAAGGCGAAGGCCAAGCCGAAGAAGCACCACAAGCCGAAGCCCAAGAAGCACTAGCCGGACCCTTGACACGAACGCGTGTTCGCCCTACCATGGCGAACACATGTTCGGAAAGCTCCTGATCGTGTCCGTCGTCGCGGCCCTGGCCGTGGGCCTCGTGGCCCGCAGCTCGCACGGGGCCGGCCCGGAGCGCACGTACGTCGTGCGGCCGGCCGACACGCTGTGGTCGATCGCCGCCCGGACGTATGCGGGCGACCCGCGCCAGGGCGTGTGGGAGCTCGAGCACCGGAACCATCTGCTCTCGGCGACGCTTCGCCCGGGCCAGAAGCTCGTGCTGCCGAGCTAGGCCGCGCCGGGGATCTCGATGCCCGCGACGTAGACCTTCTCGCCGCGGAAGAGCCGCTCCGCCTCGTCCCACGGGAACCAGATGACGACGTCCCACTCGACATGCTCGCCCGTCGGCTCGACGCCGAGCCACGGCGCCAGATGCGTCGCGGTGACGTGGGCTTCCTCGCAGACGCCCTGCGGCCCGATGACGATGTCCGTCAGGTCGAAGTTGATGTCGGGGAACGCGGTGAGCAGCTCGGTGTAGAACCGCGTCGCGCCGTCGTGACCCTCCCAGCGGTGGCCCGTCTGCACGAGCTCGTACACGCAGTCCGGCGTCAACGTCGAGATGAGACCGGGGAGATCGCGTGCATCCTCGGCGATCGAGTGTGTCTTGTACAGCTCGCGGATCTCCGTGTAGAGCTCCGGCGTCACCTCACGCCTGTAGAGGTCGAGAATCGCCTCGTCCGCCATGCAGCGGACCCTACCTAGACTCAGTAACCGCGATGGAGCTCGATCTCGTCTTTCTCGGCACCTCGGCGTCGATGCCGACCGCCCGGCGTGCGCCGGCGGCGCTGCTCGTGCGCCGCGGCGGCGAGCGGCTTCTGTTCGACTGCGCGGAGGGCACCCAGCGGCAGCTCCAGCGCTCGGCCGTCGGGCTCCCGGAGATCGAAGACATCTTCCTCACGCATCTGCACGGCGACCACGTCCTCGGGCTCCCGGGGATGCTGAAGACGTTCGCCCTGCGGGGGCGCGAGGGGCCGGGCGTGATGGTGCACGGCCCGCACGGCACGCGCGAACTCTTCGTCCACCTCCGCCCGTTCCTGGGCCGGCTGCCGTACCCGCTCGCGATCGTCGAGCTCTCGCCGGGCGACGTGCTCGAGCGCGGCGAGTATCGGATCGAGGCGTTCGCCGTCGATCACGGCGTCTCCGCGATCGGGTATCTGCTCGCCGAGCTGGATCGGCCGGGGCGGTTCGACGTGGACGCTGCCGACGCCCTCGGCGTGCCGCCGGGACGCGAACGCGGGATCCTCCAGGCCGGCGATCCGGTGACGTTGCCCGACGGAACGGTGGTGACGCCGGACGAGGTGCTCGGCCCCGCGCGCCCAGGGCGGAAGATCGCGATCACAGGCGACACGGCGCCCGCGCCGAGCGTCATCCAGGCCGCGTATCGCGCGGATCTACTCGTGCACGAGGCGACGTTCGGCGACGAGGACAAGGAACGCGCGCGCGAGACGCTGCACGCGACCGCGACGGAGGCGGCGCAGGTGGCGAAGCTCGCCGAGGTGAAGCTGCTCGCGCTCACGCACGTGTCGCCGCGGTACGCGGGCGGGGAGATCGCGCGAGAGGCGCGCGCGACGTTCCCGAACACGGTCGTCCCGCGCGACTTCGACCTCATCGAGGTTCCGTTCGCCGAGCGGGGCGCTCCGCGTCTCGTGAAGGGAGGTGGGGCCGGCGCTCTCGCAACGGCGTATGATCCGAGCGCGATGAGCCGCATGGTTCAGGTTGCAACCGCGGGCGACGTCACCGAGGCGGAGGAGCTGCAAGAGCTCCTGCGCGACGCCGGCATCGAGGCGCAGGTCGAGCCCGACGCGGAGGACGACGGTCTGCGCGTGCTCGTTCCAGAGGATTCGCTCGAGGCTGCCGAGGACGCGATCGAGGCGCTCTCGGACCCCGACGACCTCATCGCCGAGCCGTAGCAAGAGCCTTCGCGCAGGCGACGCGCCTGGCGCCAACGCGGACGCGAGCAGAGGGTCACGCGCGGAACTCGTAGGCTTCGCGCGGCATGTCGACGAGCCCAGCGATCGTCATCTCCGACCTCACGGTCGCGCGGGGTGGACGGCCGGTGCTGAGCAGATTGACGCTTGCGATCAGATCGGGGGCGGTCACCGGGCTGCTCGGTCCGAGCGGCTGCGGGAAGTCGACGCTGTTGCGCGCGATCGTCGGCGTGCAAATCATCGAATCCGGGACGGTCACCGTGATTGGGCAACCGGCCGGTTCGGCTCCGCTGCGCCGCCAGGTCGGCTATGTGACGCAGGCACCGTCCGTCTACACGGACCTGAGCATTCAGGAGAACCTGCGGTTCTTCGCCTCCATCGTTGGTGCCGACGCGACGCGCATCGGTGAAGTCGTCGAGACGGTGGGTCTAGGCGGGTCCGAGGGCCGTGTCGTGGGTGCATTGTCGGGGGGAGAGCGTTCCCGGGTGTCGCTCGCGACGGCCTTGCTCGGCCGACCGGCCTCAGCACGTACCCCCACTGCATCGTCTTCTTTCCGCCCTGAGTGATCACGCCTTTCCAAAGCTCAGCCTTGCCAGCCGGTAGATGGACGAAGCTCTCGCGCCCCGTGAGCCTGCCGAGGCCGGACGGGCCGTGCGACGTCCATCCGAGCGACCTCCACGTCGCTGCCCCCAGCCGCCCAAGCTCCACCGTTCCGAACGCGTCGTGACCGTGAATCGGGAATTGCAGCCGCGACCAGGTCGCCGGCAACCGGAGCGTAGTAGCTCGGGTGACATTCCCGCACACTGGAGGCGAACCGCGGATCTCCCGATGCCTGCGCGCCGACATGGGCGTACCGTTCGTTCCATGTGGGGTTGGATCTGGATCGCAGTTCTCTACGTGGCCGGGATGAGTTTCTTTCGATGGCTCGGCGGCCTCGGCGCAGCGGCCAGCGCGATCCAGCGCTGGGGACACGCGACTGCCGAGCGGCGTCACCGAACCTCCTCGCCGACCGCCTGACCAGTCCCAACCTCCCCGGCGCTTCGTCGGGTGACTTCAGTCGGCCGAAGATCCGGCACTCCTGACGAGCCTGACGGCGAGCGCGAGTGCGAGGGTGAGGAGGGCGAGCAGGCCCAACTCGAGCAAGAAGTTGGTCAGCAGGCGACCGCCCGCGGGGAGCCGCTCGAACTGTGCTGTCACGATGAGAATCCGCCGTACGACCGCAATCAATCCGATGAAGAGGAACGGCTCGACCGCGATCCGGTGCGTGCGAAGGACAAACCGAAGGGTGTAGGCGAGCTCGGCGATGATGAGTAGGAGCAGGATCCGGTCGAGCGTGGTCACGCCGGTGTCGACCGCCCCTGCACGCGTCGAGACTGCGTGCGCCAGTTCGTGCACCGTGCCGACGAGTACGAGCACGGCGGCAACCCCGAGGAGGAGGGCGACCGCCCCGTAGAGGAAAGCCTCGAAGCCGACGAGGCCACCGAGCAAAGTCCGATCAAGCGAGCGTGACGTCTTCGCCGCAGACCCGACCTCATCGGAGGACATAGCTCAGCGTACCGCGATGGCGTCCCCGCTACCACGACGCCGCAGAGACATTCCCGAACACTCGCGCAAGAAAGGAACGGCCCGGGTGTTCAGGAGCCCGGGCCGTCTCTTCCCAAGGTGATCGGCTCTTTCTATGCCTTGTGGGCGGACATGTTCACGACCCCATTCGGCTCGATAACCAGCCACAGCGCGCCGAACATGCTGACATGCTGGCACCCGGCCTTGCCGACGACGTCGCCGGAGTATCTGTACAGCGGATGGCCCTTGTACGTGACCTGATCCGTTCCGTCCTTCCGCATGCTCACGCCGAGCAGCATGTGGTCGACGCCGCTGAGTGCGACCGGCTTGCCCTTCGTTAGCAGCGGCGGCCACGACTTCGCGCACGCCCCGTAGCAGTGGCTCTTCGTGCCCTTGTCGGCCTCGAACACGTACAGCGCCTTGCCCGCCGAGGTGAACAACACCTTTCCGTACTGGGACGTGCGCACCGCGACGTGCGCACCTCCGCCTGTCGCCGCCTGCGCCCCTGCTCGCCACACCGAGCACGACGAGCGCTGTCACAAGTCACGAGCTTCACAATGATCCTCCCATATGCCGAGAACGGCTTACCGCGAGGAGAACCTGGGCGTGTAACCGGTCGAGCGCCCGACGTCCTCGTCGATGACCCGCTGAGCATGCGCTTCACGTGATTACGCCCGGGTTGAATATCCCTTACAAGACCCTTAAACGCGGAGAGGATGCGGTGCAAGGGTCTTACGGCGGTGCGGATCGAGCGCGCGACACGTCGGTCTCGTTGACGATCTTCTTGACGACCCTGTCCTCGACGGGGTTCTCGCGCTGCTTCTCGGCTTCGCGTTGCTGCGCGACTTCGACTCGGGCTGCTTGCCACGACGACCAGTGTCCGGCGACGAGCGCCCACAGTGAGAGCGCGGACACGTAGACCACGCTGCTGAGCCAGTGCATCGTGAAGGAGATCGGGATCATCACGAGCCAGAACACGGTCAGCCAGCCGTTCACTCGGCGCATGAAGACCGGATCGCCTTGCACCGCTGACCAGAGTGATTTCACGAGGGCGGTCACGGCGCGCTAGATGCGTCGGTAGCGGCTGTCGGCGAGCGAGTAGACGCCGAACGCGATCAGACCGGCGGCGACCACTCCGAGGAGCAACGGGCCGTAGGAGGCGTGGTCGACCTTGGCCAGCGCACCGTCGAGGCCGACGGCCTTGTCGGGGTTGTAGTCGACCGCGGCCCGGATCAGGAAGATGCCCACGAGCACGAAGACGACCATGCGCGCGAGGTAGCCGACCGTGCCGAGCGACGCGAGCGCGGCCGACATGGCCGAGCTCATCTCCTCCGTCTTCGAGTCGTCGAGGAAGTCCTTGCTGACGCCTCGGTACCCCTGGTAGAGCCCGACTCCGATGAGCACTGCGCCCCCGATTCCGACGAGCCACGTGCCCGCGGGCCAACCGAGGACACCGGCTGTCGTGCTCTTCGCGTTCCCCGACCCGCCGCCGGCGCCGAGCAGGATCTCGACGGCGAGCGCACAGAGGCCGGCGTAGACGACCCCGCTCGCGAACGCGGCCACGCGGTCGAGCCCGTGGTCGGCGCCTCGCAGCGCGCGGACGAGCCGCCACAACGCGTAGCCGGCGAGCCCCGCCGCGATGAAGATCAGCAGAACCTTTCCGAACGGCTGCGCGGCGACGGTCTTCAACGCCCCCTGCTGGCTCGGGTTCGCGCTGCCGCTCCCGGTCGCGAGCTTGATCGCGAGGATCCCGATGACGAGATAGACCGCACCACGCGCGACGAATCCGGCGCGCGCGAGCCACTCGAAGCCGCTACTGCGCGCACGCGCGACCGGCTTCGGTCTGACCGTGAAATCCGCCATCGCTCGATCGTTGAACGGTCCGAGCAAGCCCTCGGTTACGCGTACCTCGCCGACGTCTTCGCCCGTTGATGCACCAGCAACTGTTGACGGCCGAAAAGGGAGGGTTCATGGGTCTCGGAGTGAGCATCATTCTCATCGCCGTCGGTGCCGTACTCGCCTTCGCCATCCACGTGACGACGTCCGGCTTCAACGTGAACACCGTCGGCTACATCCTTCTCGTCGTCGGCATCGTCGGCGCGCTCATCTCGCTCATGTTCTGGTCGAGCTGGGGCGGCTTCGGCGGCCGCACCGTGGTCGACGAAGGGCCGGCCACGCGCCGCCGCACGATCGTCGAGGACGAGATCCGCTAGGACCGAAGCACCGGGGCTCGCCGTCTCCGCACGGAGCGGCGAGCCCGCCCTATACGTTGCGGCCGTGGACGAGGATCAGCCGCCGATCTGCCCGGTCTGCGGCGTGACCATGGTCCCCGCCGAGCTGAGCGCGCGCGACGACGTCGTGGGCGACTGGGTCTGCCTCGAATGCGAGGAGACGGACGCCTCCGAGGAGTAGTCCGCATCTGTCCGCCGGCGCAGCTACTGTGCCGTCGGCACGAACCCTTTAACCCGGTCCAGCGAGGCCGGAAAGGAGTCGAATGACGACGCACGCCCCCGAAACGGGGAAAGTCCTGCTCGACGCGGAAGCGCTGTCGCGGACGCTTTCCCGAATCGCCCACGAGATCATCGAAGGGAACCCCGAGCTCGACGAAGTCGCGCTCGTCGGGATCCAGACGCGCGGCGTGCCGCTCGCGCAACGGCTCGCGCGCCTGATCGAGGAGCGCGCCGGCGAGGCGCCGCAGCTCGGCGCCGTCGACATCACCTTCTACCGCGACGACGTGCACGTGCGCGGCGGCGAGGCGCCGCTGCACGCACAGCCGATCGTGCGCGAGACGCTGCTCGACTTCCCGCTCGAGGGACGCACCGTCGTGCTCGTCGACGACGTCCTCTACACCGGCCGCACGATCCGCGCCGCGATCGAGGCGCTCTTCGACTACGGCCGTCCCGCGCGCGTGCAGCTGGCGGTGCTCGTCGACCGCGGCCACCGCGAGCTTCCGATCCGCCCCGACTACGTCGGCAAGAACCTGCCCACCTCGCGCAACGAGCGGATCCAGGTGCAGCTGCTCGAGATCGACGAGGTCGACTCCGTCCTGCTCGTCTCCGTGCCCGAGGAGGAATCCCGATGACGTCCATCCGCCTCGTGCGCGACGACCTTCGCCCTCCGGGGCCGCCGCCGCGCCGCCACCTTCTCTCCGTCGGCGATCTCACGCGCGACGACGTGCAGCGGCTGCTCGGCACCGCGCGCACGTTCGAATCCGCGCTCGACCGCGAAGTGAAGAAGCTCCCGACGCTCAAGGGCCGGCTCGTCGTCAACCTCTTCTACGAGAGCTCGACGCGCACCTCGTCGAGCTTCGAGCTCGCGGCCAAGCGCCTCTCGGCCGACACGCTCACGATCAAGTCCGCCGGCTCGTCGGTCGACAAGGGCGAGTCGCTGAAGGACACCGCGCAGACGCTCGGCGCGTACGACCCGGACGTGATCGTCATCCGCCATCCACAGATCGGCGCGCCACAGCTCGTCGCGCGTGTCACCGACGCGCACGTCGTCAACGCGGGGGATGGCAAGCACCAGCATCCGACGCAGGCGCTGCTCGACCTGTACACGATGCAACAGGAGTTCGACCGCCTCGAAGGACTGCACGTCGCCGTCGTCGGCGACGTACTGCACTCGCGCGTCGCACGCTCGCTGCTGCAGGCGTTCGAGCTCGTCGGCGTGCGCTGCACGCTCGTCGGGCCGCCCGCGCTGCTGCCGCGCGGCCTCAACGCGGAGATGACGACCGACATCAACGTCATCAAGGACGCGGACGTCGTCTACGTCCTGCGCATGCAGCAAGAGCGCATGGAGGCCGGCTCGAACTACGTCCCGAGCCTGCGCGAATACGCCGCGCGCTGGGGCGTCACGCCGGACCGGCTGCGGCCGGGACAGAAGGTCATGCACCCTGGGCCGATGAATCGCGGCGTCGAGATCGACCCGCGCGTCGCCGACTCGGTCGACGCGCTCGTCGAGACACAGGTGCGCGCCGGGCTCGTCATCCGCATGGCGGTCCTCTACGACGTGCTCACGGGCGGCCCCGTCGGGGTCCGCGCGCTCGCAGCGGCGGAGGTGGCGTGATGACGCTGTTCACGAAGGATCGCCCGGTGAGAACGTCGTCGTGCGCGGTGCGCGTGTGCTCGACCCGGTCGAGGGAATCGACGCAGTGCTCGACGTTCGCATCGACAACGGCACGATCGCCGCGATCGGGCGAGAACCTCGACACGAACGAGCATCGCGTCGTCGACGCGACCGGGCTCGTGCTCGCGCCGGCGTTCGTCGACCCGCACGTCCACCTGCGCACGCCCGGGCGCGAGGACGAGGAGACGATCGCGAGCGGCACGCAGGCAGCGGCCGCAGGCGGCTTCTGCGCGATCCTCGCCATGCCGAACACCGATCCGGTCGTCGACAGCGCGGCCACGCTGGGCGCACTCGTCGAGACCGCGGGCCGCGAAGCGGAGATCTCCGTCGGTTTCCTCGCCGCCATCACGCGCGGACAGCACGGCGACGAGCTCACCGAGATGGCGGAGCTCGCCGACGCCGGCGCGATCGCGTTCTCCGACGACGGCGTTCCCGTCGCGTCCGCCGGGATGATGCGCCGCGCGCTCCAGTACTCCTCGATCACCGGACGCAAGCTCGCGCTGCACTGCGAAGAGCGCTCGCTCTCGCACGACGGCCACGTGCACGAGGGAGCGGTCGCCGCCGAGCTCGGCTTCACCGGCTACCCGTCCGTCGCCGAGTCGGTGATGGTCGAGCGCGACCTCGCGCTCGCCGCGTACGAGGGGCAGCCGATCCATCTCCTGCATCTCTCGTCGGTCGAGTCGGTCGCCGCGCTCAGCCGCGCACGCGCCGCAGGCATCGGCGCGACCGCCGAGGTGACGCCGCACCATCTCGTCCTCACCGACGACGCGGTCCGCTCGCTCGACCCGAACGTGAAGATGAACCCGCCGCTCCGCGGCGAGCTCGACCGCGTCGCGCTGCTCGGTGCGCTGCGCGACGGGACGATCGAATGCATCGCCACCGATCACGCGCCGCACGCGCTGCACGAGAAGGACGTCCCGTTCGAGGCGGCACCGTTCGGCGTCACCGGCCTCGAGACCGCGTTCGCCGTGCTCTACTCGCGACTCGTTCAGCCCGGGCTGCTTCCGCTCGAGACCCTGCTCGAGCGCATGTCGGCCGGACCGGCGCGCGTGTTCGGCATCGACCGGCCGCGCGTCGCCGTCGGCGCGAAGGCGAACCTCACGCTCATCGATCTCGGGCGCGAGTGGACCGTGGACGTGTTCAAGTCGCGGTCGCGCAACTCCTGGCTGCTCGGGCAGACGCTGACGGGCGCGGTCGCGATGACGATCGCGAACGGCGCGGTGGCGTTCGAGGCATGACCGGCTTTCTCGCACTCGAGGACGGAACGGTCTTCCGCGGCCAGTCCGTCGGCGCAGAGGGATTCGCCGCCGGCGAGGCCGTGTTCACCACCGGGATGAGCGGCTACCAGGAGGCGGTCACCGATCCGAGCTTCGCGGAGCAGCTCGTCTGCTTCACCGCGACGATGATCGGCAACTACGGCGTCGCCGAGTCGCGCTCCGAGTCGCGCAAGGTGCACGCGAAGGCGGTGCTGATGCGCGAGGCGCGCGGGCCGGCGTGGACGGACTGGCTGCACGAGCGCGGCGTCGTCGCGCTCAGCGGCATCGACACGCGTTCGCTCGTGCTCAAGATCCGCGACCTCGGCTCGATGCGCGCGGTCGCCGTCGGAGGAGGCGGTTCGGTCGAAGAGGCCGTGGAAGCCGCTCGCTCTCTACCGGCGATGGAAGGGCGTGCGCTCGCTGCGGCGTCTCGACCGACGAGCCGTACACGTTCGCGGATCGAGGCCGCGTGCGCGTCGCGGTCGTCGACTACGGCGTGAAGAACTCGGTCCTGCGGCGCCTCGCCGCGGCAGGCGCTGCGGTCACGGTGCATCCGCACGATGCCAAGGCGGACGACCTCGCCGGCTACGACGGCGTGCTCTTCTCGCCGGGCCCGGGCGACCCCGGTCCGCTGCAGGCCGAGGTGCAGACGATGCGCGACCTGCTCGGGCGCACGACCATCCTCGGCATCTGCCTCGGCCACCAGGTGCTCGCGATGGCGACCGGGCACGAGACGTTCAAGCTTCCGTTCGGCCATCGCGGCGCGAACCATCCCGTGCTGCAGCGTGCCGACCAGCGCGTGCTCGTCACGAGCCAGAACCACGGCTTCGCCGTGCGCACTGCGGATGCGGAGGAAGCGACGCACGTCTCCCTGTACGACGGAACGGTCGAAGGGCTCGCGTTCCCGGAGCTGCGCGCGCGTTCGCTCCAGTTCCATCCCGAGGCCGGCCCGGGACCGCACGACGCGTGGCCGCTGCTCGAGAAGTGGGTGGACGAGCTTGCCGCGTAGGACCGACATTCAGACGATCTGCCTCGTCGGCTCCGGGCCGATCGTCATCGGCCAGGCGGCCGAGTTCGACTACGCCGGCTGCCAGGCGCTGAAGGTGCTGCGCGAGGACGGCTTCCGCACGATCGTCATCAACTCGAACCCGGCGACGATCATGACCGACCCCGGCTTCGCCGACCGCACGTATCTCGAGCCGCTCGACCTCGAGAGTGTCGCCGACGTCCTCCGGCGCGAGCGTCCCGACGCGCTGCTGCCGACGATGGGCGGTCAGACCGCGCTCAACCTCGCGCAGGAGCTCGCGCAGTCCGGCGTGCTCGACGAGCTCGGCATCGAGCTCATCGGCGCCCCGCTCGACGTCATCCAGCGCGCGGAAGATCGCCTGCTGTTCAAAGAGGCCGTCGAATCGTGCGGTCTGAAGACCCCGACGTCGTCGATCGTCACCGACATCGAACAACTCGAAGGTCTTGCGACGCCCTGCGTCGTCCGGCCGGCGTTCACGCTCGGCGGACACGGCGGCGGCTTCGCGTCGACGCCGGAGGAGCTGCGCAAGCAGGTGGAGATCGGCCTGCGCGAGAGCCCGATCGGGCAGGTGCTCGTCGAGGAGTCCGTGCGCGGCTGGGACGAGTTCGAGCTCGAGGTCGTGCGCGACCGGCTCGACAACGTCGTCATCGTCTGCTCGATCGAGAACCTCGATCCGATGGGGACGCACACCGGGGACTCCGTGACGGTCGCTCCGCAGATGACGCTTCCCGACGAGGCGTACCAGGAACTGCGCGACGCGGCGATCGCCGTCATCCGAGCAGTCGGCGTCGACACGGGCGGGTCGAACATCCAGTTCGCGCGCTCGCGCGAGACCGGCGACGTGCGCGTGATCGAGATGAACCCGCGCGTGTCGCGCTCGTCCGCGCTCGCGTCGAAGGCGACGGGCTATCCGATCGCGAAGGTCGCCGCGAAGCTCGCGGTCGGGTACACGCTCGACGAGATCCCGAACGACCTGACCGGGACGACGCCGGCGAGCTTCGAGCCGACGCTCGACTACGTCGTCGTCAAGTTCCCGCGCTTCGCGTTCGAGAAGTTCCCCGGCGCCGACCGCACGCTCGGGACGCAGATGAAGTCCGTCGGCGAGACGATGGGCATCGGCCGCACGTTCGCAGAGGCGTTCCAGAAGGCGATGCGCTCGCGCGAGCTCGACGCGGGCGCGGCTACGCCGTGGCAGACGCTCGCCGACGTGCCCGAGGACGTGCATCCGTTCTTCGTCGAGGAGATCTGGCAGATCCAGGAGGCGCTGCTCGAGATCGCCGGCAGCGACGTCGAGCAGTTCGTCGCCGGCGACTGGCTGCGGCTGAAGCGGCTCGGCATCTCCGACAGCGACATCGCGGCCGCCGCCGACGTCCCCGAGACCGTCGGTGCGCGCGCGCCGCCGCGACTGCGGCGTGCGCCCGGTCTACCGGCGCGTCGACTCGTGCGGCGGCGAGGTCCAGGCGGCGTCGAACTACTACTACTCCACCTGGGGCGAGGCGGAAGAGGCTGCGCCGACGGGCGCGAAGCCTCGCGTCGTCATTCTCGGTTCGGGACCGAACCGCATCGGCCAGGGCATCGAGTTCGACTACTGCTGCGTGCACGCCGTGTGGACGTTCCGCGAGCTCGGCTACGAGTCGGTGATGGTCAACTGCAACCCCGAGACGGTCTCCACCGACTACGACACGTCGGACCGCCTGTACTTCGAGCCGCTCGACACCGAGTCGGTGCTTGCCATCTGCGACCGCGAGCGGCCGGAAGGCGTCGTCATCCAGTTCGGCGGGCAGACGCCGCTGAAGCTCGCGCGCGCGATCGAGGAGGCGGGATACAAGATCCTCGGCACGCCGTACGACGCCGTCGACCTGGCGGAGGATCGCGAGCGCTTCGCGGGCCTGCTGCGCGCGCACGACATCCGTTCGCCGGGATGGGGGATGGCGTCGTCGAGCGACGAAGCGGTCAAGGTCGCCAACGAGGTCGGCTATCCGGTCCTCATCCGCCCGTCGTACGTCCTCGGCGGCCGCGCGATGCGCGTGTGCTTCGACGACGACGAGGTGCGCGAGGTGCCCGTGCTCGGCAAGGTGCTCGTCGACCGCTTCCTCGAGGACTCGGTCGAGATCGACGTCGACGCACTGTGCGACGGCGTCGACACGTACGTCGCGGCGGTCATGCAGCACGTCGAGGAGGCCGGGCATCCACTCCGGCGACTCGTCGTGCGTGCTGCCCGCTCCCGGGTTGTCGCCCGCGCAACAGGAGGAGATCCAGGGGATCGTCCGCACGCTCGGCCGCGCACTCGGTGTCGTCGGCCTGCTGAACGTGCAGCTCGCGCTGACGCCCGCCGGCGACGTCTCCGTCCTCGAGGCGAATCCGCGCGCGTCGCGCACGGTGCCGTTCGTCAGCAAGGCGACGGGCGTGCAGCTCGTTCCCGCGGCGTGCCGGCTCGCGGCCGGCGCGCGCATCGCCGATCTCGGCTTGCCGCGCGAGCGGCCTCCGAAGCAGTGGAGCGTGAAGGCGGCCGTGTTGCCGTTCGCGCGCTTCGTCGGCAGCGATCCCGTGCTCGGCCCGGAGATGCGCTCGACCGGCGAGGTGATGGCGAGCGCCGGCGATCTGCCGACCGCGCTCGCGAAGGCAGAGCGCGCGGCGGGACGCACGCTGCCGCACAAGGGCGCCGTCTTCCTCTCCATCCGACCGGTGGAGCAGAAGTCCGTCGTCCCGATCGCGGCGACGCTCGCGGGCCTCGGCTTTCGTCTGTACGCGACCGAGGGCACTGCGGCGACGCTCGCCGGCGCAGGGCTCGACGTCGAGGCGGTGCGCAAGTTGAGCGAGGCGGACGGCGACGAGCTCACCGTCATCGACCTCATCCGTCGCGGGCGCTGCGACCTCGTCATCAACACACCCGAGGGTCGGAATGCGCGCTCCGACGGATACGCGATTCGCGAAGCGGCGCTGTCGCGGCGCGTCCCGTGCATCACGACCATCTCCGGCGCCGCCGCGGCGGTGCACGCGATCGCGAACGCGCGCGCGGAGCAAGCGCTCTCGCTGCAGGAGCGGATCGATGCCGAAACGCGAACTGCGTAGCGTCGCCGGCGTCGAGACGATCGGCGCGTACACGCTGCTGCGTCTCGACCGCGGAGGCATCGACCCGGGCATGCCGGGACAGTTCTTCATGCTCGAGGCGCCGGGACGGCTGCTGCCGCGCGCGCTCTCGCTGTGTCTCGCGCCTCCCGGCGAGCTCGCGTTCCTGCTCGAGGCAGATCGGTCCGGGGACGGAGGCGCTCTGTGCGCTGCAGGCCGGCGAGCGGATCCACGTGTTCGGCCCGCTCGGCAACGGCTTCCGGCTCGACGTCGAGCGCCCGCTGCTCGTCGGCGGCGGCATCGGGATGGCGCCGCTGCCGTATCTCGCAGAGAAGATCGGCCGCCCGCCGGTCGTGCTCGGCTTCCGTTCGGATCGCCACGCGGAGGCGGCTGCGCTGCTGCCTGGCGCCGAGGTCGTCGTCGAGCCGACCTTCGTCACCGAGCTGATCGAGCCCGGGTACGACGTGCTCGCGTGCGGGCCGGAGCCGATGCTGCGCGCGGTCGGAGAGCTCTGCCCGACGGCGCAGCTCGCCTGGGAAGCGCCGATGGCGTGTGGGTACGGCGCCTGTTACGGATGCGTGGTCGAGATCGACGGCGAGCTCAAACGCTTATGCGTGGAGGGACCGGTCCTTGCGGCTGCTTAATGCATCGGGTTGCCTCGACGCGCTGACCGCGCCCGGAGGTGGCGCAGCAGCTGGACGGGTTCGTCACGAAGACGATCACGCCGCTCCCGCGCGAGGGAAACGCGCCCGTGCGCATCGCCGAGACCGCACACGGGATGCTGAACGCGATCGGTCTCGCCAACCCGGGACGAGAGCGCTTCCTCGCCGAGACGCTGCCGCTTCTGCGCGAGCTGAAGCGGCCGATCTGGGTCTCGGTCGGGGGTTTCTGTGGCGCCGACTACGCCGAGACGTGTGCCGCGCTCGCCGGCGTCGAGGCGATCGAGCTCAACCTGTCGTGCCCGAACGTCGACGAGGCTGCCGACTCATCCGCCGAGATCGTTGCCGCGTGCCGGCGTGCGACGGCGCTTCCGTTGTACGCGAAGCTGTCCGCCGCGCACCCCGATCTGGGCGAGGTCGCGCGCGCGGTTGCGGCCGCCGGAGCGGACGGGCTCTCGCTCATCAACACCCTGCGCGGCATGGCGCTGCACCCCGAAACGCACGACCCTGTTCTCGCGCGCGCGCAAGGCGGACTGTCCGGCCCGTCGCTCAAGCCGGTCGCGCTCGCGGCCGTGTACACGTGCTACGCGGCGACGAAATTGCCGATCGTCGGCATGGGCGGCGTAACCTGTGGGCAGGATGTGATCGACCTCGTCGCGTGTGGCGCGCGCGACGTCGCACTCGGCACGGTGCTCTTCTCCGACCCTGACGCTCCCGCGCGCGTGCGCGCGGAGATCGCGGCGACCGACCTCGACGAGGCGTTCGCGAGCGCTCACAAATCTCTTCGCGTGCTCGCTTGATCCGCGCCTGAGGTTCGGTAGTATCGGGCGCTCATGCCGACCGCCGCGAAGACGCAAGCGCACGCACCTCTGCGGTCGCTCGATCAACGGATGGACGCACTGAAGCGCGCGAACGACGTGCGCGTGCGTCGCGCCAGGTTGAAGAAGGACCTCAAGGACGGCCGCGTTCGCATCGAGCAGATCCTGAACAACCCGCCCGAGTACGTGTCGACGGCGAAGGTGATCGACATCCTCATGGCCGTTCCGAAGTTCGGGCGCGTCAAGGCGGCGCGCTTCCTGAACACCTGTCGCATCAGTCAGTCGAAGACCGTAGGCGGCCTCTCGGACCGCCAGCGCACGGAGTTGATTGACCTCTTCCACAAGTAGAGCGCCGTCGGTCATCGTCGTCACCGGCCCGTCGGGAGCCGGGAAGGGGACGCTGATCAGGGAGGTGCTCTCGCGTGTGCCCGGAGTTGGCTCCACCGTGTCGGCGACGACGCGCTCCCGCCGGCCCGGCGAGCAGGACGGCCGCGAGTACCACTTCCTCAGCCTCGAAAAGTTCCTGGAGGGGATCGAGCGCGGAGAGTTCCTCGAGCACGTCACCTACGTCTCGGGGCACCGGTACGGGACGCTGCGCTCTGAGCTCGACCGGCTGCGGGCGGAGGGCAAGGTGCCGCTCCTCGAGCTCGAGACCGAAGGCGCTCTCCGGGTCAAGGGCGAGGTGCCCGGCGCGGTCACGATCTTCATCTCGGCCCGCGTCGAGGAGCTCGAACGGCGTCTGCGCGAGCGCGCAACCGAGAGCACAGGCGAGATCGGCGAGCGGATTGCCCTCGCGCGGCACCAGCTCGAGCAAGCCGACGAATTCGACTACGTGGTCGAGAACGACGAGCTGGACCGGGCCATGGATGAGCTCACAGAGCTGGTCCGCGGCCTCGTCGCAGGTGTCGGTACCATGGCGCGGCCATGATTCATCCTCGCGTAGACGACCTGCTGCAGAACGTGGACTCCCGCTACGCCCTCGTGATCGTGGCGGCCAAGCGCGCGCGGCAGATCAACAACTACCACCACCAGCTCGGCGAGGGCACCTTCGACGACAACCCGCCGCCGCTCGTCGAGTCTCGCTCCAAGAACTACCTCACGATGGCGATGGAAGAAGTCGCAGAGGGTCTCATCACCTACGACTACAAGTCGTAGACCCGACCTTTTCCCGCACCACGCGCGGCTGATCGACCGCGCGGTCGAAGCCTTTTCATCGGAGCCCGGACTCGTCGCCCTCGTAGTCGGCGGCTCGGTTGCGCACGGGCTCGCCCGTCCTGACTCGGACGTCGACTTCTTCTTCGTGCTCGACGACGCCGAGATCGAGCGGCGCCCCGCGCGTCACGTTCGCGGACGGGACGGTCGCGGACTACGAGGGCGGCTACGCCGACGTGAAGCTCGTCACGCCCGGCTTCATCGAGGAGGTCGCAGAACGCGGGAGCGAGCCGGCCCGCTGGGCATTCCGGGATGCGTTCGCCGTGTGGTCGCGCGACGACACGATCGAGGCCGCGCTCGCCGCCGCCGCGGAGTACCCGGAGGCGGAACGCGACGAGAAGCTCCGGGACTTCGTCGCGCACGCGGCGATTGCAGCGTGGTACCTCGGCGAAGCGCAGAAGCGCGAGGATCCGTACCTGACGCAGTACGCGAGCTCGCACCTCCTCCTCTATGCCGGACGTGCTGTCCTCGCGCACAACCGGATGCTGTTCCCGTTCCACAAGTGGTTCATGAGCGAGCTCGAGCGGGCGCCCGAGAGGCCCGCGCGGATGCTCGATCTCGCCCACGAGTTGCTCCACGCGCCGACCGGCACCGCCGCCGCGCAGCTCGTGTCGGACGTGCAGGACTTCACCGGGATCCATCCGACGATGGGAGAGAACGCCGCGTCGTTCATGCGCCGCACCGAGTGGAGCTGGCGCGCGGGCGGCGCTCCCTTCGACGAGTCGTAGGCACAATTCCCGCATGGCGCGGATCCTGCTCGGCGTCTCCGGTGGCATCGCGGCCTACAAGGCCTGCGAGGTCTGCCGTCTCTTCGTGAAGGGCGGGCACGAGGTCGTGCCCCTCGTCACGCCTGCCGCCGAGCGGTTCGTCACCGCCGAGACCTTCCGCGCGCTCGCGCGCAGGCCACCGGCGGAGGACGTCTACCTCCATCTCACGCGCGCCGACATCCTCGTCGTCGCGCCGTGCACGGCGAACACGCTCGCGAAGCTCGCGCACGGGATCGCCGACAACGTCCTGACCGAGGCTGCGCTCGCGCACCGCGGGCCGGTGCTCGTCGCCCCGGCGATGAACCCGCGCATGTGGTCGCATCCGGCGACCCGGGCGAACGCGGAGACGCTTCGCGCGCGCGGCGTCGTGCTCGTCGGGCCCGACGAAGGCGAGACGGCCGAGGGTGAGCTCGGGGTGGGGCGGATGGTGGAGCCCGACGAGATCGTGCGCGCCGCCGAAGATCTGCTCGCCGGCCACAGCAAGCTGAAGGGCAAGCGCGTCCTCGTCTCCGCCGGCGGGACCCGTGAGCCGATCGACTCCGTGCGTTTCGTCGGCAACCGCTCGTCGGGACGGATGGGCGTCGCGCTCGCCGCCGAGGCGAAGCGGCGCGGCGCGCGCGTGACGCTGCTCGGCGCGAACCTCGCCGTCCCGGCACCGCCTGGCGTCGAGCTGGTCGAGACGCCGACGGCGGCCGATCTCGAGCGCGAGGCGCTCGCGCGCGGCGCCGAAGCCGACGTCGTCGTCATGGCGGCCGCGGTCGCCGACTATCGCCCCGCGGAAGCGCTTGCGACGAAGCGGCCGAAGGACAGCGCGTCGTGGACGCTGGAGCTCGAGCCGACGACGGACGTGCTCGCCACGCTCGGCGCGTCGCGGCATCCAGGCCAGGTGCTCGTCGGCTTCGCCGCCGACGAGAGCGAGCGCGGCGTCACGCGCACGCGGGACAAGCTCGACCGCAAGAAGGCGGACATCTTCGTGTTCAACGACATCTCGCGGGCGGACATCGGGTTCGACTCGCCCGAGAACGAGGTCACGCTCATCATGTCCTCGGACGAGCGCGTGGTCGCGAAGGCGCCGAAGGACGAGATCGCGGCCGCGGTCCTCGACGCGGTCGAGCACCTGCTCCCGTAGTGCACGCCGTCGTAATGGCGGCCGGCGAGGGGACGCGGCTGCGTCCGCTCACCGAGCGGTGGCCGAAGCCCGTGCTCCCGATCGACGGGAGGCCGGTGATCGCGACGCTCCTGCGCGAGCTCGCGGCGGCGGACTGCGAGCGCGTGACCGTCGTCACCGGTCACCTCGCCGAGCAGGTCGAGGAGCTCGTCGGCGACGGCAGTGGCTTCGGGCTCGACGTGCGCACCGTGCGGCAACCGAGCGTGCTCGGCTCCGCCGACGCGGTCAAGCGGGCGCTCGCGGCCGGCGCAGCAGCCGCCGTGCCTCGTGCTCGCCGCCGACACCGTGTTCACGGCGGGAGACATCGGCCTCTTCGCGCGGGCGTTCGCGCGCTCCGGCGCGGCGGGCGCGATGAGCGGACGCCGCGACCCGCCGGCCGAGGCGCCACAGCGGGCGGCGATCAAGATCGTCGACGGCCTCGTCGTGAAGCCGATCGACGACGATCCCGGCAACCCGGTCGGCAGTGCGCCGCTCTGGGCGATCGGCCCCGAGCTCCTCCCGTTCATCGCAGACCTTCCCGGGCCGCCGTTCGAGCTCGGTCTCGCCTTCGAGCGTGCCATCGCCGCCGGCCTCCCGATTGCAGGTCTCGAGATCGGGAAGACGCGCGACTTGACGCATCCGATTGACTTGGTAAGAGAGAACTTCACCTACCTGGAGTCATGAGCGAGAGCACCTACAGCTTGTTCCAGAAGGGCCAGGCGCACCTGAAGAAGGGGATGGCCGCGCAGGCGACCATCGCCCTCGAGAAGGCGAAGAAACGGGAGCCGGACAAGGCCTCGATTCGCGAGGCGCTCGGGATCGCGTACTTCCGCATCCGCCGCTGGGAAGAAGCGGAGGCCGAGTTCCGCAAGGTGCTCGAGCTCTCGCCCGTGGACGACTACGCGCACTACGCCCTCGGCCGCTGCCTCGAGAAACAGGGCCGCGTTCACGAGGCGAACGGGCACTACAAGCTCGCGAGCTCGCTCCAGCCCGACTCGGAGCAATACCGCGCGCGGATCAAAGAGCTCGAGTAGCTAGGACAGCCGGTCGCCGGTGACGCGGCGGACCTCGTCGAGCGACGACAGCCCCGCGACCGCGAGACGCAAGCCGTCCTCGCGCAGCGTCGTCATGCCCTCCGCGACGGCCTCGGCGAAGATCTCGTCCGTCGAGCCGGTCTCGATCAGCCTGCGCATGCGGCCCTGCACGGGCATCACCTCGTACAGCGCGACGCGGCCGGCGTATCCCGTTCCGCCACAGGTCGGGCACCCGACGGCGCGATAGAGCACGGTGTCGCGGCCCGAGTCGACGATCCCGAGCTCGGCGAGCTCCATGTCGTTCGGCTCGTACGTCTCGCGGCAGTTCTGACACAGCCGGCGCGCGAGGCGCTGCGCCACGATGCAGTTGATCGACGTCGCCAGCAGGCTCGGCTCGGCGCCCATGTCCGCGAGCCGCGCGATCGACGACGCGGCGTTGTGCGTGTGCAGCGTCGTCAGGACGAGATGGCCCGTCATCGCCGCCTGGATGGCGATGCGCGCAGTCTCCTCGTCGCGGATCTCGCCGACGAGGAGCACGTCGGGGTCGGAGCGAAGGATCGTGCGCAGGCCGCGCGCGAAGGTGAGGCCGCTCTTGAAGTTCACCTCGACCTGGTTCACGCCGGGCATCTGGTACTCGACCGGGTCCTCGATCGTCATCAGGACGCGCTCTTGCTCGTTCAGCACGTCGAGCGCCGCGTACAGCGTCGTCGTCTTGCCGGAGCCCGTCGGGCCGACGGCGAGCACCGCGCCGTACGGCTGGCGGATCGCACGCGCGAACGCGTTCCTCGGCGTCGTGGCTCATCCCGAGCTCGCGCCAGCCCGAGGCGGCCGCCCGGCCGGTTGAGGATGCGCAGCACGATCTGCTCGCCGTGCGTCGTCGGGAGGATCGCGACGCGGATGTCCATCGGATGGCCGCCGTACCGGACCGACATGCGGCCGTCCTGCGGGGCGCGCCGCTCGGCGATGTCGAGCTCCGCCATCACCTTCAGGCGGCTCGTGATCGACGGCTGCATCGCCTTCGAGATCGGTCGTGAACTGGCGCATGACGCCGTCGATCCGCGCGCGCACGGCGAGATGGCCGGCCTCCGGCTCGAAGTGGAGATCCGACGCGCCCTCCGCGATCGCGCGCGAGATGAGCGCGTTGACGTTGTTGATCGCCGGCGCGCTCGCGGCGATGCTGCGCACGTCGTCGAGGTCGGCGCTCACCTCGTCTTCGGCGTTCCGTGATGGCTGAGCGACTCGCTGTAGAAGCGGTTGATCGCCGCCGCCGACGTCCGTCGCCGCGGAGACGGCGAGGCGGACGTTCAGGCCGAGCGTCAGCTTGAGGTCGTCGGAGGCGAGGACGTTCGTCGGGTCGGCGACCGTGACGAGCACGAGGTCGTCGCTGAGGAAGCGCATCGGAAGCGCCTCGTAGCGGCGCGCGTACTTCTCCGGGAGCAGCGTCGCGCGCGTGCGGGTCGACCTGCGCCGGTCGTGAGGTCGAGGTACTCGAGCCCGTGCTGCTCGGCGAGGAGCCGCGCGACCGTGCCGGCCGGGACCCAGCCGCGGCGAGACGACGATCTCGCCGACGCGCCGGCCGGTCGACGTCCTTCTCGCCGAGCGCCGACTCGAGCTGCTCGGTGCGTGATCACGCCGTCGCGCAGCAGAAGAGACCCCAGCGGCACGCGCCAGGTTCCCTCCGCCGCTAGCCGCAGGGGCAGCGGAGTGGGGAGATCTGCGGGACTCTCCACCGTCCCTCTATCGGACTATGGTCCGCCCGCCATGAGGGTGGTCTGCCAGCGCGTGACCGAGGCCCGCGTCCGCGTGAGCAGCCAAATCGTGGGCGAAATTGCCGAAGGCTTGTGCATTCTCCTCGGGGTGGCGCGGGGCGATTCGCCGGATGTTGCCGCCCGGCTCGCCGGGAAGGTCGCCCGCCTCCGCGTCTTCCCGGACGAGGAGGGGAAGTTCGACCGGAGCCTCCTCGACACGGGAGGGGCGGCGCTCGTCGTCTCCCAGTTCACGCTCATCGCCGACACGGCGAAGGGCAACCGCCCGAGCTTCACCGAGGCGGCGCCGCCCGAGGAGGCGGAGCCGATGTACGAGCTGTTCTGCGCGGAGCTGCGAGGCGCTCGGCGTTCCGGTCGCGCGCGGCGTCTTCGGCGCGACGATGGCGGTCGAGCTCGTGAACGACGGCCCGGTCACGGTCGTAATCGACGCATGAGACTGCTCGTCACCGGCGGCGCCGGCTATCTCGGCTCGGAGGTCTGCCGGCAGGCGGTCGAGGCCGGCCACGACGTCGTCGCGACGCAGTTCCACACGCCAGCGCCGTACGGAGCGCCCGCTGCCAGCTCGACCTGCGCGACCCCTTCGAGCTGCCCGAGGCCGACGTCGTCATCCACACGGCGTACGTCCAGGCCGACCCGGAGATGATCGTGCGCAGCACGCGGAACGTCGCCGTTGCGGCCCGGGGCGCGCGACTCATCCACGTCTCGACGGATCTCGTCTTCGACGGCGAGCACGCGCCGTATGGGGAGGAGGACGAGCCGCGTCCCGTCTCCGACTACGGCCGAGCGAAGCTCGAGGCGGAGCGTTTCGTCACCGACGGGCTCGATCGTGCGGACGTCGCTCCTGTACGGGAAGCCCGGGCCGCAGGAGGCGCTTGCCGCGCGCGCGACGTCGTCTTCCACGAGGACGAGATCCGCTGCCCGACGCACGTAGCCGACCTCGCCGCGGCGCTGCTCGAGCTCGCCGCGCTCGACGTCACCGGCGTCCTGCACGTCGCCGGGCCGGATGCCGTCTCGCGGGTCGAGCTCGCGCGACTCCTCGGCGCGCTCGATCCGAAGGGGGCTCCGACCCCGCCCGGCCGGGCCCGAAATGTCGCGCTCGACTCCTCGCGGGCGGCCTCGCTCCTGGCCACGAAAATCCGCGGAATCCAGGCCTGATTGCTACACTTGCGAGACCATTTTCACCGGTTCGGGAAATGGGCCTGCGGGCCCATTTTTTGTGAAGGGGGACTTCTCGGTGGCAGACGTACGGCAGAAGGAGAGACAGCTGCAGAGCGAGATCGGCACGCGCGTGGAAGGAGCCCTCGACGGCGTCGAGGTGCTCGCGGTCGAGCTGCAGAGCCCCGACCGCTTCACCGTGTACGTCGACCATCCGGCCGGCGTCGACCACGCGCTCTGTGCGCGTGTCACCGATCTGCTGCGCGACTACTCGCGCGAGTACTCCATCGACGTTTCGTCCCCCGGCATCGAGCGGCCGCTGCGCAAGCCCGAGCATTTCGCCGGCGCCGTCGGGCACCGCGTGAAGCTCCGCACGCTCGGGCGCCGGCAGCTGAAGGGCGAGCTCGTGGCGGCGGACGCGAGCCATGTGCAAGGTCGACGACACCGAAGTCCCGTACGAGGAGATCGTCCGGGCGAATCTGATCGACGAGAGGGTGTGAGATGAGCCAGGAAATCATCGAGGCCGTTCGCGAGATCGAGCGCGACAAGGGAATCGAGGAGGGCGCACTCGTCTCCGCGCTCGAGGACGCGCTGCTCGCGGCGTACAAGAAGACACCCGGCGCGTCCCGTCACGCGACCGTCGAGATGGACAACGAGGGCGACTTCCGCGTGTTCTCGATCGAGCTCCCGGAGGACATCGAGACGCGGCTGCTCGAGGAGGCGCGCGAGCGCAAGCTCGAGGAGCTGGAGCGGCTCGAGGAGGAGACCGGCGAGCGCCAGCACACGCTCATCACGGACGACGACCTCGACATCGACTGGTCCGACATCCCCGAGAATCAGATTCAGCGCGAAGACGTCACGCCGGAAGGCTTCGGGCGCATCGCCGCGCAGACTGCGAAGCAGGTCATCCTGCAGCGCATCCGCGAGGAGGAGCGCCGGATGATGTACGACGAGTACATCGACCGCGTCAGCGAGGTCGTCACCGGCATCGTGCAGCAGGCCGGCGACCGCAACAACGTGCTCGTCGACCTCGGCAAGGTCGAGGCGCTGCTCCCGCGCTCCGAGCAGGTGGACGGCGAGCGGTACGAGCAGGGCTCGCGCATCAAGGCCGTCATCACCGAAGTGCGGTCCGGGACGAAGGGCCCGCAGGTCATCCTGTCGCGCCGCGACCCGGAGCTGATCAAGACGCTGTTCGAGCTCGAGGTGCCGGAGATCGCCGACGGTCTCGTCGAGATCCGCGGCGTCGCACGTGAGCCCGGCTACCGCTCGAAGATCGCGGTCGAGTCGCACACGCAGGGCGTCGACCCGGTCGGCGCGTGCGTCGGCCCTCGCGGTTCGCGCGTGCGCATGGTCGTGTCCGAGCTGCGCGGCGAGAAGATCGACATCATCCCGTGGAACCCGGAGCCTGCGCGCTTCGTCGCGAAGGCGCTGTCGCCGGCCCGCGTCCGCGAGGTCTACCTCGACGACGACGCGAAGGAAGCGACGGTCGTCGTCCCCGACGACCAGCTCGCGCTCGCGATCGGCAAGGAGGGCATGAACGCCCGCCTCGCCGCGCGTCTCACCGGCTGGAAGATCGACATCCAGAGCGACAGCGAGTTCGCGCAGGCCGAGGCCGACGTCGCGTACGGCGGCGGCGGCGACGAGCAGGATCTGTCCGGCCGCTGCAGCGCGATCCTCGCGAACGGCAAGCGCTGCCCGAACGCCGCGCTGCCCGGCTCCCGCTTCTGCGGCGTCGCGGCGCACCAGGCGCTCGCGCTCGAGCCGGTCCCGGACGACGAGGAGCCGATCGTTCCCGAGGACGAGCCGGAGCTCGAAGCCGTGATCTCGCCGCCCGAGTCGGAGAGCATCGGGCTCGAGTCGCTGCCGGAGCCCGAGGTGGCCGAGGAAGTCATCACCCTCGTTCCGGAGGCGGAAGTCGCGCCGCTGGACGAGGTACCCGCCGGGATTCCGGTCGAGGTCGAGTCGGAGGTGTTGGAATCGGAGTAATCGCTGATCCGGTAAGGCGGTGCGCCGGCTGCGGTCGCAGCGGGCAGCAGCGCGACCTCATTCGTTTCGCGGTCAAGGACGGCGAGCTCGTCGTCGGCCGCGACGAGCCGGGCCGCGGCGCGTACACGTGCCGCAACGTGCGCTGCTTCGACCGCGCCCGCGCCCGCGGGGGCTTCGCGACGGGCGCTGCAGACGCCTGTGCAGGTCGATCCTGCGCTTCGGGATATCTACACTGGTGAGTCGCATGGCTAACGGAGGCAAGCCCAATCGTCCACTGCGCCCGCGCGGCGGTGGCGGTGCGGCCGGCAGGCGCCGGCGCGTCGTCATCGACAACCAGGCAGCCCGTCCGCGTGCGGACGGACGGCAGGCGCGCGGACGCAACGAAGGCCCGCCGCGCGAGCCGCGTACGACGGCTCCGGTTCAGCCGACCGGGCCGGTCACGGTCGAGTCGGGCGTCACCGTCCGCGACTTCTCCCAGGCGCTGGGCGTCCCGATGGGCCAGCTGATCAAGATGCTGATGGACCTCGGCAACCTCAAGACGGCGACGCAGTCGCTGACCGACGAGGAGGTCGAGCTGATCGGCGCCGAGCTCAAGCGCGAGATCCAGATCAAGCACGCGTCCGACGAGGACGAGGAGCCGGAGGCGTTCGAGGACGCCGAGGAGTCGCTCGTCACGCGTCCGCCGGTCGTCACGATCATGGGCCACGTCGACCACGGCAAGACGACGCTGCTCGACGCGATCCGCAACGCCAAGGTCGTCGCGACCGAGGCCGGCGGCATCACGCAGCACATCGGCGCCTACCAGGTCAATGTCGACGGGCGGAAGGTCACGTTCCTCGACACGCCGGGCCACGAAGCTTTCACCGCCATGCGCGCCCGCGGCGCGAAGGTGACGGACATCGCAGTCCTCGTCGTCGCCGCCGACGACGGTGTGATGCCGCAGACGAAGGAGTCGATCTCACATGCGCGCGCAGCCGACGTGCCGATCGTCGTCGCCATCAACAAGATCGACCTGGCCGACGCGAACCTCGACCGCGTGAAGGCCGAGCTGGCGCAGGAAGGTCTGCAGCCGGAGGAGTGGGGCGGGACGACGCAGTTCGCAGAGGTGTCGGCGAAGACGCAGGTTGGGCTCGATGGGCTGCTGGAGAAGATCCTGCTCGTCGCCGACCTCGAGCTCGACCCGAAGGCGAACCCGAACACCGAGGCGTCCGGCCCGATCATCGAGTCGCGCCTCGACGTGGGCCGCGGTCCCGTCGCGACGATGCTCATCCATCGCGGAACGCTCATCGTCGGCGACGCAATCGTCGCGGGCGACGCGCACGGCCGCGTGAAGGCGCTCTTCAACTACAAGGGCGAAAAGATTCAGAAGGCGCTCCCCGGCGAGCCGGTGGAGATCCTCGGGTTCGACAAGCCGCCGCCCGCCGGCGAGCTCGCGCGCGTCGTCGAGAACGACCGGATGGCTCGCGAGCTGGCGACCCGGCGCGCGGAGCGGCTCCGTCGCGAGCTGATGGCGACGCAGCGCTCGAGCGGCGTGTCGCTCGAGAACCTGTTCGAGCAGATGCAGACGGGCGAGGTCGCCGATCTCAATCTCGTCGTCAAGGGCGACGTCGTCGGCTCCGTCGAGGCCGTCGTCTCGGAGCTGTCGAAGTTCGAGCACTCCGAGGTGCGCCTCAACGTCATCCATCAGGGCGTCGGCGCGATCACCCAGAACGACATCATGCTCGCGTCCGCATCCGACGCGCTCATCGTCGGCTTCAACGTGCGCCCGAACGCCGAGGCCCGCGAAGTCGCGTCGCGCGAAGGCGTCGAGATCCGCACGTACAACGTCATCTACCAGCTCACCGACGAGATCGAGCAGGCGCTCGTCGGCAAGCTCGCCGCCGTCAAGACGGAGGAGACGATCGGCGAGGCCGAGGTTCGCGCGCTCTTCAAGGTCTCGCGCCTCGGCACGATCGCGGGCTGCATGGTCACGCACGGCGTCATCCGCCGGAACGCGGACGTGCGCGTCATCCGCGACGGCACCGTCATCTACACGACGACGATCTCCGCGCTCAAGCGCTTCAAGGACGACGCGCGCGAGGTGGCGGAAGGCTTCGAGTGCGGCATCCTGCTCGACGGCTTCAACGACGTGAAGGAAGGCGACGTCCTCGAAGTGTTCGAGACGCGCGAAGTCGAGCGCACGACGCTCGACGAGACTCCGTCAGCCGCCACGTCCTAGCCGGAACTCTTCGCCGTGCCCAGCGGCTTCGTCGGGATTCTCACCTGCGAGCTGCACTTTCCCGGGGCGCACTCTTTGAAGGAGAAGCGCCACTACCTGCGCTCGGCGAAGGCGCAACTGCAGCGGCGCGTCGGTGCGTCCGTCGCCGAGGTCGACCATCACGACGTGTGGCAGCGCGCGCGCATCACCGTTGCATGCGTCGCGAGGGAGAGCGCCGAGGTCGAGCGCCTGCTCGACGAGGCCGAGCGCTGGCTGCGCGGCCAGGAGTGGGAGGTCGCGCTCGCCGACCGGTTCGTCGTCGATCCTGACGACTGAGTGAAGGTCTCGCTCCTCACGATCCTGCGCGAGTGGGGTCGCATCGGCTGCATCGGCTTCGGTGGGCCGCCGACGCACATCGCGCTCCTGCGCGACCTGTGCGTACGCCGGCGGCGGTGGATGACGGAGCAAGACTTCGAGGACGCGATCGCCGCGTGCAACCTCTTGCCCGGGCCGGCATCGACGCAGCTCGCGATCTACTGCGCATGGAGGCTGCGCGGCCGTGTCGGCGCAATCGTCGGCGGCGCCGCGTTCATCGTGCCGGGCCTCGTGCTCATCATCGGTCTCGCTGCCGTCTTCCTCTCGAGCTCGCCGCCGCGCTGGATCGTCGGCGCCGCTGCGGGAGCGGGCGCAGCCGTCGCGGCGGTCGCGATGCGGGCCGGTTTGAGCCTCGTGCCCGGCAAGCTGGGGACGCAGCGTCGAGTGTTCTTCGCTGGTGCGTGTATCTCGCTGCCGGCGCGCGTAACGGCGGCACTCGCCGGCACGTGGGTCGTGGTCGTCCTCCTCGCGTGCGGGGCGCTCGAGCTGTTCCTGTACCTGCGCCCCGGCGCGCTCACGAGCGTCGGTGGGATCGTCTGGGTCGCGTTCAAGGTCGGCGCGCTCTCGTACGGCGGCGGGTTCGTGATCATCCCGCTCATGCAGGCCGACGCGGTCGGCCACCACCACTGGATGACGTCGGCGCAGTTCCTCAACGCGGTCGCGCTCGGGCAGGTGACTCCGGGCCCGGTCGTGCAGACGGTCGCCGCCGTCGGCTACGCGGCGTCGGGCATAGGCGGAGCGCTGCTCGCCTCGCTCGTCGCGTTCACGCCGTCGTTCGTCTTCATCCTCGTGGGCGGGAGACGCTTCGACCGGGTGCGGAACGACCATCGCGCCCGCGCGTTCCTCGCCGGCGCCGGCCCGGCCGCCATCGGCGCGATCCTCGGCGTCGCGGTCCCGCTCGCGCGGGCGCTCCACGAGAACTGGCAGTTCGGCGTCCTCGCCGCCGCGGCCGTCGCGCTCCTCGTCCTGCGCCGCGGAGTGGTCCCGACCCTCCTCCTGGCGGGCGCTGTGGGCGTCATTGCCGCCGTCGCGGGCGCGCCCTTGCGACACTAGGGGTATGGCCGAGCGGATGCGCAGGGTGAACGAGTCGGTCCGCCAGGTCCTCGCGGACGCTTTGCCCGAGCTGAAGGACCCGCGGATCGGCCTCGTCACGGTCACGGGTGTCGCCACGACCTCCGATCTGAGACACGCGACCGTCTACGTCAGCGTGCTCGGTTCGGCGCGCAAGCGGAAGGCGTCGCTCCAGGGGCTGACCGCGGCGCACGGTCTTCTTCAGAGCCGGCTCGCGCGCGAGCTGCGGATGAAGAGAACTCCCCAGCTGACCTTCGAGTACGATCCGTCGGTCGAGCGCGGCGTGCGCATGACCCACCTCATCGATGAGCTCGCCCCAGACGACGAGTGACCTACGCGCGGTGGCCGACGCGGTCCGCGCGAACGACCGCTTCGTCGTCGTCAGTCACGAGAACCCGGACGGCGACTCGCTCGGTTCGCTGCTCGCGACGACGCTCGCGCTTCGCCAACTCGGCAAGGACGCCGTCATGTATCTCAGCGGCGACTCGCCCATTCCGCGCGAGTACGGGTTCATGCCGCTCGACGGTCTCACGCGCGAGGTGCCGGCGGACATCGCCGACCGCGTGCTCGTCGCCGTCGACTGCGCGAAGGCCGACCGTATAGGCCCGGATCCGACGCAGCTCCTGGGCGCGAAGCTCACGCTCGACATCGACCATCACCACGACAACTCGCGCTTCGGCGACGTCAACCTCATCGTGGCCGACGCGTCGTCGACGGGCGAGGTGCTGCGCGACGTCTTCCGCGAGCTCGACGTCGAGATCACGTCCGAGATCGCCGAGCCGCTGTACATCGCGCTCGTCACCGACACGGGGCGCTTCCAGTACACGAACACGACGCCGAAGTCACTGCGCCTCGCAGCCGAGCTCGTCGAGGCCGGCGCCGACGTGCACGCCGTCTTCCAGCAGGTGTACGAGTCGGTCGAGTTCGCGAAGCTGAAGCTGCTCGCGCGCGCGCTCGACCGTGCGCAGGTGCTCGAGGGCGGTCGCATCATCGTCTCGTCGCTGCTGCAAAGCGACTTCACCGACGTCGGCGCCGTCGCGGCGTACTCGGAGGGGATCATCGACTACCTCCGCGCCGTCGAGGGCTCGGAGCTCGCAGTCCTCATCCGCGAGCCACCCGGCGAGGACGGCCCGACGCGCCGCGTCTCGCTGCGCTCGAGCGTCGACGAGCTCGACGTGTCGGCCATCGCGCGACGCTTCGACGGCGGCGGTCATCGCCAGGCCGCGGGTTTCTCGAGCGACCTCTCCGTCGAAGAGATCACAGCCATCGTCCGCGACGGGTTCGTGGAGCAACGTGCCCGCGCGAGCGCTTGAACCCGCAGGCGTCGCGCTCGTCGACAAGCCCGCCGGCCCGTCGTCGTTCGCGATCGTCGCGCAGATCCGGCGGATGACAGGAGCGCGCACCGGGCACGCCGGCACGCTCGATCCGTTCGCGACCGGGCTGCTCCTCATCCTCTCGGGCCGCGCGACGAAGCTCGCGCCGTCGCTCGTCGGGCTCGACAAGCGGTACCTGACGACGATCGACCTGACGGCGACGACGACGACCGGCGACATCGAGGGCGACGTGGTCGAACGGCACGACGCGCCGGACGAGCTCGACCTCGATCAGCTGCGCGGCGAGATCGAGCTGCGCGTGCCGGCCGCCTCGGCGGTGAAGATCGACGGCGAGCGTGCGTACCGGCTGCACCGGCGCGGGGTGGAAGTGGAGATGCCGATGCGGCGTTCGACCGTGCATGCGCTCGACGTCGTCGATCGGGATGCAGAGACGGTGACGCTCGACCTGCGCGTCAGCTCGGGGACGTACGTGCGCGCGATCGCGGAGGCGCTCGGCGGCCACTGCCGCACGCTGCGTCGCACGGAGGTCGGTCCGTTCTCGATCGAGCACGCAGTCGCTCCCACGGACTTCACGCCGGAGCGGCTGCTCACCGAGGAGGAGGTGCGCGCCGCGCTGTGAACGTCGCGCATCGTCCAGACGAGCTCGAGCCCGCGCGGCGTGCGGTCGCGATCGGCACGTTCGACGGCGTCCACCGCGGGCACGTGCGCGTGCTCGAGGCGGCGCTCGCGGCGGGCCTCCGTCCGGCGGTCGTCACCTTCGATCCGCACCCGCGGACGCACTTCGGCGGCGACGTGCCGCTGCTCGCGACGCTCGAGCGCCGGCTGGAGCTGCTCGACCAGGCCGGCATCGAGGACGTGCTCGTGTGCCCGTTCGACGACGCGATGGCCGAGCTCACAGCGGAGGAGTTCGCCGACGGCGTCCTTCGTGCCGCAGGCGCCGAGGTGGTTGCGGCGGGCGACGGCTTTCGCTTCGGGCGCGGCCGCTCGGGCGACCTCGCGCTGCTCGAGCGGCTCGGCTTCGACGTGCGCCGCGTCCCGATCGTCGACAACGTCTCGTCGAGCCACATCCGCAGCCTGCTCGACGCGGGCGACGTCGTCCACGCCGCACAGCTCCTCGGACGTGCGCCCGAGGTGGAGGGGACGGTCGTCACCGGCGACCGGCGTGGCGCCGGGCTCGGGTTCCCGACGGCGAACCTCGCGATCCCGTCCGGACTGCTCGTGCCGGCGCTCGGCATCTACGCCGGCTCGGCGCTCGGGCACCGCGCCGCGATCTCGATCGGGACGAACCCGCACCTTCGGCGGCACCGAGCGCCGCGTCGAGGCGCACCTCCTCGACTACGACGGCGACCTGTACGGGCAGCGGCTGATCGTCGAGCTGTGGGAGCGGCTCCGGGACGAGGCGGCGTTCAGCTCGGAGGCGGAGCTCGTGGAGGCGATCGCCGCCGACGTCAGGCGCACCCGAGAGGCCAAGAGCCCAGCGTGAGGTTTCGCCGCGATCGGCATCTCCATCGGTATGGAAGCCGCTCGCACTCCCAACCTGTCCGTCCTCGCCAAGCGTCCGCTGCCTCGAGTGCGGCTGTGTCTACGCGAAGCCCACCATCGGCGGGATGCACGAGATGAACCCCGGCTGCCCCGAGTGCGGGTACGTCGGTTGGATCCCGTCAACTTCAGCCTGGAGGCTGCGCCACGGCGCCGCTCCGCCGGGGGTCGGCCGCTGCGCCTCGCCGCCCGATTCCGCTGACGCCGCCGAAGTAGTGATGGAGCGCGGGCCAGCGCCGAACGGCGAGGCCCGCGGCTTCGAGCAGCGCGAGCGCGTCCTCGTCGACGCCCGGCTCCGCGTTGACGACGCGATTGGCGACATGCACGCGCGGCCGGTCGACCGCCTCCTGCAGTCCGAGGCCCTCGTGGAGGACTCCCGACGCGACGCCGACGAGCGCGGTGCGGAGCCGCGTGCCGCCTGCGGCGCCGATCGCGAGCAGCAGGCCGTGACGGTCGAATGCGAGGCTCGGCGCCATCATGCTCTCCATGCGCGCGCCGGGCTCGAGCGGGCGCGACGAGCAGGTCGACCTCGCCGAGCATGCTGTTGAGATGGAGGTCGAGGCCGGGCAGCCAGTCGCCCGAGCCGAGGCCGAGGCTCGTCGTCAGGACGCACGCGTTGCCGTCCTCGTCCACGGTGACGAGGTTCGTCGTGTGCGTGTCCGGTCCGGGATGGTCGCTGAGCGCGCCGAGCAGGAGCATGACCCGCTCGGTGGGAGTCACGCCGCTCAGGTACGGCAGGCGCGCCAGCGTCTCCGGGACGCCGGAGATCCCGCCGCGGGTGAGAAAGCGCGGATGCCAGTCCGCCTCGACGGGCTCTGTCCACCGGGGCTCGTACGCCGCCAGATCCGTTCTCGGTGAGCCGTCCGCCGCGCTCGCGCGAGAGATCGAGCAGCGCGCGTCCGATCGTCCCCGTGTAGGCACCGGCGGCTCCCTCCTCCGCGAGCGACTCGAGCGCCGCGACGAGGCCGGGCTGCTCGAGCCGGTCGCCGGCCTGTAAGAGCTGCCCGCCGGGCGCGTACATGCGCGCGCCCTCGCGCAGCGTCATGACCGGCTCGAGCATCGCCAGGCACGAGGCCTGCGCGGCCGGCATCTCGACGCCCTCGCGCGCGAGCCGCAGCGCCGGCTCGACGAGGCGTCGCCACGGCAGCCGCCCATACGTCTCCCACAGCGCGCCGAGACCGGCTGCGACGCCGGGCACGGCGCAGCTCGCCGCGCCGACGTCGTAGTGGACGAGCTCCTCGCCGAAGGGCACGTCGAGCCCGATGAGCTCCCCGCCCTCTCCGGACGGCACGGCGCAGAAGCAGTCGAGGTTCCGCGCGATGCCGGTCGCCGCGTCCCAGTGGATCGCGTGGCCGCCGCCGAGGAGACCGGTCATCACCGTCTCGGCGACGCACGAGGCGAGCGCCGCCGCGACGGCCGCGTCGGCGGCCGATCCGCCCTCGCCGAGGATCTCGGCGCCGGCTGCGGCGGTGGCGGGATGTCCGGCCGCGACGCCGGGCGAAACGTCACTAGGCATCGCTTGCGATGCCGCCCTCAGCGGGCGCGGGTCCGCCCGCGCCTGCGTCTGTGCTGGAGGACTCCAACGATCGAATACGCGCGAAGGCCGGAACCATGCGGGATTGCTACCCTATCCGCCGACCCAGTCCCGGCCGCGGTGCGCCCTTCCTCGCGCCGTGAGCGGAGGCTCGGGAGACAACGACAGAGGAGGCCCAATGGCCCTCACCAAGGAAGCCAAGTTGGAGATCATCAAGCAGCACGGCCGCGGCGAGGCCGACACCGGCTCGCCCGAGGTGCAGATCGCGATGCTCACGCGCCGCATCAACGAGCTCACGGAGCATCTGCGCACGCACAAGCACGACCACTACTCGCGCCGCGGGCTGCTGAAGCTCGTCGGCCGGCGTCGCCGCTTCCTGACGTATCTCCAGAAGCACAATCTCGAGGGCTATCGCGCCCTCATCAAGGAGCTCGGCTTGCGCCGCTAGCTCCAAACCAATGGGGAGTGAGGGTTGAGCGAGCCTCGCGAGCGGGGCTGTCTCAACTCCCACTCTCCGCCTTAGCAGAGTGGAGGACAACTGAGATGAGCATTACGACCGAGCAGCAGGCTCGGGTCTCCGTGCAGGTGGGTGAGCAGGAGATCACGTTCGAGACGGGCAAGCTTGCCAAGCAGGCAGACGGCGCCGTCGTCGTTCGTTCCGGCGAGACGATGGTGCTCGCGACCGCGGTCGGACGGGCGGAGGCGCGCGAAGGCGCGGACTTCTTCCCGTTGACGATCGACGTCGAAGAGCGGATGTACGCCGCCGGCAAGATCCCGGGCGGTTTCTTCAAGCGGGAAGGTCGCGCCAGCGAGCGCGCCACCCTGACCGCACGGATGATCGACCGCCCGATCCGGCCGCTTTGGCCGAAGGGCTTCCGCAACGAGGTACAGGTGATCTGCACCGTGCTCTCCGCGGACCTCGTCACGCCGCACGACATCCTGTGCATCAACGGCGCGTCCGCAGCGCTGATGCTCTCGCCGCTGCCGTTCTTCGGCCCGGTCGGAGCCGTCCGCATCGGCCGGATCGACGGCCAGCTCATCGTCAACCCGACGATGCAGCAGAACTGGACCGAGACGTCGCTCGACCTGATCGTCGTCGGCACGAAGGACGGCCTGACGATGGTCGAGGCCGGCGCCGACGAAGTGCCCGAGGACGTGCTCCTCGAGGCGCTCGAACTCGCTCACGGCGAGATCAAGAAGCTGTGCGAGGCGCAGGAGGATCTGCGCCGCCAGGCCGGCAAGCCGAAGTGGCTCGACTCGGAGCTCACGGCGGAGCTCGAGTCGTCGCACGGGCACGCGATCTGGGAACGCATCCAGAGCAGCGGCCTCCGCGAGGCGGGAGCGATCGTCGACGAGCTCGCGACGCAGCTTGCAGGCGAGATCACGATGGACTCGAGCGAAGAGGACATCCAGCGCCTGACGCAGGTGCGTGCAAGCCTGAACATGATCCTCGAGAAGCAGCGCCTCGCGGCTGTCGAAGGTCCCGGTCCGCGAGCAGTTCGAGAGCGGCCTGCGGGCACTCACGGACGCGGAGCAGGACTCGAAGGAGCTCAAGTCGGCGAAGCGCAATCTGCTCTTCGAGCAGATCATCTCGAACGTCGAGCTGCCGTTCCCCGTCGGGCCTGCCCCGGCAGACGACGCTCCGGCGACGAAGGACAGTCTCACGAAGAGCTACATCAAGAAGGCCGCCGAGGCGATCTACAAGGACCTCGTCCGCAAGAAGATCGCGGTCGACAAGCGGCGGCCCGACGGTCGCGGCACCGACGAGATCAGGCCGATCGAGGTCGAAGTCGGCGTCAACCCGCGCGCACACGGCTCCGGCCTGTTCACGCGCGGACAGACGCAGGTCTTGTCGACGCTCACGCTCGGCACGGCGAAGGAGGGGCAGCGGATCGACGACCTGTCGCTCGAGACCGACCGCCGCTTCATGCACCACTACAACTTCCCGCCGTACTCGGTCGGGGAGACCGGCTTCATGCGCGGCCCGAAGCGGCGTGACATCGGTCACGGCGCGCTCGCACAGCGGGCACTCGAGGCCGTCATTCCCAGCGCGGACGAGTTCCCCTACACGATCCGCATCGTCTCGGAGACGCTCGAGTCGAACGGCTCGTCGTCGATGGGCTCCGTGTGCGGCTCGACGCTCGCGTTGATGGACGCCGGTGTGCCGATCAAGGCGCCGATCTCCGGCATCGCGATGGGCCTCGTCAAGGAGGGCGACGACTACGTCATCCTCACCGACATCCAGGGCGCGGAGGACCACCTGGGCGACATGGACTTCAAGGTCGCCGGCTCGCGGGACGGCATCACCGCGCTTCAGATGGACATCAAGATCACCGGCGTCACGCAGGAGATCATGAAGGGCGCACTCGAGCAGGCGAACCGGGCGCGCAACGCCATCCTCGACATCATGCTCGACGTCATTCCGGAGTCGCGCTCGGAGCTCTCGCAGAACGCGCCGCGGATCACGTCGATCAAGATCGACCAGGAGAAGATCGGCATGGTCATCGGCAAGGGCGGAGAGACGATCCGCGGCCTCGAGTCGGACTACGAGGTGCAGATCGACATCGAGGAGGACGGCACGATCCTCATCTACGCGACCGACGGCGAGAAGGCCGAGGCCGCGATCTCCGCGATCCAGGCGCTGACGAAGGAGCCGGAAGTGGGGGACACCTACACCGGCAAGGTCGTCAAGACGACGCAGTTCGGCGCGTTCGTCGAGCTGAAGAAGGGGACGGACGGCTTGCTGCACGTCTCCAACGTCGGCCCGGGCCGCGTCGGCCACATCGAGGACGTGATGGCGCGCGGCGATGTCGTCGACGTCGTCGTCCAGGAAGTGGACAAGGCGCGTGGCCGGATCGGCCTCAAGCTGATCGCGAAGCACGAGGACGGCCGTCTCGTCCAGCCGGAGGAGCTGATCGAGCGGGCGAAGGATGCGCCGCCGAGGCCTCCGGAAGAGGAGCGCCCGCGCCGTGACGACCGTGGTCGTGGCGGCGGTGGTCGCGGCCGCCGTTAGGAGAGCGTGAGAGAGGGGGCCGCAAGGCCCCCTCTCACTCGTAAGGGGTACCCACGGTTCACCCTTTGTGCCGATGACGCAGGGGAGGCATGGTCCGCATGCAGTCTCAGCCACCGCTTGACCCGCTCCGCGGCCTGCTCGAGGTCACGCGGCTCGTTCGCGCGGCCGGCGACGTCCCGGAGCTCCTCGGCGCCATTGCGCGCGTCATCTCCGAGTCCCTCGGCTACCGCACGGTCGCGATCAACCTGTACCGGCCCGCATGGGACGACTTCGAGACGACGTGCGTGCACGGCGACGACAACGCGCGGTCCGCGCTGCTCGGTCACGTGCGGCGGATCGACGAGTGGGAGCCGCTCCTCGCCGAGCGCTTCCATCGGCGCGGCGCCTACGTCGTTCCTGCCGGCGAGTTCGACTGGGGCTCGATCGACGACGACGTCTACGTCCCGGACAGCGAAGCAGACCTGGCCGAGAACGCCTGGCAGCCGCTGGACGCGCTCTTCGTCCCGCTGCGCCACAACGACGGGCATCTCCTCGGGATCCTGTCCGTCGACGAGCCTGTGAACAGGCGCCGTCCGACCGACGAGGACCTCGACGTGCTCGTCGCGCTCGCCGACCACGCCGCGATCGCGGTGCAGTCGGCGCAGGAGACGGCCGACGCGGCGCGTCACCAGCTCGCCCTCGAGCAGCTGCTGCGCGTCTCGACGGGCCTCACCGCGCATCCGAGCGCGGACGCGATCATGCAGCGCGTCTGCGTCGGCGTCCGCGACGCGCTCGGCTTCCAGAACGTCCTCGTGCTCGTCGCCGACGCCGCGACGAGCCGCGTGAGCGCAGGCGCGGCCGTCGGGTGGAACCGCGACAGCGTCCTGACGACGCCCCTCTTCCTCTCCGACCTCGAGCCGCTGCTCGATCCGGCGTTCGAGGTGGAGGGTTGCTTCCTCGTCCCGCACGACGACGCGCAGCTGCGCGTGTCCACCGGCAAGGTCGTGTACGCGTCGAAGATGAACGGCAGCGGGCCGCGCGCGTGGAACCGGCACTGGCTGCTCGTCCCGCTGCGCGACGCGGACGACGCAGTCATCGGCGTCCTCTCCGCCGACGAGCCCGATGACCGGCTGCTGCCGTCCAGCGAGAAGCTGCAGGCGCTGCGCATCTTCGCGAACCAGGCCGCGGCGGCGATCGTCTCCGCCGAGCGCGTGCGCGAGCTGAGCTTCCTCGCCGACCACGATCCTCTGACGCGCCTCCTGAACCGGCGTGCGTTCGTCGAGCGCCTCGACGCGGAGGTCGCGCGCTCCGGCCGCTACGACCGCAGCTTCAGCCTCGTCGTCTGCGACATCGACGGCTTCAAGGGCGTGAACGACCGCCTCGGCCACGCGGCCGGCGACGACGCGTTGCAGATGTTCGCCCGCACGATCGAGCGCCGCGCTGCGCAAGAGCGACAGCGCGTTCCGGATCGGCGGCGACGAGTTCGCCCTGCTCCTCGCCGAGGCGACCGAGGACGACGCCCGCGAAGTGATCGGACGCATCCGCGACAAGCTCGACGGGATGCACGCGAGCTTCGGCATCGCGTCGTGCCCCGGCGATGCCCTCGACGGGAAGTCGCTCTTCCGGCTGGCCGACGAGGCGCTGTACCACGCCAAGCGCTCCGGCACCGGACTCCAGTTCGTCTAGCCCGACTACGATCCGGGGCGTGCAGAAGTACGTCCTGACCGAGCTCGACTCGGGCGAGCGCGATCATCTCGGAGCGCGTGCCGAGCGTGCGCTCGGTCTCGATCGGCTTCTGGATCGGCGCCGGCTCGCGTGACGAGCGCGACGACCGCGCCGGCGTCTCCCACTTCATCGAGCATCTCCTCTTCAAGGGCTCGCGCTCGTACGACGCCCAGCAGATCGCTGAGACGTTCGACGCGATGGGCGCCGAGCTGAACGCGGCCACGTCGCGCGAGCACACGATGGTCTACTCGCGCGTCCCCGACCGGCACCTGGACGAGGCGCTCGAGGTGATGACCGACATGGTCTTCGCGCCGGCGTTCGCCGAGCTCGACCAGGAGCGCGAGGTCGTCCTCGAGGAGATCGCGATGTACGAGGACACGCCGCACGAGCTCGTGCACGACCTCTTCTCGGAGGCGGTATTCGGATCGCACGCGCTCGGTCGTCCCGGTGATCGGCACCGCGGAAGTGATCTCGTCCGTCACTCGCCGCGCAATCGCCGCCTACCACCGCTCCATGTACACGGGCGGGAACATCGTCGTCGCGGCCGCGGGGAACGTCCAGCACGACAAGTTCGTGTCGCTGCTCGAGCGCTTCGAGCGCAAGAGCGCGGCAGGGCAGGGTGGCCCGCGCGTGCGCCGGCCGCTCACGCAGGCGCCGCCGCCGAGCGTGCGCTTCGAGCGCAAGGACACCGAGCAGTACCACCTGTGCCTCGGCGCGCCCGGTATCTCGCGCTCCGACCGCCGACGCTTTGCCGCGTCGCTGCTCGACTCGATCCTCGGCGGGTCCGCGTCGTCGCGCCTCTTCCAGGAGATCCGCGAGAAGCGGGGGATGGCGTACTCGGTCTACACGTTCGCGTCGCAGTACACGGACACGGGACTGATCGGGATCTACGTCGGCACGCGCGAGGAGAATCTCGCGACGTGCGTCGAGATCTGCACCGAGCAGATCGCCGAGCTCGCAGCCGGCCGCTTCAAGAAGGGCGAGGTCGAGCGTGCGAAGGAGAGCCACAAGGGCCGGATCATGCTCTCGATGGAGTCGACGTCAAACCGCATGAGCCGGCTCGGTAAGTCGCTCATCACCGACACCGAGCTGCTGAGCTTCGAGCGGATCATGGCCGAGATCGACGCAGTCGAGCCGGACGCGATCGCGGAGCTCGCCGGTGCGCTGCTCGGGCCGGATCGTCTCTCGGCGGCCGTGCGTCGGCCCGAACGAGGATCGCTTCCGCGCGGCCATCGGCAACGGCGCGGTATTGAAGGCCGCATGAAGATTGCGCTGTTCGGAGCGGACGGGAAAGGTGGGAGCGGCGCTCACGCCCGTGCTCGAGCGCGCAGGCCACGAGGTGCAGGGCATCGAGATCGGCGACGAGCCGAACGTGCGCGGTGCCGACGCGGCCGTCGACTTCACGACGCCCGACGCTGCGCCGGCGAACGTGCGCGCAGCGCTGGAGCAAGGCGTGTCGTGCGTCGTCGGCACGACGGGCTGGGACCCGCAGCCGCTGCACGAGCTCGCGGCAGCGAACGGATTGCGGCTCTTCGTCGCGCCGAACTTCTCCATCGGCGCGGTGCTGATGATGCGCTTCGCGAAGGAAGCGGCCGCGTTCTTCCCGCGCGCAGAGATCATCGAGCTGCACAGCGAGGCGAAGAAGGACGCGCCGTCGGGCACCGCGCGCATGACGGCGGAGCTCATCGGCGGCGACACGGTCATCCACTCGGTGCGGCTACCGGGCCTCGTCGCGCACCAGGAAGTCATCTTCGGCGGCGAGGGCCAGCTGCTCACGATCCGTCACGACACGACCGCCCGCGAGTCGTTCGCGGAGGGCGTCCTGCTCGCGCTCTCGAAGCTCGACACGCTGCCTCCCGGCCTCACGGTCGGCCTAGACTCGGTCCTGTAAGCGATAGTTCCCCGCTATGCCGGGCCAGGCCGCCGAGCTCGTCTTCGACGAGGCGACGAAACGGTACGCGGGGCGAGAGGGCGCGGCCGTCGAGCGCTTGTCGCTCACCGTGCCCGCGGGCGAGATCTGCGTGCTCGTCGGCCCCTCCGGCGGCGGGAAGACGACCGCGCTCCGTCTCGTCAACCGGCTGATCGAGCTCACCGGCGGCGACATCCGCATCGACGGGACGAGCATCCGCGAGCAGAACCTCGTCCAGCTCCGCCGCGGTATCGGCTACGTCATCCAGCAGGTCGGCCTCTTCCCGCACATGACGATCGAGGCGAACATTGGCACCGTCCCGCGGCTGTACGGCCGCCCGCGTGCGTGGATCCACACGCGCTCGGAGGAGCTGCTCGACCTCGTTGGGCTCGACCGCAGCTATGCGAAGCGCTACCCGGCGCAGCTCTCCGGCGGCGAGCGCCAGCGTGTCGGCCTCGCGCGCGCGCTCGCGGGAAATCCGCCGATCATGCTCATGGACGAGCCGTTCGGCGCCATCGACCCGATCGTGCGCGCCCGCCTGCAGGACGCGTTCCTGCAGCTGCAGAAGGAAGTGCGGAAGACCGTCGTCTTCGTCACGCACGACATCGACGAGGCGATCAAGATCGGCGACCGCATCGCAATCCTCCGCACCGGCGGGCACCTCGCGCAGTACGACACGCCGCGCGCCATCCTCGAGAAGCCGGCGGACGACTTCGTCGCCGAGTTCGTCGGGCGCGACCGCGCACTGAAGGCGCTCGCGCTGCACACGCTCGCCGAGCTGGAGCTCGGGCCGCCCGTCGATGGCCCGCAGTGCGCCCGCACGACGACGGTGCGCGACGCGCTCGCGCTCGTGCTCGAGAAGCACGTGAACGTTCTCGCCGTCACCGACGAGAGCGGCGCCGTCATCGGCTCGGTCACGAAGGAAGCGCTCCTCTCGTGATCCTCGCCGGCGGCCCCGTCATCCCGAACTTCGGGAGCGGCAGCTCGTGCGAGGTGAACAACGGCTGGTTCTGCCCGGAGTGGGTGCGCGAGCACTGGGGCGACACGCTGCAGCCGGCGCTCGTCCAGCACATCGAGCTGACGGCGATCGCCATCGTCATCGGCTTCGCGCTCGCCTTCGCGCTCGCGCTCGTCGGCTTCCGCTACCGGCTGCTCGATCCGCCGATCGGGCTCGTCTCCGACTTCCTGTACACGATCCCGAGCCTGGCGCTGTTCCAGCTGCTTGCTGCCGATCACCGGCATCTCGGTGACGACGGTGGAGATCGCGCTCGTGTCGTACACGCTGCTCGTCCTCTACCGGAACACGATCGAAGGCCTGCGCGGCGTTCCGGTGGAGATCGTCGACGTCGCTCGCGGCTCCGGCTTCACGCGTTTCCAGACGTTCACCCGCGTCGAGCTGCCGCTTGCGCTCCCGGCCATTCTCGCCGGCCTGCGCATCGCAACCGTCTCGACGATCTCGATCGCCACCGTCGCGTCGTTCGTCGTCGCGAAGGGACTCGGCGCTCCGATCTTCACCGCCCTCCAGCAGGAAGTGTTCAAGACCGAGATCTTCGCGGCCGGCGGCATGGTCGTCGTTCTCGCGCTCGTCGCCGACGGGCTGATCGTGCTCCTCCAGCGCGCGGTCACGCCGTGGGTGCGGTTCGGGAGGGCCGCGTGAACACGTTCATCGACTCGTTCCGCTTCATGGGGAACCACAGCCATCTGCTCCTCGTGAAGTCCGGCGAGACGCTCGAGCTCGCGGCCGCCGCGCTCGGCATAGCGCTCCTGCTCGCGCTGCCGCTCGGGCTCTGGCTCGGCCACCTGCACCGCGGGCTGTTCCTTGCCGCGAGCGTGTCGAACATCGGCCGCGCGCTTCCGAGCCTCGTGCTCATCGCGTTCGGGCTGACGGTGTTCGGGATCGGCTTCTGGAACAACACGGTCGCGCTCGTCGTCCTCGCGATCCCGCCGATACTCACGAACGCGTATTTCGCCGTCGACGCAGTCGACCACGACGTCGTCGACGCCGCGCGCGGGATGGGGATGACCGAGCTCGCAGGTGCTCTGGCGGGTCGAGCTCCCGCTCGCGCTGCCACTGGTCCTCGCCGGCATCCGCATTTCGGCCATCTTCGTGATCGCCACCGCGACGATCGCCGCCATCGCCGGAGGCGGCGGCCTCGGCGACATCATCGTGAACCGCGCCACGTACGGCGATCCCGGCGTCGTCGCCGCCTCGCTGTGCGTCTCGGCCCTCGCGTTCGGGGCCGCCTTAATTCTTTCTGTCGTCAAGAAAGCGGCGTCGCGTAGCCAACCCTCGGTCCCGTAGGCTTGTCCCTGTCCGGTCATCCCGAAGGGAGGAATCGGCAGTGATTCGCAAGCACACGCGGCGTGCCGCAAAGGCGGCATTCGCCATCTCGTTGGGTGTCGCGATCGTCTTGGGTGGGACTGCTGCGGTCGCTTCGGCGAAGCCGCAGGCCAAGCCCACGATCATCGTCGGCAACAAGAACTTCACCGAGGAGTTCATCCTCGGCCAGCTGTACGGCCAGGCGCTCAAAGCGAAGGGCTACACGGTGAAGTACGCCGGCAGCCTCGGCAGCTCCGAGCTCGCCGACACAGCCATCAAGACGGGCAAGATCAACCTGCTGCCCGAGTACACCGGCGTCATCGTGCTCGACCTCGCGAAGGAGAAGTCTCCGAAGTCGGCGGCCGCGAACTACGCGGCGGCGAAGAAGTTCGAGGAGACGCGCGGGCTCACCTTGCTCAAGGCGACGCCGTTCTTCGACGCCGACACGGTCTCCGTTCTGAAGGCGACAGCGCAGAAGTACGGCCTGAAGACGATCGGCGACCTGAAGAAGCTGGGCTCGTTCTCGTACGCCGGCTATCCGGAGTGCGACAAGCGCATCACCTGCCTGCTCGGCCTGAAGCAGATCTACGGGCTCACGAAGGTGAAGTTCGTGCAGATCGGCAGCATCAGCGTCGAGACGCTGCTCGACCAGCACAACGCGACAGCGGGTGACATCTTCTCGACGGAGCCGGCGCTCGGGAGCGGCAAGTACACGCCGCTCACCGACACGAAGCACATCTTCGGCTTCCAGAACGTCGCTCCGGTCATCTCGAAGAAGACGCTCGCCGCCGGCGGGATCGGACCTCGCGAACGCGATCAACGCCGTGTCCGCGAAGTTGACGATCCCGGCGATGATCGCGATGAACAAGGCGGTCGGAGTCGACAAGAAGACCCGCCGCAGTTGCCGCCGCCTTCCTGAAGGCGAACGGGCTCGGCTGATGCCGTCCGGCAATAGCGTTCCTGGCGGCTGCAAAGCTGCGCGCTGCTGCGTCCTCGGTCGCCTAGCCACCGCTACGACCGCTCCCTGCGTCCTTGCATCGCTTGCTTTTCGCTCGCCAGGAACGCGAGACCATCGCCGGACGAGGCATAGATGAAGTCGTCGTGCTAGGCGGGGGGTCGACCGGCGAGCACTTCGTCGGGGCCCTCCGCCGGCTCGACGCCGACGTCGAGATCACCGTCGTCGAGACGCGTCTCGTCGGCGGCGAGTGCACGTTCTACGCGTGCATCCCGACGAAGACGATGCTGCGCTCGATCGAGCTGTCGTCCGCGCTCGACCACGCGCCGAGCTTCCAATCGCAGCGTCCCGACGAGGCGGGCGTGTGGGAATGGCGCGACTGGGCGACCGACAACTGGGACGACGCCGCGGGACTGAAGTTCCTCGAGGAGAACCGCACCGCGTTCGTCCGTGGATACGGACGCGTCATTCGCCCGGGCGTGATCGAGGTCGAGGACGGCCCCGAGCTCGAGTACGACCGGCTCGTCATCGCGACGGGCACCGCGCCCGCGATCCCGCCCGTGGACGGGCTCGACAGCGTCGACTACTGGACGAACGAGGACGCCGCGCGCACGCATTCCATCCCGAAGCGGCTCGCGATCATGGGCGGCGGTCCGGTGGGCGCCGAGTTCGCGCAGTTCTTCGCGGGCATGGGCTCGCAGGTGACGCTCGTCGAGCACGGCCCGCGCCTGCTCGGCCGCGTGCACGAGGAAGCCGGCGCGCTCATCGCCGACGTGTTCCGCGACGAGGGGATCGACGTGCGGCTCGGAACCGACGTCGTGCGCGTCGAGCCCGGCGTACGGCTCACGTTGTCGGACGGCTCGACCGTCGACGCCGACACGCTGCTCGTCGCGACGGGCCGCAAGCTCCACGTGGAGGGCCTCGGGCTCGAGGACATCGGCGTGACCGCCGGCCCGCGCGGGATCGAGGTCGACCTGCACATGCGCGCGGCCGAGAACGTCTGGGCGATCGGCGACGTCACCGGCGTCGCGCTCTTCACCCACGTGGGCAAGTACCAGGCGCGCGTGGCCGCGGCGAACATGGCCGGACGGCCGGTCGAGGCCGACTACCGCGCGATCCCGGCCGGGATCTTCACGGACCCGGAGATCGCGACCGTCGGACGCACCGACGGCGACGACCTCGTGTCCGCGCGCTGGGAGCTGACCGCGACGTCCCGCATGGCGACGTACGAGAAGCCGAAGCGCCCCGGGTTCCTCCGCCTCTTCGCCGATCCGAGAAGCGCGTCCTCGTCGGTGCCGTCGCCGTCGGGCCGCAGGCGACGGAGTGGCTGGGACAGCTGACGCTCGCCGTTCGAGCGGAGATCAGCGTCGACGTCCTGCTCGACACGATCCAGCCGTTCCCGAGCTTCTCGGAAGGCATCTTCTGGTGCCTGCGGGAGCTCGACGACCGCCTGACGTAAAATAGCTTCGTGCTCGGCGAAGTCCTGACCGCAATCGTGACGCCGTTCCATCAGGACGGCTCGCTCGACGTGGACGCGTTCCGCCGCCTCGCGGTGCACCTCGTCGACAACGGCTCCGACGGCCTCGTCGTCGCCGGCACGACAGGGGAGAGCCCGACGCTCACGGACGCCGAGAAGCTCGAGCTCTTCGCCGCCGCCCTCGACGTCGTCGGCGACCGCGCGACCGTCGTCGCGAACACCGGCACGTACGACACGCACCACTCCGCGCACCTCACCGGCGAGGCGCACGACCTCGGCGTCCACGGCATCCTCGTCGTCACGCCGTACTACAACAAGCCGCCGCAGCGCGCGATCGTCCGCCACTTCCAGGAGATCGCGGTCATGACCGACAAGCCGGTGATCGCGTACAACATCCCGAGCCGCGTCGTCGTCAACATCGAGCCGCAGACGATGGACGAGCTCGCGCAGATCGAGAACGTCGCCGGCGTCAAGCAGGCGTACGACGACCTCGACCAGGCGCGCCACATCGTCGACATCGGCCTGACGCTGTACGCGGGCGACGACAACCTCGTCCTTCCGTTCCTCGAGCTCGGCGGCGAAGGCGGCATCTGCGTGCACACCCACGTGTGGGGCCCGCAGACGAAGGAGATGGTCCGCCGCTGGAAGAGCGGCGACGCCGCCGGAGCGAGAGCGCTGAACGAGGAGATGGCGCCCGCGTTCGAGCTCTTGAAGATCCAGACGAACCCGATTCCGATCAAAGCCGCGGTCAATCTCCTCGGCCACGAGGTTGGCGGCTACCGTCTCCCCATGGTCGATCCGACAGAAGACGAGCTGACGCAGGTTCGTTCCTGCCTCGAGCGAGCGGGGATGCTCGAGGCGGCGCGCGCGTAGTGGGTGTCTGCCGGATCATTCCCCTCGGCGGCCTCGGCGAGGTGGGGAAGAACATGACGGTCTACGAGGCCGAGGGCTCGATCGTCGTCGTCGACGCCGGTCTCGCGTTCCCGCGCGACGAGCATCTCGGCGTCGACCTCGTCCTGCCGGACTTCTCGTACCTGATCGAGCGCGCGGAGATGATCCGCGGCGTCGTGCTCACGCACGGCCACGAGGACCACGTCGGCTCGCTGCCGTATCTCATGCGCGAGGTGCACGTCCCCGTCGTCGTTGCGACGCGCCTCACGCTCGGCCTCGTCAAGTCGAAGCTCGACGAGCACGGTCTCGGACGCGAGGCGGAGCTGCGCGAGGTCGCGCCGGGCGACGAGCCGTTCCAGCTCGGCCCGTTCCGCATCGAGCTCGTGCGCATGGCGCACTCGATCCCGGATGCCGCCGCCGTCGTGCTCGAGACGCCGGGCGGGCGCATCGTGCACACGGGCGACTACAAGCTCGACCACACGCCGGTCGACGGCCAGCGCACCGACGTCGGCAAGCTCGCCGAGCTCGGCAACCGCGGCGTCGACCTCGTGCTCGGCGACTCGACGAACGCGGAACGCGCGGGCGTCACGCAGTCGGAGCGCGTCGTCGGCGAGGCGTTCCGCCAGATCTTCCCCAGCCGCACGGGCAAGATCCTCGTCTCTTCGTTCGCGTCGAACGTGCACCGCATGCAGCAGGCCGCCGACGTCGGCATCGAGTGCGGCCGCAAGGTCGCGTTCGTCGGCCGCTCGATGCGGAAGAACGCGAACATCGCGCGCAACCTCGGGTACATGAACGTGCCGGACGAGGCGATCCTGCGGCCGCACGAGCTCGCGGAGCTGCCGCCGAACCAGCAGCTGATCCTCTGCACCGGCAGCCAGGGCGAGCCGATGTCGGCGATGACGCGCATCGCGTACAACGACCATCCCGCCGTCAGGATCGACGCAGGCGACACGGTCATCATCTCCGCGAAGCCGATCCCCGGGAACGAGCTCCGGGTGCACGACGCGATCAACCGCCTCGCGCGCTCCGGCGCCGAGGTGCTGCACGAGGACAACGCCCCCGTGCACGTCTCCGGCCACGGGCGCGCCGAGGAGCTGCGCACGATCATCGGGCTCTCTGCGGCCCCGCGCGGTCATGCCCGTCCACGGAGAGTTCCGGATGCTCGCCGCGCACGCGCAGCTCGCGCGCGAGGGCGGCGTGCCCGACGACCGCATCATCATGGCCGAGAACGGGACGGTCGTGGAGCTCAGAGACGGCGTCCCCAGCATCGTCGACCACGTCCAGGCCGGCATGACCTTCGTCGACGGCCTCGGCGTCGGCGACGTCCACGACGTCGCGTTGCGCGACCGGCGCAGGCTCTCGGAGGACGGCATCGTCATCGTCGTCGCAACGCTGGCCGCGTCGAACGGCAGCGGCGCGCTGACCGCGCCGCCGGAGCTGATCGTGCGCGGCTTCGGCGAGGGCGCAGATCCGCTCATCGACGAGCTGCGCGACGAAGCAGCGCGCGTGCTCGACGAGCTTCTGCGCGGCGACGTCACGGAGATCAAGCTTCTCCAGGAGCACGTCCACGACGCCCTCGGAGGCATCGTGTACGACCGCACGCGCAGACGGCCGATGATCCTCCCTGTCATCGTGGAAGTCTGATGGCGCACCGCCTGCGATACGTCCCGACGTGGGCAGACGTGATCGAGGAGCTCGCGACCGAGCAGACGACCGCGCTGCGCCTCGTCGGCCAGCTGGGCGCGTGCGAGGCAGCCGCGCTCGCGTTCTGCCGGCTGCTCGAGCAGTGGGCGCGAGGCGAGCCGAAGCCGCCGACGCCGGGTGGACGGCAGGCGGAGCTGCGCAATGCGGCCGACCGCGTGGAGACGGCGCTCTCCGGGCTTGGAAGAGCCGCTCGACCGCTATCTGCTCGAGCTCGAGGCGGACGCGCTCGAAGGCCGGTCGTGGTACGGCGGGCCGGGAGCAGCGGAGCTGCTCGACTGGGAGCCGATCCTCATGCGCGCAGGTGTGCGCGTTCCGGCGGCGCGCGTCGCGCAGGCGTATCTCGAGCTCGCGGTCCTGGTGCGCGCGCTCGAAGGGCTCAGCGACGCGGCGCGGATCGAGGTCATGCCGGACCCGTCGTCGCTCTGGGCCGGGCTCTTCGACCTGCGCGAGAACCTCCTCGGGCGGGCGCTCGAGGATCTGCGCGTCCTGACCGTCGCTTAGCCTTCGCGGCTGATGCGGTGTCCGCGGCCCTCTCACTTCGCCTGTAACCAGGAGCCGTAGGCTTGTCAAGTGCGCCTGACCGTGGTCGGGTCGATCAACCTCGACCTCGTCGCCCGCGCGGAGCGGCTTCCGCGTCCGGGCGAGACCGTGACGGGCGCGACCTTCAGCCGCATCCCGGGAGGCAAGGGCGCGAACCAGGCGGTGGCGGCCGCGCGGCTCGGTGCCGATGTCGAGCTGATCGCCTGCGTCGGCGACGACGAGCTCGCGGCGCTCGCGCTCGTCGAGCTGCAGAAGGCCGGCGTGCGCCTCGACCGCCTGAAGCGCATCCAGGGGCCGACCGGCGTTGCGCTCATCACCGTCGACGCGTTCGGCGAGAACGAGATCGTCGTCGCGCCGGGCGCCAACCTGCAGCTGCGCCCGGAGGATCTCGACCTCGGCGACACGGACGCCGTCCTGTGCCAGCTCGAGATCCCGCTCGAGACGGTCGAGCGCGCCGCCGAGCTCGCGCCCGACGGCTTCTTCCTCAACGCGGCGCCGGCGCGCGGGCCGTATCCGGCCGCAGACGTGACGATCGTGAACCGGTTCGAGGCGGACGCGCTCCCGCAGCGCGACGGCGTCGTCGTCGTGACGCTCGGCGCCGAAGGCGCCGTCCTGCTCGAGGACGGGAAGGAGGTTGCGCGCGCGGCGCCGCCGCCGATCGTCGCGGTCGACGGCACGGCTGCGGGCGACGCGTTCACCGCCTGCCTCGTCGTCTCGCTGCTCGAGGGCCGCCCGCGCGAGGAGGCGCTGCGGCGCGCGTGCATCGCCGGCGCGCTCGCGGCGTCGCGCTTCGGCGCGCAGACGTCGCTCCCGACGGCGGCTGAAGTGGACGCGTTGATGTGAGCACGCCGATCGTCATCGACTGCGACCCGGGTCACGACGACGCGATCGCGATCCTCCTCGCGCTCGCCTCTCCGGAGGTGGAGCTGCGCGGCATCGTCACGGTCGCCGGCAACCAGACCGTGGACAAGACGACGCGCAACGCGCTCAAGGTGCTCGAGCTCGCCGGCCGCGCGGACATCCCGGTCGTCCAGGGCGCCGCGTCTCCGCTGAAGCGGCCGCTCCGTACCGCGCCGCACGTGCACGGCGAGAGCGGGCTCGACGGGCCTGACCTGCCGGAGCCGTCGGCGCAGCCGTCCGGCGACGATCCGGCCGAGTGGCTCGAGCCCGGCGTCGTCCTCGTCCCGACCGGCCCGCTGACGAACGTCGCCCGTCTCGTCGAGCGCGGCGTGGAGATCGACCGCATCGTGTGGATGGGCGGCGCGATCGCCGAGGGGAACATCACGCCGGCCGCCGAGTTCAACGCGTTCGTCGATCCCGAAGCGGCCGCGATCGTGTTCGGGAGCGGCGTGCCGATCACGATGGTCGGGCTCGACGTCACGCACAAGGCGCTGTTCACGCGCGCACACGCCGACCGGCTGCGCGGGACGGGCACGGCGGGGCGCGTCGTCGCCGAGCTCTCGGACTTCTTCCAGGTCTTCCACGAGAAGCGCTACGGCTTCGACGGCTCTCCCATCCACGACGCGATGGCGGTCGCGCACGTCATCGACCCGACGCTGATGACGACGGTGCACTGCAACGTCGAGATCGAGACGTCGTCGCGCTTCTGCGACGGGCGGACCGTCGTCGACCGCTGGCTCGCGACGAGCGGTCGCAGGAACGCCGACGTCGGCGTGGACGTCGACGCGCCGCGGTTCCTCGACCTGCTCATCGAGCGCATCTCGACGCTCCCGTGATCGTCTTCGCCTGCATCGCGCCGCACGGCGACATGGACCTCGACCCGACGCTCCGCGCGTCGATGGAGGAGCTCGGCCGGCGCTTCGACGCGGCGGAGCCCGACGCCGCCGTCGTCGTCACGCCGCACAACGTGCACGTCGAGCGCCATTTCGCCGTCGTCACCGCCGGGCACGTGGGGGAGTGGGAGACCGACCGCGATCTCGCGCAGGCGCTGCTCGCCGCGGACCTGCCGATCCTCGGCGTCTCCTTCGGCGGCAACGACGCGGCCGGCGCCGAGCATCCGCTCGACTGGGGAACGGAGGTGCCGCTCACGTTCATGCGCGCGACAGCGCGTCCTCGTCGTCGCGCCGGCGCGCGACCTGAGCCTCGACGAGCACATCCGGCTCGGCGAAGCGATCGCGCAGCTCCCGGGCCGGATCGCGCTCATCGCCTCCGCCGACCACGGGCACGCGCACGATCCGGACGGCCCGTACGGCTTCGATCCGGAGGCCGCGGTCTACGACGAGAAGATGCTCCAGATCCTCGCCTCAGAGCGCCTCGACTTCCGCCCGCTCGCCAAGCACGTCGAGGCGGGCAAGGCCGACTCGCTCTGGCAGCTCCTCGTCCTTCAGGGCGCGATGGGGGAGAACGCCCGCGCGACGCTCCTCGCCTATGCGGCGCCGACGTACTACGGGATGGCCGTCGCGGAGGTATCCGCCTAGGGAGCGCGAAGAACCCGGAATGGCGCGCCCGAAGAAGCGGAAGCGGCGCTCGCTCCCGCGTGGCTTCATCAAGAAGTATCCCGAGCTCTGGGGGCTCGGTCTCGTCGCCTTCGGCGCGTTCCTCGGCAGCGTCCGATATGCCGGGTGGAACGGCGGCTGTGGTCGGACGCGCCCTCGTCAACGGCTTCGACGCGCTCATCGGCAGCGCCTCGTGGGTGCTGCCCGTCATGCTCGTCGCGCTCGGCGTGCTCATGGTCGCCCGCAGCGCGCTCGTGGACGTCCGGCCGTTCCGCGCGGGTCTCGTCGTCCTCGCCTTCGGCCTGCTGATCGCGCTCGGGAAGGACCAGGGCGGATACGCCGGGCAGGCGCTCGGCGGCGCCGTCGGCGTCGCGATCGGCGTCACCGGTTCCACCATCCTCGGCGCATTTCTCCTGCTGCTCGGCACGCTGCTCCTCTCGGGCGCGAGCCTGGGCGCGATCCTGCGTCACTCGCACAGCCGCGTTCGCGCCGTTGCGCGTCGACGTCCTCGTCCCGCCGTCGCATCAGTGCCGGCGCGCGCGCCGCGCGCGAAGAAGGCAGCAGCAGCCGATCGTCGACGCGGAGGAGGCGTATCCCGACGTCGTCGCCGATATCGCGCCGCCGGCGCCGCTCATGAGCCTCGAGCCGGAGCCGCTCGTCGTCCGTCAGGAGCAGCTGTTCGACGACGTCACGAGCGAGCACGCGGATTACAAGCTGCCGGACCGCAACGTCCTCAACAAGAGCCCGGAGAAGGCGGGCGCGTCGGAGGAGACGTCCGCGCGTGTCGCCGAGCTCCTCGTGACGACGCTCGCGCACTTCGGCGTCGACGCGACCTGCATCGGGCAGATCTCCGGCCCGCGCGTGACGCGCTTCGAGCTGCAGCTCGCGCCGGGCACGAAGGTGTCGAAGGTCGCGGGCCTGAAGGACGACCTCTCGTACGCGCTCGCGACGACGGAGATCCGCATCCTCGCGCCGATTCCCGGCAAGCAGGCGGTCGGCGTCGAGCTGCCGAACCTCTCGCCGAACCTCGTCACGCTCGGCGACATCTTCGACGACCTCCCGGCGACGGCCAGCCCGCTCTCGGTGTGGCTCGGCAAGGACATCTCCGGCGCCGCGGTGTGGACCGATCTCGCGCGCATGCCGCACCTGCTCATCGCCGGGACGACCGGCTCGGGCAAGTCGGGCTGCATCAACGCGCTTCTGACCTCGATCCTCCTGCGCTCGACGCCGGACGAGGTGCGGATGATCCTCATCGATCCGAAGCGCATCGAGCTCAACCACTACGAGTCGATCCCGCACCTGCTCACGCCCGTCGTCTCGAGCCCGAAGGAGGCGGCGGCGGTGCTCGCGAACTGCCTCGCCGAGATGGAGCGCCGCTACGAGCGCCTCTCGCAGGTGCGCGCGCGCAACATCGCCGAGGCGAACCGCTCCTTCCGTCAGCGCGGGGAGCCGACGCTGCCGTACCTGCTCGTCGTCATCGACGAGCTCGCGGACATGATGATGGTCGCCCCGCAGGCGGTCGAGGACGCGGTCATCCGCCTCGCGCAGAAGTCGCGCGCCGTCGGAATCCATCTCGTCCTCGCGACGCAGCGCCCGTCGGTGGACGTCATCACCGGGATGATCAAGGCGAACGTCCCGTCGCGGATCGCGTTCGCGGTCTCGTCGCAGACGGACTCGCGCGTCATCCTCGACACGAACGGCGCCGAGGCGCTGCTCGGCCAGGGCGACATGCTCTTCAAGCCGCTGGGCACGTCGCGTCTCCAGCGCGTCCAGGGCGCGTACGTCTCCGAGGAGGAGATCGCGCTCGTCGTCGAGCAGACCCGGCAGCGGGAGCAGGAGCTGGACGAGGGCTACCTCGAACTGCCCGAAGTCTTCGCCGATCCCGAGAACCACGGCGAGCACGGCGAGTTCGATCCCGACGACGACCCGCTCCTCGACAAGGCGATCGAGATCGTCGTCCAGACGCAGACCGCGTCCGTTTCGCTCCTCCAGCGGCGCCTGCGCGTCGGGTACACCCGGGCCGGCAGGCTCGTCGACATGCTCGAGCGGCGTGGGATCATCAGCGGCTACGAGGGCTCGAAGCCGCGCCGCGTCCTGATCGACGAGACGGCGCTCAGCCAGCGGTAGCCCTTCCAGTCCCCTGTAAACCGGGCTAGGATCGCTCCGGATCGGGTTTAACGGACTAGGAGGGCAAGTGAAGGTTTCCCGCTGGATAGCGCTGGCAGGCGTGGCCGTGTTGGCCTCGTCGATTGCGGCGAGCGCAGCACTCGGCGGCGGCAAGGCGCCGGCCGCGAAGCACTCGTCGTTCACCGCGGCACTCGTGAGCGACATCGCTGGGTTCAACGACAACGGCTTCAACAAGAACCAGCTCAAGGGCCTGAACGCAGCGGCCGCAAAGATCGGCGGCACGGCGATCTCGGAGGTCTCTCACAACACGAGCGACTACGCGCCGAACTTCAACACTGCGATCCGCAAGGGCGCGAAGCTCGTCGTCGCGGCAGGCTTCCTGCTCGCGAACACCGAGGCGACGTACGCGAAGAAGTTCCCGAACGTGAAGTTCGCGATCACCGACTATCCCGTCGAAGCGGCGCCGTTCGCTGACAAGAAGGGCAAGGTGCTCTTCAAGAACGTCGAGGGCATCACGTACGCAGCGAACGAGTCGGGCTGCCTCGTCGGCGTGCTCGCCGCCAAGATGGCCAAGAAGATGGGCGGCAACACGATCGGCGCCGTCGGCGGCATCAAGATCCCGCCGGTCGACATCTGGATCGCCGGGCTACCGCTTCTGCGCCGAACAAGGCCGTGCCGGGGACGAAGACGCTCGTCCAGTACTCGAACGACTTCTCGGCGGCCGACAAGTGCCAGACCGTCGCCGAGAACGAGATCGGGCAGGGCGCGAAGGTGCTCTTCCAGGTTGCAGGTGGTTGCGGTCTCGGCGCGCTGAAGGCGGCCGACGACGCCAAGATCTGGGGCATCGGCGTCGACTCCGACGAGTACAACGATGCGAAGCGCGTCCTCACGAGCGCGACGAAGAAGACCGACGTCGGCGTGTACGACACGGTCACCTCGGCGGCTGCCCGGCCAGTTCAAGGGCGGCACCGACCTCGTCTTCAACCTCAAGAACCATGGCGTGGGCCTCGGCAAGATCAACCCGGTCGTCCCGGCCTCGTGGATCAAGCTGATGAACTCGTACCGCACGAAGATCGTCGCGGGCACGCTGAAGGTGCCGAGCGGCCTCTAGGCCGTCGCGGTTTGGCGGAAAGGGCGGGCCTCGTGCCCGCCCTTTCCATGTTTGCGTTTAGGATCGGCTGCATGGCTGCGGCCGAGGTCGTGCTCGAGATGCGAGGGATCCGCAAGGTCTTCCCGGGCATCGTCGCCAATGACGACGTCAGCCTCGACATCCGCCGCGGCGAGGTGCACGCGCTGCTCGGCGAGAACGGCGCCGGCAAGTCCACGCTCATGAACATCCTGTACGGGCTCTACCGGCGCGACGGCGGCGAGATCCTGCTGCACGGGAAGCCGGTCGACTTCGGCTCGGCCCGTGACTCGATCCAGGCCGGCATCGGGATGGTGCACCAGCACTTCATGCTCATCCCGGTGATGACGGTGGCCGAGAACATCGTGCTCGGTGTCGAGCCGCGCAACGGAATCTTCCTCGACGAGCGCGGGGCGGAGCGGCGCGTGAAGGAGCTCTCGGAGCAGTTCGGCCTCGCGGTCGATCCCGGCGCGCTCGTGCACGACATCACCGTCGGCCAGGAGCAGCGCGTCGAGATCCTGAAGGCGCTCTACCGCGGCGCCGAGATCCTCATCCTCGACGAGCCCACCGCGGTCCTGACGCCGCAGGAGGCGCAGGAGCTGTTCGGGATCATCCGCAGCCTCCAGGCGGACGGGAAGTCGATCATCTTCATCACCCACAAGCTGAACGAGGTGCTCGACATCGCCGACCGGATCACCGTCCTGCGCCGCGGCAAGGTGATCGAGACGGTGCCGCGCGAGGGTGCGACCGAGGCGTCGCTCGCGCGCGCGATGGTCGGCCGGGAGGTGCTGCTGCGGGTCGAGAAGAAGCCCGCGCAGCCGGGCGACGTCCTGCTCTCGGTGGAAGGCCTCGAGGCGGTGGACGACCGCGGCATCCCCAAGGTGCGCGGCGTCTCGTTCGACGTGCGCGCAGGCGAGATCGTCGGAATCGCGGGCGTGGACGGGAACGGGCAGACGGAGCTGATCGAGGCCATCACCGGGCTGCGGAAGAGCACCGGCGGCACGATCAGTGTCGGCGGCCTTGCCATCGAGCACGCGGGCGCGCGCGAGATGCTCGACGCCGGTGTCGGGCACATCCCCGAGGACCGTCAGCGGCGAGGGCTCGTGCTCGAGTTCAGCATCGCCGAGAACATCGCGCTGCACGACTACGCCGAGCCGCCGGACGCGAAGTGGGGGTGGCTGTTCCCGGCGCGCCTCGTCCAGCGCGCGGCGCGGCTCATCCGGGACTTCGACATCCGCGGCGGCGGGCCGCTCACCCGCGCGGGCGGCCTCTCCGGAGGCAATCAGCAGAAGGTCGTCGTCGCCCGTGAGATCGCGCGCGATCCCGAAGGTGCTCATCGCGGCGCAGCCGACGCGCGGCCTCGACGTCGGCGCGATCGAGTACCTCCACCGCCGGATCGTCGAGGAGCGCGACAAGGGCCGCGCCGTCCTCCTCGTCTCGCTCGAGCTGGAGGAGATCTTCTCGCTCTCCGACCGGATCCTCGTCATCTACGAGGGGCGAGATCGTCGGCGAGCACACGGGCGACGTATCCGAAGAGGAGATCGGGCTCGAGATGCTCGGCGGACGGGAGAAGACGGCGGCGTGAGCAACATCGACCCGAACACGTCCGCGCCCGAGTCGCCCGAGGAGGCGGCGCAGAGCGGGTCGATGCTCGCGAGCCTCGCGCTGAAGCAGCGTGCCGGGCGGGATCGGCGTCCCGGCCGCGACGGTCATCGTCGCGTTCCTCATGGGCGGCCTCGTCGTCCTCGCGACCGGGCACAACCCGCTCCTCGCCTATCGCGACATCTTCAACGGCGCCGGCCTCAACTGGATCTTCCACCCGACGACGAACGTCGCGAACACGGCGGCGTACAACCTGTCGCAGACCCTGCTGCAGACGACGACGCTCATCCTCTGCGGGCTCGCCGTCGCCTTCGCCTTCCGCTGCGGCATGTTCAACATCGGCGGCCAGGGCCAGTACCTCGATCGGGCTCGTCGTCGCCAACTGGCTCGGCGTCGACTTCGCCGGCATGGCGCCGCTTCCGCACATCCTGCTCGTGATCGTGGCCGGCGCGGCGGCCGGCGCGGCTGTGGGCCGGGATCGCCGGCTTCCTGAAGGCGACCGTCGGCGCGCACGAGGTGATCTCGACGATCATGCTCAACTGGATCGCGATCTGGTGCGGCGCGTGGCTGTTCGGCGACGGCGGGCCGTTGCAGAACTCCGCCAACCAGACGCGTCCCGATCTCGAACGACATCGCCGACTCCGCGAAGCTCCCGGTCTTCTGGGGGCAGCAGGAGCTGCAGGGCTTGCACATCGGCTTCTTCATCGCGCTCGCCGCGCTCGTCGTCTTCTATCTCGTCCTCAACCGCACGACGCTCGGCTACGAGGTGCGCGCGGTCGGCTTCAACCCCGAGGCGGCCGCGTACGGCGGCATCAACGTGAAGAAGAACCTCGTCCGCGCGATGGCGATCTCCGGCGGGTTCGCCGGCCTCGCCGGTGCGCTCGACATGACCGGCTACCTCTACCACTTCGGGCAGATCGACGTGCAGACGAGCTCCGTCGGGTTCCTCGGCATCGCGGTCGCGCTGCTCGGACGGAACACCGCCGTCGGCACCGGCCTCGGTGCGCTCCTCTTCGGCGCGCTCCTGTTCGGGACGACGCACGGCCTCTCGTCGAACGTGATCCAGCCCGAGCTCGCCGGCAGCCTCACCTACATCATCCAGGGCCTCGTCGTGCTCTTCATCGGCGCCGACGTGCTCATCCTCTACGTCTGGAACTCGCGCAAAAGGCTGCGGCCGAGCGCGAAGGCGCTGACGACGTGAGCACGTGGACGCAGCGACTCGACAATCCGGTCAGCGCGCGGCTGCGCGATCCCGCCATGACCGGCTACCTCGGAATCGTGCTCGGCGTCTTCGCGGCGTTCCTCGCCATCCCGCCGATCATGTCGCGGACGAGCACGTGGCCGATCCTGTCGGCGTCATCGCGTGCGTCTTCGGCGTCTGGACCGTCACCCGCGGTCGCGTGCGGCTCGGCTGGGGAGCGGTCGCGTCGGGCGTCCTCGGCGCCGGGCTCGGCATCCTCGCGACGCGCTCCGGCGCGAGCAACCTCAACGCCGTCTTCGACGCGGCGCTCATCGCGCAGACGCTCGCGGCCGCGACGCCGCTCGTCTTCGCCGCGATCGGCGGGATGTTCTCCGAGCGCAGCGGTGTCGTGAACATCGGCCTCGAGGGGATGATGCTCATGGGCGCCTTCTGGGGCGTCTACGGCGCCGACAAGGGCGGGTCGTGGGTCGTCGGCATCCTCGTCGGGATGGGCGTCGGCGGCGCTGCTCGCGCTCGTCGTACGCGTACTTCGCCATCCACCTGCGCGCCGACCAGATCGTCGGCGGCACGGCGGTCAACTTCCTCGCGCTCGGCATCACCGGCTACTTCCTCTTCCAGATCTACCACTCCGACCACGTCAGCCAACATCGGGTCGACGCATTCCCAACGTGAACATTCCCGGGATCGGGAACTCGCACTTCCTCGGGCCGGCGATCGGGCATCTGAACCTGATGATCTGGGCAGGCTTCGCGCTCGTGATCGTGTCGTACGTCGTCATGTTCAAGACGCCGATCGGGCTGCGCATCCGCGCATGCGGCGAGCATCCGCGCGCCGCCGACACGGTCGGGATCAACGTGTACGCGATCCGCTACGGCTGCGTCGTCCTCTCCGGCATCCTCGCCGCGCTCGGCGGCGTCTACCTCTCGGACGGAAGGGGCGGCGGCACGTTCATCAACAACATGACCGACGGCCGCGGCTTCATCGCGCTCGCAGCGCTCATCTTCGGCAACTGGCGGCCGGGCGGCGCGTTCGCGGCGGCGCATCCTGTTCGGCTTCTCGGACGCCGTCGCGCTGAGGCTGCAGGTGTACTCGCCGTCGGCGGCTACCCTGTTCAACGTGCTTCCCTACGTGTTGACGCTGATCGCCGTGGCAGGCGTGATCGGCCGCACCGTTCCACCCGCCGCAGATGGCAAGCCGTACCGTAAGCAGTAGCCGCCCCAATCACCGTGCGTCGTTCGCGCTGATCACGGCGCTGTGCGGCGTCGTGGTGGTGCCGGCCGCAGTCCTGGTCTCGCGGCAGACGGGGAAGATCCATCTCCTCGACGCGGTGTGGTCGATTCCCGTGGCGATGGTGCTGAGTGTCGGCGCGCTCGTGCTCGCGCGCGGTGCGCGCGGGCAGATCAGGAAGACGCTGGAGCGGGCCGGAGGAGCGGGCCGCCTACGTGCGACGCGCTGGCTCGCCATCGCCGGGATCTGCGTCGCGCTCGCAGGCTCGATCGCCGTCGGGTTCTACGAGCTCCTCGTCCGGCTCGAGCACTAGCCGCTGATCGAGACCATGCGCTCGATCGCGAGGCGGGCCTTGTCGGCTGTGTCCTCGTCGACCGTGATGCGATGCTGCAGCTCGACGAGCGAGTCGCGCACGTTCTCCATCGTGATCATCTTCATGAACCGGCAGACGGCGTCCTCGCGCACCGGCTCGAACGTCTTGCCGGGCGCCTCCTTCTGGAGCCGGTGGATGATCCCCGTCTCCGTCGCGATGAGGAACCGCTCCTTCGGCGAGCGCTTCGCGTAGTCGACCATCTTCTCCGTCGAGAGGATCTTCGTCCGCTCGGTCCCGAACGCCATCGCCTGGCTCGCGCAGCCGCACTCCGGGTGCACGAGCAGCTCGGCGTCCGGCGCCTCGCGCTCCCAGCGCTCGATGTCGGCGGGACGGATGCCGGCGTGCACGTGGCACTCGCCGAGCCAGATGGTCAGCTTCCGCCCGGTGACACGCTCGAGCCACAGCCCGAGGTACATGTCCGGCAGGAAGAGGATCTCCTGGTCCTCGGGGATCGCCTCGATCACCGCGCGCGCGTTCCCCGACGTGCAGCAGTAGTCGCTCTCGGCCTTCACCTCGGCGGTCGTGTTCACGTACGAGACGACGGTCGCGCCGGGATGCTGCGCCTTCCACTCGCGCAGCTGCTCTCCCGTGATCGACGCGGCGAGCGAGCAGCCGGCGCCGAGGTCGGGCAGCAGCACGGTCTTCTGCGGCGACAGGATCGCCGCCGTCTCCGCCATGAAGTGGACGCCGCAGAAGACGATCACCTCGGCGTCGGTTGCGGCCGCCTCGCGCGAGAGGCCGAGCGAGTCTCCGACGAAGTCGGCGACGTCCTGCACCTCGGGGCGCTGGTAGTTGTGGGCGAGGATCACCGCTTCGCGCTCGCGCGCGAGCTCGCGGATCTCGTCGTGCAGCGTCGTGACGGTCATTCGACCTCCAAAGAGACGTGGAGCGAGCGCGCGCCGTGCGTGAGCGCGCCCACGGAGATGTAGTCGACGCCGGTCTCGGCGTACGAGCGGACGGTTGCGAGCGAGATGCCGCCCGAGGCCTCGAGCTGCGCGCGCCCGGCGTTCAGCGCGACGGCGTCCACGATCTGGGCGGGGCTCATGTTGTCGAGCAGGATCCGTCCGACCCCCGCGTCGAGCGCCTCGCGCACCTGGTCGAGCGTCTCCGCTTCCACCTCGACGCCGCCGGTGCCGTTCAACGCGGCGACGGCGGCGGTGATCCCGCCTGCGATGCGCAGGTGGTTCTCCTTGACGAGGACGGCGTCGTAGAGGCCGGCGCGATGGTTCGCGCCGCCGCCGCAGCGCACCGCGTACTTCTCCAGCGCACGCAGGCCGGGCGTCGTCTTGCGCGTGTCGAGGATGGTCGCGCCCGTGCCGTTCGCGAGCTCGACGTAGCGGTGCGTGAGCGAGGCGATCCCGCACAGGCGGCCGAGAAGATTGAGCGCGACGCGCTCGCCGGTGAGGACGGCGCGCGCAGGTCCCTCGATCTCGGCGAGCACCGCCGGGACGTCGGTGACCGCGGTGCCCTCGTCCACGCGCGCCTCGACGCGCACCGACGGGTCGACGGCGCGGAACACGGCGGCCGCGATCTCGACGCCGCACACGACGCCCGGTTCCTCGAGCAGGAGTTGCGCGCGGCAGCGCGCGTCCACCGGGACGAGCGCGGCCGTCGTGCGATCGCCGCTGCCGACGTCCTCGGCGAGCGCGGCGGTGACGACGCGGTCGATGTCGGCTTCGGTCAGCTCCATTGCTGCAGCTCCGGCTCGCTCTCCGGCCGGATGACGAAGTGGCCGGCGAGCGACGCGTCCTCGGCGGGGAAGTCCTCGCGGAAGTGGACGCCGCGGCTCTCCGTGCGCGCGATCGCGCTGCGTGCGACGAGCCGGACGAGCTCCGACGGCGCGTCCAGCAGCCGCTCGAGCCCTGCGGCACTGCGGATGAGGCCGGCGTCGCGCCACAGCTCGGCGCCGACGTCTTCGCGCGGTGTCAGACACCGATGCTCCGGTGTCTGACACCGGAGGCCCATCGAGCGCGGAGAGCGCTGCACGTCGTCCGAAGACGAGGCACTCGAGCAGCGAGTTCGAGGCGAGCCGGTTGGCGCCGTGCACTCCGGTGCACGCGCACTCCCCGCGGCGTACAGGCCCGGGACGGTCGTCCGTCCGTCGAGATCGGTGACGATGCCGCCGATCGCATAGTGCGCGGCGGGGGAGACGGGGATCGGCTCGCCGGCCGGGTCGTATCCGGCGCGCTCGAGTGTCGCCATGAGCGACGGGTAGCGGTCGCGCTCGATCGCGCGGAGATCGAGGTTCGCGCCGTGGCGCGCGGCGATCGCGCGGGCGACGACGTCGCGCGGCGCGAGCTCGTCGGTGAAGCGCTCGCCCTCGTCGTCGAGGAGCGTCGCACCGGCCCCGCGCAGCGCCTCCGAGAGGAGGAAGCCGTCGTCGAGGAGCGCGGTGGGGTGGAACTGCACGAACTCGAGGTCGGCGAGCGCCGCTCCCGCCGCGCGCGCGAGCAGTAGCCCCTCGCCGACGGCACCGCGCGGGTTCGTCGTCCGCTCCCACAGCGCGGCGTAGCCGCCGGTGGCGAGGACGACCGAGCGCGCGTCGATCGAGGAGAGCGACTCGACGCGCTCGCTCTCGGCGACGGCGATGCGCGGATGCTCGCGCACGCGCGCAGCGAGCACCTCGGCGATGCGGCGCCCGGTCTCCGCACCGCCGGCGTGGACGACGCGGCTGCGCGAATGGCCGCCCTCGCGTGAGAGCCCGTCGTCGAACTCGACGCCGAGGGCGACGAGGTCGGCGATCCGGTGAGGGCGCCTCGCGGGTGAGCAGCTCGACGGCGCTCTCGCGGCACAGGCCGCGGCCGGCGGTGAGCGTGTCGACGGCGTGGAGCGACGGGTCGTCGTCGGCGCCCACGGCGGCCGCGACGCCGCCCTGGGCGGCCCAGCTGTTCGAGGAGTCGACCGCGCCCTTCGCGACGACGAGGACGGAACCGCCCGCGTCGGCGGCAGTGAGGGCGGCGGTCAGTCCGGCGACTCCGGCACCGACGATTCCAACGTCGTAGTGCAGTTTCTTCCTCAAAGGCGATAACCTATGGGCGAGTGTACACGGTTCACGACTCCCAAGCGAAAACGGCGGCCCATGCGGTGCTCGCCGCCGTCCTCCAGGTGCGGGACGGGCGGCTCCAGGCGCTTCTGTGGCAGCGCGCGCGCGAGCCGTACGCGGGCGCCTGGGCGCTCCCCGGCGGCGTCCTCGAGCCGGACGAGACGCTGGACGAGTCGATGCGCCGGCACCTGGCGGCCAAGGTGGACGTGCGCGAGGTGTCCCACCTGGAGCAGCTGGAGACGCGCAGCGAGCCGGCGCGGAACCCCGAGATACGGGAGCTCGCAACCGCCTTCCTCGGGCTCGTGCCGAGCGATGCCGACCCCGAGCTCCCCGGTGACACCCGCTGGCATCCCCTGGACGAGCTCCCGGCGCTCGCATTCGACCACGAGCCGATCCTCCTGGCCGCCCGCGAGCGGCTGCGCGGGAAGCTCTCGTACACGAACCTCGGTTTCGCGCTCGCTCCGGCCGAATTCACGATGGCGGAGCTCCGCGACCTGTACACCGCGGCGATCGGGCATTCCGTCTCGGCGACGAACCTCCAGCGCGTCCTCCTGCGCCGCCAACTCCTGGAGGACACCGGCCGCCAGCGCCACTACGGCCGGGGTGGAGGACGTCCGGCGACGCTCTACCGCTTCGTCACCGACGAGCTCGAGATAACCGACCAGTTCGCCGTCCTTCGTCCGCCTACAATCACTGACTAAGTGTTCGAGCTCGGAATCAGCCTGCGCGAGGCCCGCACCCGCCAGGGCCTCGACATCCCGCAGGCCGAGCTTGCGACGAAGATCCGTGCGAAGTACCTGCGCGCGCTCGAGGAGGAGCACTTCGACGTGCTCCCTGCCGAGACGTACGTGAAGGGCTTCCTCCGCACCTACGCCGACTTCCTCGGACTCGACGGGCAGTTGTACGTGGACGAGTACGAGTCGCGCTTCGCGGTCGAGCACTTCGTCGACGCGCCCGTGCGCAGGAGCTCGAGGCAGCACGAGCTGAGCTTCGAGCGGCGTGCGGTCGTGCTCGCGCTCGTCGGCGTCACTGCGCTCGCCGCTCTCGTCATCGTCGCGTGGAAGTTCGGCGGGGCGTCGCCGTCGACGCCGAATGTCATCCCGTCGCAGAGCGCGCCGAGCGGGCTCGTCTTCTCCGGCGCGGGCACGTACGTCGAGGTGCGGCACGCCTCCGCGTCGGGCAAGGTCCTGTACGAGGGAACGCTGCAGGCGGGCGACCTCAACGCGATCGCCGGCCAGCGCTTCTGGATCCGCATCCTCCATCCAAAGCACCTGCGACTGACGCTGAACGGCAAGGTTGTCTCGCTTCCCGCGCGTGCGTCACTGAAGGTGATCGTCACCCCGACGAGCACCTCCGTCGCGCGTTAGTGCCGCGCCCGCGCGCGATCGTCGTCGTCACGGGCAGCGAGCTCGTCCGCGGTGAACGGACCGACCGCAACGGGCCGTTCCTCGCATCCGAGGCGCTGCGGCTCGGACTCGAGCCTGCGCGCATCTTGATCGTCGGCGACGCGCCCGACGAGCTCGCCGCCGCGCTGCGCGGAAGGCGTCGAGGCGGATGCGTGCCTCGTGTCCGGCGGGCTCGGCCCGACGCACGACGACCGCACGGTGGAGATGGTGGCGCGCGCGCTCGGCCGCAGCCTGCGCGTCGACGCGGCGCTCGAGTCGCAGATCGAGGGCGTCTCTCGGGCGGCGGCCGAGCGCCTCAACCGTCCCTACGCCGACTTCCAGGCGGGTGTGACGAAGCAGGCGACCATCCCCGACGGCGCCGTCTCGCTCGGGCTCGCGGGAACCGCGCCGGGGCTTCTCATCGAGCACGACGCGAAGGTCGTGGTCGTCCTGCCGGGGCCGCCGTCCGAGCTACAGCGGCTGTGGCCGAACGCCCTCGAGACGGACGCGTTCCGCGCGCTGCTCGCACAGACGCAGCCGCCCGGCCGGCGCGTACTCCGCTTCTTCGGCGTCAGCGAGTCGGCGGTCGCCCGCGCGCTCGCGGAGGCGGGAGGCGACGGCGACGGGGTGGAGGCGACGATCTGCGCGCGCGACTTCGAGATCCACGTCGACCTCGTGGTCGAGCCTGGTGCCGATGCGCGCGCGGACGCGCTCGAGGAAGCGTTCCTGCCGTCGATCGAGCGCTGGCTCTACTCCCGCGACGAACGGCCGATCGAGGAGCACGTCCTTTCGCTCTGTCGAGCGAAAGGACTACGGCTTGCGACGGCTGAGTCGGAAACCGGTGGGCTCGTCGCGGGGCGGCTGACGTCCATTCCGGGGGCGAGCGACGTGTTCGTCGGCGGGCGTCGTCGCGTACGCGAACGAGGTGAAGGAGGCCGCGCTCGGCGTGCCGGCGGAGCTCCTCGCGGCGCACGGAGCCGTGTCCGCCGAGGTGGCGGAGGCGATGGCGCGCGGCGCGCGGCGAGCGGCTCGGGGCCGATGTCGCGGTCGCGGTCACCGGCGATCGCAGGCCCGGGCGGCGGCACCGACGAGAAGCCCGTCGGGCTCGTGTACCTCCACGCCGAAGGCCCGGACGGAGGCGTCGCGCGCGAGTTCACGTTCCCCGGCGACCGCGCCTCGATTCGCGCGCGGAGCGCGGTCATGGCGCTCCACCTCGTCCGCCGGCTCCTGACACGGAGTCGCGACGAAGCGGTATGACCTCGCCCACTAGCGTGGGCACGGATGAACGGCTCCGCCTCTTCCTCGGCCTGCGGCTGCCCGAACACGCGCTCGACGCCGTCGAGGCGTGGCAGCAGCGATCAGCTCGAGCGCATGCGCATCGTCCCCCGGGCGCACCTGCACCTCACGCTCGCCTTCCTCGGCCACCGCCCGGCGGGCGACCTCCCGGGCGTCCTCGACGCGCTCCGGGCGGCCGCGGGCGCCGTCCACGAGGAGCTCCGGCTCACCCCGGTCGGGTACCGCGAGACCCGCAGCGTCGCCATGCTCGTGTGCGAGGACGAGGGCGGCCGGGCGGGGCTCCTCGCCGCCGACCTCCAGGAGCGGCTCGAGGCGCTCGGCGTCTACCGGCGCGAGGGCCGGCCGTGGCTCCCGCACCTCACCGTGGGCCGTTTCCGGGAGCGCCCAGGACTCCACACGGAGCTGGCGAACATGGGAACATATGTTCTGATTCCGTCCGACGCCTCTGCTTTTCTATCCCGGCTACGTCCGAGCGGGGCGGAGTACGAGGTTCTCGAATCGTTTGCCCTAGGAGGTCGATGAAATGGACAAGAACGAAGCACTCGACGTAGCGCTCGGCCAGATCGAGCGCCAGTTCGGCAAGGGCTCGGTCATGAAGATGAACGATCGCGCGGCGGTGTCCGTCGGCGCGGTCTCGACCGGCTCCCTCGCCCTCGACCTCGCGCTCGGCGTCGGCGGCCTGCCTCGCGGCCGCGTCGTCGAGATCTTCGGCCCCGAGTCCTCGGGCAAGACGACGCTCGTCTACCACGTCATCGCCGAAGCGCAGCGGCGCGGCGGCATCTGCGCCTTCATCGACGCGGAGCACGCGATGGACCCGGCGTACGCGAAGAGGATCGGCGTCAACATCGACGACCTCCTCGTCTCGCAGCCCGACACGGGCGAGCAGGGGCTCGAGATCTGCGAGCTGCTCGTGCGCTCGGGCGCGCTCGACGTCGTCGCCATCGACTCGGTCGCGGCGCTGACGCCGAAGGCGGAGATCGAAGGAGAGATGGGCGACTCGCACGTCGGCCTGCAGGCGCGGCTCATGAGCCAGGCGCTGCGCAAGCTCGCCGGCACGCTCAACCGCACCGACACCATCTGCCTGTTCACGAACCAGCTGCGCGAGAAGATCGGCGTCATGTTCGGCAACCCCGAGACGACGCCGGGCGGCCGGGCGCTGAAGTTCTACGCGTCGGTGCGGCTCGACATCCGCCGCATCGAGACGCTGAAGGAAGGCGTCGAGGCGTACGGCAACCGCGTGCGCGTGAAGGTCGTGAAGAACAAGGTCGCGCCGCCGTTCAAGCAGGCCGAGTTCGACATCATCTACGGCTCCGGTATCTCGTGGGAGGGCACCGTCCTCGACACGGGCATCGAGCGCAAGGCGGTGACGAAGTCGGGCTCGTACTTCAGCTTCGGCGACGAGCGGCTCGGCCAGGGCCGGCAGAACGCGACCGCGTTCCTGCGCGAGCATCCGGACGTGACGCAGCAGATCCTCCAGCGCATCCAGCTCGATCTCGGCCCGGAGCAGATCGTGTCCGCACGCTTGCTGCCGCTCCTCGACGAGCCGTCGTCGAACGGCAAGGCGTCGAAGGCGAAGAAGGTCGAGGAAGAGGTCGAGGTCGAACTAGAAGTCGAGGTCGAGGCAGAAGTCACTGCGTGAAGACGGTCACGCGGCTTCGCGAGCGTCCGCGCGGACGGGTCGACGTCGAGCTCGACGAAGCGCCGTGGCGGACGCTCCCGGCCGACGCGGTCGTCCGCGCCGGCCTCCTCGTCGGGCGGATGCTCGACCGTGACACCGCCCGCACGCTCGCACGCGAGCTGCGGCGGACGGACGCGCTGACGCGGGCGACGCGGGCACTCCGGCATCGCGATCTGTCCCGCCGCGCACTCGCCGAGCGGCTGCCCGTCGGCGGGCGGGAGGAGGCGCTCGAGACCCTCGAGCGGAGCGGCTACCTGGACGACGGCCGCGCCGCAGCAGGGCGGGCGGCCTCGCTCGCCGGCCGCGGCTGGGGGGACGAGGCGATCCGCTTCCGGCTCGAGGGCGAGGGGTTCGGCGGCGAGGCGCTGGAAGCGGCCCTGGGCGGCCTCGAGCCCGAGTGGCAGCGGGTCGAGCTGCTTCCGGGCACGGGGCAAGACCGAGCGCTGGCTCGCCGGGCGCGGCTTCGGCGGAGTTGCGCCTGACCCGTGATCGGCGGTACCATCCAGCACACGCTCCACCTGACGTTTTACCTGCATACGAGCTTTTCCGAAACGCTTCGAACGCTGTGAGAATCGACTTCGCAACCTTCTCGAAACGCCGGAGGCTGCCGCCGACGTAGGGCGGTGACCGGCAGGCGCGCGCCGGCGTGCGCGCGTCGAACAGCTGAGCGACTTCGGGAGTGCCCGCCTGCCGGCGACGGCGAGTGGCGCGACAACACACCTCCACGCGAGGAGTCGCCAGTGCTGATCGTGATCGGAGTCGCAGCCGGAATTCTCGGAGGAGCGATTCTCGCGCTCCTGGCGGTGCAGGTGTTCGGCGCGACCGGCGTCGGCAAGGCGCGCCGCATCCGGCGGCAGCTGCTCGAGGACGCCGAGCGCGAGGCGGAGGCGGTCCGTCGCGAAGCGATGATCGAGGCGCGCGAGCAGGCCGTGAAGCTCCGCGCGGAGATCGACGACGAGCTCGCCGATCGCAGACAGGCGGTCGTGAAGATCGAGGAGCGCATGCTCGCGAAGGAAGAGGACGTCGAGCGCCGCCTCCTCGAGGTGTCGCGCCGCGATCAGGGGATCAGCGACCGCGAGACGCACCTGCGGACGCTCCAGGACGAGCTGAAGGAGGTGAAGCGCGCGCAGCAGGCGGCGCTCGAGCGCGTCGGCGGGATGACGCTGCAGGAGGCGAAGGCCCAGCTGCTCCAGCGTGGGGAGGAGCTCGCGCGCCACGACCTCGCCCGCCGCGTGCGCATGCTCGAGGAAGAGGCGCGGGCCGAATCGAAGCGACGTGCGCGCAACCTCGTCGCCGACGCGCTCCAGCGTGTCGCCGCCAGCCACGCAGCCGAGACGACCGTGACGGTGGTCGAGCTTCCGTCCGACGACATGAAGGGGCGCATCATCGGCCGGGAAGGGCGCAACATCCGCGCGCTCGAGCATCTGACGGGCGTCGACTTCATCATCGACGACACGCCGCACGCGGTCGTGCTCTCGTCCTTCGACGGCCTGCGGCGGGAGACCGCGCGGCTGACCCTCACGAAGCTCATCGAGGACGGCCGCATCCATCCTGCGCGGATCGAGGAGACGTACTACCAGTCGAAGGCGGAGCTCGAGGAGGTCATTCGCCAGGCCGGCGAGCAGGCCGTGTTCGAGGCGAACTGCGGCCCGTTCCACGAGGAGCTGCAGAAGATCCTCGGCCGGCTCCGCTTCCGCACGAGCTACGGCCAGAACGTCCTCAAGCACACGCTCGAGGTCGTGCACCTCACCGGGATCATGGCGACCGAGCTTGGAGCGAGCGTCCGCACGGCGAAGCGCGCGGCGATGCTGCACGACCTCGGCAAGGCGATGACGCACGAGATCGAGGGATCGCATGCGGCCATCTCCGCGCAGCTCGCGCGCCGCTACGGCGAGACGCAGGGCGTCGTGCACGCGATCGAGGCGCACCACTACGAGGTGCAGCCGCAGACGGTCGAGGCCGTGCTCGTCATCGCGGCGGACGCGATCTCGGCGTCGCGGCCGGGCGCGCGCGGCGAGAGCCTCGAGCACTACATCAAGCGGCTCGAGTCGCTCGAGGAGCTGGCGGCGGCGAAGCCCGGCGTCGAGAAGGTGTACGCGCTGCAGGCGGGCCGCGAGATTCGCGTCATCGTCCAGCCGCGCGAGGTGAGCGACGAGGAGGCTGCGCTGCTCTCGCACGAGATCGCGCGCGAGATCGAGGACCAGCTCGAGTATCCGGGCCAGGTGAAGGTGACCGTCATCCGCGAGAGCCGCTCGGTCGACGTCGCGCGCAATCACGTCGGCGAACGGCGATGCGTCAGCGGTGCACGAATCCGCGGAGGCGGATGTCGCGTGACGACGCGCCGATGAGGATCCGGTCGAGCCCCGGCGTAACGCGCCACTTCGCGGACGCCGAATCCCAGTAGGCGAACGCGCGCGAGGCGAGCGTCATCGTCACGCGCTTGCTGTGCCTCGGCCACAAGAAGACGCGCTCGTAGCCCTGGAGCTGCTTCGGCGGTTCGCCCGCGGCGCGCGGCTCGTCGACGTAGAGCTGCGCGACCTCGGTGCCCCTGCGTGTGCCGTCGTTCCGGACGATGAACGACACGGTCACGCGGTTGTGCGACGACCGCGCGATGTGCAGATGGCTGTACGAGAACGCTCGTGTACGAGAGGCCGTACCCGAACGGGAAGAGCGGCGCGACCTTCATGCTGTCGTACCAGCGATAGCCGACGTCGATGCCCTCGGTGAAGTCCGCGTCCTGCCCGCTTCCGCTGCCCGGCCATTGCCCCGGCGTCGACGCGGGCACGCTGGCGGTGCTCGCGGGGAACGTCTGCGGGAGACGGCCGCTCGGATTGACGTCGCCGAAGAGGACGGCGGCGATCGCGTCACCGTCCGTCTGTCCGGAGTACCAGGCCTCGACGACGGCCGGAACCTGGTCGAGCCAGGGCATGAGGACGGGGCCGCCGGTGTCGAGCACGACGATCGTCCGCGGGTTCGCCTGGGCGACCTGCTCGATGAGGGCGTCCTGCGCGTTCGGGAGCGCGAGGTCGGGCCGGTCGCAGTCCTTCCTGCTCATGGTCGTACGCAAAGACGACGGCGACGCTCGCCTGATGCGCGAGCGCGGCCGCGGCCACCGGGTCGCTGCCGTCGGCGGACACGACCGTGGCGCCGGCCTTCGCCGCGCGCGCGGTCAGCGCCTGGAGCGGCGACGTGGGCGTCGCCGACGCGACGAACGCGCTTCCGAGACCCGCCGTGTACGGGCGGATGTCGCCGAATCCCGCGGGCGCGCCGATCACTGCGATCGTCGAGCCCGCGCTCGTCCTCAGCGGAAGCGTGTCTCGACGCGTTCTTGAGCAGGACGGCGCTCTCCTCGGCGATCGCGCAGCGCGAGCTTCTGGTTCGCCGTCGTCGAGACGTTCGACGAGGAGACGCTCGCAAGAGGAGGAGGCGGATCGTCGAACACGCCGTGCGCGAACATCGACGTGAGGATGCTGCGCGCCATCGTGTCGATCGTCGACATCGACACCGAACCGGCCGATACCGCGTCCGACAGCGCGCTCGCCGAAGAAGAGCGCCGCCCGGCATCTCGATGTCGAGGCCGGCGTTCGCGGACGCGCGGTCGACCAGGTCGCGCCCCAGTCGGAGACGACGAAGCCGCCGAAGCCGAACTGCTTGCGCAGCACGTCGTTCGAGGAGCGGCTTGTTCTCGCACGAGAAGATCGCGTTGACGAGTCCGTACGCGCACATGACTGCGCCGACGTGCGCGTCGCGCACGGCAGCCTCGAACGGAGGGAGGTAGATCTCGTGCAGCGTGCGGTCGTCGACGTTCGACGAGACGTAGTAGCGGTTCGTCTCCTGGCTGTTGACCGCGAAGTGCTTCACGGTCGCGATGACGGGGTTCTCCTGGATGCCGCTGATCTCGGCCACTGCAGTCCGCGCTGCGAGTAGCGGATCCTCGCCGAAGCGCCTCGAAGTTGCGGCCGTTCTCGGGGACGCGCGCGATGTTCACGTCCGGCGCGAGCAGCACGTCGATCCCCTTGTGCCACGCCTCGGCCCCGAGCGCCTTGCCGAACCGCTGCTGCAGGCTCTCGTCCCACGTTGCGGCCTGCGCGATGGGGGAGGGAAACGCCGTCGTTCCGACCTGGAGATCGGCGACGCCGGCAGGCCCGTCGTTGAACGTCAGCGCCGGAATGCAGAGCTGCGAATTGCCGGGGATGTACCCGACGTAGAGCGGGCCGTCGGCGACGCCCAAAGCGGCGTGCGGGTCGACGCCGGTCAGCAGCGCGAACTTGTCCGTCGGGCTCATCGCTGCGAGCAGCTGTGCCGCGCGGTCGGCGGGCCGAGCGACTTGCTCATCCACGGGCACGCGGCCGCCGCGCGCGCGGCTGCCGCCCCCGAGCACGATCGCGGCACACGCCGCAACGCAGAGAGCCACAGCCTTTCCCCCCATCGCGGACACGCTAGCCCGGATTTGTACGAAATTCGTTGCCCTAGAGGGCGAGGCGGAGCGCCTGCGGCGCGCCGAGCCGGAGCGCCCGCAGCGCGGCGACGCGAGACTGGCGCCGGTCGCCGAGCACCCGCCAGGTGCGCGCGATCATGAGGTGGAAGTTGCGCTGCGCCAGCCGTGCCTCGGGAATGTCGTCCCGGCTCCTCGAGCATGGCCAGATGCTTCTCCGCGGTCAGGATCTGCCCCGAGCCGAGGTCGAGGTCGTGCGTCGTGGACGCGTGGCGAGCGGTACTTCGCGAGCGGTTCCGAGTCGAGGAAGAGCAGGTCGTAGTCGAGGAGCAGACGCAGGTAGAAGTCGTAGTCCTCGATCGGCAGCTCCGGGTCGTAGAAGCCGACGGTGTCGAACACCTCGCGCCGGACGAGGATCGTCGAGCTCAGGCAGCGGCACTCGCTCGCATACGACGCGTACGACGCGCCGTTGCGATGCGCCGCGCCGAAGACCGCGCGGCCCGAGGTGGTGCGGTCCGGCAGCTCGGCGCCGTCGCTGTCGATGACGGTCACGTGGCCGTGCACCATGCCGACGTCGGGGTGCTGCTCGAGCGCCGCGAGCTGGCGCTCGAGCCGATCCGGGTACCAGACGTCGTCGGAGTCGCAGAACGCGATCAGGTCGCTCTGCGCCAGCCGGACGGCGGCGTTTCGGGCTGCCGCCTTGCCGCCGTGCTCCTGGCGGACGTAGCGGATCCGGTCGAGATACGGCGCGACGAGCTTCTCGGTGCCGTCCGTCGACCCGTCGTCGACGACGACGAGCTCGACGTCGCGGCACGTCTGTCCGAGGACGCTCTGGATGGCCTCCTCGAGATAACGCGCTCGGTTGTGCGTGATGATCGCAGCAGCTGATCAGCGGCATGCCATAGAATGACCTACCCCAGTCGTACGGCTTCTAACGCATAAAGTGCAAGGTCTGTGTAAGGCGCGTTAGCCGGCCGCTTCAGCACTGCGGAGACCGCGGAGGGCCCACAGCGAGAAGAGGAACGCGAGACCGGCAGCGGCGCCGTACGCGGCCGCGACCTGCGTCGGAGAACCGGCGACGAAGCCCCGTCCGGCCTCGAGCACGCGCGTGACCGGGTTGATCGTCGCGACGCCGTGGATCCAGCCGGTCAGGAGATCGAGCGGCACGTACACCGGTGCGAAGAAGAGGACGAGGAAGACCGGCATCTGCATGATCGGGCCGGCCTGCATCGAGCGCAGTCGCATCGCGACGCCGCAGGCCCACAGCACGGCCGCCAGATTCAGCATCGCCGCGAGCAGATACAGCGCGGGCAGGTCGAGCCCGTTCCCGCCGACCTTCATGCCGACGGCGAACGCGACGATCGTGAGGAACGTCGCGGTGACGAGCCAGCGGCAGAGGGCCGCGATCGCGTAGCCGATGACGATGCCCGTGCGGTGCGGCGCGGCGAGCAGGAGCCTGCGCGCGAAGCCCGTCTCGAAGTCGCGGGCGATCCCGAAGCCGGTGAAGACGCCGCCGAACGCGGCGGACTGCAGCAGCACGAAGACGAACTGGAACGCGGTGTACCCCTCGGGCGAAGTTGAAGCCGTGGACGTCGCGGATGCGCGAGAGGCCTCCGGCGAACGCCGTGAAGAAGAACAGCGGGAACGCGAGCTGCGGGATGACGAGCGACGGGTTCGTGAAGACGTTGTGCAGCGTCCTCCACGCGACGGCTCTGGCGACGGACAGGTTGCGCATCAGCGCGCCAGCCTGTTCGGGAGCGCCATCGACGAGAGCGAGAGGCCGACGACGGCGACGAGCGCGACGATGCCGAAGCCGAGACCGAGCGCTTCGCCGTTCCAGCCCGTGATGATGAGGCTGCGCACGCACTCGAGCAGATACGAGACCGGGTTCGCGGTGGCCGCATCCCGGAACCAGGTGGTACCGATCAGGTTGCGCGGGATGTTCATCGACGAGATGAAGAGAAAGACGAAGAACACGGGGAAGAGGCTCTGCACCGATTCCGTCGATCCGGTGCGCAGCGCGACCCACGCGCCGAGGCTGCCGAACGCGAGAGAGATCATCGCCGCGAACACGAGGAGGACGGCGACGCCGCCGACTCCCGCCGCGGGCCGCACGCCTGCGATCGTGCCGACGAGAAGGTAGAAGCACGCCTGGACGAGGCCGAGCGCGACGACGCCGCCCAGCTGGCCGGCGAGGAGCGCCGCGCCGCGCAGCGGTGTGAGCGACAGCCTGCTGAGGAAGCCGCTCTCGATGTCGCGCGCAAGGTCGGTGCCGGCGTTCATCGTCGCGAAGAGCGCACCCTGGATGAACGGCACGGCGAGCGCGAACGCGAGGAAGGAGTGCGTCGGGAATCCGGGGAGATGCGTCTCGGCGCGCAGGCCGGCGGAGTTCACCGTCAGCAGCAGCATCGGGAAGACGAGCGGGAAGACCGTCGCCGCCGGGTTGCGCCACGTCCGCAGGACCGAGCGTCGCGCGAGCAGCGCGACCTGGTCCGCGGTCACGTTCACTCCGCGTCTCCTCCGTGGCCCTCGAGCGAGCGTCCCGTCTTCGCGAGGAAGACGTCGTCGAGGCTCGGGCTGTGCAGCTCGAGGTTGTCGACCTTCAGTCCGGCCGCGTCGAGCGCGCGCACGACCTCGGCGAGACCGGCCTCGCTCGACGTCTCGAGCCGCACGGCGACGCCGCGCGACGAAGGCACGAGCGTGCCGAAGCGCTCGAGGACGACGGTCACCGCTCCGCGGCCGTCGTCGCCGGCGGGCGTCACCTCGACCGTCGGCCGTCCGATCTCGGCCTTGAGCGCGTCCGGCGTTCCCTCGGCGACGATGTGGCCGTGGTCGATGATGCCGACGCGGTCGGCGAGGACGTCGGCCTCCTCGAGGTACTGCGTCGTGAGGAAGACGGTGACGCCGTCCTCGCGCGCGAGCCGCCCGACCTCGTTCCAGAGCGCGGTTCGGCTCTGGACGTCGAGCCCGGTCGTCGGCTCGTCGAGAAAGAGGATGCGCGGCCGGTGCACGAGCGCCATCGCGAGGTCGAGCCGGCGCTTCATGCCGCCCGAGTAGCCCCGCACCTTGCGATCGGCGGCCTCGGTCAGCCCGACGCGATCGAGCAGCTCGTCTGCGCGCGGGCCACGCTGCTCGCGCGGGATCGCCTGGAGTGCCGCCTGCAGGCGCAGGTGCTCGCGTCCCGTCAGGAGCGGATCGAGCGCCGCTTCCTGGAGCGCGGCTCCGATGCGTTCGCGAACCTGTGGCCCTTCGCGCACGACGTCGTAGCCGGCGACGCGCGCGACGCCTGCGGTCGGCGGCAGGAGCGTCGTGAGCATGAGGACGGTCGTCGACTTGCCGGCGCCGTTCGGGCCGAGGAAGCCGTAGATCTCGCCGGCCTCGACGTGGAGGTCGATGCCGTCGACGGCGCGCGGGCCTTTCTTGAACTCGCGGACGAGCTTCTCCGCCTCGATCGTGTTCGGCCGGTCCACCGAAGTCAGGTTAGCCGCGGCTGCGTCGCGCAAGGAGGATGGCGCCGACGGTGACGGCGACGAACGCGAGCACGCGGACCACTCCGAGCGTGCCCGTCGGCAAGGGCTCGCCGAGGACGACCGTCCCCGCCGCGATCGGCAGCGCGTTCGTCAGGAGCGTCGCGAGGCCCGCGACGGTGAGCGCGCCGCCGTGCTGGTAGCCGAGCTGGAGCAGCGCCGTGCCGAGCCCGTATCCGAGCACCGCGGTGATCCCGAACGCCGCACGCCCGCCGCCCTGCGTCGCGATCTTCACCGAGAGGTCGCCGATGGAGAAGAACAGGCCGCCGGCGATGCCCTCCGAGACCGCGAGCGCGCCGATGCGCCGCCCGTACACGACCGCGAGCACGGCGGCCGCCGTCGATGCTGCGAGCCAGAGCTCGATTCCGGTGTTCGTGCCGCCGCTTCCCTCGCCGCTCCCGCCCGCAAGGGAGACGGCGAGCGCGATCAGCCCGACGATGGACACGAGCACGCCGACGATCTCGTGGCGCGGGAGCGCGCGGCCGCCCATGCGCGCGGAGACGAACGCGAGCACCCCGATGCCACCGGCGGCGAGGCTCTGCACGAGCGTGAGCGGCGCGAACGCGAGCGCGAGAACGTAGAGGGCGAAGCCCGAGCTCTCGAGCGCGAAGCCCTTCATCCAGGCGCGGTCGGTCGCAAGATGCCCGATCGAGCGCAGCGGGTGCCCCGCGGACAGCTCCGGCATCGCGGCCACCGCGTCGTGCTCGCGGAGGTAGGCGACGTTCGTGAGCGTCGTCGAGGCGAGCGCGAGGCCGACGGCGACCGCGGTCTGCGCCTGCATCAGGCGCGCTCGCTCCGGGCGTAGTCGATGCACGTACGCGTGGCACCCGCGATGCCTGCACCGATCGCGGCCGCGGCGAGGACGCGTACGAGCGTCCCCGGTAGCGCCGCGAGCACGAGCGCGTGGAGGAACACCGCGCCCTTGCTGAGCCCGACGGCGGCGCCGAGCAGGCTGAGCCAGAGCACCGCCGGCATCCGCGCGACAGGCGGCCCCCAGCGAAGGACGCCGAGGCCTGCAGCAGCGAAGAGAGATCTCGTCGACGCCGGCGATCCACGTGCCCGGCGAGACGCGTACGTGCTCGAGCGCGAAGGCCACGGCGACGATCACTGCTGCGGCCGACGACACGGTCCCGCTCACGGCGGGGGCGGCGAGCAGGCCGGCGATCCCGATCGCCGCGAGGGCGACGATCCAGATCCAGAGTGCTGGGTGACGAAGCGTCGAGGTCGTGCCGACGACGACCGCGCGCCGGCCGTCGACCGCGATCGGCACGCGCCACGTGGGCCGGCTCGTGCGGATGTCGTGCCACGTGACGGAACGGTGGTGTGAGACCAAGAGCCAGTCGCCTTGTGCGGCCTGCACGGCGACTCCTCCGTCGTCGATGCGGTAGAGCGGGTTGCCGAGGTAGCCGTATACGACCACGACGTGCCCGGCGTCGGCGCTCAGGTGAAGCGCACGATCGCTCTGGTAGACGACGATCGAGAACGGGCCCGGCCGGGCGCCTCGTGATGCGCGCGCGGTGGTCGACCGCGACCGTTCCCGACCTCAGATGAGCCGCTGCGGCGGGCGGGAAGAGGAGGGCTACCGCGAGAACGGCGCAGAGCTTCGCCACAGCTGAGGGACGCTACCCTTCGCGTCCGTGAAGCGGTACTCCGTCACGACGTTCGGCTGCCAGATGAACGCCCACGATTCGGAGCGGATCAAGGGCATGCTCGAGGAGCTCGGCCTCGGTGAGGCGGCGAGCCCCGAGGAGGCGGACGTCGTCGTCTTCAACACGTGCACGATCCGGGAGAAGCCCGACACGAAGCTCGCCGCGTATCTCGGCGACGCGGGCGCGCGCAAGCGAGCGCACCCCGACACGGTCATCGCCGTCGGCGGCTGCTTCGCGGAGGCGCAGCGCGACCGCATCTTCTCGCTCTATCCGCAGGTCGACGTCGCGTTCGGCCCGGGCACGATCGCGCACCTCGGCGAATGGCTCGGCGCGGGCGGCCACGGCGTCGCGCGCGGGGCGTGGGGGACGGGCGAGGAGCGCGCGTTCGCGGCGACGCTGCCGATGCATCGCGAGCGCAGCTTCCAGGCGTGGGTGCAGATCTCGATGGGCTGCAACTCCGTCTGCTCGTATTGCATCGTGCCCGCGGTGCGCGGCCGCGAGGTCTCGCGCCGGCCGGGCGAGGTCCTCGCCGAGATCGCGTCGCTCGCCGGCGAAGGCGTGCGCGAGGTGACGCTGCTCGGCCAGAACGTGAACTCGTACGGGCGCGACCTCGGCACCGACTTCGCGCAGCTGCTGCGTGCGGTCGACGCGATCGACGGCGTCGAGCGCATCCGTTTCACGAGCCCGCACCCGAAGGACTTCCGCGCCAACGTGATCGAGGCGATGGCGGAGTGCGCGGCCGTCTGCGAGCACGCGCATCTTCCGCTGCAGTCCGGGTCGACGCGCGTCCTCAAGGACATGCGGCGCACGTACTCGCGCGAGCGCTACCTGCGGCTCGTGCACGAGATGCGAGCGGCGATCCCCGATCTCGCGCTGACGACGGACATCATCGTCGGCTTCCCCGGCGAGACCGAGGACGACTTCCGCGAGACGGTCGAGGTCGTCGAGGAGGTCGGGTTCGACAGCGCGTTCACGTTCGTGTACTCACCGCGAGCCGGAACGGAGGCAGCGGCGCGCACCGATCAGATCTCGGACGAGGTGAAGCGCGATCGCATCGAGCGGCTCGTCGAGGTCGTGCAGCGCGTCGCCGCCGAGCGCAATGCCGCGCGTGTGGGCCGAGTCGAAGAGGTGCTCGTCGAGGGCTCGAGCCGGACCGACGAGAGCCTGCTGCGCGGACGCACGCGCCGGAACACGACCGTGAACTTCTCCGGCGATGCACGACCGGGCGACCTCGTCGAGGTGCGCATCGAGCGCGCCACGTCGACGACGCTTGCCGGCGCGCAGACTGCCGCGGTCGCTGTCTAGGCCTCGGCGGCGCGCATCGCGCGCAGGCCGACGACCGCCGGGACGACCGGCAGCCAGAAGTTGAAGATGCGGTACGTGAAGACCGCGAGCACGGCTGCGGCGAGCGGGACGCCCGTCCACGAGAGCGCGAAGGGCAGCAACGCCTCGACCGCGCCGGCGCCGCCGAGCGGCAGCGTCCGCCGCGTGAGCGCGTAGCCGGTCGCGTAGCCGACGAGGAGGAGCGCGACGTTCGGTGCGCCGTGCGCGAAGGCGTGCAGGCAGGCCCACAGGCAGACGATCTCGCCGAACCAGTAGAGCGCGGCGCCGGCGGGGCCGGCGATGTGCCGCCGCACGAAGAGACACTTGAGCACGTGGATCGACTCGAGCGCCTGCGCGAGCCCGTCCTTCAGGTAGCCCTTGCCGCGGAAGCGTTGGCGATGACCCATCGCCCAGAGCGCCGCGACGAACCCGACGGGGACGGCGATCGCCCACGGCAGCGTGAGGCCCATGTTCGGGGTGTGCGCGCCGCTGGCGAGAAGCTGGATCGACGCGATGCACGCGGCCGGAGCGAGCAGCGCGTACTCGAGGGCGCCGAGGCCGAGGACGCGCACGCGCGCCTCGCGATCCGAGATGCCGGTCTGCTTGAACGCGTGCAGGTCGAGCGCGAACCCGCCCTGCGTGACGAAGGGGCCGAAGCCCGCGGCCACGAGGGCGGCGGCGCGACCGTGACCCATCGGCGGGCCTTCCTCGACGCGCGACACCTCGCGGTAGCCGAGGACGTAGCCGAGGTAGGCGACGATCTCCGCGCCGAAGGCGACGAGGAACCAGATCGGATCGACGTGCCGCATGTGATTCCACACGCGCTCGAACCCCGCCACCTCGCTCAGGGCGAAGAGGGTCGCCAGCGCCAGGACGGACGCAGCGATGAGGAACACGAAGGATTCCATCCGTGTCCGGTCGAGTTCGTTCTTCGGTTCGATGTTCAGGTAACGCAGGTCAGAATCCTCTGGTGACGGTTATCGGCATCTTCGGTCCCACCGCGAGCGGCAAATCGAGTGTCGCTTCGGAGGTGGCCGGTCAGATTCCTGCCGAGCTCGTCTCTGCTGACGCGCTGCAGGTCTATCGGGGATTGCCGATCCTGACGAACCAGCCTAGCGAGCCGATTCGGATGGTGGGTATCTGGCCCCTGGACCGGGAGGCGTCGGTCGGCGACTACGCCCCGCTGGCCCATGCCGCGGTGGACGAGATCCTGGCCGACGGCCGGACGCCGATCGTCGTCGGCGGGACGGGTCTCTACCTGCGCGCGGCCCTGGCCGAGCTCTCGCTGCCCCCGGCGCCCGAGCCGGGTGCCCGGGAGCGGTGGGAGGGCTTCTACGACGAGCAGGGCGCGGAGGCGGCCCATGCCCGTCTGGAGGAGCTCGACCCGGCGGCCGCGGCTGCGGTGCACGCGAACGACCGCCGGCGCGTCGTCCGCGGGCTCGAGCTCGCCGAGGCGGGGGCCTCGCTCGCGCCTGGCGAGGACCGGCTCTGGTCGGCCGCGACCCGCCACCCGACGATCGTCGTCGGCCTCGACGTCCCGAAGGACGTGCTCGAGCGCCGCATCGAGGAGCGGACGCGGGCGATGTTCGATGCCGGCGTCCAGGACGAGGTGCGGCGCGCGCTCGAGGGGCCGATCTCGCTGACGGCGCGTCAGGCGCTCGGGCTCGACGAGGTCGCGACGCTGCCGCGCGACGAGGCGATCGCCGCCATCGTCGTGCGCACGCGCCGGTACGCCGCGTACCAGCGCAAGTGGATGCGGCGCATTCCCGGCATCGCTATGGTCGGCGCGGATCGCCCGCCGGGCGAGATCGCCGATGACATCGTCGCGCTGGCACGCACATGGGAACGTGTACCTCGTCCTCCAGGATGAGCCGTACGTGCACGAGGACGGGCTCGACGGCGCGGTCGACGTTCTCTCGATCGACGGGGACGACATGACCATTGCGATCGTCAACCCGGACGGATCGCACGCGGAGATGTCGGGCAACGGGACGCGCATCGCCGGCGCGTGGCTGATGGAGCGCACCGGGAACGACGTCGCGCGTGTGCGCGTCGGGCCGCGCGTCGTCGACGTGCGGCGCGTCGACGGCGAGTACGAGTCGGACATGGGCGAGGTCGAGGTGCTCGCGCGCGAGCGCATCGCAGGGCTCGAGGTGACCGCCGTCTCGGTCGGGAACCCGCACGCGGTCGTCGCTCGGCGATCCGGACGACATCCTGCTCATCGGTCCGCTGCTCGAGACGCATCCGCGCTTCCCGAACCGGACGAACGTCCAGGTCGCGCGCATCGACGGCCCCGGCGAGGTGACGGCGCGCGTGTGGGAGCGCGGCGTGGGGGAGACGACCGCATCCGGATCGAGCGCCGTCGCGGTCGCAGCGGCGACGCACGGCGAGGGCGACGTCGTCGTGCACTTTCCCGGCGGTGATCTGCGCGTGCGTCTCGAGGACGGACGCGCGACGCTCACCGGTCCCGCTGAGCGGCGTCTAGCTCGCGATCTCGAACTCGCGCAGGACGTCGTTCAGCGACGTCTTCAGATCCGTCTGCGCGCTGCGCCACCCGATGATGAGCGCGCAGCTGAGGTTGTACGTCCCCGCGGGGAACTCCTTCGGGCGCGTGCCCGGCACGACGACGGCATTCGGCGGCACGTAGCCGCGATGCTCGACGGGCTCGGCGCCGGTGACGTCGATGACCGGGACGGATCCCGTGAGCGAGACGTTCGGTGCGAGCACGGCGCGCTCGCCGACGATGACGCCCTCGACGAGGATGCAGCGCGAGCCGATGAAGGCGCCGTCCTCGACGATGACCGGCCGCGCCTGCACGGGCTCGAGCACGCCGCCGATACCGACGCCGCCGGCGAGGTGCACGTCCGCGCCGATCTGCGCGCACGAGCCGACGGTCGCCCACGTGTCGACCATCGTGTTCGGCCCGACCCACGCGCCGATGTTCACGTAGCTCGGCATCATCACGACGCCGCGCGAGAGGAACGACCCGTAGCGCGCAGTCGCGGGCGGCACGACGCGCACGCCGAGCTCGACGTAGTTGTGCTTGAGCGGGATCTTGTCCACGTACTGGTACGGGCCGACCTCGATCGGCTCGACCTTGCGCAGACGGAAGTAGTCGAGGATCGCCGCCTTCGCCGCTTCATTGACGCGCCAGCTGCCATCCACTTTCTCGGCAACGCGCACTTCGCCCCGGTCGAGGCGCTCGATCGTCTCTTCGGTCGTCAAAGTAGCTCCGCCGCCCGCTTGCATTCCTCCAGCGTAGGCACGAGCGCGAAGCGGACGTAGCCGGCGCCGCTCGGGCCGAAGAACTCGCCGGGGGCGACGAGGATGCCGCGCTCGAGCAGGGCGTCCGCATCGGGGCCGACGACCCAGAGGTACATCGTCGCGCCGCTCGCGACGATCTCCCAGCCCTTCGCCTCGATGGCGGGGATCATCACGTCGCGCTTCGCCTGGTAGCGCGCGCGTGTCTCCTCGACGTGGCGCTCGTCGTTCCAGGCGACGACCGACGCGCGCTGGACGAACTCCTGCGGCGCGGTGCCGACGGTCGGGCGGTACGCCTTCAGCGCGGAGATGATCTCCGGCGGAGCGGCGACGAAGCCGGAGCGGTAGCCCGTCATCGACGAGCGCTTGCTCAGCGTCTGGAAGACGATCATGCGCGAGCGATCCGCGGCCTGCAGCGCTGACGGCGGCGGCGCGTCGAACCACAGCTCGGTGTACGCCTCGTCCGAGCCGACGTAGAAATCCCGTTCCGCGGCGACCTCGGCGAGGCGCTCGTAGAAGTCGAGCGGCGCGACGGCGCCCGTCGGGTTGTGCGGGTAGTTGACCCACAGGAGCGCGGTGTCGTCGGGAATCGCGTCGAGGTCGGGGAGGAAGCCGTTCTCGCGCAGCAGCGGCAGCGTCTGCACCTCCGCGCCGGCGAAGAGCGCGCCGCGCTCGTACACCGGATATGCCGGCTCGCCGAAGACGACGGTGCGGCCGGCGGTGTCGAGCACCTGCGCGAGCGAGAAGATCGCCTCCTTCGAGCCGTACGTCGGGACGATCTCCGTGTCCGGGTCGACGTCGGCGCCGAAGCGATGCCCGCACCACGCGGCTGCGGCCTCGCGCAGCTCCGGCAGTCCCTGCGCGAGCGGGTACGGCGCGCGCTCCGGCACCGCGTCGACGAGCGCCTGGCGGATCATCGGGTCGGTCGGCTCGTTCGGGTCGCCCTTGCCGAAGTCGATCACCTCGACGCCCTGCGCGACGAGCCTGCGGCGCGCCTCCTCGAGACGGACGAACGGGTACGTCGCCATGTCCGTGAGCGTCGGATTGATCACGAGAGGAAGTCTCGCAGCGTCTCGTAGCAGCGCTCGAGGTTCTCGATCGGCACCTGCTCGTCGACGCGATGCGCGTACGCGGTCGCGCCCGGCCCGTAGTTGATCGCGTCGATGCCCTGCTCGGCGAACTGCGCGACCGGCGTCCACGCCTGCTTCGGCTTCAGCATCGGCACGAGCTCGCGCAGCCGCGCGGTCCGCGGGTTGTCGAGCGCCGGCGGCGCGGACGGCGAGTTGCTCAGCACCTCGATCTCGCCGCCGGGTAGAAGCTCGCGTAGGCGCGCCTCGGCTCCCGCGCGCATGAAGCGCATGTTCAGCTCCGCGGACGCGGTCGCGGGGACGACGTTCGACGCGATGCCGCCTTCCACGCGGACGGCGCTCACCACCTCGCGGTAGATGAGCCCGTCCAGCTCGACGTCGACCGGCTCGAGGCCGACGAGCGGTTGCAGCCCGCGCACGAGCTCGTGGATCGCGTTCACGCCCGTCCACGGCCGCGCGGAGTGCGCGCTCTCGCCGTGGAACGTGATGCGCGCCTGGAGGTTGCCGAGGCAGCCGGCGTGCAGCTCGCAGTCCGTCGGCTCGAGCACCACCGCCAGCTCGGCGTCGCGCAAGAGGCCGGTCGCGAACAGCGCGGGCAGCGGGCTCTCCGACACCGGGATCTCTTCACGCGTGAAGAAGAGATAGCGACCGGGCACCCCGGCGCGCGCGAGCTCGATCATGACGGCGACTCCCGACTTCATGTCGCTCGCGCCGAGCCCGTGCACCGCGCCTCCGTCGATCCGGCCCGGCAGGTTCCCCTGCGCGGGGATCGTGTCCAGATGTCCCGCGAGGACGATGGGGCCGTCGCCGTACAGCAGCACTTCGCCGTCGTCGTAGACCGGCGGCCCGGGCACGAGGTCGCGCACGAGCTCGACGATTGCCGCCTCCGACCGGCTTTCGGACGGGACGTCGACGAGGCGCAGGGTCGTGGCGGCGAGATCGGTAGTCGGCACGGCAGAAGTCATAATGGACGTTCGTGGCAGTCAAACAGCCGGACCCCACGCCGGGCCGCGAGCTCGAGCGCGGGCTCGTGCTTGCCGTGCTCGGACAGGCGGTCGACGCGGACGACGAGCTCGGCGAGTTCGAAGAGCTTGCCCGCACGGCCGGCGTCGAGCCCGTCTCGCGCATCGTGCAGCACCGACCGCAGCCCGATCCGCGCAGCTACGTCGGCAAGGGCAAGCTCGACGAGCTGAAGGAGGAGTACGGCGGGCACCACGCCGAGGTGCTCCTCGTCGACGACGAGCTGTCGCCCTTCGCAGCAGCGGCTTCTCGAGAACGAGCTGCAGGCGCGCGTCGTCGACCGGACGCAGCTGATCCTCGACATCTTCGCGCAGCACGCCGTCAGCGCCGAAGGCAAGCTCCAGGTCGAGCTCGCGCAGCTCGAGTACAACCTCCCGCGCATGCGCGGCATGTGGAAGCACCTCGAGCGCCTCGGCGGCGGCGTCGGGACGAGAGGCCCCGGCGAGTCGCAGCTCGAGACCGACCGCCGGATCGCGCGCCGGCGCGTCTCGCTGCTCAAGGACCGGCTGGAGGATCTCTCGAAGCAGCGCGAGGTGCGCCGGAAGGAGCGGCGCCGGACGCAGACGCCGACGGTCGCGCTCGCCGGGTACACGAACACCGGCAAGTCGACGCTCCTGAACGCGCTGACCGACGCGGACGTCTCCGTCCGCAACCGGCTGTTCGAGACGCTCGACCCGACGACGCGCGGGTTCGAGCACGAAGGGCGCAAGTACCTCGTCACCGACACGGTCGGCTTCGTCCGTCGCCTCCCGCACCAGTTGGTCGAGGGCTTTGCTGCGACGCTCGAGGAGACGCTCGTCGCCGACCTCGTCCTGCACGTGGTCGACGCGTCGGCGCCCGAGGAGCGCCTCATGGAGATGATCGCTGCCGTGAACGGCGTACTGCACGACATCGGCGCAGACGATCTTCCCATCGAGCTCGTGGTGAACAAGATCGACGCGGCCGACGCCGCGCGCCGGCGCGCGCTCGGCAATCGCTATCCCGAGGCGCTGCAGGTCTCGGCGCTGACCGGTGAGGGGATGGACGCGCTGCGCGCACGCATCGCGGAGCGCTTCTCCGATCTGTTCGAGCCGGTACGGCTGCTGCTTCCGTACCAGGACGGCGGCAAGCTGAACGAGCTGTACGCACTCGGCACGCCGATCGAGGAGCGCGAGGACACGAGCGAGGGCGTCCTCATCCTCGCGCGCCTTCCGCGGCGCGAGATCAACCGCTTCGCCCGCTACCTCGTCTCGAGCAACTAATGGAACTCCCGATCCGGAAGCTGCGCGACGACGCCGTGGTCCCGGTCCGCGCGTACGACGGCGACGCCGGTCTCGATCTCTCCTCGTGTGAGCACGTCACGCTCGGCCCCGGCGAACGGGCGACGGTCGGCACCGGCCTCGCGGTCGCGATCCCGGACGGCTACGCCGGCTTCGTGCAGCCGCGATCCGGCCTCGCCTCGCGGCACGGGATCACGATCGTGAACGCGCCCGGCCTCGTCGACTCCGGCTACCGCGGCGAGCTGCGCGTCGTGCTGCTCAACACCGACACGGCCGAGCCCTTCGTCGTCGAGCCGGGCATGCGCATCGCGCAACTCGTCGTCATGCCGGTGACGAGCGCGGACCCGGTCGAGGTGGAAGAGCTTCCGGAAAGCGAGCGCGGCGTCCGCGGCTTCGGGTCGTCCACGACGTAATGCTGGAACCGCGCATCCGCGTCTCGGCCGTGCTGCGTTGGGAGGATCGGATCCTCCTCTGCCGCCACGAGAAGAGCGGACGCGGCGAGTACTGGCTCCTGCCCGGCGGCGGCGTGAACGCGGGGGAGAGCCTCGTCACCGCGCTTCATCGCGAGCTGTACGAGGAGGTCGGAATCCCCGACCGCCTGCCGGTGGAAGGCCCCGTCGCGCTCGTCGACTCGATCTCGCCGCAGCGCGGGCTCGGCGCGAAGCACGTCGTGCACATCATCTTCTCGGCGGATCTCTCCGGCCGGTCGCTCGAGGCGGTCACGTCGAAGGACGCAGCCGTGCGCGGCCATCGGCTCTTCGACACCTCCGACCTCGACGGTGTCGTGCTCCATCCGCCGATCCAGCGCTTCTTGCGGCGGTGGCAGCCGGGCGACCCGGCCGCGTACCTCGGTGCGCTGTGGGCCCCCTAACGCGGATCTCGATCCAGGGGTATCGCGCCGCGCGCGAGCTCGAGTTCGCGCCCGGCAGCGTATGCGCGCTCGTCGGCGAGGCCTCGAGCGGCAAGTCGACCGTGCTCACCGCGATCTGGACGCTCCTCGAGGCGGCAGCGCCCCCGCCGACGATCGACGACGTGTCACGCGATGCCTCCGGCGGGCGCATCCATCTCGAGGCGAAGCTCGAGCGCGGCGGCGTCGATCTTCCTCGACGCGCGCCCACCCGACACGCTCAACCTGAACCGTGCCGGCGCGCCGCCGGTGCTCTTCCTGCCGGCGAACCTCCGTGCGCGCACGCTCGTCGCGCCCGCGACCGGCACGGGCGCCGCCGACGTCGCCGAGCTGGTGCGTCCGCCGCTCCCGGATCATCACTGGTCGGCCGCGGACGGCGGCGTGCTGCTCGTGAACGGCATGGAGCGCGTACTCGCCGCCGGCCTCAAGCGCTTCGTGCTGCTGATCGAAGAGCCGGAGCTGTACCTCAGCCCGCACCTGCAGCGGCACCTGTATCGCGTGCTGCGCGAGCTCGCGTCGCACGGCAACCAGATCCTGTACTCGACGCATGCGCCGGTGTTCCTCAGCGTCGACCGGCTGGAGGAGCTCGCGCTCGTCCGTCACACCTCCGGCGTCGGCACGACGCTGTTCCAGCCGGAGCCGTTGCCGGAGGCGGAGTGGTTCCGCGCGCTGTCCGAGTTCGACAGCGATCGCGCCGAGCTCTTCCTCGCACGCTCCGCGCTGCTCGTCGAGGGCCGCACGGAGAAGCTGACGTTCCCGCTCGTGTTCGAGGCGCTCGGCGTCGAGGCGGACAAGGAGGGGATCGTCGTCCTCGAGTGCGGCGGCAAGGGGAACATGCCGCTCTTCGCGCGCATCTGCAACGCGTGCGGGATCCCGTACGTCGTCGTGCACGACCGCGACGCGCCGGCGGGGCACCGCCCGGTGGACTCCGAGCTCGTCGTCAACCGGCAGATCCAGGAGGTGGCGGGGCGGCGGCGGACGGTTGTGCTCGTGCCCGACTTCGAGGCCGTCTCCGGCGTGAACGCGCGCGGCCGCAGTCGCAAGCCGCACCGCGCGTATCGGCGGTACACCGGCAACGGCGACGTTCCCGACCAGCTGAAGCAGGCGGTCGAGAAGGCGCTGCGCGCCGCGCGTTCCTAATGCACGGCGATCAATACCTGCCGCCGCGCGTGCGCGCGCGAGCAGTCGAGACCGCGTGCGCCTCGGCCTCGAGCTCGTCGTCGAGCGGCTCGAGCTCGGGAGGCTCGCCGCCGGTGCGGTGGGCGAGCGCCTGCGCGAGCACCCAGTCGGCGAACCGCGGGTTGCGCGGTAGCAGCGGGCCGTGCAGGTACGTGCCGACGACGCGGCCCATGCGGCAGCCCTCGAAGCCGCTCTTCCCGTCGTTCCCGAAGCCGGAGACGACGCGGCCGAGCGGCTCCGCTCCGGCGTCGAGATGCGTGCGCCCCGCGTGGTTCTCGAAGCCGACGATCGGGCCGACGTGACTCTCGATCAGGACGTCCCCGATCATGCGGCGGTCGCCCGCGATCGTCTCGAGCGGGAGCAATCCGACGCCCGGCATGTCCTCGCCGTGGAAGCCGCGGTAGCCGCGCCCGAGGAGCTGGTAGCCGCCGCACACTGCGAGGACTGCAGCCCCGTCCTCGACCGCCTGCCTTCAGCGGCTCCGCCTTCGCGGCGAAGTCGGGCGCGACGAGCAGCTGCTCGCGGTCCTGGCCGCCGCCGAGGTAGTACAGGTCGTACGCGCGCGGATCGATCGCGCCGTGGATCCCGATCGCCGTCACCTCGAGGTCGTGGCCGCGCCACGCCGCGCGCTTCGCGAGCACGGCGATGTTGCCGCGGTCGGCGTAGATGTTCAGGTAGTCGGGGTAGAGATGCGCGACGCGGATGTTCACGCTGCGCGCTCCCAGTACGGACGGGCGAGGCCGCGCGCGGCGACGATGCGCTGGAGGTCGAGCATGGCGGTGTACGTGGGGAGGACGACCAGCTCTCCTCCGGGCGGCGTGAGCTCGAGGCCGCGGTCGAGCGCGCGCTCGAGGCTCGGCACGACCTCGATCGCGTCCTCGGCGAGTCCGCCGTACTTGCAGCGCAGCGCGAGCTCGGCGGCGCGCTCGCCGCTCGCGACGAACGTGTCGAGGCCGTCGAGCAACGGCTCGAAGTCCACGTCCCAGATCCACGACACGTCGCGTCCGTCCGCGATCGCGTCGTTCAGCGCGACGACCGCGACGCGCGGAGCGCCGCCGTCGACGAGCGTGCGTACGACCTCGTTCGCGCCCGCGGGGTTCTTGATGAGCAGCAGGAGCAGCGTCTTGTCTCCGACGGCGATTCGCTCGAAGCGGCCGAACGCGGCGCTGAACCGGCCGAGCCCCGCGGCGACGTCGTCGGCAGTCGCGCCGAGCGCGTGCGCGAGCGCAGCTGCGCCGACGGCGTTGTAGACGTTGTAGAGGCCGGGGAGCGCGAGCTCGACGCGGCGCTTCCCGTCCGGGAGCTCGAGGTCGAAGGCGACGGACTCGAGACCGTGCAGCTCGATCTCGCGCGCGACGACGTCGAGGTGGGGGCGGGCGTGCCCGCAGTTGTCGCAGCGGTAGTCGCCGAGATGCCCGACGTAGGCCGCGGCGTAGACGTACGGCGTGCCGCAGACGACGCAGTACTTCGAGTCGGCTGCGTGCTGGAGGGCGGGGCGCGCGACGCGTGGATCGTCGAGCCCGAAGTGAATCTGTGCGGGGAGCGCGCCGACCTGCGGGTCGTCCGCGTTCGCGACGACGGTCGTCTCCGGCGGCAGTTCGTCGACGGCGGCGCGCCAGCGCTCGGCGACGAGCTCGAGCTCGCCGTAGCGGTCGAGCTGGTCGCGGAAGAGATTCCCGAGGCAGACGGCGCGCGGGCGGACGCGGCGCACGATCTCCGGGAGCGCGGCCTCGTCCACCTCGAGCAGCCCGAGCTCGGCGTCGCCGGCGGCGAGCAGCGTCGAGGCGACCCCGGACAGGAGGTTCGCGCCCGAGCTGTTGTGCGCGAGCCGGAAGCGGGGCCGCAGGATCTCGGCCGCCATCGCGGCGGTCGTCGTCTTCCCGTTCGTGGCGGAGATGACCGCGGTGCCGGCAGGCAGTCGGGCCGCGAGCCGGTCGACCGCGCCCGGGTCGATGAGGGAGAGGAGCTTCCCGGGGACGGTTGTCCCGCCGCCGGCGCCGACGAGGCGGGAGAGGCGCGCGACCGCGCGGGCTGCGGCGACCTCGGCGGCGAGCGGCACGTGCATCCGGGCGAATCTACCGGCGCGTGGATTCACTTGCGGATTATCCAACCTGATCTACCATATTTGGCATGCCCCAGCAGCCCCGCCGTCCGCGGTTTCGCGCGGTGGCGCAGATCGATCCGCGCAAGCTCGCCGAGTTCCAGGCGGGAATCCGCAAGCGGTACACCGACGACCAGATCGTCGGCGAGCTGAAGGCATGCGCCGCGCGGCTGGGCAAGTCGCCGACGATGCGCGAGTTCGCGGCCGACACGGAGACGACGGTGCACCCGCAGACCGTGATCGAGCACTTCGGCTCGTGGAACGCGGCAAAGCGCGCGGCCGGCCTCGTCCCGCGGCGGTTCGCGACGCGGGAGGAGCTGCTCGGGCTGCTGCGCGAGCTCGGTGACGAGCTCGGGCGCCCGCCGACCGCGCGCGACATCGACGAGCACAAGGGGAAGCTTCCCGTCGAAGTCGCTGTACTGGCACACGTTCGGGTCGCTGACGAACGCACTGCGCGAGGCCGGCTTCGACATGCCGGTGGGGGAGGAGCGGCTCGAGCGCGCGGTCGAGCAGGGCGCCGCGATGGCGCGCGAGCTCGGGCGGCTGCCGAAGTTCGCCGACTGGGCGGAGGCGCGCAAGGCCGACGAGTCGCTCCTGACGGAGTGGCAGGTGTACCGGCTGCTCGACGCGCGCCGCGGCGCGTGGTCGACGTTCCAGTTCCTCGTCCGCGAGCTGCTCGAGCAGCGCGGCGTGCACGTCGGCCCTGACGGGACACTGAAGAAGAAGCGCTGAGTAGACTCGCGCCGTGGACGAGGCGCCGCTCGAGGACAAAGGGTCGGGGCTCGCGCCCGTCGGCCCGGGCTGGTTCGTCGTCAACGTGCGCGACGCGCAGTGGGTGACGTCGGCGGGCGGCGAGAAGAAGTCGTCCGGGGCGGAGTGCTACTTCGAGAGCGGAGCGTTCTGGTTCCGCGAGCTCGGCTTCAGGATCCACGTCCTCGAGCCGGGCGAGCCGAACGGGCTCTACCACTCCGAGTCGGTGCAGGAGGACTTCCTCGTGCTCTCGGGCGAGTGCACGCTGCTCGTCGAGGGCGAGGCGCGGACGCTCCGCGCATGGGACTTCTTCCATAGCCCCGCAGGAACGGAGCACATCTTCGTCGGCGCCGGCGACGGCCCGTGCGCGATCCTCATGGCCGGCGTGCGGTCGGAGGACGTCGCGTTGCACTACCCGCTGTCGGAGTTCGCCGCGGGCTACGACGCGAGCGCGCACGTGGAGTCGTCGAATCCGGACGACGTGTACCCCGACCGCTTCGAGCCGTCACGGCGCGGGCGGCCGTCGTACTGGGACGGTCTGCCCTGGGCGTAGGGAGTTACGCAGCCGCGAGATTCGCGAGCTGCTGCAGGCAGGACGCACCTTCGCCGGGCGCGCGCACGGCGGGGAGGGGCTTGCCCGGCTCTTCGTAACGCGGGTTCGGGTGGAAGCGCTCGTGCCGCTCGACCTTCGCGTGATGGAGCGCGAGGAACGTGCCGTCCTTCAGCTCCTGCTTCTTCAGGCGGACGCCTGCGTACTCCTCGACGACCTCGAGCGCGGTGCGCGTCGACGCGAAGAAGAGCTCGTGCTTGCCGGAGCCGAGCCAGAGCGGCCGTCCGATGCCGCGCGCGGCGAAGACCGTGCCGGGCTCGCGCTCGTCGAGCCACGCCGTCGCCATCGAGCCGAGCAGCGCCTCGAGCGCGGCGGGCTCGTTCCGCGAATGGGCGGCGAGGGCGAAGATCGCCTCCGAGTCGACCGTCATGCGCGGCTCGGCACGCGCGCAGTCGAACTCGGCGAGGAGCTCGTCGTCGTTGACGATGATCCCGTTGTGGATCCCGACCACCGGGCCGTGCCGGACCGGATGGTTGTTGGCCGAGATCGAGGGGTGACCCTTCGTGTAGTCGCGCACGTGGACGAGCAGCTCGGTGGCCGCGTCGGGCACCTCGATCCGCTCCAGGAGCTGGCTCGCGGGCGTCCGCTGCTTCGTCACGACCGGATAGGGATTGCCGGGCCAGCGGTGGGCGTACCCGACCGCATCGGCTCCCCGCTCGGCGATCCCGGCCAGCAGCGCCTGCGCGGCGAGCGTCCGATCGACGCCGCTACGGGGCGAGAGGCTATATCCGGCGATTCCGCACACGGGTTAGGTCATCGACAACCGTAGCGGACAGTTCGGCGAATCAAGCCCTCAAGCCTCCCTGAACTGGAGCCGATACCTCCCGGGTGGAGCCTCTCCTCGCTGCGGAGGGAGACGTCGAGCCGGCCGAAGAGCCCGCAAGCCAGCTCGATGACCCCCTGAAGCTGTACATCCGGTCGATCGGCGACGGCCGTCTGCTGACGCGCGAGGAAGAGCGCGAGCTGGCCCGCCGCAAGGACGCCGGCGACGAGCTGGCGAAGAAGCAGCTGATCGAGTCGAACCTCCGCCTCGTCATGTCGATCACGCGCAGCTACACGCGCGCAGGCGTTCCGCTCCTCGACCTCATCCAGGAGGGCAACCTCGGGCTCATCCGCGCGGTCGAGAAGTTCGACTACCGCCTCGGCTACAAGCTTTCGACCTACGCCACGTGGTGGATCAAGCAGGCGGTGAGCCGCGCGCTCTCCGACCAGGGACGGACGATCCGTCTCCCGACGCACGTCGCCGAGCGTGTGCGCCGGCTCCTGCGTGTCCGCCGCCAGCTCGCGCAGAAGCTCAGCCGCGAGCCGACGATCGCCGAGCTCGCGAAGGAGACCGGCGAGACGGAGGACAAGGTCGTCGACCTTCTCGGCCTCATCGACGACCCGGTGAGCCTCGACTCGCCCGTCGGCGACGGCGAGAGCCTCTTCGCCGACCTGATCGAGGATCACTACTCCGCCCAGCCGGACGAGCGCACCGCGATCGAGCACCGGCACGGCGAGCTCTCGGATGCGCTGGAGCGGCTCGCTCCGCGCATGCAGCGCGTTCTCGTCCTGCGCTTCGGCCTCGACGGCGAGGGCACACGCACACTCGAAGACATCGGTACCGAGCTGGGCGTCACGCGCGAGCGCGTCCGCCAGCTCGAGTCGCGCGCGCTGCGCGAGCTGCGCAACGGCTCGCCCGATCTCGAGCTGTACCTCAGCTAGCAGCCGGCGCGGCGGCGTCTTCGCTGCCGACGAGCCGGAACGCGAGAAACGCCAGGCCGTACAGCACCGCGACGACGACGAGCAGGAAGCGGTAACCGGTCACGAGCGAGAGGTACTCGAGCAGGCCACCGACGATGGCGCCGAGCAGGTTCGCGGCGAACGCGACCGTGGACGACCCGACCGCGGCGAAGCGCTTCGCGAACACGAGGTTGGCGACGAAGATGGGCGCGAACGCGATCGCGACCGCGGCGAAGAATCGCGGCACGGGCGAGAGCGAGAGGAGTGAGTCCTGCGGCACCGCCCACGCGACGATCAACGCGGCGAGAAGGAGGCCGTAGAGCACCGGCAGCGGCGGTAGACGCACATGCCGTGCGGTCTCGACGGCGAGCCAGACGCTGATCAGGACCCCGGCGAAGACGAGGGAGTTCACGAACCACGTCGTGCCGAAGAGCAGCGCGAACTGGACGACGTTCTTCGTCTCGAGGAGAAGGAACGCAGCGCCCATGCACGCGAGATCGATGTAGCTGCGCATACGCCCGAACACGCGCACCGAGCCGCCCGCGGCGAGGCCGATGAGGAGCACGGACGCGCCGAGCATGAGCAGCAGCGCGTGCCAATAGAACCCCGGAATCGACCGGTGCTGCAGGTACGGGAACGGATAGTCGTCGGTCGGCTCCGAGACCTTCACCGGCTGCCATGGGGTCTTGCAGTCGATGGCGGCGCCTGCGCCCGCGGTGAGCACGGCCTGCCGGCGGCTCGCGAGCGAGTCGCCGAGCTCCACGCACGGCGCGTGACCGAAGACGTCGTCGAGCGTTCCCGCGTACCGGTTGAGGAGGAACGGCTCGTAGTAGTTGTACATCGCGAACGTTCCGCCCGGCTTCAGGTGCCGCTCGACGGTCTCCATCGACTCTTTCGTGAAGAGATAGTTCTCGAGCCGCAGCGCGCCCTGGCCCGCGAGCAGCGTCAGCGAGTCCGGGAGCGCGAACATGATCAGGTCGTACGTGTGCGTCGTCTGCTCGATGAAGGCGCGTCCGTCGTCGATGTGCACGCTCACGCGCGCGTCCTGGTACGGATGGTTCGGATGGAGCTTGCGGCCGAGAGCCTGTATCTCCGGGTCGATCTCGACGGCGTCGACGTGCTTGGCACCCTCGGCGAGCGCGACCGCGACGTCGTTGCCGTTTCCGGCGCCGACGACGAGCACGTTGTCGAGCGGCCCGGTGACGTGCCGGTACGGGAAGAAGTAGAAGCGCTCGATCTTCGCGAGCGTCGCGACCGGATACGCGGTCTGGTGCGGGATGTTGTTCGCGCTGATCGTGAGGGTGTCGCTCGTCACGACGCCGCCGACCCGGTGCGGCGCCTTCTGGTAGACGGCCGTGACCTTGTAGTACGGCGACCAGTGGTCGTTGCCGTTCGACGACTCGATTGCAAGCAACGCGACGACCGCGACGAGTGCAAGCACCTGGGGCCGCCGGCCGATGAGCACGAGCAGCAGGGCCGAAGCGATCGCTCCCCATGCGATCGGCGGCGCCTCGAGGAAGGACAGCGCCGAGAAGACGACGATTCCCGCGATCGACCCGAGGATGTCGAGCCGGTACGCGTCGAGCGGCCGGAAGCGGACGAAGACGCGCGCGACGCCGTGGCCGATCGCGGCCATCACCGCAACCGTCAACACGAAGATCGCGGCGAGACCCACCCAGCGCGGAAGCGCCGCCCAGCCGAACGCTCCGTACGTCGATCCGTCCTCGAGCCGGACGTAGACCGGGAAGAGCAGCACGAAGCCGACGAGCGCGGCCAGCGCGACCGGCGCCCACGGCAGGAGATCCGGGCCGCGCGCCGAGCGGAGGAATCCGATGCCGATGCCGAGGAAGCTCGCGAGCAGGACGAAGTTCGTCAGGTACGCGAGGTGGATGTCGTTGGCGGCGGTCCAGCGGATCAGCGCCAGCTCGACGAAGAGCATGAGAAAGCTGAGCGAGAAGAGGCGCACGCGTGCGGGCCGACATCTTCCCGCTCGAATGGGCGATCGAGAGCGGCGGTAGCGATGGCCGGAGGGTGTTTCCTAGCTTGACGCGACGAGCTGCATCTCGCGCAGGTTTGCGAGACGCCGGAGCGACTCGAGCTCGATCTGTCGCACGCGCTCGCGCGTGAGACCGAGACGCTTCCCGATCTCCTCGAGCGTCTTCGGCTCCTCGTCGACGAGCCCGTAGCGCAGCACGAGCACCTGGCGCTCGCGGAGCGGGAGCGAGTTGAGCGCGAGCATGAGCGCCTGGCTGCGCAGTGACACCTCGACGTGGTCCTCGGGCAGGGGATCGTCGCCGGCGACGAAATCGCCGAACACCGCGTCCTCCTGCTCGCCGACGGGCTGGTCGAGGCTCGTCGACGCGCGCGCGGCCGCGCGCACTTCGCGCGCCTGCTCGACGGGAAGCGACGCCTCCTCCGCGATCTCGTCGAGCGTCGGCTCGCGGCCGAGCTCCATCCACAGCGTGCGCTCGGCGCGGTTCATCTTCTGCATGCGCTCGACGATGTGCACCGGCATGCGGATCGTGCGCGCCTTGTCCGCGAGCGCGCGCGCGACGGCCTGGCGGATCCACCACGTCGCGTACGTCGAGAACTTGTAGCCGCGGCGCCAGTCGAACTTCTCGACCGCGCGGATGAGCCCGAGCGTTCCCTCCTGGATGAGGTCGAGGAACGGGAGGCCCTGGTTGCGGTAGTTCTTCGCGATCGAGACGACGAGCCGGAGGTTCGACTGGATCATGCGCGTCTTCGCGCTCATGTCGCCGCCCTCGATCTTCTTCGCGAGCTCGACCTCCTGCGCCGCCGTCAGCAGCGCGTGCTTGCCCGCCTCGCGCAGGAAGAGCTGCAGCGCGTCGGTCGTCGTCTCCACGGTCGGCGCGACCGGGGGTGGGGGAGGCGGATCCTCCTCCTTCGGCTCGTCGACGAGCTCGATGCCTCGCCGGTCGATCTCGATGTAGACGGCGTCCACCTCGAACGAGTCGAGGTCGAGCGGCTCGAGCGTCTCCTGCAGCTCGGACTGCCGCAGCTGGCCGTTCGACTCGGCGGTTTCCAGGAGCGCGAGCAATTCCTCGCTCCTGAGGATGATCTCGATCTCGACCGTCAACGTTCCCCCCGATCGTTCTGTTGGCCGAAGCGTTCCGCGCCGCAGGGGGACCAAAACACGCGAGGCATCCCCAAATCAAGGGTTTCGTCGGCATACGATCGGGCCAATGCGCGCAAGCATCCCTATCGTCGGTCTGCTCGCGGCCGGCCTACTCGCGGCCTGCGGCTCACAGTCCCAGGCACAGACTGTCGAGCGGGTGGTCGTGACATACATCGAGGGCGCTCAAGACCATTGCTGCGCGCGGGGACTCCACGTGACATCCGCCAGTGTCCACGTATCCAGAGTTGACCCGCGATGGGCTGCGGTCCTGGTCGATGCGGATGATGCCCATGGCGCGCCCGTTGGATCAGTGGTCGTTGTGCTGCATCGCGTCGGCGCTCGCTGGCGCGTCTTCAACATGGGAAGCGCGGCCATGGGCTGCGGCACGCCACGACCCGTTCAGCGGGATCTACGGCTCGACATGCCGAACGGTCCGTGCCCGTAAGCCAGCGCACGCTAAGCGACGTTATGTCAACCTGGCAGAAAGATCGAGTGCAGCCCGCACCCGCTCGAGCAGGAGCTGCGGAGCGAACGGCTTGTCGAGAATCTCGTCGATCAGGCCGAGGAGGCCCTGGCGCTCGACGGCGCCTCCGGTGTAGCCGGACATGAAGATCGTGGGGACCGGCATCCCCTCCTCCGCGAGCTGACGGGCGAGCTCGGGCCCGCTGATGCCCGGCATGACGACGTCGGTCACGAGCAGATCGACGCGGCGGTTGCCACCGAGGACGAGCTGCTTCGCCTTGCGCGGGTCGGAGACGCGCAGGACCGAATAGCCGGCGCGCTCGAGCACGGTGGCCGCCATCTCCAGCAGGCCCTCGTCGTCCTCCACGACGAGGATCGTCTCGGTTCCGCCGGGGCTCGTCTCCCGGAGCGCCAGGCGCGTCGGCGCCGCGGTCGCTGCGTTCGCCACCGCGGGCAGGCAGATCCGGACATCGGTACCGCGCCCCGGCGCGCTCGAGACGGACACGTGGCCGCCGGACTGCTCGACGATGCCGTAGACGGTCGAGAGCCCGAGCCCGGTCCCGCAGCCGCTCTCTTTCGTCGTGAAGAACGGCTCGAAGGCATGCGCCTGCGTCGCGGCGTCCATGCCGATGCCGTCGTCGGTGACCGTGAGCCGCGCGTACGGCCTGCGGTGTTCGCCGTGCTCGACCGCACGCGTCTCGATGGCGACGCGTCCACCCCAGGCAAGCGCGTCGCGCGCATTCGCGACGAGGTTCACGACCACCTGCTCGAGCTGGGTCCGGTCGGCCTCGACCGGCGGCACGTCGTCTGCGAGATCGACCGCGAGCTCGAGGTCCTCGTCGAGCACGCGGCGCAGGAGCGGCAGGAGGCCGTTGACGACGTTGTTCAGATTCAGCGTCGCCGTCACCCGCGGAGAGCGGCGGCTGAAGGCGAGCAACTGGTGCGTCAGGTCGGCGGCGCGATTCGCGGCCAGCAGGATCTCTTCCAGCGCCTCTTGGGCAGCGCCGGGCTCCGCGCTCTCGAGCGCGATCGTGCCGTAGCCGAGGATCGCCGTCAGCAGGTTGTTGAAGTCGTGCGCGACGCCGCCGGCCAGACGGCCGAGGGCTTCGAGCTTCTGCTGCTCGCGGCGGGCTGCTTCCCGCTCCTCGTCGGCGCTGATGTCACGGGTCGTCGTGGCCGCGCCGACGATCGTCCCCTGGCCGTCGCGGACGGGCGAAACCGTGAGCGATACGTCGACGATCGTGCCGTCCTTCCGCTGCCGCTGGGTCCGGAAGTCGACGAGCCGCTCCCCTCGCGCCATCCGGAGATGGAGCTCGTCCACCTCCCCCAGCTGCTCCGGGAGCGAAAGCACGAGACATGGCCGCCCACCACCTCCTCGGCCGCATAGCCGTACAGCCGCGCCGCAGCGGCGTTCCACGTGAGGATGGTGCCGTCGAGCGACTTGCTGTGCACTGCCTCCTCCGCCGAGTCGACGACGGCGGCAAGCCACGGCGACAGGTCGGCGCTCAACGCGGAGCCCCTATCTCCATGCGGTCAGCGTTGGTCAATTGCGGCGAAGCCACCGTTCTCACCATCGTCAGTGCTCACACGCTGCGCTAGACACAGATGGGACGTTCGTGCGAGTCCGCGCCGAGTGGTTATCCACAGACTGCACAGTCCGCTGTGGAAATGTTGATTATTCAAAATTCGCAAAATGCGAATGTTTTCGATCTGGCTCCTCTTGCAGCGAGCTTGCCTACCCCCTAGATTGGCAATTGCGCCGAGCGCGGCGCGGGAGTAGGTCGAAGCAGAACCGATAGGCCGTACGAGGAAGCCCGCAAGGGCAGAGGCGGAAAGTCGAGCGGTTCTGTGGACGAAACCGCGGCGGGCTCGGCGAATTTTTTTGGTCCACAGATTAGTAGGATCACGCCGGATGCACTTCCACCCGCCGAGTATCAATCCGGAGATCACCGCCCTCCTCTGGGCGATCGCACTCGGGGCGTACATCTATTTCGGACTGCTCGCCGTCGGCTCGTCCGGCGCGTTCGCGATCGTGATCGCGATGCTCTCCGCCGCGGGGATCTGGGTGCTCGTCCGCGCGCGCGGCGAGAGCGCCTAGCTAGAGACCTAGGCGGCGACGGCCGCGACCGGACGGGCCAAAGGGACGCGGTTGCTTCGCCGGCTCAGTGCGGCGACGAGCAGGGTCGCGAGGTCCGATCCGATCGCGTCCTGCAGCCGATCCCGGGCACGTAGCGTGTCCGGGTCGAGACCGGCCATGTGGGTGGCGAGCAGATCGAGCCCCATCTCTTTCTGCGACAAGCGGCCTGCGGTACTCCATCCGCCATTCCTATCGGCGCCCGCGGCATACGACCGCTATCCCTGACGGAAGGGATTGGGGCTGTCGCCCGAGACGACAGCCCCTCCCCGCTCAGTTCGGCCTGTGCGGGCCTACGACCACCTCGTTGGGCTTGCCGGAGCGGACGCCGACCTCACGGCGCTCGGCCGTGATCGCCTCGCTCGACGCCGACCGCTCAGGCATGGCCGTCACCGCCGCCGGCTCCAGGTCCGGGACGGTGTCGAAGGACATCCCGAGCACGAGCCCGAAGCCGAAGGCCAGGACGCCGTGCCAGAGGGCCAGGTCGTGCACGAGCCCGAGCATCCCGATGTCGCTCGTCCAGCGGTGGAACGTCGTCTGGTACCAGCCGTTGTGCGGCTGGCTCGCCATCATGATCCACCCGACGACGATCAGCACCGGGATGAAGGCGACGCAGGAGCGTCCCGAGCGAGACGCGCAGGCGCAGCCCCTTCGTCCAGCCGCCGATCAGCTGCGAGAGCGTCACGACGAACCCGGCGCCGGCGACGATCGCCCATCTCCGCCCAGAACCGCTTGTCGGATCTGCTGGCCGACGAGCGTCGCGGCCCAGAGCAGCACACCGGCCCCACCCACGGCTGCGGCCGTCGTCAGGCCGCGCGTCGCGTCGTAGAGTCCGTACCGTTGCATCGGATCACCTCGTTCCGCGTTTGCAGAGGGAACGCGGACGGGGCCGGTGCGGTTACGACAGGCCGAGCCGGCGGGCGTCGAAGGACGCCGACCAGAGCTCCGCGCGGAACTCCTCCACCGTCGCCTCGAGGTCGCCGCTGAACACGTGCTCGACGACGCCGATCTCGCGGTCGTTGTGGAACGGCACGTCGACGTGCTCGTGGCTCACGAGGTTCACGGAGGCGCGCCCGCACGCCGGGCAGTGGACGGCGAGCCCGAGGCGCCCGTCGCCGGGCGCAAGCAGGAAGAACGCGGACGGGAACACGGGCCGCGGCTGCTCCTCCGGGTAACAGAAGAAGCTCCACGGCCACTCCCCCGCCTTGATGCGCGCGGCTGCGACGTCGCTCATCTCGTCCGCGACCGGCTCCACCCGCGACGTCATCAGGTTGAGGAAGACCCCGCCCTCGAGGCCGAGCGGCGCCCAGTCGAGCTCGTCGTGGCTGACGAGGCCGTCGTGCTCGTCTCCGCAGGGGCAGGCGAAGCGGACGCGGTAGACGACCGGGTGAGCGGTGCCTTCGAGCCGTTCCAGCGTCCGGAAGGCGGACAGCGCCACCGTCGCCTCCCCGCGCTGCGGGCACGAGAACGTGTACCGGCTGGTCAGCGGGTTGTACATGTCCATCTTGTAAACGGCCGGACGGACGGAAAGGTTATGTCAGTACGAAATCAGGGCGTACAGCTCGTAGTCCTGCAGCTTGTCCCGCCCGCCGAGGAACGTCAGGTCGATGACGAAGTTCACGCCGACGACCTGGCCCCCGAGCTGCTCGACGAGCCCGGCGATCGCCTTCACGGTGCCGCCGGTCGCGAGCACGTCGTCGTGGATGACGACGCGGGCGCCCTTCGCGATGGAGGAGGCGTTCACCTCGAGCGCGTTCTCGCCGTATTCGAGCGCGTACCGCGCCGAGACCGTCTCCGGCGGCAGCTTGCCCGGCCGGCGGGCGGGGACGAACCCGCACCCGACCTCGCACGCGATCGCCGCGCCGAGCCAGAAGCCGCGCGCCTCCGCGCCGAGGACGAGATCGGGCTTCCGCTCCGCCGTCCAGTCCGCGAGCTCGCGGACGGCCTGACGCAGCGCGGCCGGATCCCCGAGGAGCGGCGCGATGTCCTTGAAGCCGACGCCCGGCTCCGGGAAATCGGGCACCTCGCGGATCTTCGACTTGAGGTCGATCTCCGTCTTCATCCGGCAAGCCTCCTGACCGCACGTCCGAGAAGTAGTTGGGAAAGCTCTTGCGCCGCCTCGGTCAGCGCGCGCAGGTCGTCGAGGCCGGCGCGCCGGCGCTCGGGGTTGCGCGACCGCAGCGCCGGCATGACGAGAGCCTCGAGCAGGCCGGCCTCGCGGTCGGCGGCCGTGCGGAACGCACGAAGGTGCCGCGGAGCGATGCCGTAGCGCGCAAGCCGTTCGCACAGCTCGGCAACCTCGACGTCCAGCTCCGAGTACGGCGGCTCGATCAGCCCGAACTGCTCGAGCTCGCGGACACGCGTTCGCTCGACGCCTGCCCGCGCGCACAACTCGTCGACGTCCAGCGCCGCCTCGTCGTGGTCGCCGAGCGACGCCGTCGCACGCTTGCGCCGTGCCTTCGAGGCGCCGGCCGCGAGCTCCTCGCGGATGACGCGCAGCGGCAGGAACTCGTCGCGCTGCAGGCGCAGGATCGTTCGCAGCCGCTCGAGGTCCTCGTCGCTGTACAGGCGGTAGCCGCCCTCGGTCCGCTTCGGCGTGAGCAGGCCCTCGCCCTCGAGGTAGCGGATCTTCGAGATCGACACGTCGGGGAACTCGGTCTTCAGCGCCTCGCACACGGCGCCGATCGTGAGCCGCTGCCTGCGCGCCGTCATGACCATCAGCGCGCGAGGAAGGTCAGTCGGTACTTGCCGATCTGCAGCTCGTCGCCGTCCGACAGCTCCGACGACTCGACGCGGTGCCGGTTCACGAACGTTCCGTTCAGGCTTCCCTGGTCCTCGACGAACCAGCGCCCGTCGCGCTCGACGAGCACGGCGTGGCGGCGCGAGACGGTGACGTCGTCGAGGAAGACCGGGCAGTCCGGGGAACGGCCGATGGTCGTGCGCTCGCCCTGCGGGGTGAACGTCTCCCCCGCGCGCCCGCCGCCGGAGCGGACGACGAGCGCCGGCCCCTCGACGCCGAGGTCCGCGAGCTCGTCCAGGTCACCCACTTCGTCCGGGCTGAAGGTCTGCGTCTGCTCCGCCGGTTCGGGCGTGTGCAGCAGCGCCCCGCACTTGGAGCAGTAATTCGCGGCCTCCTGGTTCTGGAAGCCGCACTCGGGGCAGTAGACGTGAGCCATCTATTCGGCTTGCGGAGAAGCCTTGCCGGCGAGGATCTCCGTCAGATGCTCGACGTCGACCTGGCTGAGGATCGTCTCCGGGCCTGCGGCCTTGAGCCGCGCCTGGTACTCGGCGCGGAGGATGTCGATCTTCCCGTGCAGCAGCCGGCGCTGGTACGAGATCTCGCGCTCCTCCTCCTGGAGCTGCTGGATCATCTTCTTGAGATCCGCGTCGGACATCGACGCAAGGTCAGGCAGCAGTTCCACGTGGGCCTTTCGCTCGCAGGGTCAACCTGAACTTTAACCTTGCGGTCAAGTTCTTGCTAGAGCGGCTTCTCCCTGCGCGATCTCGTCCACCATCCGGCGGAGCTCGTCCACGAGCTCCTCGGACGCCTCGACCGTCTCCCCTTCCGCGTAGAGATGGAGGACCGGCTCGTCGGGATCCGGGAGAACCTGCGACCAGCCGCGCTCGTCGAAGACCTTGATGCCGTCGGTCAGGTCGAGATTCCCGCCGGCGAGGCGCTCGTTCAGGACGCGCATGACGAGCCCCTTGAGCGACCACGGGCAGGCGAGCTCACGGTGCACGAGCGTCGGCTGTGGCAGCTCGGCGACGATCTCCGAGAGCGGCCGGTCCACCGGCGCGAGCAGCTCGAGCAGCTTCACGAGGCTCGCGACGGCGTCGTAGCCGGGCAGGAACTCCGGGAAGACGTAGCCGCCTCCGACCGCGCCGCCGAAGACGACGCCCTCCCCCGCCGCTGCGCGCGTGAGGTCCTGGAGCGACGCGGCGGTGCGCACGATCTCGAGGCCGGTGCCCTCGACGAGGCGGTCGACCTGGCTCGTGACGTCACCGGGAACGCGAGGCGTCCGGTCCGTCCGTTCGACCCGATCAGGCTGAGGTACAGGAGCAGTGCCTGCTCGACCGGGATCTCGCGCGCCTGCTCGTCCACGAGGTAGACGCGTTCGCCCGGCCGGTCGAACACGACGCCGAGGTTGGCCCCGATCGCCGTGACGAGCCGCTTCGCCTGCACCATCGACGCGGTGAGCGCACCGTCGGGGTTCGCGTCGTTCGGGAATGCGTGCGCGGCGACCACTTCGACGCCGAGCGGCTCGAGGACGAGCGGCAGGACGTACGACGCGGCGGAGAAGCCGTAGTCGACGACGATGCGGAACTGCCGCGCGCGGATGGCTTCGACGTCGAGCGTCGAGAGCAGGTCGCTCGCGTACGTCTCTCGCGCGCGCGCCGGATACGAGATGCGCCCGACGTCGGTCGAGGCGACGCGCCGGATCTCGCCGCGCGTGAAGTGCTTCTCGACCTCCTTCTGCGTCGACGCGCTCATCTCGATGCCGGGCGGCTCGAAGAACTGGATGCGGATCGCCTCGGGATCGCTCGGGCTGACGCCGACGTGCACGCCGCCGTCGTAGCCCTCCGACTTCAGCAGGTGGCGCGCGACCGCGGCGGGGATGACGCGCAAGTCGGCGACGTCGACACCGGTGGACGACAGCCCGGAGATCATCGCGCGCTTGATCATCCGGCACGCGGCGTTCCCTCGCGCGAGGCGACGACGCGCGCGCCGCGCTTCAGCGCCGTGCCGAGCGCCGACGCGAGCCGCACGGCCACGTCCGGCGTGAGGTCGACGTTGACGAGCCCCGACACGCCGTCCTTGCCGAAGATGCGCGCCGTTCCACGCGACTCCCAGATGAGGCTCTCGAACAGATGCGCGCCGGTCTCGACCTCCTTGTACGGATAGATCCGGACGCCCGGCATGATCACGCTCTCGGCGCCGATCGTCACCTCGTCGCCGATGGCGACGCCCTCGTGCACGCGCACGTGCGAGCGCAGGTCGCACGAGCGCCCGACGATCGCGCCCTCGACGACGGCGCTGCGCCCGATGTACGTCGACGAGTCGATGATCGAGCGCGTCGTTCGTGCCCGCTCGCGCAGCGTCACGCTCGTCGACAGCACGGAGTACGGGCCGACGGTTGCCTCCGGCGCGATGCGGCAGTAGTTGCCGAGGAACGCCGGGCCCTCGATCGCGTCGAGGTCGTGCACGTCGACGCCTTCGCCGAGCCAGATGTTCCCGCGGAGCCGGACGCCGCCCATCTCGAGCCGCACCTTCTCGTCGAGCGCGTCGAAGTTCGCCTGCCGGTACTGGTCGAGGTTGCCGATGTCCTGCCAGTAGCCGTCGAGGACGCAGCCGTAGATCGGCCGGCCCATCTCCAGCAAGAGCGGGAAGAGCTCCTTCGAGAAGTCGAACGGGCGGTCCGCAGGGATGTGCTTCAGCACCTCCGGCTCGAGCACGTAGATGCCGGTGTTGATCGTGTCGGAGAAGACCTGCCCCCACGACGGCTTCTCGAGGAAGCGCTCGACGCGGCCGTCCTCGTCGGTGACGACGATGCCGAACTCGAGCGGGTTGGGGACCGACTTCAGGCCGATCGTCACCGACGCCTGCTTCTCGCGGTGGAAGTCGACGAGGCGTCCGAGGTCGACGTCGCACAATGCGTCGCCGGAGATGACGAGGAACGTGTCGTTCAGGCGGCCCGCGGCGAGACGCACCGATCCGGCCGTTCCCGCAGGCGCTTCCTCCACCGAGTACGCGAGGTCGATGCCGAGCGTCTCGCCGGTGCCGAAGTAGCTCCGGATCGCCTGCGGCAGGAACGCGACCGTGACGATGACGTCCTCGAGCCCGTGCCGCTTGAGCAGGTCGATGATGTGCTCCATGCACGGCTTGCCCACGATCGGGACGAGCGGCTTCGGCTGATTCGACGTGAGCGGACGCAGGCGCGTGCCCTCGCCGCCCGCCATGACGACGGCCTTCATGCTCGAAGCACTTTCCGCGCTTCGCGCAGGTACAACATCGCAGCGAACGACCGCTGCGCCGAGGCCGATCCAGAAGAGCCAGAGCGGCCATTCGGTCGCGTCGTGCGTGACGATGCGGCACCCGATGGCCAGGTACAGGAGCCATGTCGCTCCCTTGCCGACGACGTTCACGTCGAGCTCGATGCCGCGCGGCGCGAGTAGGCGCCAGCCTGCGAGCAGCACGAGGTCGCGTCCCGCGATGACGACGAGGCCGGCCCACGGCAGTCGGCCGTAGACGACGAGCAGGATGACCGCCGCGTCGATCATCAGCCGGTCCGCGAGCGGGTCGGCGATCTTCCCGAACCTCGACTCGACGTGCCACAGGCGGGCGAGGAATCCGTCGATCTGATCGGTGACGCCTGCCACGCCGAAGACGAGACCGGCCGGCCAGCTATGCGTGTCGCCCGCCTTCACCATGAGCACGACGAAGACGGGGATGGCCGCGAGCCGCGCGAGCGTCAGCGCGTTCGGAAGGTGCGCGAGCGGAGCGGGGACCGCGGGAGTCGCCATCCCCGAAGAGTGTACGGCGGTTCTACTTGAGCGAATGGAAGCGGGCGGCCCAGTAGGCCGTCCGCCCGAGGTACGCCATCTGCGCGGCCACCCCGCGGAGGCCCCACGAGCCGTTGTAGGAGAGGTAGCCGGGCTTCGCCGCCGCCGGCTCGATCTGCGTCCCCTCCCCCCACTCGTTGTAGCTCGTGATCGTGATGCCGTCCGGGTGGGCTGCGATCGCGGCCTTCCAGAGGTTGTCGTACGTCGCGCCGTCCCGCCGCGACCGGGAGATGGAGAGCTCGCCCGCGCGCGCGCCGTCGTATCCCGGGCCGACGCTCGGCATGCACAGCAGCCCGCGCGCGTGCGCCTGACTGCACAGCCGGACGAACTTCGCGCCGCCGTAGTCGACGAAGTCGTAGGTGTAGAAGCCGTTGAAGCCGGCGGCGGCCGCGAAACCGACGAGCTCGGTCCCGGCGAACAGCCGCAGGGTCGCGGGCTTCTGCGCCGTGACGGTCGCCCAGTCTGCGGCCGTGAAGTCGAGCGGGTGGTACACGTAGACGTCGCTGATCCCGAGAGACGCGAGGTACGGGAGATCCTGCGCGACGTCGTCGGCGAGCGTCCGTCGTACGGCTCGAGATGGACGGCCGCGCGCAGATGGTCCTTCTTCAGCGCGGCGAGCACGAGCGGCAGACGCTGGTCCTCCGCAGAGCCTCTGCCCCACCAAGAGATCACGACCTCGTTCACGCCGGCGGCGGCGATCTGGTCCATCTGGCGTGCGACCACCCGCGGGTCCGCCGCTCGAGTACGGGCCGCTCGCGGGGAAGAAGCTCGAGTAGACGCTCGTCGGCGGCGCGTGTCCGTTCTGGTTCCAGTGCTCCCACGTTCCGTCATGCAGCGGCGTCCCGTACCAGGGGTAGTAGAAGATCGCCACCGTTCCGGCCCGGGCGAGACCGGGAGCGGCGAGATATGCGATTACGAGCCCCCCCGCTAGGAGGCGGCGCACTGCCCCGTATTGTCTCCCGGATGCCGGACGATTTCCAGATCCCCGGCTTCGTCAATGTCCACAGCCACGCCTTTCAGCGCGCGCTCAGGGGACGGGTCGAGGGTGGCGACTTCTGGGCGTGGCGCGAGGCGATGCTCGAGCTGGCCGCCGGCGTCCGGACCGACTACCGCGGTGTCTTCGAAGAGATGCGGAGTGCCGGCTACACGGCGGTCGGCGAGTTCCACTACCTCGGACTGGACGAGGCCCGCGCCGCGGCCGAGGCAGCGGGCGAGGTCGGCATCGAGCTCGTCATCCTGTACGTCGCATACGCGCGCGGCGGGATCGAGCGCTTCCGGCAAGGCTCGGTCGCGGAGTACCTGAAGGATCTCGAGCAGCTCAGGTCCGAGGGCATTCGCGTCGGCGTCGCCCCCCACTCCGTGCGCGCGTGCCCGCGCGACTGGCTCGTCGAGCTCGGCCGTTACGCCGCGGCGGAAGGGCTGCCGCTGCACGTCCACGCGGACGAGCAGCCGCGCGAGATCGAGGAATGTCTCGCCGAGCACGGCGTCCGGCCGATCGAGCTCCTCGCCGACTGCGGCTGCCTCGGAACGCGCACGACGGTGATCCACGCGACGCACGCCGACGGGCGCGAGCTCGACCTGCTCGGCGAGGCGTGCGCGCGCGTGTGCGCATGCCCGACGACGGAGGCGAACCTCGGTGACGGCTTCCTGCCGGTCGAGCGGTTGTTGCACCGAGGGATCGGGATCTGCATCGGATCGGACTCGAACGTGCGCATCGACCCGCTCGAGGAACTGCGGGAACTCGACGGCATCGCACGCCGCCAGTCGGGACGCCGCGACGTCTTCACCGTCGACACGCTCCTCGCCATCGGGTCGGACGAAGGAGCCGGCGCGCTCGGACTGGTCGAGTGGCCGGCGGTCACGGTGAACTGCTCGCACGCGCAGCTGCAGGCGGTCGACGAGCCACTGTGTGCGCTCGTCGCGGGCTGCTCCGCCGACGTTCTGCGGTAGTGGCGGTGGTTGCTTCGGCCGGCGGCCGTTCGAGCGCCGACGCAAGCGTGCGGCGGGCACGGAAGATGAGCATCTCCACGGCACCGTGCGAGAGGTTGAGCTCGAGAGCGATCTCGCGATACGAGAGCCCCTGCCACTCGCGCAGCAGGATCACCCGGCGCTGGCGGTCCGGCATCGAGTCGAGGGCCGCGTCGAGGCCCATCAGCTCGAGCGTGGCCGCGTCGCCGTAACCGGTCGCAGGCACGACCTCCTGCAGCACTTCGAGGTCGTCGGGCGCCTCGAGTCGCAGCCGCCTCCCGGCCGACGAGCGGCGCGCGATGCAGACGTTCTGCGCGATCTTGTACAGCCAGGCCTGCTCGAAACGCATCGTCGTCCCTCGCTGGAGCCCGCGGAACGCGTTCAGGAAGGTCGTCTGGAGTGCGTCCTCAGCCTCCTCGCGTGAGCGAAGCTGATACAGGCAGTACGCGTAGATCTGCTGTCGGTACCGGCGGTACAGATCGTGTGTCGCATCTGCGACGGAATTGGCTGCGGCGGCCATGTCCCCCCTCGTCCCCGGACTTGCCGACCTTCATTGTCGGTCTACCGGGCGTGTGACGCAATTTCTCGTGCGAACCTCGAGCTCCGTGCGGGCCTGCTTTACACCCCCTTTTGCTTCAGACGACGCGGGGCATCACGCGCCAACGCACCGTTCGCGCATATGCCCTGTAGGCCGCGTCGAGCATGAGCCAGCGTTCCTCGACGAAGATCCGGACGGCCTGCACTGCCATCACGATCAGGAACAAGCCGGTGTTGCGTGCACTCGGGTTCTCGAGGACGTAGCCCGTTTCCGTCAAGAAGTACGCGGCGTACAACGGGTGGCGGACGAATCGGTACGGTCCCCGGGTCGAGATCCCGCGGTTGGCCGCGACGAGGCCGAACGACCGGCCGAGCGCGATCACCGCCCACGCGGCGCCGGCGGCCCCGGCGACCTGCATTGCGACGTATGCGGGCCCGAGCATCGCAACGGGCGCGTAGTGAGGCCGCGCGCCGAGCATGCCGAACGTGCCGACGACGGCCGCAGCCCACGCAAGTGGCGATCGGCTGACCGTCAGCGGCCTTCTGCGTACGACGAACAACACCGCGACGACGAGCTCCATCATCGTCGCGCCCAATCCGATGGGTTCATGCGTCCTGCGCCACCCCTCGATGTTCGCGACCGCGAAGAGCAGCCACAGCACCGCCACGGGCAGCGAGATCGCCACCCTGATGACTGCGGACTCGCCTGTCCTCATTCGCGACACGCTCCTTCGTAGCCGGTGCCGCGAACCGGGGGTTGCTTCCTTATCGCACCTGCTGCGTCGCCGCGCACTCACGCGTTCGAGTGATTCACATCGTGGTGCGACGCTCGAACGTGTGATTCGCCGGAGGAATCAACCCGTTGAGGGATCCCGGTCGCGGAACCCCTGCGCGATAAGACGCCGCAAGAACAACGACTCGTCGGCGTCTCGGCCGCCAACGATCGACGTGGAGGATTCGCAGCATGGCGGAACGGCCGAACGTAGACAGTCGCGCTTCACAGGCGCTTCACCACCTGATGTCGGCACGCTTCCTCGCGGGGCGGGCAGAAGACCTGAGAGGAGGTGAATCCTCATGAACATCTCCGAGTGGATCGACTTCGCGCGTCAGAACTGGCGCAAGGAGGAGGGCCAGACGATGGCGGAGTACGGCGTCGTTCTCGCCGTCATCACCGTCGGCGCAATCGCAGCCTTCACGGCGCTGTCCGGCGGCGTGACGCAGGCGATCGGCAAGGTCACGGCGCTGCTGCCGTAACAGCGAGGTGACGCAACGCAAGTCCCGAAGTGACGCAACGCAAGTCGCAAACGCCCGAGCCGCAGCAAGGGAGACGTAGTGAACCGCATGATCAGCCGCGTGTATTGGTTCGTCGGCCGCAACGACGGTCAGACGGTACCCGAGTACGCACTCGTGCTCACACTCGTGACGGCGTCCTGCGCCTCCCTTTTCGCTGCACTCGGCGGGCACGTGACCTCAGTGGTGCAGCAGGTGGCAGGTCTCTTGCCCTGACGAAAGCGCCGGTGGGCGGGGCTCCATCCGGGAGCCCTGCCCGCTCGGCTCGGAGGATCGAGATGAAGATGCACGCGAGAAAACGGATCACAGACGAGAAGGGCCAGTCGATGGCGGAGTTCGCCATCGTCCTCCCGATCCTGGTCGTCTTCCTCTTCGGGATCGTCCAGTTCGGGATTCTCTTCAACAACTACGTGACGCTGACGGACGCTGTCCGCGCCGGCGCGCGCACAGCTGCGGTGTCGCGGCAGGTGTCCAATCCCTCCGGCGCAGCGACGACGATGGTCCAGTCCTCGGCGGCGAACCTCAACCAGTCGAACCTCAACGTTTCCGTCTCGTCGACCTGGCTTCCGGGCGACGACGTGACGGTCACCGCGACGTATCCCTATTCGATCTCACTGCTCGGCTGGGTGGTCAGCTCCGGCAACCTCTCGAGCTCGACGACGGAGCGAATCGAATGAACATCCGCCGCCAGGAAGGACAGGCAGTGCTCATGACGGTGCTGTTCCTCGCCGGGCATCCTCGGAATGGCTGCGCTCGTCCTCGACGTCGGCTCGTGGTACCGGGAGAAGCGCCAGCTCCAGGCGACCGCGGACGCCGCAGCTCTCGCGGGCGCGCAGGCGCTGCCGGGCAGCCCGTCGAACGCGACGACGCTCGCTCTCAACTACGCGAGCGCCAACGGCGGCGGCGTGTTGGCTGCAGACATCTCGATCTCGAGCGGATTCAGCACCGATGACACCATCACCGTGCAGGCAAAGTCGACGTCGCCGGGGTTCTTCAGCAAGGTCTTCGGCGTCAACGTCGTGAACGTCGGAGCGTCGGCGGCGGCCCGCGCGGGTCTGCCCGCTGAGGCGCAATACGTCGCTCCCATGGTCGTGAGCTACCAACATCCGCTGCTCGCCGGTGCGGGTTGCCCGTGCTTCGGGACGCAGACGACGCTCGACTTCGGCAAGATGGGCGCGCCGGGCGCGTTCGGGATGCTCGACCTCAGCAACGGCAATGGCGCGGTCGGCGTGCCCGTCGAGGCGCAGTGGATCCTCACCGGCTACAACCAGTACCTGCCACTCGGGTGGTACGACTCCGACCCCGGAGCGAAGTTCAATTCCTCGCAGATCAAGGGTGCCCTGGGGGCCCGCATCGGAACCGTCCTGCTCTTTCCGGTCTTCCAGACGCTCACGGGGCAAGGGTCGAACGCGCAGTACCTGATCATCGGCTGGGTCGGCTTCTATCTGACCTCGTACAACATCCAGGGCACGAACGCGGCGCTCGACGGGTACTTCACGACGTACATCGCGCACGGCATCCAGGCGAGCGCGAACACGGGCGAGCCCGACTTCGGCGTCCGAACGATCCAGCTCATCCAATAGCGAACGCGAGAGGGACGAGATGACCTACCAGGTGAAGAACGTCGTGATCGCGGTGGTGCTCGGCCTGCTCGCAGCGGTGCTGACCGCCGTCTACGTCACGAACTACCGTAAGCACGTTCAGCACGGCGCGCAGACAGTCGGCGTGCTCGTGGCCGCCACGGACATCCCCGCCGGCACGTCGGGGGCGCAGGTCCTGTCCGGGCACATGCTGAGGACGGAGTCGGTGCCGCGCACCGCACTCGTCCCGGGCGCGATCTCCAACCCCGACCAGATCGCACGGCTCGTCACGGTCGACCAGGTGCTCGCGGGCGAGCAGATATCGACCCGCCGGTTCGGCAACGCGAACGAGCTCGGCGTCCGGGCGCAGCTGAAGGGCACGCTGCGTGCGATTCAGCTCGCGGCCGACCCGAACCAGGTGCTCGCAGGCACGCTCCGTGCCGGCGACCATGTCGACCTAGTCGGAAACCTCAAGGTCGATCCGGCCGGCGGCGGGTCGCCCATCCACTACGACCGCGTCGTGCTCCGCAACGTGCTGGTACTCAAGGCGCCGGCGATCGCGGATGCCAAGAGCGGCAACCTGAGCAGCGCCAACGAGAAGTTCTCCGTCATGCTCGCCGTCACCGACGCGCAGGCGGCAAAGCTCCTGTTCGTCGAGAAGAACTCCGATTCCAACGGGGCACCCGACGGCGGATGGGCGCTCGAGCTTCGGCCGGTCGCGAACGCAGCCGACAGCCCGGACAGCGTCGAGAGCATCGGGACCATTCTGCTCGACGGCCTGTCGTCGTCCGAGCGTGCACGCGTAGGAGGAGGCCGTCCGTGAGCCACACAACCGACACCGATCGCCCGCGCCTGCGGGTCTTCATGACCGGATCCTGCGAGGGCGCGGAGACGCTCCGAGCGGCGATCTCGGCCCACCCCGACCTGGACTGGGTCGGCTTCGGCGAGAGCATCGCGGACGCCGCCGGCGCGCTCGCGGGAGGGCACCTCGACATCGTGTTGCATGCGACGCGCTCGTCGGCGCTTCCCGCCGACGAGGTCGCGGCGATCCGCGAGCACACGCGTGCACCGCTCGTGCTCGTTGCATCCGGCGAGGCCTCGAGGCTCCTCGACGAGGCGCTCGACACCGACGTGGCCGACGTGCTCTTGCTTCCGCAGCTGCCGGACAACGTCGTCTTCGCACTCCGCAAGGCGGCGCATCACGGCCGCCGCGCGGAAACGGCGCACGGTCGCAAGGGAACGATCGTCACGGTCTTCTCCCCGAAGGGCGGAACAGGCAAGACGGTCATGGCGACGAACCTCGCCGCTGCGCTTGCGAAGCACGAGGGGCGCAAGACGCTCCTGCTCGACCTCGATCTCCAGTTCGGCGACGCCGCCATCATGCTGGGCGCCGAGCCGGAGAAGACCATCTTCGACCTCGTCGTCGCACCGGGCGAGCTGGACTCGGAAAAGCTGTCGGGCTACACCACGCACCACCAGTCCGGCCTCGAGCTGCTGCCGGCCCCGCTCCGGCCCGAAGACGCCGAGCTGGTGACGGAGGCAAAAGTCGCACGCCTCCTCGAGGTCGCACGCGAGGCGTACGACGTCATCGTCGTCGACACGTCGCCGTTCTTCCACGGCGCCATGCTGGCGACACTCGACCGAACGGACCAGCTCGTGCTCGTGTGCGCCCTCGACGTGCCCACGCTGAAGAACGTGAAGCTCGCCATGCAGACGCTCGAGCTCCTGTCCTTCCCGCGCGAGCGGATCCGTCTCGTGCTCAATCGCGCGAACTCCAAGGTCGGGGTGAAGCCGAGCGAGGTCGAGGACGGGCTCGGGATGAAGCTCGCGTACCAGGTGCCGTCCGATCGCGCCGTTCCGATCGGCGTCAATCGCGGTCAGCCCGTCGTGCTGCACGAGCCCGGGTCGGACTTCGCGCGAGCGCTCATCGGCGTCGCGAAGTCGCTTACGGTCGCGCCGCAGTCCGAACAGCGCAAGCGGTTCTTCCGCCAGCCGGTGAGGGCATAGTCGATGAGCCTTCACGACCGGCTCACGAAGGATACGAACGGCACCGCGACGGTGGCGGACGCTCCCGTCATCGCGGCCATCCACGAGCCGCGGCGGCAGGCGAACGCCGTCGACCCATACGCCGAGCTCAAGACTCGCGTCCATCACTCCGTCATCGCGACGGTCGGCGTCGAGCTGTTCAAGCAGGATCTGACCGAGGATCTCCACGAGCGGGTCCTGCGCGCCGTGACCGAGCAGCTCGTCCTCGACCGCACACCGCTCACGCGCGACGAGCGCCGCCAGATCGTGCGCGAGATCACGGACGACATCCTCGGGTACGGGCCTATCGAGCCGCTTCTTCGGGACGACTCCGTCACCGAGGTCATGGTCAATGGGTTCGATCGGATCTATTGCGAGCGCGCGGGGAAGATCGAACGCACGTCGACCACGTTCGCCGACGACGCACACCTTCTTCGCATCATCGACAAGATCGTCTCGCAGGTCGGTCGGCGCGTCGACGAGGCGTCGCCGATGGTCGATGCTCGGCTGCCCGACGGTTCGCGCGTGAACGCGATCATCCCTCCCCTCTCGCTCAGGGGCCCGACGCTGACGATCCGCAAGTTCTCGCGCGATCCGTACACGATGAACGACCTCATCACGTTCGGCACGGTGTCGCCGAAGGCGGGTCAGTTCCTGGCCGCGTGCGTGAAAGGGAAGCTGAACGTCCTCATCTCCGGCGGTACCGGCACCGGCAAGACAACGACGCTGAACGCAATGTCGGCGTTCGTCCCCGACGACGAGCGGATCGTGACCATCGAGGATGCCGCTGAGCTCCAGTTGCAGCAGGAGCACGTGATCACGCTCGAGTCGCGACCCCCGAACATCGAGGGACAGGGTGAGGTGCGCATCCGGGAGCTCGTCCGCAACGCCCTCCGCATGCGGCCCGACCGCATCATCGTCGGCGAGGTTCGCGGCGGCGAGACGCTCGACATGCTGCAAGCAATGAACACGGGCCACGAGGGGTCGCTGACGACGATTCACGCAAACTCTCCACGCGATGCCCTCAGCCGGCTCGAGACGCTCGTGCTCACCGCCGGCGTCGACCTTCCGCTCCGTGCGATCCGCGAGCAGATCTCCAGTGCGTTCGACCTGCTCGTCCAGATCACGAGGCTCGTCGACGGAACGCGCAAGATCACGCACGTGACCGAGGTCCTCCGCATGGAGGCAGACGTGATCACGCTGCAGGACATCTTCGTCGCACGCCCGCCGGACGAGAACACGCCCTCCTTCGGAGGACGCAACCGACTGGTGCTCCCGCTGTCGTCCACGGGATTGAAGCCGCAATTTCTCGACAAGCTCGCCACGAACGGTGTCGCGCTCCACCCGAGCTTCTTCGTGCCCGAGGACGAGACGGGGCCGGTATTCCGAGACAACCGCGCAGTCGGGTTCAGAGAGGGCGAATGAGCCGCTCGCGTTGGATACTGGCGGCGGTGGTGAGTGCTGCGCTCAGCGCAGTGGCGCCGGCCGCAGCGTCCGTCGACGTGACAGGGGTCGACGCGAGCTCCTTTCCGACCGTCCGCGTGACAGTGGTGTCGTCCGCGGGCGCTGCAATCACGCCACAGGTCGAAGAGAACGGTCGGCCCGTCACCGGTCTCACGGCTCGGAATCTCGGCCGTGCGAAAGCCGTCGTCCTCGCCGTCGACGACTCGCAGTCGATGAGGGGTCGCCCCCTCGCGGATGCCGTTGCCGCCGCGCGCAGCTTCGTCGATGCGAAACCGGCGGCAGACGCGATCGCCGTGGAGGAGTTCGGCCCGACGCCGGTCCTGCTGAGCGGCCTGTCGACCGCAACGATCGACGCGGACGCTGCTCTTCGCAACCTCTCGCCCGCGCCCAAGCCCGGTCACCGCTCTCTACGACGCGATCGAGGCGGCCGCGCGCCAGCTCGATGGCAGCGCGCTCGGGGCCCGCATTCTCATCGTCCTCACCGACGGGCGCGACGTCTCGAGCAGTGCATCGCTCGCCGAGGCGATCGCGGCCGCCCGCAGCGCCGACGTCGGCATCTACGCCATCGGGATCGAGGGCGTCGGCTTCGACCCGAGCGCTCTTCGGCAGCTCGCCTCCGCGACCGGCGGCCGGTATTACGGGGCCGCATCGACCAGCGCGCTCGCAGGCGCGTACAGCTCGATCGCCGCGCGGCTGGGGCACACCTGGCACCTCTCCTATGTCACGGCGGCGCGTCCCGGAGACTCGCTCGCCGTGCGGATCGTCGTCCCGGGCGCGGGGTTCGACTCACGGTCGCTCACCGTCCCGGTCGGCGTCGGTGACGTCGGTTCGGCGTCCGGCCCGTCAAAGCTCGTGCCCCAGGCGGCCTACCGGCCGGGCGGGGTGATCGCGCTCGCGATCCTCGTCGGCTTGTTTGTCGTCACAGCAGTCCTCGTCCTTCTCGGCTCACGTCGCGGCGCGTGGCTGCGGTCGCGCCTCGCCGCGCACACCGGCGGCGCGCGGCGCGCCCGGAGGAGCAACGAGCAGCGCTTCGCCGGCTTCGCGTTGCTCATCGGCGGGACGGAGCGGGCGCTCGGGCACTTGCGGCCGTGGCAGAGCGTTCAGCGCATGCTCGACCGCGGCAACACGCCGCTGCGCGCTGCCGAGCTCTTCTACATCTCCGCGGGCAGCGGCGTCGTTCTCGGGCTGTTCGCCGCCGTTGCGGCAGCGAGCCCGATCGTCATCCTCGTCGCGATGGCCGCGGGCGCACTCGTGCCGCTCGCCGTCGTGTGGCAGCGGATGCAGCGGCGTCTGGGAGCCTTCGAGACGCAGCTTCCGGACCTGCTCATCACGATCGCCGCGGCGCTGAAGGCGGGCCACTCGTTCAAGCAGGGGCTTCAGTCGGTCGTCGACGAAGGCCAGGCACCGGCCTCGGTGGAGGTCAAGCGCGTGCTCACGGAGTCCGGCCTCGGACGTCCCCTCGACGACTCGCTGGCCGAGATGGCGGAGCGCCTGGGGTCAAAGAACTTCGAGTTCGCCATCACCGCAGTCACGATTCAGCGTCAGGTGGGCGGCTCGCTCGCCAGCTTGTTCGACATGGTCGCCGACACCGTGCGGCAGCGCCAGCAATTCGCGCGAAAGATCCGTTCTCTCACCGCGATGGGGAAAATGTCTGCGTACACGCTGATCGGCCTTCCCTTCTTCCTCATGGGGGCGATCTCGGTACTCAACTCCGGATACCTCCATCCCCTCTTCCACACTTCACCAGGGCACATGCTCCTTGTTGTCGGGGTCGTGATGATGATGGTGGGCTCGGCAATCCTCAAGAAGATCGTCTCGTTCAAGGGGTGATGCCGATGCTTCTCGTGCTCGCAGCCGTCTGTCTCTCCGCCTCCGCTCTCGCGGTCGGAAACGTCATCACTCTCCCGGCGCGCACGCGGCGGGCACGCATCCAGTCCGCAGCGACGTACGGATCCGTGCGCACTCCGTTGGAGCAGCGGGTGCGCTTCACGACACGCGTCGTCACCCCTCTGGTCGGCTCGCTCTCGCGGGCGATGCTGCGTCTGAACCCGAAGCAGAACCTGGAATCGGTGTCGCGCCTGCTCATGTCCGCCGGCATGCGGACGACGTCGCCGCAAGCGTTCCTCGCCTCCAAGGCGGCGTCGGGCGTCGCGGGCCTCGTTCTCGGGATCGCGCTCGGCGCAGCGTCGTCGACCGGCGGCGCGATCGTGCTCGGCTGCATCCTCGCAGCCGTCGGCTACATCCTGCCCGCAGTCGTGGTCACGTCGCGCTCGCGGCGACGGCAGGCTCGTCTCGTCGCAGAGTTGCCCGATGCGCTCGACCTACTTGCAGTCAGCGTCGAGGCGGGGCTGGGGTTCGACGGAGCGATCGCGAAGTTGACGGAACACATGCGCGGTCCGCTCACGGAGGAGTTCGAGCTCGCGCTCGGCGAGATGCGTATCGGAGAGAGCCGGTCCGATGCGTTGAAGAAGCTGGCCGAACGCGCCGGCGCTCCGGAGATCGCATCGTTCGTACGGGCGATCATCCAGGCCGATCAGCTCGGCACGTCACTCGGCCGCATCCTTCGAGTGCAGGCCACCGATTCGCGACTCAAGCGGCAGGCCGCCGCCGAGGAGCGTGCGATGAAGGCGCCGATCAAGATGCTCTTTCCCACGGTCGCCTTCATCTTCCCGGCGATGTTCATCGTCGTCCTCGGGCCCGCGCTGCTGAGCCTCAAGGCCGTCTTCGGGTTCTGACATGGCAGCCGTCGAGGAACGCAACGACGAGGTCACGGAGCGCGGCTTCGGCACGGGCCTGCGCGCGCAGCTCGAAGCACGCGCTGCAGGAGGAGACCGTACGCCGCGTTCGCCGAAGGAAGCGATCGCCGCAGCGGCACCGCCCCCACCTCCGCCGCCGGCCGGCGCCGGTGTCGAGACCCTCCGCGCCGAGCTCGAGGCATCGCTGTCACGGGAGCGCGAGTTCTCGGGGCGAGAGCTCCGCCTCGAGCAGGACGTGTCACGGCGGCTCGCCGAGGTCGAGGCGCACGCGGCGAGCCTGGAAGCCCGCGAGCGAGAGCTCGAGGAACATGCGCAGGAGCTGGACGAGCGCCTGAAGGAATACCACGAGCAGTACGCGGCGTTCGAGCGCATGCACGACGAGATCGACCGTACCGCGGCTCGCCTCTCCGAGCGCGAGCAGCTCCTCACGCACAAGGTCGAAGAGCTGAAGGCTGCGGACGAACAGCGTGCCGAGGCTGCAGCCGAGCTCGCGAGCCGTGTGCAGACCGTGACCGACCGCGAGCGTGCCGCCGAGGACGCGGAGGAGGCGGCGGCAAGACGTCACAAGGAGGCTGACGAGCGCGAGGCCGCCGCTGCGCGCCAGGCGGCGGAACAGGAACGGTCGCTCGATGCCGTCGAGCGGGAGCTCGAGGAGCGCCGCCGTGCGCTCGCCGAGACGGAGCGCGAGCTCGCCGACGCTCGGGCCGAGCTCACGACCGGAGCTGAGGCGCTTGCCGACCGAGAGCGGAAGCTGATCGACGAGCAGGAGCGGCTCGCCGTCGCTGCGAGTGAATTCGCGGAGCGGTCAGCGGCCGCATCGAGCAGCGTCTCGACGGCCGACTCCGAGCGCGCCGAGGCGGAGCTCGCCGCACGCGAGGCGGAGATCCACCGGCTCCAGGCCGCTCTCCGCCGGGCTCAGGACCAGGCTGCGGCGCCGCGCGTCGACGAGGCGGGACAGCGGAAGCTCGCGGAGCGGGAAAGCGAGCTCGCCGTGCGCGAGTCGCGGCTCGCGAAGCTCGAGGAGCTGGCCGACAGTGCACGCACGCGCTTGACGGAAAGGGACAAACGTCTCGACGAGCGCGAGGAACTCGTACGCCTGCGACTGCACGAGATCGAGGACCGCGAGGCCGACCTCGACCGCCGCGACGCCGGCTTCATCGCGGAGCATGAGATCCGCGAGCAGCGCCTCGAGGACCGGGAGCGCGACGGCGCCGAGCGAGAGCGTCGCCTCGACGCCCGCGAGACGCATCTCACGAGCTACGTCGCAGAACTCCAGACGCAGTTCAACGACAAGGACTGGTGGGAGAAGCAGCTCGGGCGTCCGTTCGAGGCCTCCAAGGACGGATGATGCGCATCCGGATGGCACTCGTCGGAGTCGCTGGCCGCGAGCGTCCCGGTGGCGGCATTCGGCGCGCCGGACGGTGCCGCGTCCCCCGAGTGGACGCTCCGGTTCAGCTACGTGCCGAAGCAGGTGTATCAGGGCCAGCCGGCCGTCGTGTCGGTGCTCGTCAAGCCGAACACCGCGCGGTGCACGCTCGACGGTTCGCTATGCGGACGGCTCGCTCCAGAGGGGACTCGGCCTGCGCAGGACGTCGTCCGGCCAAGCTGTGTGGCAATGGACGATGGCGCTCTTCGCACCCGCTGGACCGGCGCATGGACACGTCTCGTGCGGGCGCTCCGGGGCCCTGTCGGCGACGTTCACGGTCGTCGGCGGCACGACGCGCGCATCGAAGCTTCGCGTGACGGCGCAGGGCTTCTCCCAGCGACCCGATGCGTACGACTCGGGCAGCACTGTGAGCTATGGCGTCGTGCTCGACAATCCGTCCGACACGCGCGCCGCGCGGAACGTGACCGTGCTCGTGAACTTCCTCGACGGCGCCGGGCGCGTTCTCCAGTCCGCGACGACGCCCGTGAGCGAGGTCGCGCCGGGATCCGTCTTCAATGTCGGGGGCTACGCGTCGCTCCCGTCGCAGACACCGGTGGCGCGGCTGGAAGTGGTCGTGCAGACGGATGCGTTCGCCGCACGGCACGACGGCGCGCCTACACTCGAGAATGTGCACGTGGCCCCGTCTCGTTTCGAGCCGGACTGGGTCGGCGAGGTCGACGGCGACGTCATCAACGACCAGCCGGCCGACACGCTGACGAACGTGCAGCTCTCGATCGTGCTCTTCGACGCGACCGGTGCGGTGATCGGTGGAGGGACGGGCTTCGTGCTCGCGACGCTGCCGCCGGGGACGCGCTCCTACTTTGCGGCAAACTCTGGCTTCTCCGCGGTGCCGTATGCGAAGGTCTCGACCGCCGCAGTCTCGGTCGTCCCCACCTACAAGGCTCCCGGCGCATGAGCGCGCGTGCGGTGCCGTTGTACGAGGCCGGCGGCTCGGTCGTGTGCGCGCGGTGCGAGGTCGCGGACTCTGCGCTCGTGCGCATGCGTGGACTGCTCGGCCGCGACGCCCTCCCGGACGACGGCGGCATGCTGTTCACGCGAACCGGTTCGATCCACACGTTCTTCATGCGCTTTCCTATCGACGCCGTCTTCTGCGATCGTGACCTGCGCGTCCTCAAGGTCGTCCGCGGGCTTCGTCCGTGGCGGACGGCGTCGAGCCGCGGAGCGAAGTTCGTCGTCGAGCTTCCCGTCGGCGCCGCCTCGCTGGAGCCCGGCGACCGGCTCGTTATCCGCTAAGGAGGGTTTCGATGCATCGCGTGAAAGTCAGCCCAGCTCTCTGCATCTCGTTGGTCGCGCTCTTCTTCGCACTCGGCGGGACAGCATTCGCAGTGGGCTCGAAGGCCGTTCCCCAGCCGAGGTGCGCGACCGGCGCGGTGCGCGGTATCGCCGAGATCAATCCGTCTTACGACCTCTCAGCCTTGACGACGAACTTGCAGGAGACGCCGCAGGCCTTCAGCTACACGTGGAACTGCACCGGCGGCAAGGTGTACATCCGCAAGAACAACAACGGGATCGACGTGCAGTTCCTCGGCAACTCAGCGACGGTCGCGACCGTATCGGGCACCGACGGTGGGTGGCCGTTCAGTGGCTCGGTCAGCCGTTCGTCGAGCGGCTTCTTCCACGTCACGATGGGCGGGTCGAACGCCGGCGCTCCGGGTCCGTGGCAGATCCAGAACTTCACCCCATTCGTGATCGTGCTCTTCTAGAGCCGACCGCTGAGCAAGCCCTGGGCCAGTATCGTTCCGCCATGACCAGCTACGCAGCCGATATCAAGCCGCTCTTTCGCGAACGCGACCGCGGCGCAATGCAAAGTCACTTCGACCTCTGGTCGTACGACGACGTCGTGGAGCACCAGGACGCCATCCTCGAGGTCCTCGCCGACGGAGGAATGCCCTGCGACGGCCCCTGGCCGGCAGAGCAGGTGGACATCTTCCGCGAGTGGGTCGCGGCAGGAAGCCCGCCGTAATTCGCTTTCAGTAATCGGGGCGCCGAGATTCGAACTCGGGACCTCCAGTCCCCCAGACTGGCGCGCTAACCAGGCTGCGCCACGCCCCGCGAGCGCTCAACGGTATCAGCGTCAGCCGCGCAGCAGATTGCGCACGAAGAAGAGCATGTTCGCCGGCCGCTCCCCGAGCCGCCGCATGAGATACGGGTACCACTCCGGCCCATAGGGGGTTGCGACGAGCACCTGGAAGCCGCGCGCGGCCAGATCCTGTTGGAGACGGGGCCGCACGCCGTACAGCATCTGGAACTGGAAGCGGTCGCGCCCGATGTCGTGCTCGTCCGCGAATCGGATCGCGTGCTCGATGATCCGCTCGTCGTGCGTCGCGATCGCCGTGAATCCGCCGCCCCTGAGCGACGCCTCCATGAGACGGATGTACGCCGCGTCAACGTCGGACTTCTTCGGGTACGCGATCTCGGCCGGCTCGAGGTACGCGCCTTTCACGATGCGCAGATTCGGGCTCAGCGGCGAGAGCCCCGCGAGGTCGTCCTCGCTGCGATACAGGTACGCCTGCAGCACCGTGCCGACGTTGTCGAGGCCATCCTCGCGCAGCCGCCGGTAGATGCGAAGCGTCGGGTCGACGAACGCCGACTGCTCCATGTCGATGCGGATGAAGCTGCCGTGCCCGACGAGGCGCTTGACGTTCTCGTAGGCAACCTCCTCGTTCGAGCTCGAGGCCGAGATGCGTGAGCTTCAGCGCGACGTTCGCGCGCAGGCCCTCGTCGACGAGACGCGAGATGACCGTCTCGTACTCGGCGACGACGGCGCTCGCCTCCGCTTCGTCGCGGACGCCCTCGCCGAGAAGCGTCGTGTTTGCCACGAGGCCGCGGTCGTTGAGGCTGCGCAATACGAGGACGTCATCGTCGAGGGTCTCGCCGGCGACGAACCGCCCAGCACCGAGTCGCATACCGTGCTTCTGGACGACACGCTGGACGCGCGGACTGTCGGCGGCGGCGAGGATCGCGCTGCGCATTGCGTGGTTGGCTCCCGCCGCGAGACCCATTCGATCGGCGAGCCTAAGCGATAGGCTCGCCCCATGAGGGTGGAGGAGAAGGCGTCCGCGGCGGAGGTACTGGCGGCACGCGACCGCTACGTCCCGCGCGGCATCTCCGCCTCGGATCTCGTCGTCGCCCGCGCGTGGGGTGCGCGCATCTGGGACGCCGACGGCCGCGAGTACCTCGACTTCGCCGGAGGGATCGCCTGCCAGAACCTCGGGCACGGGCCGGCGGGAGTCGTCCGCGCCGTCCACGAGCAGGTCGACCGCTACCTCCACCAGTGCTTCATGGTCGGGATCTACGAGCCGTACGTCGAGGTCTGCCGTCGGCTCGACGAGCTGTGGCCCGGCGACGCCGCGACGAAGTCGATCCTCGTCAACTCGGGCGCCGAGGCGGTCGAGAACGCCGTGAAGATCGCCCGCGCTGCCACCGGCCGTCCCGGCGTCATCGTGTTCGACCGCGCATTCCACGGACGCACGATGCTGACCATGGCGATGACGTCGAAGCTCGTCTACAAGCAGAGCTTCGGCCCGCTCGCATCCGCGGTCTATCGCGCGCCCGCGCCGTACCCGTATCGCGGCGTCACGACGGAGGACGCACTCGAGGGCCTCGACCTCCTCTTCCGGCAGGACGTCGACCCCGCCGAGGTCGCCTGCATGGTGCTCGAGCCGGTGCAGGGCGAAGGCGGCTTCATCCCGATGCCCGCCGAGTTCGTGCGCGCGCTGAAGGAGAAGTGCGAGCGCCACGGCATCCTCTACGTCGACGACGAGGTGCAGTCCGGTTGCGGCAGCACCGGACACGGTCTGGGCGATCGAGCGCCTCGAGGTCGAGCCCGACATCCTCGTCGCCGGCAAGACGCTCGGCGGCGGCCTCCCGCTCGCATCGGTCACCGGGCAAGGCGTCGATCATGGACGCCGTGCATCCCGGCGGGCTCGGCGGCACGTTCGGAGGGAACCCCGTCTCGTGCGCGGCCGCGGCCGCCGTCCTCGACGAGCTCGCCGCTCCAGGCTTCCGTGAGCGCGCCGACCAGATCGCGACGCTGTTGCACAAGCGACTCGACGAGATCGCCGAGCGGCGCCCGATCGTCGGTGAAGTGCGCGGGCTCGGCGCGATGCTCGCGCTCGAGCTCGTGGAGCGGAACGCCGCCGCCGCGAAGCGTGTCGTTACACACGCGCGCGAGCGCGGGCTCATCCTTCTCTCGTGCGGCCTCGACGGCAACGTCATCCGGCTGCTGCCTCCGCTCTCGGCCACGGACGACGAGCTCGAGCGCGGACTGTCCATCCTGGAAGAAGCACTTGGCGACGCAGGCCCCGCGTAGGCCCGAGGTCGCCCAGGCCACCGCTCCAGCGGTTCGCCTCACCGGGATTCGGCGGGTCTACGGCGACGTGGTGGCCGTCGACGCAGTCGACCTCGACATTCCGCGCGGCGAGTTCTTCACCATGCTCGGCCCCTCCGGATCGGGCAAGACGACGACGCTGCGCGTCATCGCCGGCTTCGAGCGGCCCGACGCAGGGCGCGTCGAGCTCGACGGCGTCGACGTCACGCGCATCGCTCCGTCGGAGCGCGACGTGAACACCGTCTTCCAGGACTACGCGCTCTTCCCGCACATGACGGTGATCGAGAACGTCGAGTACGGCCTCCGCGTTCGCGGCGTCCCGAAGCGCGAGCGCCGCGAAAAGGCGGCCGAGGTGCTCGAGCGCGTACGCCTCCCCCACGTCGGAGCTCGCCGACCCGCCGCGCTTTCCGGCGGCCAGCGTCAGCGCGTCGCGCTCGCGCGCTCGATCGTCAACTCGCCGTCCGTGCTCCTGCTCGACGAGCCGCTCGGCGCGCTCGACCTCAAGCTTCGGCAGGAGATGCAGGTCTTTCTCAAGGAGCTCCAGCGAGAGCTCGGCATCACGTTCGTCTATGTCACGCACGACCAGGAGGAGGCGCTCACCATGAGCGACCGCCTTGCAGTGTTCAACAACGGCCGCATCGAGCAGATCGGGACACCGGCGGACGTCTACGAGCATCCGGAGAGCGAGTTCGTCGCCGGGTTCGTGGGCGTCTCCAACGTGCTCGAGCGGGACGGCAGGCGGATCACCATCCGTCCCGAGAAGATCGCCATGAGCGGTGAGAGCGGCACCGGCGAGCCTGGTGTCGTGCGCGAAGTGGTCTACGTCGGGATGGTCACGCGATACACGGTCGACCTCGACGCCGGCGGAACGCTCGTCGTCGTCCAGCAGAACCTCGAGACCTCGTCGCAACAGGCGCTCGAGGCTCAGGGTCGCCGGGTTCGCCTGTCGTGGAGACCGGAGCACACATACGAGATCGGCAAGGAGGGACAGTGACTCGGATCAAGAGGGCACACGTGCTCGTCGTCGCCATTGCGGCGGCGCTGTGCGTGCCCGCTGCGGGCATCAGCTCGTACAGCGGTGTGCCGACGTCGATCGGGCCGGGCGAAGGACAGCTCAACCTGATCGCGTGGGAGGGCTACACCCAGCCCCAATGGGTGAAGCCGTTTCAGAAGGCGACGGGCTGCCAGGTCCACGCGAAGTACGCGGGCTCGTCGGACGAGATGGTGACGCTCATGCGTCAGGGCGGCGGCTCCCAGTACGACGGAGTGTCGGCCTCGGGCGACGCAAGCCTGCGTCTCATCTACGGCCACGACGTGGCGGCGGTCAACCCGAACCTCATCCCGGACTGGAAGAACTTCATTCCGGCGCTGAAGGGCCCGCCGCACAACACCGTGAAGGGCGTGCACTACGGCATCTCGCTGCAGTGGGGGCCGAACACGCTGCTCTACAACACGACCAAGGTGAAGCCGGCCCCGACGAGCTGGGCGACGATCTACAGCTCGGCGTACAAGGGCAAGGTCACCGTTCCGGACAACCCGATCCAGATCGCAGACGCGGCGCTGTACCTCTCGAAGTCGCAGCCGTCGCTGAAGATCACGGATCCGTACGAGCTGAACTCGACTCAGTTCAACGCGGCCGTCAACCTGCTGAAGAAGCAGAAGCCGCTGATCAAGAAGTACTGGGCGCTCGCCTCGGACGAGATCGACCTGTTCAAGAACGGCGACGCCGTCATCGGCGCTTCGTGGCCGTATCAGACGAACACGCTCATCGCGGCGAAGGTCCCGGTCAAGGACGAGATCCCGAAGGAGGGAGCGACCGGCTGGGCCGACACGTGGATGGTGTCCGCGCACGCGAAGCACCCGAACTGCATGTACAAGTGGATGGCCTGGGTCTCGACGCCGAAGGTGCAGGCGCAGCAGGCGATCTACTTCGGTGAGACGCCGGCGAACCCGAAGGCTTGTCCGCTCATGGACAAGATCTCCCCGGGTTCCGCCGCGCAGTACCACTGCGGCGCGTCCGCGTCGTACTTCAACTCGATCAAGTTCTGGAAGACCCCCGTGGCCGCGTGCGGCAACGGCCAGAACAACTGCATGGACTACACGAAGTGGCAGCAAGCCTGGACACAGCTCAAGGGCTGAGCAGCAAACCGCCGGGCCGCCCGTTCAGGGCGGCCCGGCTCCGTCTCTCGGGCCTTTTCTGGCGGCACCCGTGGGCGAAGGCGCTTCTGCTCCTCGCCCCGCCGCTGCTTGCGTTCGTCTTCGTCTACCTCGCGTCGCTCGTCGCGCTCTTCATCTCGTCGTTCTGGACGATCGACCCATTCACGTCGGAGATCCGGCATATCTGGAACGTCGACAACTACCGGACGCTCTGGAACGCAGGGACATACCACACGGTCGCGCTGCGCACGATCGGGATCGCTTCGGCGGTCACGCTCGCGGACGCGATCCTCGCCTTCCCGCTCGGCTACTTCATGGCGCGCGTCGCGGGCGGGCGCTCGCGCGCGTTCATCTTCGTGGCGGTCCTCCTGCCCCTCTGGTCGAGCTACCTCATCCGCGTGTACATCTGGCGGCTCATCCTCGACCACAACGGCGTTCTCAACTGGGCGCTCGGAAAGGTCGGCCTGCCGGCCGCGAACATCGGCTACACGAACTGGGCGGTCTGGCTCGTCTTCACGTACGTCTGGCTGCCGTTCATGGTGCTGCCGGTCTACGGCGCGCTCGAGCGGATCCCGGAATCGTTCATCGAAGCGTCGCGCGACCTCGGCGCCGGCGGCATGACGACCTTCCGTCGCGTCGTGCTCCCGCTCGCCCTTCCGGGCGTCGTCGCCGGCTCGATCTTCACGTTCTCACTCACGCTCGGTGACTACGTCACCCCGCTGCTCGCCGGCGGCGCGTCGTCGCAGTTCATCGGGAACGTCGTCTACGACAACATCACCACGCAGCAGACCCCGTTCGCGGCCGCGTTCGCCACGGTCCCGCTCCTCGTCATGGGCGTATATCTCCTCATCGCGCGCAAGCTCGGCGCATTCGAGGCGCTGTAGTGGAGCGGCAGGGAACCCGCATCGCGCTCGCCGTCTGGACGACGCTCGTGATCCTGTTCCTCTGGATCCCGCTCGCGCTGATCGCTGTCTATGCGTTCAACAAGTCGAACGTGCAGAGCTGGCCGATCCCCGCGTTCACGACGCACTGGTTCCATGCGGCGTGGACGTCGGAGGTGAGGACCTCGCTCTGGCTCTCCGTCCGCGTCGGGCTCATCGCGACCGGTATCGCGCTGGTGCTCGGTTCGATGGCCGCATTCGGCGTCGCCCGCTTCAAGTTCTTCGGGCGCGAGGCGGTGTCGTTCCTCCTCGTCCTCCCGATCGCGCTCCCGGGCATCGTCACCGGCATCGCGCTCAACTCGGCGTTCGTCGCCGGCAAGATCAACCTCTCGCTCTGGACGATCGTCGTCGGCCACGCGACCTTCTGCGTCGTCGTCGTCTACAACAACGTCCTCGCACGGCTGCGGCGCGCGTCGCCCTCGCTCATCGAGGCCTCGCAGGATCTCGGCGCCGACGGCTGGCAGACGTTCCGCTTCGTCATCTGGCCGGTCCTCTCCACCGCGCTGGTCGCCGGAGGGTTGCTCGCCTTCGCCCTGTCCTTCGACGAGGTCATCGTCACGACCTTCACCGCGGGCTCGCAGAACACGATCCCGCTCCTCATCCTCGGCTACATCCGGCTCGGCCAGCAGCTCCCGGTCGTGAACGTCATTGCATTCGTGATGATCGTGTTCACATCGGTCCCGGTCCTGCTCGCGCAGCGGCTCATGCGCGACACCGGCGTGCTCCGTCGGACGGCCGGCAACGTCACCGAAGCCGTAGAGTCGGCTCAAATCACCGCTGTCTAGGAGGCACCCATGAGCACCACGACGACGTCCTACAAGTGCTTCATCGGCGGCGAGTTCGTCGATGCTGCCTCCGGCAAGACGATGGAGGTGATCAACCCCGCCACCGGCGAGGTGATCGCCGAGGTGCCGAGCTGTGGCGCGGAGGACGTCGACCGCGCCGTCGAGTCGGCCTCGAAGGCGTTCTCCACCTGGATGGACGCGACGCCGAAGGACCGCTCCGAGCTCCTGCACAAGCTCGCGGACGTGCTCGAGGACAACGCGGAGGAGCTCGCGCAGCTCGAGTCGCGGAACGTCGGCAAGCCGCTCATGGCCTCGCGCGACGAGATGCCGTTCTCCGCGGACAACCTGCGCTTCTTCGCGGGCGCCGCCCGCAACCTCGAGGGCAAGTCGGCCGGGCGAGTACATCGCCGGGTACACGTCGATGATCCGGCGCGAGCCGCTCGGCGTCGTCGGCGGCATCTGCCCGTGGAACTACCCGCTCATGATGGCCATCTGGAAGATGGGCCCCGCGCTCGCGGCGGGCAACTGCCAGATCCTCAAGCCGTCGGAGCAGACGCCGCTGTCGCTGCTGCGCTTCGCCCAGCTGGCGCAGGAGGTCCTCCCGGCCGGCGTCCTCAACGTGATCACGGGTGACGGCGTGCCCGCAGGCGAGCGCATCGTCAGCCATCCCGACGTGCGCCTCGTCTCGCTGACGGGCGACGTCGCCACCGGCAAGCTCATCGCGAAGAACGCCGCCGACACGCTCAAGCGCGTGCACCTCGAGCTCGGCGGCAAGGCCCCGATGGTTGTCTTCGACGACGCCGACCCGGAGGCAGTCGCTGCGGGCATCCGCCTCGGCGGTTTCTGGAACTCGGGCCAGGACTGCACTGCAGGCTCGCGCGTCATCGCCGGCCCGAAGATCTACGACAAGCTTCTCGAGGCGCTCGTCCCGCAGGTCGAGTCGCTCAAGGTCGGCGACCCGTTCGAGAGCGACGAGATCGAAATGGGCTCGGTCATCTCGCAGTCGCAGCAGGAGCGCATCCTCGGCTTCCTCGAGCGCGCGAAGGGCGCGACCGTCCTCACCGGCGGCGGCACGAACGGCGAGCGCGGCTTCTTCGTCCAGCCGACCGTCGTCGTCGACGTGAAGCAGACGGACGAGATCGTCCAGAACGAAGTGTTCGGGCCGGTCGTCACCGTGCAGCGCTTCGCGGACGACGACCAGGCGATCGCGTGGGCGAACGACGTCCGCTACGGGCTCGCCGCATCCGTGTGGACGCGCGACGTCGGCCGCGCGATGAACGCCGTCCGCCGCCTCCAGTTCGGCACTGTGTGGGTGAACGACCACCTGCTGCCGATCTCCTCGGAGCTACCGCACGGTGGCTACAAGCAGTCCGGCTACGGCAAGGACATGTCGATCTACTCCATGGAGGAGTACACGCAGATCAAGCACGCCGCCTTCAAGATCGACTGACGTCTAGGGCCGCAGCGAGACCTGGACCAGGCGGCGCGTGGACGAGCCGGCCAGGATGTCGCCCTTCGGCGTGCGCGCTCGGACGAACAGCACGAGCGCGCCGCGCTTCGGCGAGGCCCTGGTCGGCGTGATCGTGATGCTGACGGTGCCGTCGGCGGCGGTCGCCGCCTCGGGCGCAGCCTTCGCCCAGCTGTACGGCAGCGCGAGCACGTAGACGAGCGCGCCGGCGACGTCGTACTTGCTGTTCTCGATCACCTTGAAGGTGACGGTCACGGGCGCGCGGCCGGTGATGACGGACGGCGTGAACTTCACCGACGAGATCGTGAGCCGGTCGGTCTCGGGCACGCTCGAAGCCTGAATCGACGTCTCGCCGTTCGGCAGCTTCGTCGTCCCCGACGGTGGGGGCGGCGGCGCCGGAGTGCCGCCGGCAATCGGACCGACCGTGTTCGAGTGCGCCGCGGTGCCTCCTGCGCTGTTCTTCGCAAGCACGGTGGCACGTACGTCGTGAGCGGCATCCGCGGAGACGAGAACGTACGTCGTCTTCGTCGCGCTCGCGATCGAGACGCAGTTGTTGCCGCTCGAGTCGCAGCGCTCCCACTGATACGTGTACGAGATCGGCCCCTGGCCGATCCACACGCCGGCCGTGGTCGTGAGCGTCTGGCCGACCGTCGGCGTGCCGGTGACCGCAGGAGCGGTCGTGCTCCCCGGCGCGGTCACCGCGACCGTGTTCGTTGCGATTCGACGTGCTCTGGCCCGAGCCGCCGGAGTTCGTCGCGGTGACGAGCGCGCGCATCTTGTGGTTCGCGTCGGCGCTGACGAGCTGGTAGGTCTTCGACGTCGCGCCGGACACGTCGACACAGTTCGCGCCGTTCGTGTCGCAGCGTCGCCACTGATACGTGTACGTGATCGGATTCGTCCCGCTCCACGTGCCGTTGCTCGTGCTGAGCGTCCAGCCGACGGCAGTCGAACCGGTGATCGCCGGCGCGGTCGAGTTGGCCGGCGGCGTGGCGCCGGCGACGACAGCGGTCGTTGCTGAGTTCGCCGGCGCGCTGCCGGACGAGTTATGCGCGGTGACCGTGACGCGGTCCTTGTGCCCGGCGTCGGCGATGACGAGCGTGTACGTCTGCGAAGTGGCGCCGGAGATGTTCGCGCAGTTTGCGCCCGCGCTGTCACAGCGCTGCCACACATACGTGAAGGTCATCGGCGTCGTACCGCTCCAGCTGCCGCTCGACGCGGCGAGTGTGTTCCCCTGCGCGGCAGTGCCGGAGATGGTCGGAACGCTGGTGTTCGACGGCGGCGTACCTGCCGCGGTCGTCGCGCCGCCGACCGCTGTCGATGGCGGCGGCGATACCCAACACAGTGCCCCCGATGACGAGCATGCGGACTGAGCGCAGTCTCTTCATGGGGACACAGTACGGAGGCGCCTGGACGGCACCTGCCTGGAAACCGAGGTCTTACCAAGGCTTTACGCCAGGCGCCGGTACAGCCGGTCGATCAGCTCGGGCATCGCCTCGAGCCGCTCGGTGATGGCGCGCAGCCGGAACTCGCGGAAGTGCTCGGGATCGACGTCCAGCGCGTCCGCGAGCGTGCGGACGACGTCGTTCGACGGCACCGGCCGGTTGCCGTGCACGAGGTGGTTCAGGTACCCGGCCGACAGTCCGGTCTTCGCCGCGAGCTCGCGATACGTCACGCCGACCTCGTTCATCAGCGACTCGACCGTCGTGCCGAACGACTGCTCGCTGAAGCGCCTCTTGCGTCCCATCAGAGAGTCTCCTTGCCGAGATCGGCGACGGCTAACCGCCGCTCCTCACCGGTCGCGCGGTCGCGGACGTCGACCTTTCCGTCCTCGAGGCTCTTCTTCCCGGCGGTGACGCGGATCGGGCAGCCGATGAGATCCGCGTCGGCGAACTTCTCTCCTGCGCGCAGGTCGCGGTCGTCGAGCAGGACGTCGAGGCCCGTGGCCGAGAGCGCTTCCGCCGCCTCCGCCGCGATTCGCCTCCGCACCCGGGAGCACGACGAGGTGCACGTCGTACGGCGCCACCGAGCGCGGCCACACGATGCCCTTCTCGTCGTTGTGCTGTTCGATGATCGCGGCCATCACGCGACCGGGGCCGATCCCGTAACTGCCGCCGAGCAGCGGCTTCTCCTGCCCGTCCTCGTCGACGAACGTCGCGCCGAGCGGCTTCGAATAGAAGCTGCCGAAGTTGAAGATGTGCCCGACCTCGACGGCCGTCTGGAAGTGGAGCGCGCCGCCGCAGACCGGGCAGCGGTCGCCCTCCTTCGGCTCGCGGAGGTCGGCGAAGCGCGGCGTGAAGTCGCGCCCTGCCTGGACGCCGCGCAGGTGGACGCCATCCTTGTTCGCGCCTGCGACGAACTGCCCGTCGCGCAGCGTCTCGTCGGCGATCACCTCGCCGGTGAAGCCGACGGGGCCGAGCGAGCCGCCGCTCGCGCCGAACGCGGCGCGGATCTCCTCGTCCGTCGACGGGCGCGACTCACCGGGAATCGCGTCGTACAGCTTCATCTCGCTCAGACGGTCGTCGCCGCGCACGAGCGCGAGCACGACGGAGCCGTCGGGCTTCGTCACCGGCATGGCCTTCGACGTGGCGGCGAGGTCGATGCCGAGGAAGCCGGCGAGAGACTCGCACGTCGTCACGCCCGGCGTGACCACCTCTTCGGGCGAGACGAGCGTCTCGGGGAACGTCGGTGCGCGTGGAACGGCCTCCGCGATGTCGCCGTCGGCGGCGTAGTCACCGTTCTCGCAGCGGACGAGGACGTTCTCGCCCGAGCCGGAGGGCGCGAGGAAGTCGACGCTGAACTTGCCGCCCATGATCCCGCTCTCTGCGACGACGTCGTACGACTCCAGCTCGCAGCGGGCGAAGATCGTCTTGTACGCCTCGCGGTTCGCCTCGAAGCTCCGCTTCACGCCCTCCTCGTCGCGGTCGAACGAGTACGCGTCCTTCATGATGAACTCGCGCACGCGCAGGAGGCCGCCGCGGGGCCGCGGCTCGTTGCGATCCTTCGTCTGGAAGTGGTACCAGAGCTGCGGCAGCTCCTTGTACGACTGGATCTCGCGCGCGTGGAACGTGACCGTCTCCTCGTGGGTCACCGGGAGGATGTAGGGCGTGTCCTCGACATGGAAGATCTCGGCGATGCCGAGGCGTCCGGTCGTCTCCCAGAGCTCGGCCGGGGTGAGCACGGGCATGAGCATCTCCTGGCCGCCGATCGCGTCCATCTCCTCGCGGACGATCTGCTCGACCTTCCGGTGCACGCGCCAGCCGAGGGGCATGAACGTCCACACGCCGGCGCTGACCTGACGAATGAATCCCGCGCGCACGAGCAGCTTGTGCGACACCGCCTCGGCGTCGGAGGGGTCGTCGCGCAGCGTCGGAAGGAAAAGCTGTGAGGCCCGGAAGATCATGCGTTGTCCGGACAGACTACTCGAGCGGAATCATCGAAGCTTCGGCCATCGCGAGCGCGGCGGGCTTCGCCATCTTCAACCGCTTCGGGCGGTTCATTCCCTCGGCGATCCACTTGTCGATCTCGAAGAACAGTTCCTCGATGAGGATGTCGGAGGACACCTTCTTCAGCACGCGCCCGTGCGCGTAGATGAAGCCGACGTCGCGGCCGCCCGCGATACCGAAGTCCGCGTCGCCGCTCTCCCCCGGCCCGTTCACCGCGCAGCCGAGGACGGCTACCTCGAACGCCTGCGGATACGTCGCGAGCCGCGCTTCGACCTCTTCGGCGAGCGTGTGCACGCCGACGTTGTCGCGCCCGCACGACGGGCAGGCGATCATCACAGGCCCGCGCTCGCGCAGGCCGAGTGCCTTGAGGATCTCGAACGCCGTCTTCGGCTCTTCGACCGGGTCGGCCGACAGCGAGACGCGAATGGTGTCGCCGATGCCCTCGGCGAGCAGCGTGCCAATGCCGACCGCGCTCTTGATCGAGCCGCTGAAGACGGTGCCTGCCTCGGTGACTCCGAGATGGAGTGGATAGGGCACGCGCTCGGCGAGCATGCGGTAGGCGCGGATCATCGTCGGAACGTGGCTCGACTTGACCGAGATCTTGAAGTCGTAGTAGTCGAGCGACTCGAGCAGGCGCACCTCCTCGAGGGCCGCCTCCATCAGCGCTTCGGCCTGGTCGCGGTGCGCGACGTCCTCGAGGTGCTTCGGCAGCGAGCCGGAGTTCGCGCCGATGCGCATCGGGATGCCTTTCGCCTTGGCGGCGCGCACGACTTCGGCGACCTTGTCGGGACCGCCGATGTTGCCGGGGTTGATGCGCACTGCGGCGACGCCCTGCTCGATCGCCTTCAGGGCGAGGCTCGCGTTGAAGTGAATGTCGGCGATGATCGGCACCGGCGAGAAGCGCACGATCTTCCCCAGCGCTTCAGCGTCCTCGGTCTTCGGCACCGCGACGCGCACGATCTCGCACCCGGCGGAGGCGAGCTCGGCGATCTGCGCGGTCGTCGCCGGGACGTCGTGCGTCTTCGTCGTCGTCATCGACTGGACGACGATGGGCGCACCGCCGCCGATCTTCACGCCGCCGACCGAGATCTGTCGCTCGCTGGCCATGCCCTTCGAGTTTAGCCGGGAGCGTTCGAGCCGAGGTCGTGCTGGAGGGCGATCACCCAGATCAAGATAATCAGAGCAAAGCCGACGACGGACACCCGCTCGTACACCTCACGCGCGAGGGCGCGCTTGCGGAAGGCCTCGATGATCGAGAAGAGGATGTGCCCGCCGTCGAGCGGCAGGAGCGGCAGCAGGTTGAGGAGCGCGAGCGACATGCTCACGAGCCCGACGATCTGGAGGTACCAGTTGAAGCCGACCTTCAGCGCCGCCGCGGAGATGCGGACGATGCCGACGGTGCTCGTCAGCTGGCTCTGCCCGTGCTTGTGGAAGAGCGACCCGAAGGCGCCGAACGTCCCCGTTACGACCTTCCAGCAGTCGGACCCGGCGAGCCCGGCGCTATGCCCGAGCGGATAGGAGACGAGCGTCGTCGCCGGCTCGAAGCCCCAGATCCAACGCCCGCTGACTTCGATCGTCTTGCGCGGCCCGAGCGTGATCGTCCTGCCGCTGCGCGTCACGGTGACGGTGATCGCACGACCGTGACTTGCTCGGATGAGCCGCGACACGGAGTCAAACGTCTTGGCCGGCCGGCCGTCGACGGCGACGACGTGGTCGCCGGCCCGCAGGCCGGCAGCGGCCGCCGGGGTGTGCGCGCTCACGGCCGCCACCTCGTTGCTCGGCTGTGACGTCGGCGCGCCGGTCGCGTACACGGCGGTGAAGATGACGAATGCGACGAGCACGTTCGCGAGTGGGCCGGCGGCGATGACCGCGATGCGCTTCCACGTCTTCTGGCGCCAGTAGGCGTCGGATCCGGTGCCCTCGTCCACCTCGCGGAACGCGCGCGCCGCGGAGCGACGTGCGGCCCTGCTCAGCTCGGCCTGCTCGATCGCCTGTCGCAACTCCGGCAGGTGCGTGCGGGCTCCCTCGAGATCGTCCGCGTCGAGCGAGCGGCGCACGCGCTGCACTGCAGGCGCTAGCGATGCGTCCTCGTGCAGCG
>CAVTGM010000003.1:0-185829 GCA_963734285.1 uncultured Actinomycetes bacterium | reverse complement strand
TAAGACGGTTCGCAGCGATGCCTTGCAGATTGCTGCGGATGCGACTTCTTGGCAGATAGGCCTCGGACGAGTGCGTCCCGTTGACTACGCGGAGCGCTCCGACTTGAGAGCGGCACGGAGCTCGTCCCGGACGCGCCGTGCCTCGTCAGCGCTTACGCCTTCGCTGTTGAAGGATGTCCTGCCGGCAGCGAGCTCGCTGTCGATTTGGTCGGCGGTTCTCTGCGCCTGAAGAAGGACGCGATCGCGCTCGAGGACTTCGCGAGGGATCACCGCATCACCACGTCGGCCTAGGTGTTGGTCGTCACGCTGAGACCGATGACGGCAGAGGCGATAACAGCAGCGTTGGCGACGGCAACACCAACAGCACCGACCCAGGTCGCCCAGTCGTGCTTCGCCTTCAACGCCGACACGCTCATGGCGAACTGCCAGGCGGCATACACCATGGCGATCCCGAAAGCCATCCAGAAACTCTCGTGAAGCTCGGTCCGCTACCAGCAAGCGCTTTGGCCAGCTCCCAGATCGTCTTCAGGACAGGAACGGCAACGGCGAACGTACCAAGCGATTGAAGAGTCACGAAGTTACTCACCGCCGGCCCGTTGCCTGTCGCTTTGGCGTTCAGCGGCGAATCGGCCGGCGTATCGACTTTGAGGACGCTGCCCAGAGCCGTCATGGGTGCCTCCCGCGTCGATCCGCCCGATTGAGCCAGCTAAACGAAGGTGGCCGCCTCGGATCGGCCCGACCGCCGCGTCACTCGCCCACTACCCGACGGCTCGTTTCTACTCCGCTCATCGCCTAAAGTCAAAGGCCGGGCTGGTCAGCGAGCACGTAGTCCTAAGGTGGTCGAATGCCCGGCATGGAGGGTCACGCTTCGATGTCGGCTTCGACGAGTTCCTCCGGTAGCCGAACATCACGCTGATCTCTTCGAGGGAGCAGACTCCGGCGACAAACCGAGAGCTGCGGCGTGCCGATTTTTTAATGCCCCCCGGGGCGGATCGAACGGCCGGCGCGCGGTTTAGGAAACCGCCGGCAGCTCTGCTGTCAGAACTCACCTGATCAGTTCCCCGAAGGCTGCCTCCATTCGCTCGCGTGTCCGGTCTGAGTGCTCGGTGCGTGCGAACTCATGCGCATAGATCGCAAGAGTGATCGCGGGGCTGGAGTGGCCGAGGACACGTGACAGGTAGGGGATGCTCGCCCCTTCGGCGATGAGAGCGGAGGCGGCGACATGGCGGAGGTCGTGCCAGCGGAGCTTCGGCAACTTCCCCTCGGCGATCGCCTTCTCAAGACCGCGGCGTGTGATGTTACGGTGGTTGAGCAGTTAGCCGGTCTCTGAGGCGAAGACGAAGTCTGACGGTTTCGCGAAGCCCTTTGCGAACGCCTGCTGCTTGTGGTCGGCGAGCATGCGTCCGAGCGAAGGCGGGATCGGGATCTCGCGTTTCGCGGCAAGGGTCTTTGGCTCGACGAGGACGCTGCTACGGTCGAGCTCGTAGCGGACGCGGATAAGCCCGGCCTTGACGTCGACGTCTTCCCAGCGGAGGCCGAGGGCCTCACCTTGACGGAGCCCGGTCAACGGAGACCGCGACAAGTACGCCGGTGGGAACGCTTCGGCGTGTTGACGATCAGCGTGCCGATCGCGTCATGGTCGAGGTTGGGGAAGTTGCGCCGCTCGGTCTTCGGGCGCTCTTCCTTCTCGAGCCGGCGCACCGGATTTGAGTTGATCGTTCCGACGCGGGCTGCGCGGCCGAGGACGCGGCCGAGGACGACGAGGACGCCGCGGATCGTCCAGGCCGCGAACGGCTTCCCGACGACGCGAACCAGCCGGCCGTCGCGCGCGCGGTAGCGCCAGCCCTGTTCCATGTCGGCAATGAGCGCCGCGACGTCGTCGACCGTTATCGACGAGAGCTTGCGAGTACCCAGACGCGGGTTGATGTGCTGGGCCAGGTAGGAGCTGTACAGGCAGTGGGTGGTGGGGCGGAGGCGTGTTCGCTGCTGGTCAGTTCGAGCCACTCGGCCGCGAACTTCTCGAGTGTCACCTTAGACAGTGCGGAAACGCGCTCGCCGGAGGAAACGCGAGTGACCAGTCCGGCGCGCAGCCGCCGCGCTTCGCTGAGCGTCGAGGTGGTGCACCAGCGCTGGCGCCCGTCCGAGTCGAGGTACGAGACGTCGTCGGGTCTCGCCCTCCCGCGTCGAGCGCTTGAAGATGCCACGCTCGACGCGGACACGAGAAGCTTCGTCTGCTGTGATGCCTGACGCATAGGAGCTCATACCTCCTGTGCCGAGGGCGAGGGCCGTACCAGCGGCGCCCGCCCATTTGTATGGACAGCCACATTCTACGCCGGCGACCGCTCGCTAGCCAGACGTACTTGTTCGGAAGATGGCTGACGATCACCTTCGCGAACCCTTGCGAACGACGTGCGAGATCGAGCGTTGTGGATCGAATCGTTCATGGCTGCCGTTTACGCCCACTCGGCGTGGCGGAAGCCGCCCATCCACGCATCGAGGTCGCGTCGTCGGAAGAGCACGCGACATCCCGGTCCTTCTTGATGGAACGGGGATCTCGTGTCGCGCCTTCAGCTTGCGCACCCGCTCTTTCGGTACGTCGAGGTACCGGGCCGCGGTCTCGACGCACATCCATTCGGGCCAGGGCTCGGAGTCCTCAGCGGCGATCGACATACGGACGCGCTCCGAAACGGTTTCGACGAGCGAGTTGATCGCCTCGGCCGGCACGGTCATGGAGAAGCCGGCGAGCGGGGGAATCCGTCCAGATTCTCCGGGAGGTTCACGCAGCACTCCGATTCTGGTTCGCCGTTACGTCCGTTTACCTCCGTTACTGAGCTGCGATCGCCAGCCGGTTCATGCGCGGGTGACGGCGTAACGGATGTAACTCCGTCAGGCGTGGCAGGTAGCCAGCGTCGGAAGGCACGCTGAAAGTCTTCCGCGCGGTACCCCTTCCTCGGTCTCTGAGCGCGAAGCCGGATCGTTGTCGACTGAATGTCGAAAGGACGCAGGAGGCTGGCGATGTCGCGGAGTGATTCGTGCATTTGCGCGCCAGGAAACCCACGGTGCCTCTTCGTCCTCGCAAAGTGCCCGGATGAGGTTGTCCGTCGTGATGCGTTCGCATTTGCGCTCGTCGAGGACGCGCTTGCAGGCGGCGAGGAGAAGCAGGCCCGGGTCTTCGTCATCCGGAGCATCGGCGGATGTCGTCCGGACCTCTACAAGCGCGCTACGCGCCAGTTCTGCAACCCCTACGAACTCGGCAATCGCGAGCAGCGGCTCGGCGACATCTTGGCCCCGATCGTCGAGCTCTTCGGGAAGGTCGGGGCTGGCATGCCTAAGCGCATCTACGTGTTCTCTCGCCCAGGCCTCTAGGCGGCTGCGGAGTCCCTCGGCCTCTGCCTCGGCATAGCGTTCGCGAAAGCGCTCGATCGGGTTCTCGCGCGTTCGACGTTCCATCCGGATGACTAGGCATCGATCTGCAACCGTGTCTGGGATGCCTCGAATCCCGGCGAGCGCTTTCGGACAGAAGACGTCGAAGCGCTCCACCGTTTGCACGCCGTCTCTTGAGACGCATCGCAGCACGTGGTTCCCTCTTCGGTAGCCGTTGTTGAGGACCGCCGCGATTTCGGCGTTTCGCTCGCGGTCGTAGCGAGAGCGAAAGATCGCGTCGACTTCGTCGAACAAGAGAGTCGGTCTAGTCGGCGTCGTCGCCGCGATCGCGCGGAATAGAGCGGCCACGCTGACACCTCCGGTCGGAAGCGGCTCGTGGACGAGTATCCGAAGAACCTCGAGTAAGCGCGATTTTCCCGACCGCCGCGCCGGCGAGGTGATGTGAAGGTAGGGCGTCGACCACGCCCGTCGTTCACCCATGTGTGCAGCACCCAGAGCGCGAGCACCACGGACTGCTCGGGTCGCACGACGACGTAACGCCGGATGAAGGCGCGAATGTCTTCGTAAAGGGCCGAGCCACTTTCCGGGGCGCTCACGAAGCCGCCAGGGCTCGACGAGGACGATGGAGCAGTGTCCCTGCTCGTACTGCCTGTCATGCCATTCCTCCAACTCGTACTCGAAGTTCGACTCACTCGAGCGCGTGCGCAACACGGAACGCCAGCCCTGTCGGCCGCGCAACCCTGCCGGGTTCTCGCGCCCGGCAATCACCCGACACATCGCTTGGCGTTTCGTCATCGCGCGCACGGCACGAGTGATACCAAGGCGATCCGACGCGTCATCTTTGCGCTGCCATGAAGCTTTCCGTCGTCGCGGAAGAACGTTCCATCAAGTGACGAAGAGGCGGCGCTATTCCGTCGGCGGGACCACGCCGACCCCTCGGAGCGGGTGATCCCAGTCGACGCACGCCTTGTAGTAGTAGCCCTCGAGGTAGCCAGGCGACTAACGGCGCAGTCGACTTACGACGCCGCGACTTTCGTGGCAGACGTATTCAGAAGGCTTAGGCATCAGGTACCGCCGCATACGTACAGAATGGACGATTTTGTACGTGATTTCGGACCCGTGAAAAAGACCCTGGGCACATAGCGGTTCGAGCCGACTGAGGGTAGAAGCACCCCCGGCTAGCTGGGCCGCGCTGCTTCTCGCCACCGGCGGTCACCTCAGCTGAACGGTGGGCTAAGCCGGCGCACGAGAAGACGTGATTAGGTCAGCCAGCGCACGCCGTGGAAGTCGGTTTCGACGGCGTTCCTGGAGCGGAGTTCAGCCTGCTTTTCGATCAACGAACCGTAAATCTGCCAGATGGAGGATTTACGTCCGCAAAATGGTCTAGTCTTCGGGGGAATGCCAAAGAGCTTCCAAGCTCAACTCGCAGAGCTTGTTCGTCTATTCGGCTCGAACCGCCGAGCGGCCGAGTTCATCGGCCTGACGCACTCGCGCTTTCCTGCCTGGATGGGGGGAGAGCTTCCCGTCGGAGAGGAGCCTCGAACGAATCGTCGACGGGGCTGCAGTCGTCAAGGAGCTCCGCGACCGGCGCCTCACCGACGCCGAGATTCTGACTGAGCTGCACTCGCTCTGGTCCGAGCTGAACGCTCGCCCGGCGGAACTCGTCCGCGCCGGCGGTGCGGCGACGGTCATCGAAGCGATTGCGACCCGCTACGCGACACCGCAGATGCCAGATGCAACGGACGAGCTTGCCGCGGCGCTCCGGCTCCTCGCACAAGCAGCGGCGTCCGCTGATGCTCTCGTGAAGAGCAGTCGGTGAGCGGTCCTGCGCTTACAGTGGTACTTGGCGACGGGTCGAACGCTCTCGTGCGCACAGCAGCGGTCCCGCGGATCCGGCCGGGCGATCGGCCTGTCGGCGTTGAAACGGCGCTGAATGCCGCCGAAGTACGCACGCTCCGTGCACGTGCTCACGCAGCCGGTCTTGGCGCCGACGCGCTGATCGCCATCATTCTTGAGTACGAGTCGCTGTGCCGCCTCGCCGGTCGCGGGGTGGTTGCTCAGCTCGGTGACGAGTGCGCGGTGGAAGCCGCTGGTTTCATCGAGCGGATCGTCGCGCCTGAGCTTCGCGGATGGCAGCGACTGCTCATCCGGCGCGTAGTCCCGCCCAATGATGATCTCCCGACGGCGTTTGTTCCTCTACGCCTTGCGGCCGCGATTCCGGTGAGCGCTCGCGCCGCCGCCGCCGTCTTGGAGGCGGGTGAGGCGAGCGAGCGTGACGTGCGACGAGCGGTCGCGCTCGAGCTCGCTGCGACGGCGGACGGAGTCGTGATGCAAACGTTTGCACTTCGCGCGCTCGCCGGTTTCAGGTCAGGCCGCGCGGCGCCGGCGCTCTAGCTGCTCGAGGAACGGACGCGCCGCTGCGATCGCCTGCGGCCACGAGCGCAGATGGTCGAGGCGGCCGATCAGCACCTTCGCCTTGCGCAGCGCGGCCTCGTGCTCGAGCGCCGTTCCGATCGTTTCCTCGAGCTGGTCAACACGCCGGAGAGCCGAGACGCCTTCTTGTGCGTCGCATTCCGCTTGGTATGTGGCGGCGTCATGCTCTACCGCCCGGCTCAATCGAGACGTGGTGTCCGTTGCCGCCTTGCAGCCGGCGCATCCGCACATCGTCTCGGGCACCACGTTTGCGTCGAGGATCCGCGCCGCTTGCTCATGCGACGCGGAGGTGAGAAGCGACCGGGAACTCAAACCGCGGCGGCGACTGCTTGAACGGCCGGCGTGAGTCGAAGTCGGAGAGGCGGAACCCATTGTGGCGGCCAAGCCCCAGCTCCACTCCTGCGATACCGAACGCAAGGAAGATGTGGCGCAGGCTCCCGGCGCGCGCGACCACGACCGGCCGCCCGCTCTGCTGCAGCACTAGCGCGAGCCGGATCGCGGCGACGATCAGCCCTGGCGGCGAAGTATCCGTCAACTGGTCGAACATCAGGATGTATCCATCGACGTTTGCGCGCGTGAGCTTGTTCACGAGCCGCGACTGTCGTCGTCGGTCAGGAATCCGTCGATCGCGAGTACGAGCAGGGGCGGAAGTACCGGCGTCTCCTCTGAGGTCAAGTCGCGGCGGCGTACTGACTCCTCGAGGAGCTTCGCGGTGCGCGCCAAGGATCATCGAGCGAACGGATCACGAAGCCTGCGCCGTAGAGCAGGGTCGCGCCGGCGTCGATTTGCGCGTCGATGACCTCCGCTGCGAAGGCACGAGCGACTTCGAGGTCGCGGAAGTGATCGGGGTGGTACGGCTGGATCCGATCGTCCGGCGCGAACACGAGGCTCGCGAGCTTGGTCGACAAGGCAAAGTTCGCACTCCCAAACCGGTACGTCAGCGGGTCAACGCCCAGCAGAGCGTTCGTGTGCCCAGCGACACGGCGCGCCTCTCGTCTGCCCGTCTGGTCGACGAGTGATGCGACAACGGCTGCGGGATGGCAAAGGTTCGCGCACGCGCGGGCAAGTGGATCGTTCTCACGGCTGGCGCGGATGACGAGGAGCGGCCGTGCGGAGCGGTCATAGGGCCGCGGAGTCGTCGCGACAATCGACGCTGTCGTTCCATCAAGGAGGTCACGAACGTGGGCGGCGCTGCGGGGGCGGTCGTGCGCCTGCTTCGCCATCAGCCACAGGACGAGTTGCTCGAGCGAGACGGGCACGTCAGTGGAGAAGGAGCTTGGCGGCTCAGGGTCGTCGTTCTGGATGCGGTGGATCAGTTCGAGAGGCACGCGGCCTCGGAACGGGAGACGACCGGTGATTGCCTGGTAGATGACCACGCCGAGTGAGTAGAGATCCGTGGCGGGGACCTCGTCGCCGATCAGCTGCTCCGGCGCCGCGTACGCCCACGTACCGATGAACTGGCCTCGCTCCGTCAGCGACGTGTAGTCGAGGAAGAGCGCGATGCCGTAGTCCAGGATGACGACGACTCGGCCGTCAGTGCAGATGAAGACATTTGACGGCTTCAGATCGCGATGCACGATCCCAGCATCGTGAAGGGCCTCGAGGCCTGCGGCGACTTGGGCGCAGATCGTGCGCGCCTCCTCCGGGCTTACGCGGCCGCCCCTGGCGGCGAGAAGGTCGCGTAGCGTGCGGCCCTCCAGGTAGTGCATCGAAATCCAGTGGCATCGCCGGCCCTGCCACGTCGCCATTCCGGAATCGAGGTAGGCGATCAGGTTCGGGTGCGACGCCCGTTGCTGCGCCCGCACCTCACGCTGGAACCGCGCGAGCGCCACGCGATCGACGAGCTCGCCATGGAAGATCTTCACGGCGCAGCGCTCTCCGCCGCGGACAGCCTCGTAGGCGGCGCCGAACGCACCTGGCTCACCGAGTTGTCTGATCAGGCGAAAGTCGCCGAACTGGTCGAGCGGCGCCTGGTTCACGAGCGGCCTGCGGGCCGCGCTACCGCGCCCCGCCTTGCGGAGACGGCATGCCTACAACCAAGCTCGCGAACCAACATCTGAACCTCGAGACTTCAGCTTCTGTGCCCAAGTCAAGCATCCGTGTCGGACGGCGGCGGTATGCAGGCGTTTTGGTACTCGCTGAGCGCGGCGCGCGAAGTCATTGGTTTGCTGATGTCTCTTGCCGGATCGAGCTCGGCGGTGGCCGCCGCCGCCGCCGCATGTCCTTTCATCGCACGAGTGGGCGGCGATCGGAGGCGTCCCTCAACGCGAGCTCCATGCGAGGCTGGATAGTTCGGGGGAGCGCAACATGGTGCCGAGGGGAGATCGTGGATCGCCTCAAGCCCCGCCGCTGCTCAGTCGGAGAAGTCGTAGTCCTTGTTGACGACGACAGTTGTGAGTCGGGTCCGCACCCAATTTAGAAAGATGCTCCGCTGTAAAGGTCCTCTACCAAAGAAGCCTGCAGAGATTAGGTGACATTGCTTACGAGTCCGGCTGAGAGCAACGAGAAAGCTGCAGACTTCTTCATCTGTGATGGCGTTTCGGTCACGAGGGAAGTGTCCGTCCATCATCCCGACCACGAAGACGTGCTCGGCCGATAGTCCTTTAGAACCGACAAGGTTCGTGAACAGGATGTCGGGCTCGTCGTTATCGGTCGTGTTCGGATCGTTCGGAATGTCTTCGTCGTCGTGTTCGGGCTCGCGCCCAAGCGCGATCCGAATCTCGTCGATTGATCGACCGAGCGCCGTAGTTAAGTCTGTCTCGTCATCCATCGAAATTGTCGTGTTGTTGAGTAGAGCAGCTACGAGACGTGCGCGACGCAGATGTTCTTCGCGGTAATCGTCTGGCAGCGCGTCAACGAGTTCACTGTTGCTTGAGAGCACAACTCGCAGAACGGCGTCATCGCCAGGGAATGGTGCAGCCGCGATGACGATGCGCCAGCCGAGACGCGCGATGCCTCGTTCTTGGCGAGGCGGCGATATCCGTCGAGCAGATAGATCTCGGACCTGCTGCCCGTCTTCATGCGTGCGTTCGGGAAGGTCTTGATCACTTCCTTGAACGCTCGATCGAGAAACGGGTTCGGACCGATCACCAACGCGGTGGGGTATTTCTTCTTCCGAGATCGCTCGATATCGGCCGCCGGAATGCGAGCAATCTGCTGCGCGATGTAACGGCCGGCGTATGGCATGTTCTCTGTCGAACACTGCGCGTAGATGATCTTTGGATGCTCTTCGCTTTCCTGACCCTTGTCGGGCGTGTAACAAGAAAACTTCTTCGGCAAACGCCCAACTAGACAACCTTCTGCAGTCGCTTTTGTCACGACGTCGTTCACCGCCGCAACGACGACCTCGGTGCATCGAGAGCAATACGGCAACTCAAAGCTGTCGTATTCGTGTCCGGTTGCCAGACCACGGATGAAGGCAGGCATCGCGTGCTTGAGCCCCACGTACAACGCTTGGTCATCATCGCCGGCCGCGAGAATGTTGTTCTTCGAACTCAGAAGTTTGATGAACTCGATTTCTTGTTGCGAGAAGTCCTGGATCTCGTCGACGACGATGAGCGCATACGTCGGTATCGCGTTCGGCGCCGCTTCAAAGTGTCGGAGGACCCGATACACGAGGTCGGTGTGTGAAACGGCCGTGTAGTAGTCGGCCCGTTCCAACACTCTTGCGATGAGTCCGTCTTGCTCGTCAAGATCGTGGAAGTGGAGTTCAACGTCGCGCGTGTGGATCACGTCGTCGGAAAGCACGAAGATGTCGTGCACTAGTAGATGAAAGAGCGGCGGGTAGTAGTCGCCGTCGTTTAGGCCGGCGATGTCATGCTGATGCATGAGGTGTTTGCAAAAACCGTGAAAGCTGTATACGTCGGCCAGCTCGGCAAGCGCGTCGTTGAGCTCAGCAACGAGATTTCTGATGAAGGTAAGTGCGAGGCCCTTGCCGCCAGCGGCCTTAAGTGCCTCCTGGAACGTGAACGTCTTACCGGTGCCCGGTCCGGACACGATCAGGCGCTTCCGCGCGGCAGAGTTCACGATGGCGTCTGATGCGGCGGCTCGTTCCTGGGTCAACCGTCGAAGTTCGTCGTCGCCCATTACGGGAGGTTGTACCGGGAACCACGGGAAGCCAAGGATCGCGAGGCAATTGACCCTGGTCTGACGGTCAGAGAGCGCTCGGTAAGTGGAGACGCCGCGCTCATCGACGCCGCGGCCATCGCCGCGAGTGGTGCACACGTGAACCATCAGAGGAACCTCAGGAGAAGCGATCCCAAAGCGGGTCTATCAGCGATGTATCCTTGGAAATGCGCACAGAAGGCGGGGGAACTCCGCCCTCTGTGGCAGTGAGTTATGTGTACAGGCGCTACCCCGTTCCCCGGGGGGAGGAGCACCTATGGCTTAGGCGGCGGCGTTGTGTGCCTCCTCTCCGTCCTTCTGCTCTTCTCCCGCGGCCGCGGCTAACGGTCTGAAACTACCGCAAGAAGAGGCCGATTTGCAGGCATTTTGGCAAGATCGGGAGGGACGAATGCGGCGGATCCTGTATAACGGTTGGAGCGCCATAGGGGCGGCCGGTAGCGGATGATCCCCTACGGATGTACCGGTGGACTCCCCCCTGATGCAGCAGGAAGTAATAGAGCACAAGTACAGAGGACGGGGAGTACAGGAGATGAGTGCTAAGACAGATAGCAGCCGGACCCGCTTAGACCGTACCCCCGACTTGCCGCGGAAGCCGACGCCGGCTGCACTTCGGCACGGTCGCAGGCTGACCGAGAGGGTCTACGGAAGGCCGACGCCGTTGCGTCGCGGGTTCATTGCGCGCTCCGACCCACTCGATGCGAAGCCGCCGATGGCGAGGCTCGTAGACAGTGGGAGAGCCGCACCAGTCCGCTTGAAGCTGTATCTGGCGCTGCTGTGTCTCGCATCGGCGGGCGATCCACCGCATGCCACGAACGCGCCGTCGAGTGACTGGGCGCAGCTCCTCGATCTTCCTGATCCCCTGGGCGCGGGGGAGAGGCGGGTACGAGATGCGATCAAGCGCTTAGAAAAAGAGCGTCTGATCGTTCGAGAGCTTCGGCCCGGTTTCCCCCTCGCGGCTCCGGTTGCTTCGCGAAGACGGCTCAGGCGTCGACTACTCGATGCCAGCTTCCCACGTCGATGCAGAGACCGACGACAAGCTCGCTACGGAGCACCACTTCGTTCAGATCCCGGCCGGACTGTGGCGGATGGGATGGTTAGCCACGCTGTCGAATAACGCGATGGCGACCTGGCTCGCCCTGATGCACTGGTCGCGATCGGGGACAAACAGGGGCGTTTGGATCAGTCCGTCGCAGGTACACGAGCAGTACGGCATCTCCGACGACACTTGGACCCGGGGGCTCAAGGAACTCCGCGATCGTGGCCTGCTGAAGGTCGATAAGCAGTCTGTCGGCAAGGAGTTCATGTTCGAGCGCGTCCGTAACGAGTACAGGCTCGAGACTCAAGCGGCTCGATCGACCGCCTCATTGGCGAGACGATCAGTGACCGTAGGCGCCTACGCTCTCGGCACGCGTCCTCGTTCACTGTTCCTACGAGACTCGTGATGAGCTTCTATCTCGGTCGTCAGGCCAACGAGCCTGTACCCCAGAATGATCCAGGGGCCGCTCGGGCGACTCCGCGGTGTGCCGGAAACCTGGCTCCAGCAAACAAGCCCTCTGACGGATCTCGAACCGTCGACCCCTCCTTACCATGCAGGCAGCTCGAGCCGAATCTCGCACGGATCTCGCACGCCTTAGCGTGCGGCGCGCCGCGCAAAAAGAGCAGTGTGCGAAGGCGCCGATTAGCGGGGAGTTTGCAGTGGGCGCGGCTGGGATCGAACCAGCGACCCCTCGCGTGTGAAGCGAGTGCTCTCCCGCTGAGCTACGCGCCCGGGAAATCAAGCTTAGCGGGGACTCGGCGCGCGCTCAGTCGGCGCTGAAGCAGGACGAAGGCGCCGGCGCACGCGCACGCGCCGAGGACGAACGGGAACCAGTCGCCGGTCGCGCCCGCGATCGCGCCGCCTGCCGCCGGGCCGGCGACGGCGCCCGCCGCCCAGCCGACGTTCATCAGCCCGAACGCCATCCCCTGCGGCAGGCCGACCGCCTCGGCGCCGTCGGCGAGGAGCGCGAACGCCGTCGTGAACAGCACGCCGTACGCCATCGCCGCGACGATGAGCAGCGGCACGTATCCGAACGGGCGCACGCCGGTTGCGAGGCCGAGCGAGAGGACGGTCGCGGCTGCGAGCGCGATCAGCGTCGGCAGCAGCGGGCCGCGGCGGTCGCTCATCCGTCCCGCGAACGGCGCCTGCACCGTCTCGAGCCCCGCGCCCGCGAGCCACACCGCGCCGATCGCGGCTGCGCCCCAGCCGGCAGCGGCGAGATGCAGCGGCGCGAGCACGCCGAGGACGCCGAACAGCACCGCGCCGAGCGTCATGAGGAGCATGCCGGTGAGGAACGTCCCGTTCCGCACCGCGCGCACCATCGCCGGGAAGTCGGTCGGCTCGGAGGGCGCAGGCTCGAGCCGCATCGCCCACACGATCAACACGATCGAGAGACCGGCGAGCGTCGCGAACACGGGTGCGCGCCCGGCGAGCGCGGCTGCCGCACCGACGACCGGGCCGAACATCGCGCCGAAGCTCGCCGATCCCATCGCGGTTCCGAGCATCTCGCCTCGCCGTTCGCGCGGCGTCGCGCCGAGCAGCCACGCGAACGCGCCGGCCCACGTGAAGCCGCTGCCCGCGCCCTGGAACAGGCGTGCCGCGAAGAGTGTCCAGAAATCGCCCGCGAAGGCGAAGCCGACGCCGGCGAGGCCCATCGACACCAATCCGATGATGACGGCCCGCCTCGGCCCGAAGCGCGTCGCCGCGAATCCGCCCGCGAAACCGGCGACGAGCGCCCCGGCGGCGTAGGCGGCGACGAGCACGCCGGCCCGTCCCTTCGACAGCCCGAGCTCGTGCGCGAGGTGGGGCAGCAGCGGCGTGAGCGCTGCGTAGAGCATCGTGTCGACGGAGATCAGGACCGCGACGAGGAGCACGAGCCGGCGCATCCGACCGAGGCTATCTACGCTGGGCGATGTGACGATCGGCCGCCGCCGCGCCGTAAAGGAGGGCGTGAACGCTGCTTCGATCGAGGCACCCGCGCTTGGCGCCCGCACGAGCTTCGACGAGGTCGTGGCCGAGCAACTCGACGCCGTGTACGGCTACCTCGTCTATCTCACCGGCGACCGGACGGCCGCCGAGGATCTCACCGCGGAGACGTTCGAGAAGGCGTTCCGCACGTGGCGCCGCTTCGACCCGCGCAGGAGCTCGCCGCGCACGTGGCTGTGCAAGATCGCGCACAACGTCGCCGTCGACTGGTTCCGCGCAGAGGCGCGACGACGCAAGCGCGAGGACACCTACGCGCAGGACCAGGATCTCGTCGCAGAGTTCGGAGACGACCTCCCCGGCCCGATGGAGGAGGCGCTGCGCGAGCTCTCGCCCGCCGAGCGCGAGGTCGTCGCGCTGCGCGTCCTGCTCGAGCTCGACGGCCCGACGGCCGCTCGCGTCCTCGGCATCAGCCAGACGGCGTGCTCGACGCGATTGAGCCGCGCACTGAAACGACTGGAGGAGAAGGTATGACCGTCGAATCCGTCCTGCGCTCGCACGCGCCTGTCGCGCCGCCGCAGCTGCGCACGCGTGTGCTCGCACTCGAGCCGCGGCGCGCGCCGTCGCAGCGACTCGTCCTCGTGCTCGCCGTCGCGCTCGTCATCGCGGTCGCGGCCGCCGTCGTGCATGCGCTCGTCTCGTCCAGCCCGAAGCAGGAGACCGCTCTTCGCAAGCTCGCGCCCAAGGCCTTCGCGACGGGCGGGGGCAGCGGCGCCGCCGCGCAGCACCTCGGCGTTCCCTCGGTCGGCGGCGCGGCCACGCGCCTGCAGCGCACGGAGGCGACGCTCGACGTGCGCGTCAAGGACGTCTCGTCCGCGACGACGCGCGCGACGCAGATCGCGACGTCGCTCGGCGGCTACGCGCAGTCGGTGAACTACAGCTCGGGCGGCTCGGCGTTCCTCGAGCTGCGCGTTCCCGCGCAGAACGTGAAGGCGGCGCTCGCGCGCCTCGAGAGCCTCGGGACGATCGTCTCGCAGAACCTGTCGGTCACCGATCTCGAGCACGACCTGCAGACCGAGTCGCAGCAGATCGCGCAGCTTCGGCGCACGATCGAGGCGCTCACGACCGCGCTCCGCAGCACGTCGCTTCCCGACGCGCAGCGGGTGATCCTGCAGATCCGGCTCGCGAACGCGAAGCGCGCGCTCGCACAGCGTGTTGACGCGCGTGCCGGGACGATCGCCTCCGGCGCGAACGCAACGGTCTCGCTCACGCTGAGCACGAAGGCGGCCGTCGTCCCGCTGCCGCACCATCGCGGCCGGCTCGGCCGGATGGTCCACTCAGCCTTTGGCTTCCTCGGCCTCGAGGGCGCGATCGTGCTCTACGCGCTCATCGCGGTCAGCCCGTTTGCGCTGCTCGGCGGCCTGCTCTGGAGCCTGCGCGAGGCGCACCGCCGGCGCATCGCGCGGCTCGTATTGGAATAATCCCGGGCATGCTGCTCGCGAGCCTCTCGACCGGCCACAAGATCGGCCTCGCGGTCGTCGCCGTGGTCTTCCGAACCAGCGACCCCTCGCGTGTGAAGCGAGTGCTCTCCCGCTGAGCTACGCGCCCGGGAAATCAAGCTTAGCGGGGACTCGGCGCGCGCTCAGTCGGCGCTGAAGCAGGACGAAGGCGCCGGCGCACGCGCACGCGCCGAGGACGAACGGGAACCAGTCGCCGGTCGCGCCCGCGATCGCGCCGCCTGCCGCCGGGCCGGCGACGGCGCCCGCCGCCCAGCCGACGTTCATCAGTCCGAACGCCATCCCCTGCGGCAGGCCGACCGCCTCGGCGCCGTCGGCGAGGAGCGCGAACGCCGTCGTGAACAGCACGCCGTACGCCATCGCCGCGAGGATGAGCAGCGGCACGTATCCGAACGGGCGCACGCCGGTTGCGAGGCCGAGCGAGAGGACGGTCGCGGCTGCGAGCGCGATCAGCGTCGGCAGCAGTGGGCCGCGGCGGTCGCTCATCCGTCCCGCGAACGGCGCCTGCACCGTCTCGAGCCCCGCGCCCGCGAGCCACACCGCGCCGATCGCGGCAGCGCCCCAGCCGGCAGCGGCGAGATGCAGCGGCGCGAGCACGCCGAGGACGCCGAACAGCAACGCGCCGAGCGTCATGAGAAGCATGCCGGTGAGGAACGTCCCGTTCCGCACCGCGCGCACCATCGCCGGGAAGTCGGTCGGCTCGGAGGGCGCGGGCTCGAGCCGCATCGCCCACACGATCAACACGATCGAGAGACCGGCGAGCGTCGCGAACACGGGTGCGCGCCCGGCGAGCGCGGCTGCCGCGCCGACGACCGGGCCGAACATCGCGCCGAAGCTCGCCGATCCCATCGCGGTTCCGAGCATCTCGCCTCGCCGTTCGCGCGGCGTCGCGCCGAGCAGCCACGCGAACGCGCCGGCCCACGTGAAGCCGCTGCCCGCGCCCTGGAACAGGCGTGCCGCGAAGAGTGTCCAGAAATCGCCCGCGAAGGCGAAGCCGACGCCGGCGAGGCCCATCGACACCAATCCGATCACGACGGCGCGCCTCGGCCCGAAGCGCGTCGCCGCGAATCCGCCCGCGAAACCGGCGACGAGCGCCCCGGCGGCGTAGGCGGCGACGAGCACGCCGGCACGTCCCTTCGACAGCCCGAGCTCGTGCGCGAGGTGGGGCAGCAGCGGCGTGAGCGCTGCGTAGAGCATCGTGTCGACGGAGATCAGGACCGCGACGAGGAGCACGAGCCGGCGCATCCGACCGAGGCTATCTACGCTGGGCGATGTGACGATCGGCCGCCGCCGCGCCGTAAAGGAGGGCGTGAACGCTGCTTCGATCGAGGCACCCCGCGCTCGGCGCCCGCACGAGCTTCGACGAGGTCGTGGCCGAGCAACTCGACGCCGTGTACGGCTACCTCGTCTATCTCACCGGCGACCGGACGGCCGCCGAGGATCTCACCGCGGAGACGTTCGAGAAGGCGTTTCGCACGTGGCGCCGCTTCGACCCGCGCAGGAGCTCGCCGCGCACGTGGCTGTGCAAGATCGCGCACAACGTCGCCGTCGACTGGTTCCGCGCAGAGGCGCGACGACGCAAGCGCGAGGACACCTACGCGCAGGACCAGGATCTCGTCGCAGAGTTCGGAGACGATCTCCCCGGCCCGATGGAGGAGGCGCTGCGCGAGCTCTCGCCCGCCGAGCGCGAGGTCGTCGCGCTGCGCGTCCTGCTCGAGCTCGACGGCCCGACGGCCGCTCGCGTCCTCGGCATCAGCCAGACGGCGTGCTCGACGCGATTGAGCCGCGCACTGAAACGACTGGAGGAGAAGGTATGACCGTCGAATCCGTCCTGCGCTCGCACGCGCCTGTCGCGCCGCCGCAGCTGCGCACGCGTGTGCTCGCACTCGAGCCGCGGCGCGCGCCGTCGCGGCGACTCGTCCTCGTGCTCGCCGTCGCGCTCGTCATCGCGGTCGCGGCCGCCGTCGTGCACGCGCTCGTCTCGTCCAGCCCGAAGCAGGAGACCGCTCTTCGCAAGCTCGCGCCCAAGGCCTTCGCGACGGCCGGGGGCAGCGGCGCCGCCGCGCAGCACCTCGGCGTTCCCTCGGTCGGCGGCGCGGCCACGCGCCTGCAGCGCACGGAGGCGACGCTCGACGTGCGCGTCAAGGACGTCTCGTCCGCGACGACGCGCGCGACGCAGATCGCGACGTCGCTCGGCGGCTACGCGCAGTCGGTGAACTACAGCTCGGGCGGCTCGGCGTTCCTCGAGCTGCGCGTTCCCGCGCAGAACGTGAAGGCGGCGCTCGCGCGCCTCGAGAGCCTCGGGACGATCGTCTCCCAGAACCTGTCGGTCACCGATCTCGAGCACGACCTGCAGACCGAGTCGCAGCAGATCGCGCAGCTGCGGCGCACGATCGAGGCGCTCACGACTGCGCTCCGCAGCACGTCGCTTCCCGACGCGCAGCGGGTGATCCTGCAGATCCGGCTCGCGAACGCGAAGCGCGCGCTCGCACAGCGTGTTGACGCGCGTGCCGGGACGATCGCCTCCGGCGCGAACGCGACGGTCTCGCTCACGCTGAGCACGAAGGCGGCCGTCGTCCCGCTGCCGCACCATCGCGGCCGGCTCGGCCGGATGGTCCACTCCGCCTTTGGCTTCCTCGGCCTCGAGGGCGCGATCGTGCTCTACGCGCTCATCGCGGTCAGCCCGTTCGCGCTCCTCGGCGGCCTGCTCTGGAGCCTGCGCGAGGCGCACCGCCGGCGCATCGAGCGCCTCGTATTGGAATAATCCCGGGCATGCTGCTCGCGAGCCTCTCGACCGGCCACAAGATCGGCCTCGCGGTCGTCGCCGTGGTCTTCATCGCATTCGCGCTGACGTCGTCGCTCGTCATTCCGAAGCGGCGGCCCGACTTCCCCGGCAAGAACGGCCTGAGCGTGTTCGTCATCGCAAGCGTGTTCCTCTTCGCCTCGATGCTGAGCGCCGTCTTCTTCTTCGGCAAGGAGAGCGAGGCGAAGGGTGCGAGCGAAACCGCGTCGGCCGTCACGGTGAAGGCGACCGAGATCGAGTACAAGATCACGCTCTCGACTCACAAGGTGCATCACGGTGTGGTCACGTTCGTCGTCAAGAACGCCGGCAAGATCGCGCACACCCTGCCGTCCAGGGTGGCAAGCACACGGCGAGCATCGCTCCCGGCAAGACGGTGAAGCTCACCGTCACGCTGAAGAAGGGCGTCCACACGCTGTACTGCACCGTGCCCGGTCACCGTCAGCTCGGCATGGTGACCAAGCTGACGGCGACCTAGGCGTCGCTTTCTTCTTACGGAGAGGGCGGGATTTGAACCCGCGAGGCACCTTTCAGCACCTACGCGATTTCCAGTCGCGCTCCTTAGGCCACTCGGACACCTCTCCCTGCGGGTAGATCAATCGACGGAGGGGGAGGGATTTGAACCCTCGATCCGCCTAACGACGGATAACGGTTTTCGAGACCGCCGCATTCGACCGCTCTGCCACCCCTCCAGCGGAGAAGGAGGGATTCGAACCCTCGATGGAGCCATTCAGCCCCATAACGCCTTAGCAGGGCGCCGCCTTCAGCCACTCGGCCACTTCTCCGGAGCCGCAAGGGTACCCGCCTAATCGTGGATGCGTGCGATCAGCTCGCGGCGGCGGATGACCCGCATCGCCGAGCCGGCGAGCCGCACCTCGTAGCCGCCGTCGGCGGGGAAGAGCACCTTGTCGCCGGGCGAGACGCCGTCCGCCTCGGTGCCGACCGCGGTGACGATCCCGCTGCGGCACTGCGTCTCCGCGCTCGCCGGGATGATGAGCCCGCCGCGCGTCTCGGCCTCCTCGTCGGTCTGCTCGACGACGACGAAGTCGTCCAGCGGCTCCAGCGTCAACCTGATCGGGCGCGGGTCCTCGAGCACGATTTCACGATACTCCGGTCATGCCGTCGCCGTTCGTCGAGCTCGAGATCGGGGGCCGCACCGTCAAGGTGACGAACCCGGACAAGGTGTACTTCCCCGCGCGCGGGGAGACGAAGCTCGACCTCGTCAACTACTTCATCGCCGTCGGCGACGGGATCGTGCGCGCGCTGTACGAGCGGCCGTGCCAGCTGAAGCGGCAGCCCGAAGGCGTGGGCGGCGAGGTGATCTGGCAGAAGCGCGTGCCCGAGAAGCGGCCCGAGTGGATCGAGACGGCGCGCGTGACGTTCCCGTCCGGCCGGCACGCGGACGAGCTGTGCGTCACCGAAGTTGCACACGTCGCGTGGGCGGCGAACCTCGCGACGCTCGAGTTCGGCGCGTGGCCGTCGCGGCGCAGCGATCCGGAGAAGCCGGACGAGCTGCGCATCGACATCGACCCGCAGCCGGGCACGGGCTTCGCCGAGGCGAAGCAGGTCGCGGCGATCGTGCACGAGGTGCTCGACGAGATCGGCTACACCGGCTGGCCGAAGACGAGCGGCAACCGCGGTGTGCACGTGTACTGCCGCATCGAGCCGAACTGGGAGTTCCGCGTCGTCCGCCGCTGCGCGCTCGCGTTCGCGCGCGAGATCGAACGGCGCGCGCCCGATCTCGTCACCACCGCGTGGTGGAAGGAAGAGCGCGGCGAGAAAGTGTTCGTCGACTACAACCAGAATGCGCGCGACCGCACGATCCTGTCCGCGTACTCGGTGCGTGGGCGTCCCGACGCGACCGTGTCGGCGCCGGTGCGCTGGGACGAGCTCACCGACGTCGAGATGGCAACCGCGGCGTGCACGTGTACTGCCGCATCGAGCCGAACTGGGAGTTCGGCGTCGTGCGGCGCTGCGCGCTCGCGTTCGCGCGCGAGATCGAACGGCGCGCGCCCGATCTCGTCACCACCGCATGGTGGAAGGAAGAGCGCGGCGAGAAAGTGTTCGTCGACTACAACCAGAACGCGCGCGACCGCACGATCCTGTCCGCGTACTCGGTGCGCGGCCGGCCCGACGCCACCGTGTCGGCGCCGGTGCGCTGGGACGAGCTCCCCGACGTCGAGATGGAGGACTTCACGATCGCGACGATGCCGCCGCGCTTCGCACAGCTCGGCGACCTGCACGAGGGGATCGACGAAGCCGTGTGCGACCTGCGCGTGCTGCTCGAGTGGGTCGAGCGCGAGGAGGCGCAGGGCGAGGGAGAGGCGCCGTACCCGCCGAACTTCCCGAAGATGCCGGGCGAGCCGAAGCGCGTGCAGCCGTCGCGCGCTAAGAAGAAGTAAGCAGGTCTTCCACCGCGAGGTCGTCCGGCCTTCGGGCCGGGCGCACCTCGCGCCACGTGCACTGATCCGGATCCTTGTCCGGGCGGAAGCGGATGAGCTTCGTCCCGTGGCGGAAGCGGTGCTTCTCGAGCTTGTCGTAGCGAACCTCGACGACGAGCTCCGGCTTCAGCGGCGCCTCCTCGAGCCCGTTCGTGCCCCAGCGGTTCGGCTCCGAGAAGCGCCGTTCGTTCCGCTCGTCGAGGAGCGGGAGCACCTTCGCCGCGATCTCCGCCTGATTCTTCGCGCCGATCGCGCACGAGCCGACGTAGTCGAGATGCCCGTCGTCGGCGTACAGGCCGAGCAGCAGCGTCGCGATCGTCTCGCGCCCGCCCGCCTTCCAGCGCAGGCCGGCGACGACGCAGTCGGCGGTCTTGTGCGGCTTCACCTTCACGACGCCGTCGCGCGAGCCGGGGAGATACGGGAGCCCGAGCTTCTTCGCGACGACGCCGTCGAAGCCGGCGGCCTGCAGCGTCTGCAGCCAGTCGCGTCCCTGCGCGACGTCGTCGGACACCGGCGAGAGCGAGATTCCGCCGGCGACCTTCTCCAGCTCCGCGCGCCGCTCCTCGATCGGCTTCGCGTGCACCTTCTTCTTGTTCCAGAGCAGCAGGTCGAAGGCGACGAACGTCGCGGGGATCTCCGCCGACAGCTTGCGCACGCGGCTCTCCGCCGGATGGAGGCGCATCTGCATCGCGTCGAAGTCGAGCGCGCCGTTGCGTGAGATGACGATCTCGCCGTCGAGCGCGGAGTGCGGCGGCAGCAGCTCGCCGAGCGCTCGCAGCTCGGGGAAGTAGCGCAGCAGCGGCCGCCCGTTGCGCGACCAGAGCGCGAGCTCGCCGCCGTCGTTCTCGAGCACGCCGCGGAAGCCGTCCCACTTCGGCTCGTACCTCCAGCCGCCGCCCTGGGGGAGCTCGGACACGAGCTCCGCCTCCATCGGCGGGAACGGCACGTTCGGGCCGGGCTCAGGCGGCATCTGTGCGAGCCTATCCACCGTGGCGTACCTGCTCTCGATCTTCATCGCCGGCCACTCGATGGTCTTCACGTTCACCGACGAAGCCGCACGCGGTGCGGGCCGCGTACGCGACGTCCGCGCTCGCGCAGTGCGGCTCGGGCCGTCCCGTGGCGGTCAAGGGAGTCCACTTCGTCATCCACTTCATGCCGGCGCAGTCGAGGATCACGTTCCGCCGCCTGCACGGCGCCGGCGTCGTCCGCGACGCGGCCAAGGTCTGCGACTTCGAGTCCGATCTCGCGTGGGCATTCGGCCTCGACCGGCGCAGACCGTACGTCATCACGCGGAAGGGAGCCCGCGTGACCGTAACCTTCCGTTGATGCGGAGGGTGGTCGTCACAGGGCTCGGCGCCGTAACGCCGATCGGCAACGATGCGCGCTCGTCGTGGCGCGCGGCGGTCGCGGGCGAGAGCGGCGTCGACTTCATCCGCGCGTTCGACGCGAGCGGTTTCCCGGTGCGGATCGCCGCCGAGGTGAAGGACTTCGACCCGACCGGCGATCGCCTCCCCGAAGGAGGTGCGGAAGCTCGAGCGGAACGTCCTGCTCGCGCTCGCCGCGGCGCGTGAGGCAGTCGGCGACGCGGGCCTCGACGGCGCATATGACCCGGCGCGCGTCGGCATCCTGCTCGGCTCCGCCATCGGCGGCGTCATCGGCATCGCCGAGCAGACCGAGGTGTTGCGCGCGCGCGGCGCCGATCGCGTCGCGCCGACGTTCATCCCGAGCGTGCTCGTCGACGCTGCGAGCGGCCAGCTCGCCATCTCGCTCGGCTTTCGCGGGCCCAACTACGCGCCGGTCTCCGCGTGCGCGACCGGGTCGCACGCCGTCGGCGAGGCGGCGGAGATCATCCGCCGCGGCGCTGCGGACGCGGTGCTCGCGGGCGGCACGGAGGCCTGCGTGCATCCGCTGATCCTCGCCGGCTTCTGCGCGATGCGCGGGCTCGTCGCCGAGGAGGAGAACCCGCCGCGCGCTTCGCGTCCCTTCGACGCAACGCGCGCCGGCTTCGTCATCGGCGAGGGCGCGGGCGTGCTCGTGCTCGAGGAGCTCGAGGCGGCGCGCAAGCGCGGAGCGACGATCTACGCGGAGATCCTCGGCTACGGCGCGTCGAACGACGCGCACCACATGGCGCAGCCCGATCCGGAGTCGGTCGGCGTTGCGGAGATGATGCGCAGCGCGCTCGAGCGCGCCGGCGTCGCGCCGGAACGCGTCGGCTACATCAACGCGCACGGGACGTCGACGCCGCTCGGCGACCTCGCCGAGACGAAGGCGATCAAGGAGGTCTTCGGCAAGCACGCGTACGAGCTCGCGATCTCGTCGACGAAGTCCGTCACCGGCCACTGCTTCGGTGCCGCCGGTGCGATCGAGGCGATGATGTGCGTCCTCGCGATCCACGAGGGCGTCATTCCGCCGACGGCGAACTACGTGCATCCCGATCCCGAGTGCGACCTCGACTACGTGCCGAACGAGGCGCGCGAAGCGCACGTGGACGTGGCATTGTCCAACGCGATGGGTCTCGGGGGACACAACGGCTGCGTGCTCGTGGGGCGTGTCGAGTGAGCACCTTCGAAGAAGCCGAGGCATACGCGCTGCGCACACGACGCCGCCGACCGACGTGCTGCGCCGGCTCGGCGAGGAGACCGAGTCGTCCACGAACGCGCCGCAGATGTCCGTCGGCGCGCTCGAGGGCGCGTTCCTGCGCTTCCTCGTCGCGATGAAGCAGCCGCAGCGCGTGCTCGAGATCGGCGTCTTCACCGGCTGGTCGTCGATCGAGATGGCGCGGGCGCTTCCGCCCGGCGGGACGATCGTCGCCTGCGACGTGAACGAGGAGACGACGGCGATCGCGCGGCGCTACGCCGAGGAGTCGGGCGTGGCCGACCGCATCGACTACCGCGTCGGCGACGCCTTCGAGACGATCGCGTCGCTCGACGGGCCGTTCGACCTCGTCTTCATCGACGCGTGGAAGCCGGACTACGTCGCCTACTACGAGGCCGTGCTGCCGAAGCTCGCGGAGGGCGGGATCATCATGGCCGACAACACGCTCTCCGAGTCCGTGCACCCGTTCAACGAGCACGTCATGGCCGACGAGCGCGTCGAGTGCGTGCTCGTGCCGATCCGCGACGGCGTCACCCTGATACGACGCCGGCCGTGAGCTCGTCGAGCGAGCCGACGGTGACGTCGGCGAGCGCGAGCGCCTCGTCGTCGGGCGGATAGGTCGGGTTCGGAATCGCGACGACGCGCATGCCTGCGGCCTTCGCCGAGCGGATGCCGCCGTGCGAGTCCTCGACCGCGGTGCAGCGGGCGGCGTCGACGCCGAGCCGGCGGGCGGCCTCGAGGTAGACGTCGGGCGCCGGCTTGCCGTGCGCCACTTCCTCCGACGAGACCGTCGCGGCGAAGTACCGCGTGATCCCGGCGACGTCGAGCACCGTGTCGATCAGCTCGCGATTCGACGACGACGCGAGCCCGAGCGGGAAGCGCTCGGCGAGCCGTTGCACCGCCTCGACCGCGCCGGGGATGAGCGGCAGGTGCTCGCGGTACGCGGCGAGCATGCGGCGCACGACCTCGGCGTTGATCTCGTCCGGCGCGTCGGGGACGCCCGCCTCGTCGTGCAGGAAGCGCGACCATTCGACCGAGCTCATCCCCATCATCGCGCGCTGGATCTCCTCGTCGTAGCGGCCGCCGCGCTCGCGCACGTACTCCTCGCGGACGGCGTCCCACACTTCCTCCGACGCGATCAGGACGCCGTCCAGGTCGAAGACGACGGCGTCGGTCACAGTCGGTGGTACGTGCTCTCCCGGTACATGAGCGCGCTCTTCGCCTGGCCCTGCTCGACGGCGACGACGTCGCCGATGAAGAACGTGTGGTCGCCGGCGTCGTGCTCGGCGCGCGTGCGCGCCTCGATCCAGCCGACGGCGCCGTCGATGAGCGGGGCGAGCTGTCCCTCGTGCACGGCGACGCCGTCCCAGTGGACGATCGGCGGCCGGCCCGCGGCGAAGCGCGCGGCCAGCTCGGCCTGATCGCCGCCGAGCAGGCTCACCGCCCACGCGCCCGAGCGGCGCAGGAGCTCGTAGCAGGACGCCTCCTTCCCGATCGACACGCCGACGAGCGGCGGGTCGAGCGAGAGCGAGACGAGCGACGACACGGTGACGCCCATGCGGTCGCCCTCGTAGTCGACCGTGAGCACGGACACGCCGTGCGGCCAGTGCCGCATGAGTCCGCGCAGCTCCTCGGGGGCAACCATGCGTTCGATCATATGGTCCGACTTCAGCGGCGGGGGTGGGATTCGAACCCACGGGCCCCGAAGGGCTCAACGACTTTCAAGGCCGTCCCGTTCGACCGCTCCGGCACCCCGCCGTCAGCGTGTGACGGTACCGGGCGCGCCGTACGCGCGCAGCACATCGGGCACGTCGCCCTGGAAGTTCTCGAGGATCGCGAGCACGGCGCGATCGGTCGCGGCGGTGCCGTTCAACGTGTGCACGGGCTCGAGGCTCTTGCCGTCGCGGTAGCGGACGCCGAGCCGCCGCGCCTGGAAGTCGGTCGTGTTCGACGTCGACGTCAGCTCGCGGTAGCGCTCCTGAAACGGGAACCAGCCCTCGCAGTCGTACTTCTTCGCGGCCGGCGCGCCGAGATCACCGGCGGCGACGTTGACGACGCGGTACGGAATCTCGAGCGCCTGGAGGATCTCCTCCTCGATCGCGAGCAGCCGCTCGTGCTCGTCGGCCGCCCCGGCCGGCTCGATGAACGTGAAGAGCTCGACCTTGTTGAACTGGTGCACGCGAAACATCCCGCGCGTGTCCTTGCCGGCGGCGCCCGCCTCGCGACGGAAGTTCGTCGAGAACGCGGAGTAGCGGAGGGGCAGCTCCTCGAGCACCTCGCCCATGTGCAGGCCGGCCAGCGCGACCTCGGACGTTCCCGTCAGGTAGAGGCCGTCACTCTCGATCCCGTAGATGTTCGTACGGTCGGTGGGGAAGAAGCCGGTGCCGTACATCGCCTCCTCGCGCACGAGGACGGGCGGGAGCATCGACAGGTGCCCGTGCTTCGCCGCCGTCTCGAGCGCGAAGCGATAGACGGCCATCGCGAGGAGCGCCGTGTCGCCGATGAGGTAGCCGAAGCGAGAGCCGGAGAGCCGCGCCGCGCGCTCCATGTCGAAGCGGCCGATCTCCGTGTGTTCTTTCGGCTCGGCGATCGCGGGCGGCGTCCCCCAGCGGCGGATCTCGACCGCGTCCTCGTCGGTGAAGCCGTCGGGAGCGGAGTCGTCGGGCGGGTTCGGCACCTGCTGCAGCGCCTCGTCGCGCGCTGCCTCGGCCTCGGCGAGCTCCTGTTCCGCGCGCTGCAGTTCTTCCTTCACGCCGCGCATCTCCTCGAGCTGCTCCGGCGTCGGCTTTCCCTTCAGCTTCGTCTTCGCGCGGAGCTCGTCGACGCGAGGAACGAGCGCGCGCCACCGCTCGTCGGCGGCGAGCCACGCGTCGAACGCCTCGGCCGCGCCCTTGCGCGCGAGCTTCCGCCGGAACTCGTCGGGGTCGTTGCGGGCGGCGCGCGCGTCGATCATGTGAGTGAGTCTAGGTAGGCCTCGAGCAGGATTGCGACCCCTTCCTCCTGCACGGGCGGGATGACGAGGTCGGCGCGCGCGAGGATGTCGTCGTGCGCGTTCGCGACGGCGACGCGGAAGCCGGCCCAGTCGAGGAGCTCGCGGTCGTTCTCGCCGTCGCCGCACGCGGCCGTGTGCGCGGCGTCGAAGCCGAGCCGGTCGGCGACGAACTGGAGGCCGGCGCCCTTGCTCACGTCGGGATGCGCGAACTCGAGGAAGTACGGCAGCGACTTCGAGATGAAGAGCTTCCCCGCGAAGCGCGGCTTCAGCTCGGCCTCGAGCGCGTCGAGGGCATCCGGGTCGCCGACGGCGACGAGCTTCGTCGGGTCGGCCTGCAGCCAGTCGCGCAGCGGCCCGACGGCGTGGATGTCGAGGTGCTGGAAGTCGGCGTACCGCCGCGCCTCCGGCGTGACCTCTGCGACGTACAGCTCGTCGTCGACGTAGCAATTGAGATGGAAGCCGAGCGGCACGACGATGTCGATCACCTCGAGCGCGCGCTCGCGCGGGATCGGCACGTGACGGAGGAACTCGCCCGTGCGCGGATCGGCGACGACCGCGCCCTGGTAACAGATCACCGGGTCGTCGATCCCCGCCTCTTCGACGTACGGGCGGACGGAGCGGAACATCCGGCCGGTGACGACGATCACGTGCACGCCGGCGGCGCGCACCGCGGCGATGGCCGCCTTCGTCCGCGGGCGGAGGACGGCGTCCTCGGCGATGAGCGTGCGGTCGAGGTCGACCGCGAAGGCCGCGAGCGGGCGGGGGAAGCCGGCGGGAAGCTCTACGGGAGCGTGCCGCCGGTCGACTTCACGACGTAGGCGGCGACGTCGGCGATCTTCTGGGAGGAGAGGCTGCTCTTGAAGGCCGGCATCGCCGCGCCGCCGTTCGTCACCTGCGCGGTCACGTGGCGGTAGTCCGGCTTGAGCGTGTCGAGGTTCGGGCCGACCGTGCCGGTCGCGTGCGCGGCGGCGAGCGTGTGGCAGCCGGTGCAGCCCGAGCTCGTGAAGATGGCTGCGCCCGCGGTCGGGTCGCCCTTGAGCGAGAAGGCCGGCGTGATCGGCGCCTGCGGCGCGGCGGGCGCCTTGCCGACGATCGTCACCGGCGTCGGGCTGACGACGCCCTGGGCCCCGCAGCCGGCGAGCAGCCCGCATGAGAGAACGATGAGAGCTGCCCGGCGCACGACGCGAAACTCTACAAGGCGGGACTACCATGTGAACCGTGAAGCGCAAGAGCTACGGACGTGACCGGGGACTGACGCTGCGGATGTTCGCCACGGGCGGGCTCCTCGGCCTGCTCTACGTCGTCTTCGCCGTCGTCCTGCTCAACGTCCTGAACGTCGGGCTCGCGCCGATGCTCGTGATCGTCATCGGCATCGCCTTCTTCCAGTACTACACCTCGGACAAGCTCGCGCTCGCCGCGTCGGGGGCGAAGATCGTCTCCGAGCAGGACGCGCCGGAGCTGCACGCCATGGTCGAGCGGCTGTGCGCGATGGCCGGGCTCCCGAAGCCGCGCGTCGCCGTCGTCGACACCGACGTGCCGAACGCGTTCGCGACCGGGCGCAACCCGCAGCACGCGGTGGTCGCCGTCACGCAGGGGCTCTGGCGCAGGCTCGAGCCGCAGGAGCTCGAGGCCGTGCTCGCGCACGAGCTCTCGCACGTCGCGAACCGCGACGTCCTCGTCATGACGGTCGCGAGCTTCTTCGCGATGCTCGCCGGGCCTCATCACGCGCTGGGGTCTCTACTTCGGGATGTTCGGCGGCTTCGGCGGCGGCAACCGGAACAACAACAACAACCAGGGCGGCGTTCCGATCTGGATCATCGTCCTCGCCGTTTCGATCGTCACCTACGCGATCAGCTACGTCCTCATCCGGACGCTCTCGCGCTATCGCGAGTACGCCGCCGACCGCGGCTCCGCGCTCATCACCGGCGCGCCGGAGCACCTGATGAGCGCGCTCCAGAAGATCTCGAGCGGCATCACGCAGATCCCGCAGCGCGACCTGCGCGAGGTTCAGGCGATGAACGCGTTCTTCATCATCCCGACCAACTGGCGCATGCAGATGAGCGAGATCTTCATGGATCACCCGCCGCTCGAGAAGCGCCTCGCCGCCCTCTCCGCCATCGCGCGCGAGATGGGCCGCCCCGTCGCCGCCTAGACCTCTCCGCCATCGCGCGCGAGATGGGCCGCCCCGTCGCCGCGTAAGCCGGAAGTGCTGCGCACGTAGAGTCGCGCGATGCTCCTCTACGACAGCCCGATCTCCGGCAACTGCCTACAAGGTGCGGCTGCTCTTCGCGCACCTCGGCGTCGAGTACGAGCGGCGCGAGGTCGACGTCGTCGACCGCAGCGACCGGCGTGAGTTCCTCGCCGAGCTGAATCCGTCGCGCGGCGTCCCGACGCTCGTCCTCGACGACGGTCGCCCGCTCGGCGAGTCGCATGCGATCCTCTGGCTCTTCGGCGAGGGCACTCGCTTCGTCCCCGAGGACGCCTACGAGCGGGCCTGCGTGGTGCAGTGGCTCGCGTTCGAGCAGCACGAGATCGAGCCGACGATCGGCGTCGCGCGATTCCTCATCACCTACAGCGGCTGGCCGCGCGAGCGCTACGAGCCGCGGCTGAAGGAATGGTGGTCGCGCGCCGGCCGTGCGCTCGCCGCTGTCGATGCGGCGCTCGAGGGGCGCGAGTGGCTCGTCGGCGAGACGCCGACACTTGCCGACCTCTCGCTGTACGCATACACCCACGTCGCCGGCGAAGCCGAGGTCGACCTCGAGTCGTACGCCAACGTGCGGCGATGGCTTACGGGCGTCGAGGCTCTCCCGGGCCACGTGCCCATGAGCGCCTAGATCGGCGCGTCGAACAGCGCGAGCCAGCGCGAGAGGTCGGGCTCGACCGGCAGCTCGGGCTCGAGCTTCGCCTTCAGCTCCAGCTCCTCTGCGTTGTCGCGCTCGTTCTTCTCGCCGCTCGGGACGAACGGCCAGAACGTTCCCGTCTTGAAGCCGTAGATCCAGTACACGGGGTTCTTCCCGCCCTCGAACTTGAACGCGGCCGCGAGCAGCTGCGCGCCGAAGCCCTTCGCCTCGAGCTCGGACGCGACCGTGTGCACGGCGGCGACCTGATCCTCGAGCTCGGGATCGCGCGCGATCACCCACTCGTAGCCGAACGTGTCGGTCTTCCGGTCGAGCTTCGTCCCCTGCGAGGCGGCTACCGCCTGGAGGAGCTGCTCGATCTCCTGGTCGGCCGCGGTGAACTCGCCCGCGGAGAGCGGCTTGAAGATGACCGCACCGACGCCCGCCGTCTTCAGCGAGCACTCGGTCTCGAGTGTCACGGCGGCGGTGCTGATCGCGAAGAGCCGCTCGGCGGCCGGCGCCTTCAGCTTCTTGCGGCCGAAGAGAACGTCGCCCAGGCCCAAGCTACTGCTGCTGCTCGGGCGCGGGTGCTGCTTCGGCGTCGCCCGCGCCGATCTCCTTCGCCGCGCCGTCGCCCGTGCCGACTTCCGCCTTCAGTTTCGCGAGCTCGCTGTCCACCTGCGAGGACGCGGAGATCTGCGCGAGCTCGCGGTCGAGCTGCGTCTGGTCGCCGGCGCTCAGATCCTCGAGGCGCCCGTGCTCGTCAGCTCGTCGATCGCCGCCGCGCGCGCCTGCATCTCCTCGGTCTTGCTCTTCGCGCGCTCGATTGCGAGGCCGGTGTCGTTCATGCCGCGCCCGATGCCGGTCGCGGCCTCGCCGACGCGCACCTGCGCCTCAGCCGCCGAGTACTGCGCCTTCAGCACTTCCTTCTGCGAGCGGAACGACTCGATGCGCGACTCGAGCTGCTGCTGCGACGCGACGAGCTTCTCCTGCTGGTCGGCGAGCCCCTTCACCTGGTCGTCCATGCTCTGCAACTGCTGCTGCGCGACGGCCTTGCGCTCGAGCGCCTGCCGCGCGAGGTCCTCGCGGTTCGCTCCGACAGCCTGGCGCGCCTGCGTCTCGAGCTTGACGACGTTCTGCTCGAGCTTCTGCTGCTGCAGCTCGAGCCGCTTCTTCGAGGTGACGACGTCCGCGACGCCGCGCTTGACGTTCTGGAGCTGCTCGAGCATCTGCTCGTACGAGTAGTCGAGCGTCTCGGTCGGGTTCTCGGCCCGGTTCAAGAGCTTCGAGTACTTCGCCTTGATGATCAGTGCTGTGCGTGAAAGGAGTCCGGCCATAGGGCGTAGCCTATCCCGCGATGCTCGTCGAGCGGAACATGCACCCGGACTGGCTTTCGAACGCCTACGTCGTGGCCGACGCCGAGGGCGGCACGGCGGTCTTCGTCGACGCGGGGGCGGATCCGGCCCCGCTTCTCGCCGCGCTCGAGCAGCTGGGGCGCCAAGCCCGCGGCCATCCTCCGCACGCACGCCCACCACGACCACGTCGCCTGGGAGGACGAGCTGCAGTCGCGGCTCGGCGTCCCGGTCGTCGCCGAGCCGGGGGAGTGGGAGTTCGGTGGCATCCTTGTCCGCGGCGTCGCGACGCCCGGGCACTCCGACGACATGGTCGCGTTCGTCGCTCGGGGACGAGATCGTCTTCACGGGCGACACGCTCTTCAAGGACGCGGTCGGCGGCGGCGACCCGGCGCGTGTCCGCAGCTCCGTCATGGACGTCTTCATGGCCCTGCCGGACGCGATGCGCGTGCTGCCCGGCCACACGGACGAGACGACGATCGGCCGCGAGCGCGAGCACAACCCGTCGGCGCGAAGGTCGGGCTCGACCGGCAGTCGGGACTCGAGCTTCGCTTTCAGCTCAGCTCCTCGCGTTGACGCGCTCGTTCTTCTCCCGCTCGGGACGAAGGCCTAGAACGTTCCCGTCTTAACCCGTAGATCCAGTACACGGATTCTTTCGCCTCGAACTTATACGCGGCCGCGAGCAGCTGCGCGCCAACCTTTCGCCTCGAGCTCGGACGCGACCGTGTGCACGGCGGCGACCTGATCCTCGAGGTCGGGATCGCGCGCGATCACCCACTCGTAGCCGAAGGTGTCGGTCTTCCGGTCGAGCTTCGTCCCCTGCGAGGCCGCGACCGCCTGGAGGAGCTGCTCGATCTCCTGGTCCGCCGCAGTGAACTCGCCCGCGGAGAGCGGCTTGAAGATGACTGCGCCGACGCCCGCCGTCTTCAGCGAGCACGCAGTGTCGAGCGTCACCGCCGCAGTGCTGATTGCGAAGAGCCGCTCGGCGGCCGGCGCCTTCAGCTTCTTGCGGCCGAAGAGAACGTCGCCCAGGCCCAAGCTACTGCTGCTGCTCGGGCGCGGGTGCTGCTTCGGCGTCGCCCGCGCCGATCTCCTTCGCAGCGCCGTCGCCCGTGCCGACTTCCGCCTTCAGCTTCGCGAGCTCGCTGTCCACCTGCGACGACGCGGAGATCTGCGCCAGCTCGCGGTCGAGCTGCGTCTGGTCGCCGGCGCTCAGATCCTCGAGGGCGCCGGTGCTCGTCAGCTCGTCGATCGCCGCCGCGCGCGCCTGCATCTCCTCGGTCTTGCTCTTCGCGCGCTCGATCGCGAGCCCGGTGTCGTTCATGCCGCGCCCGATGCCGGTCGCAGCCTCGCCGACGCGCACCTGCGCCTCGGCTGCCGAGTACTGCGCTTTGAGAACTTCCTTCTGCGAGCGGAAGGACTCGATGCGCGACTCCAGCTGCTGCTGCGACGCGACGAGCTTCTCCTGCTGGTCGGCGAGCCCCTTCACCTGGTCGTCCATGCTCTGCAACTGCTGCTGCGCGACCGCCTTGCGCTCGAGCGCCTGCCGCGCGAGATCCTCGCGGTTCGCCCCGACTGCCTGGCGTGCCTGTGTCTCGAGCTTGACGACGTTCTGCTCGAGCTTCTGCTGCTGCAGCTCGAGCCGCTTCTTCGAGGTGACGACGTCTGCGACGCCGCGCTTCACGTTCTGGAGCTGCTCGAGCATCTGCTCGTACGAGTAGTCGAGCGTCTCCGTCGGGTTCTCGGCCCGGTTCAAGAGCTTCGAGTACTTCGCCTTGACGATCAGCATCGTGCGTGAAAGGAGTCCGGCCATAGGGCGTAGCCTATCCCGCGATGCTCGTCGAGCGGAACATGCACCCGGACTGGCTTTCGAACGCCTACGTCGTGGCCGACGCCGAGGGCGGGACGGCGGTCTTCGTCGACGCCGGGGCGGACCCGGCGCCGCTCCTCGCGGCGCTCGAGCGCTGGGGCGCCAAGCCCGCGGCCATCCTCCGGACGCACGCCCATCACGACCACGTCGCCTGGGAGGACGAGCTGCAGTCGCGGCTCGGCGTTCCCGTCGTCGCTGAGCCGGGAGAGTGGGAGTTCGGCAGCATCCGCGTCCGCGGCGTCGCGACCCCTGGACACGCCGACGACATGGTCGCCTTCGTTCTCGGGGACGACATCGTCTTCACGGGCGACACGCTCTTCAAGGACGCCGTCGGCGGCGGCGATCCGGCGCGGGTCCGTGCCTCCGTGATGGACGTCTTCATGGCCCTGCCGGACGCGATGCGCGTGCTGCCCGGCCACACGGACGAAACGACGATCGGCCGCGAGCGCGAGCACAACCCGTTCGTGCGCGTCTGGTCGGGCGCGGAGCCGGAGGGGACGGAGCACGTCTCGGTCGGCGGCCGCGACGCGACGCTGCTCGTCTGGTCACCCGACTACGACGGCAAGGGCAAGGCCTGGGTGCGTTTCGACGACGGCGGCGAAGCGATCGTCGGCGGCTCACGCGTCGTGCGCTAGCGAAACCGCAGTGCGCGCTCGTTCGTTGTACTGACTCACACCCGAGACCAAAGGAGGCTCGATGCTCCTCCTCGTAGTACTTGCATTACTCGCGATCCTCGCGTTCGGCGTTGGGTTCACGGTCCACTGGCTCTTCATCGTCGCGGTCGTGCTCGCGCTCGTCTGGCTGATCAGCCTGTTCGCAGGCGGCGCCGGCGGCCGCACGCGCGGCTCCTGGTGGTAGGCGCACCAACCCGACCGGCAGGCCCCGCAGTGTCGCTGCGGGGCCTGTCCGGAATCGACAGTAGGTTCCCGATGTGCGCCTGCTCGTCGCCCGCTGCGAAGTTCGCTACTCCGGCCGGCTGAACGCGGTCCTGCCGGAGGCGGTCCGGCTCCTCATCCTCAAGGCCGACGGCTCCGTGCTCGTCCACGACGACGCCGGCGGCTTCAAGCCGCTGAACTGGATGACGGCGCCGACGGTCGTCGAGGACGAGGGCGACCGGCTCGTCGTGCGCAAGCCGAAGACCGAGGACGTGCTCGAGATTCGCCTCGCCGAGGTGCTGAGCGACGTCGTGCACGACATGGGCGAGTCGGCCGCGCTGCAGAAGGACGGCGTCGAGCGCCACCTGCAGGAGGAGCTCGCCGCGGCGCCCGCCGCGCTCGGCGAGGAGCTCACGCTCGTCAAGCGCGAATGGCCGACCGACGTCGGCCCCGTCGACCTCATGTGCAAGGACGCGGCCGGCGAGTGGGTCGCGGTCGAGATCAAGCGCATCGGGACGATCGACGCGGTCGAGCAGTTGACGCGGTACGTCGGGTTCATCCGCGAGGACCCGGCGAAGGCGGGCTGCCGCGGGATCCTCGCCGCGCAGACGATCAAGCCGCAGGCGGTCGCGCTCGCGGAGTCGCGCGGGTTCCGCTGCGTCGAGGTCGACCTCGCCGTGCTGCGCGGCGATCGCGAGCCGGACCTGACACTGTTTGCCGCCTGAAATCCGGCTAGACTGGACTGCTCGCGGGGCTATAGCTCAGCTGGGAGAGCGCCTGGATCGCACCCAGGAGGTCGGCGGTTCGAGCCCGCCTAGCTCCACTCCTCGTCAGGATTGCCACGCGAACGGCGATGCCGTTCGCGCCTGCTGGTGCTGCTGGAGCGCCTGCGCGATCTCGAACTGGTGGAGCCGCTCGTACGCCGCGCGGAGGTTCTCCGTCGTCGACGCGAGCTGCGCCTGCGTCTGCTGGAGCTCGGCCTGCATCTGCTGGAGCTCGGCCTCGGCGCTGCCGGTCGGCCATCGCCGCCCGCTCGACCGCGCCTGGACGCGCTCGGTCGCTGCCTGGAGATCGGCCTCGACGCCGGCCGCTGCCAGTGCCGCCTGCTCGAGCGCCTCGATCTTTCGCGACGCCTCGTCGAGCGCGCTGCGCGTGAGCGTCGTCTCGCCTTCGAGCTCGGCGATGCGCGTCCGTGCCGCGCGAGCTCCTCGCCCGCCGCGTTCGCCGCGAGCATTTCCTGCCGTGCCGACCTGCATCCTGCCGCGCGAGCTCGGTCTCCTGACGGGCAGCCGCGAGCTCGAGCTCGAGCGACATGATCCGCGTGGAGGCTTCCGCCAGCTCCGGGCCGGAAGGGGCGGCGCGGCGCGGCCTGGAGGACCGCAGCCTCGACGACCGCGGCCGGGACACCGGGGCGGGCGCTTGCGCAATCTGCTGGGCCGACTCTGCCTGGATCCACGAGGGGGCGACGCCGGTCGTGGGAGGCGGGCTCACGGGCGGAAGGCCGAGGGGCGCCGCCATCGCCTGGTCCGGGCTGAAGCCCGTCGCGAAGCCGTACTCGGTCTGGACGAGCCCGCCCTGCTGGGTCGCGAGCGCCTGCGCGATCGTCGAGCGGTCACGTAGCTGAGGCTGATGAGCACCTGGCCGAGGGGAAGGCCGGTGCGTGCATGCTCGGACAGCGCGTACTGGAGCTGTTCGTCGCTGAGGAGGCCGCGCTCGACGAGGAATCGTCCGAGCGGGGGATGTGCGTCAGTCTGTTCCGGCGCGACTGCCACGCCGGTGCCGAGTGCGTCGAGCATCGTTTGTCTTCTTTCGCCGCAGGTACGTTGCCGCAGAGCTTTTGGAGCCGCAGGAGAAGCGTCGTCCAAAAACGGGTGATGGGCCGCCACCTGTTAGGGGGATCGCGGGTGTGAAACGCGTATGGGTTTTCCTGCTCTGTAGCGCCGTTCTGGCCGGCTGCGGCGGCGGCGACCGGAGGCACACGGTGACCGTGCCCGCGTACGGCGACCATCCCGCGACGACCGTCTCGGCCTCGACGAGCCCCGCTGCGTGTGCGGCGGACGCCCGGATCTTCGCCCGCGACGCGGTCGCCCTCGTCGCCCATTCGAGCACCAACGCCGCGTATCCGTCGGATCTCTACTACACGATCATCCGCGAGGACTTCGCCGACTTCGAGGCGCGGGCCTGTGCGCCGAGGCTGCTCGGGCCTCCGCTCCGAGGCTCGTCTCACCCCGAAACAACGGGCAGTGCTCGTCGCCGCCCTCCCGCACGATGGCGGACGTCGTGCGTGCCGGGCTCGGCATAACGCGCGGCTAACCGAGCACCGATTAGGGTCGCCGCATGGAAGCTTCGGCTGCCACGACGCCGCGCGTCCTGCATCTCTCGTTCGTGGTCGGCGGGGACGTCCTCGACCCCGATGGCAAGAAGCTCGGCCGCGTCGACGACCTCATCGTCCGGCTGGGAGAGGACGAGTACCCGCCGGTGACGGGGCTCCTCTCGACGATCGCTGGACGCCAGGTGTTCGTCCCCGCGGACGCGATCGCCGAGGTCGAGCACGGCAGCGTACAGGCTGCGGGCGCGCAGCCTCGACTTGCAGCCGTTCGAGCGCCGGCCGGCCGAGGTGCTGCTCAAGAAGGACGTGCTCGACCGCCAGCTGATCAACGTCGACGGCGCACGGCTCGTGCGCACGAACGAGATCGAGCTCGCACGGCTCGACGGGTGGTACCGCGTCGTCGGCGTCGATACCGGCGTGCGGGGGCTCGTGCGACGCGTCGTCCCGCGCGCGCTCGCCGGCTCGGTCGGCACGAGCGAGTTCCTCGATTGGGCGTCGGTCGAGCCATTCACGGGCCACGTGCCCACATTGCGCCTCCGCGTGCCGCACCCGAAGCTCGCGCGGCTCCATCCGGCCCAGCTCGCGGACCTCGTCGAGCAGGCGTCTCACCACGAGGGCCGCGAGATCCTCGACGCCGTCGAAGGTGACCCGGAGCTCGAGGCGGACGTGTTCGAGGAGCTCGAGCCGAACCACCAGCAGGAGTTCATGGAGGAGCGCCCGGACGCGGAGATCGCGGAGATCCTCGCCCGCATGGAGGCCGACGACGCGGCCGACCTCGTCAGCGAGCTGCCCGAGGAGCGGCGCGAGGAGGTCGTGCGGCTCCTGCCGCTCGTGCAGCGGCGACGCGTGCGCGCGCTCCTCGGCTACGACCCGGCGACGGCAGGCGGGCTGATGAGCCCCGAGTTCGTGTGCGTGTTCTCCCAGGCGACGCAGACCGAGGTGCTGGACCGGATCCGCAGGTCGACGACCTCGCCCGAAGCCGTTGCCTGGATCTACGTGATGAACGCGAGCAAGCGGCTGACCGGCGCGGTCGCGCTCGTCGATCTGCTCCGCGCCGACCCGGAAGCGACCGTCGGCGACATCGCCGACGCCCCGCAGCGCGTGCGCACCGACGCCGACCTCGAGGAAGTCGCCCGCCTCATGACGGACTTCGACCTCACCGTCATCCCGGTCGTCGACGGGGAGGAGCGCCTGCTCGGCGTCGTCACCGTCGACGACGTCCTCGAGCTCGTCCTCCCGCGCGGATGGCGTCGCCAGTTCGGGCTCTTCGGCGAGTAGTCGCGCAGGGCGGGGCCGCGGGCGGCTCGTCGTCCTGTTCGCGGTCCTCGGCCCCGGGCTCATCGCCGCGAACGCGGGCAACGACGCCGGCGGGATCGCGACCTACTCCTCGGTCGGCGCGAAGTACGGCTACCAGCTGCTGTGGATGATGGTGGTCATCACCGTCTCGCTGATCGTCGTGCAGGAGATGGCGGCGCGCATGGGGGCGGTGACCGGCAAGGGCCTCGCCGAGCTGATCCGCGAGGAGTACGGCGTGCGCTGGTCGTTCTTCGCGACCGCGATCGGTCCTGGTCGCGAACCTCGGCATCTGCATCTCCGAGTTCGTCGGCATCGGTGCCGCCCTCGGCCTCGCCGGCGTCCCGTTCCAGGTGTCCGTCCCGATCGCGGCGGTCGCGGTATGGCTGCTCGTCGTGCGCGGCACGTACAAGGTGGCGGAGCGCGTCTTCGTCCTCATGACGATCCCGTTCTTCGCGTACCCGATCGCGGCGGTCCTCGCCCACCCGAAGTGGGCGGACGTCGGCAAGTCGATCGTCCACCCGCACGTCCAGCTCAACTCCGGCTACCTCTTCCTGTTCATCGCGACCGCGGGCACGACCATCACGCCGTTCATGCAGCTGTACGTCCAGTCGGCGGTCGTCGAGCGCGGCATCGGGCCGGACGAGCTGCGCGCGGAACAGATCGAGGTCGCGTCGGGGTCGATCTTCGCCAACCTCGTCGCGAGTTTCATCATCATCGCCACCGGTGCGACGCTCTACGTGCACGGCCATCGCACCGTCAACAGCGCCGCCGACGCGGCGCGGGCATTGCGGCCCTTCGCGGGGCGCTTCGCGGAGGCGCTCTTCGGCGTCGGCCTGCTCGGGGCGAGCCTCCTCGCGGCGGCGATCCTGCCGGTCACAGCCGCGTACGTCATCGCCGAGACGTTCGGCTTCGAGAAGGGGATCCAGCACCGCCCGCGCGAGGCACCCGTCTTCGTCGCGGTCATCACCGTCCTCATCGCCATCGGGACGATCGTGGCGGTCATCCCGGGGATCCCGGTGATCAAGCTGCTCGTCGCCGTTCAGGTGGTGAACGGCATCCTGCTCCCGGTCACCCTCTTCTTCGTCTGGAGGCTGTCCGCGAACCGCGAGCTCATGGGCGAGCACGCGAACGGCCCGGTGTTCAATCTCCTCGCCGGGCTCACCGTGATCGCCACCTCCTCGCTCTCGGTGCTCCTCCTCGTCGTCACCTTCCTGCCCTAACTCTTTGGCCCCGGGGTCGTCTGATAGGACAGAAGGGAACGATGCTCACGCCCATGCCGCCATCGGAGTGCGAGCGCGCACGCAAGTTCGTCTCTGCCCAGCTCGACGGTGAGCTGTCGGAGATGGGCTCGGCGCGCCTCTCCGCGCACCTGCGCGGGTGCGACGCCTGCACGGCGTACGCACTCGAGGTCGCGGCGATCGCGACCCGGCTCCGGGCGGCCCCGCTCGAGCGGCCCCACGTCGGGGTCGCGCTTCCGTCCCGCCGCCGCCGGCCCGGGCTCCAGATCGCGGCCGCAGCCGCGGCGGTGCTCGTCGCCGCCGCGTCGTCGCTCGCCCTCGGCCATTCGATCCGCTCCTCGGGGCACCAGGCCCGCACGGCCACCCTGGTCGTGACGGCGCCGAGCCTCCAGCAGGACATCGTCAGCCAGCACATCCTGGCCATGGAGCGGAAACTCGTGCCCGCGACCACCCTCCGGGTCGGTCCGGTGCTCGCCCTCTAGCGCTTTAACCTCCTGCTAACTAAGCTACCGCGCCGTCGTCATACGACTGTAACGGGACGCCCCTCGGGGCGTGGGAGCGGAGCAGGCGCCGCCGACCAGAGATCCAGCTCCCGGCGCCGAACCAAACGGAGGGAAATCGATGCACAGACGCCTCTGGCTCCTCGTGGGAGCGGCAGCAGCCGTGCTTCTCTTGGCTGCATCCGCGACCGCGAAGACCAAGGTCGCCGGCTCGGCAGCCGTTGCTAACGGCACGCCGGCCGCTGCGCCGTTCGCCCAGGCGTGGGCGCAGGTGCCGAGAACGACGGCGGGCCGCGAGGCCTCGAACGTCGTGGTGTTCGGCGCCGAGCAGGACATCGACGGCTTCAACACGGTCCTCAGCTGCTGCAACGAGCTGTGGGCGTCGTGGATGGGTGCCGGCGAGACGACGTATGGCCCGTTCATCCAGAACCAGAAGGGCTTGTGGATTCCGACCGGTATCACGACGGCGGCCTCCGCAAACGCGAAGGGCGTGTCGTACACGATCAGCCCGAAGGCGTATTGGTACTGGGGCGGCAAGAAGGTCCCGGTCACGTACCAGGACTTCGTCTACACGCTTCAGAACATCGACAGCACGACCAACGACATCGTCGGTCGTACCGGGTACAGCAACCTCGACCCGACGCACTTCACGCACAAGGGAACGAAGCAGGTCACGTTCTTCTGGAAGACGAAGAACTGCTCGACCGACTTCCCGTGCGGTGCGTACGCGAACTGGCAGAGCCTGTTCTCCGGGATCTATCCGTCCGCTGCCCTCAAGGGCCTGGACTTCAACAAGATCTGGACGAACTGCATCTGCGGTAGCGACGGTCAGCCCGTCTCCGACGGCCCGTACTTCCTCTCGAACTACACCAAGGGCCAGGGGACGACCCTGAAGGCGAACCCGTTCTGGATCGGCAAGAAGCCGTCCATCGGCGAAGTCGACTTCAAGATCATCGCCAGCACGAACTCCGAGGAAGAGGCAATGCGCGGTGGTGAGGTCGACGCGATCTCGCCGACGTTCGGTCTCTACCTGCAGCCGCTGAAGAGCACGCCTGGGATCACGTTCAACCAGATCCCCGGCTACTACTTCGAGCACATCGAGCTGCGTGAGGGCAATGCCAAGGCGGCCGACAGCGTCAACGCAGGGCTCGACGAACGCGCTCCTTCGCGCGCCGTGGTTCCGCGAGGCCATCGCCATGTCGATCGATCGCCAGTCGATCATCAACACGGTGTACGGCGCTCTCGCCGGCAACACGAAGCCGCAGGACAACGCGATCTACTACTCGACGGAGGCGGCCTACAAGCCCGACTTCGCCAAGTGGAACTTCAACCCGCAGAAGGCGCTCGCCTTGATGGCGAAGCACTGCACGGGCGGTCCGTCCTCGGTCGATCCGAGCAACTCGAAGATCTGGACCTGCTCGGGTCTGCCGGCGACGATCAACTGGTCGTGGACGTCGGGTAACTCGGTTCGCGCTACGTCTGAGGCGATCGGCAAGGCCGAGATGAAGTCGATCGGCATCCAGGTCAACGATCATCCGCTCCCTGCGAACGTCATCTTCGGCTCGTCGGGTCTGCCTTCGGGCGGCTTCGACATCGCCGAGTTCGCGGAGATCACGACGGGCGACCCGGGTGACTGGTACGACTCCTGGCGCTGCCAGGGTGCCGGCAACTGGACCGGCTACTGCAGCCACAAGGTCGACCAGCTCCTGAAGGCCGGCAACGCGGAGCTCGACCCGGCGAAGCGGCAGGCTGACTTCCAGAAGGCCGATCAGCTCATGTCGGACAGCGTTCCGGTGTTCCCGCTCTACCAGCGCCCGACGCCGCTGATCTACAAGACGGCGCTGCAGGGCATGGTCAACAACCCGGCCATCGTCGGCCCGTTCTGGAACATCCAGGACTGGCACTGGTCGTCGTAGCAATAAGGACCCAGAAGGCGGGGTAAACTAGCCCGACTTCGAAGCACTCCTGGGGCTCCGTCCGCGCAGGCGGACGGGGCCCCAGGTCGAAAAAGGCCTCGGACAACATGCTCACTTACATCGCGCGGCGGATCCTCTACAGCATCCCGGTGCTGTTGGCGACGAGCTTCCTCAGCTTCACGTTCATCACGAAGTCGAGCGACCCGCTCGCGAACCTGCGCGCGAATCCGCGGACGAACAATCCCGCGATCCTGCACCACCTCGCGCACGTGTACCACCTCGACCAGTCGCTGCCCGTCCGCTACTGGTACTGGCTCCAGGACGTCTTCGTGCACAAGCTCGGTCAGTCGCTGCTGACCTCGCAGGCGATCTGGCCCGACATCTCCGTCGCGATCGAGCACACGCTGCAGATCGTCCTGCTCGCGCAGGTGATCGCGCTCATCCTCGGCGTCGCCGTCGGCATCTACTCGGCGATCCGCCAGTACTCGATCTTCGACTACACGATGACGTCACTGAGCTTCCTGGGGTACGCGATGCCGACCTTCTGGCTCGCGCTCATCCTCCAGATCATCTTCGTCGACATCTATCTGAAGTGGCACGTGCGGATCTTCTACACCTCGGGCCTCAACAGCGGGGTCACGAGCAACACGTGGTCGCTCGACCGGCTGCAGCACATCGCGCTCCCGGTCATCACGCTCGTCGTCGTCAGCTTTGCGCTGTACAGCAGATACATGCGCGCGACGATGCTCGACGTGATCAACAGCGACTACGTGCGCACGGCGCGCGCGAAGGGGCTGCCGGAACGCCTCGTGATCTTCCGGCATGTCGTGCGGAACGCGCTGATCCCGATCGTCACCGTCTCGGCGCTCCAGTTCGGCGCGCTGCTCGGCGGGGCGATCGTCACCGAGACCATCTTCACGCTCGACGGCATGGGGTACTTCTTCATCACGCGCTTGCAGACGAACGACGTCTATTCGGTGATGGCGTACATCATGATCGTCGCCATCACGGTCATCGTGTTCAACCTCCTGGCCGACATCCTGTACGGCTTCCTCGACCCGAGGATTCGCTATGACTGAGCCGACCACACCGCTCCAAGTCGAACCACCTCCCGCGATCGTCGACGGGAAGGTCCTCGCCGTGCCGGTGGACGTGACCTCGGCCGAAGGCATGGAGCTGAAGGCGCGCAGCCAGTGGTCGTACGCGCGCCGCCGGTTCCTGCGTCACCGCCTCGCGATGATCGGGCTCGCCGGCCTCGTCATCATCTTCGGTGCCGGTGCGCTGGCGAGCTACGTCGCGCCGTACACGTTCGACCAGATCGACCTCACCAACGTCCTGCACGCGCCGACGACTGTCGGGCATCACTACTTCGGGACGGACGAGATCGGGCGCGACTACCTCAGCCGCGTGATCTACGGCATCAAGACGTCGGAGCAGGTCGGCCTCGTGGTCGCGGTCGTATCGACGATCTTCGGGCTCTTCGTCGGCGCGATCGCCGGCTACTACCGCGGCTGGATCGACAACGCGATCATGCGCATCACCGACCTCGTCCTGACGCTGCCGGTGCTCGTCGTCCTCCTGACCGTCGCGGCGCTGCTCGGTCGCTCGGGCAACGAGTGGACGATCGTCGCGATCATCGCCGGCTTCTACTGGACGCCGATCGCGCGCATCGTGCGCGGTGTCTTCCTGTCGCTGCGCGAGAAGGAGTACGTCGAGGCCGCGAAGGCCGTCGGCGCCGGCGACATGCGGATCATGTTCCGCCACATACTTCCCAACACGCTCGGGCCGATCGTCGTGAACGGCACGCTCGCCGTCGCGGACGCGATCATCCTCGAGGCGTTCCTGTCCTTCCTCGGCTTCGGCATCGCCGATCCGACGCCCTCGCTCGGCAAGCTCGTCGCCGGCGGCCAGAACTTCCCGCAGAAGTGGTGGCTGACGGTGCTGCCGGGCCTCGTCCTCGTCATCATCGTCATCTGCGTGAACTTCGTCGGTGACGGACTGCGCGACGCGCTCGACCCGCAGCAGCGGAGAGTTCGGGCCTGATGGCAGCGGAGCCGCTCCTTTCGATCCGCGATCTCGCGGTCGAGTTTCGAACCGAGGACGGCATCGTCCACGCGGTCGACGGCATCTCGTACGACGTCTTCCCGGGCGAGACGCTCGGGATCGTCGGCGAGTCCGGCTCCGGCAAGAGCGTCAGCACGATGGCGCTGCTCGGGCTCATCCCGCAGCCGCCGGGGCGGATCGCCAGCGGCACGGCCGATTTCAAGGGCAAGGATCTCCTGAAGATGACCTCGCGCGAATTGCGCGAGTTCCGCGGGGACGAGGTCGCGATGGTGTTCCAGGATCCGATGACCTCGCTCAACCCGGTCTTGAAGATCGGCTTCCAGCTCGGCGAGGCGATCAAGACGCACTACCCGAAGGTCTCGGACGACGACGGTGCGGTCGCGCGTGATCGACCTGCTCCGCCTCGTCGGCGTGCCGAACCCGGACACGCGCGTCGACCAGTATCCGCACGAGTTCTCGGGCGGCATGCGGCAGCGCGCGATGATCGCGATGGCGATCGCGAACTCGCCGTCGCTGCTGATCGCAGACGAGCCGACGACGGCGCTCGACGTCACCATCCAGGCGCAGGTGCTCGAGGTGCTGAAGACCGTGCAGGAGGAGACGGAGGCGGCGACCATCCTCATCACGCACGACCTCGGGATCGTCGCCGAGATGTGCGACCGCGTGCTCGTCATGTACGCGGGCCGCATCGTCGAGTCGGGCGACGTCCACACGATCTTCCGCTCGCCGCGTCATCCGTACACGGTGGGCCTGCTCGACAGCCTTCCCAAGCTGACGGAGGACGAGGAATGGCTGCGGCCGATCCCGGGCTCGCCGCCGTCGCTCATCAGCCGGCCGTCCGGCTGCGCGTTCCATCCGCGGTGCTTCCTGTCGCAGGGCCGGCAGCAGTGTCGTGAAGAGGTGCCGACGCTGCACTCGGCCGAAGGCGAAGGCCACGCCGCGGCCTGTCACTTCGCGGACGAGCTGATCGGTCACCAGTCGAAGTTCTCCGACCCCATCGAAGCAGGGAGTGGATCGTGAGCACGACGAACGGCGACGGGCAGCAGCACGATCTCGCCGTGCTCGAGGCCAGCCTGCAGGGCTGGGAGCAGAAGGCCGACCGGCTGAAGGCGATGGCGCAGCGCCTGATCGGCGCCGGCGCCACCGTCGCGACCGTCTCGCTCGTTTCGCTCTTCACGCCGTGGCTGCACGAGGCCAAGGTGCCGAGGCTCGTGCCGCCGGCGACGGTCACGGGCACGAGCGGCGCAGGCTGGCTCGTCATCGTCGTGCTCCTCGTCGCGGTCGTCCTCGGAGCGATCGGGTACAAGGCCCGGCTGTTCCTCCTTGCCGCGCTTGGAGCCGCGGCCGCGTTCGCGGTCGGCGGCCTGATGATCGCCGTGGCCTCGTCGCCGAAGAGCGAGCATCCATACCTGAAGCTCGGCAAGGGGCCTGCGCACGGCGGCGCGGTGCACGCGACCTGGGGCCTCTATCTGACCATCGCCGTCTGCCTGGTCGTCGGCGTCGTGATGGCGGCGCTCGCGTGGTACACGCGGGCGTGGGACGCGGCCGAGGCGGAGCTCGACAACGCGGAGAACGTGCTCGCGGCCGACAAGCCGGGCCTGTTGCGGATCGAGAACCTCGTGACGCACTTCCCGATCAAGGCCGGACTGTTGAAGCGGACGGTCGGCCAGATCCACGCGGTCGACGGCGTCGACCTGACGATCTACAAGGGCGAGACGATCGGGCTCGTCGGCGAGTCCGGCTGCGGCAAGACGACGTTGTCGCGCACGATCCTCAAGCTCGTCGAGCCGACGAGCGGCCGCATCTACTTCAACGGGCGCGGCATCAGCCGCTGGGGCCGAAGGCGCATGCGCCCGGTGCGCCGCGAGATGCAGATCGTCTTCCAGGATCCGTACGCGTCGCTCAACCCGCGCATGACGGTGCGCGACATCATCGGCGAGCCGCTGAAGATCGCAGGATCGTACGGCGGCGACCGCGGCCATCAGCGCGTGGACGAGTTGCTGCGCACGGTCGGCCTCTCGCCCGAGCATGCGAACCGCTTCCCGCACGAGTTCTCCGGCGGCCAGCGGCAGCGCATCGGTGTCGCGCGCGCGCTCGCACTCAATCCGCAGGTGATCATCCTCGACGAGCCGGTGTCGGCCCTCGACGTGTCGATCCGCGCGCAGGTCGTGAACCTGCTCGAGTCGCTGCAGCGCGACTTCGGGCTGACGTACATCTTCGTCGCGCACGATCTGTCGGTCGTGCGGCACGTCTCGGACCGCGTCGCCGTGATGTACCTCGGCAAGATCGTCGAGATCGGCGACAAGCACCAGATCTACAACGAGCCGGCGCATCCGTACACGCAGGCGCTTCTCTCGGCGGTGCCGATCGAGGAGCCGTCGCAGCGCGGCAAGCGGAAGCGGATCGTGCTCGAGGGCGACGTCCCGAGCCCGGCGAATCCGCCGTCCGGGTGCCGCTTCCGGACGCGCTGCTGGAAGGCGCAGCCCATCTGCGCAGAGGAAGAGCCGGCGCTCATCGACCGCGGGCAGGGCCATCCCTCGGCCTGCCACTTCGCCGAGATCGTCAAGCCGCTCGACCTGATCGCTTCTTCGTAGGCGCGTGGCCCCTCACGGGGGACAGTCCCCGTAACGGGAGTTCCGAGAAGTCGCGCAAGAGTTGTAACGCTTTCTCGGTGTCGCGACTGAAGTAGGCACGGATCGGCGCGTCGTCGACGAACGGGAATCCGACGTCGATGCCCGCCGTGCCGCGGTAGCTGCTCCATAGCCAGTCCGCCGGGCTCGCGCAGAGACCCGCGCGAACCGGATTGCGGACGACGTATCGGAAGGCGGCGAGGAGATGCCGTTCGGTCTCGACCGGCGTCGCGCTGTAGCGATCGCCGTGGAGATGGCCCGAGCGACCATGCTGACGGTTGAACTCCTGCGCGTATTGGCCGTTCAAGCGTTGCATGCCGGGCTGCAGCGTGTTCGTCGGGACATCGAGGAGCAGGTGATAGTGCGTCGTCATCAGGCAGAACGCCCGGCATGACCAACCGAATTTGCTCGCCGCTTTCGCGAGCCGGTCGAGGAAGTCCATTCGGTCAGTGCGATCGACGAACATCGCGATCGGGCCGGCGCTGCGCGTCGTGACGTGGTACGTGCCCTCTGGGAGATTGCCTCGAGCCTGGCGGGCCACGTCGGCGAGTCCTCGCACGGATTGCGATACGAGAACGTGCCAACTTCCTCGATTTCCCGTTACGGGGACTGTCCCCCGTCGAGCGTCATCGTTAGCGCTGCCGCGCGCGCGACCTTCCTTCCCGGACGCGTAGCTGCCACTTGCGCTTCTCCTCGCGGCGTAGGCGCGCGTCCGTGCGCATGGCGATGGCCCGCAACTCGCGCTGCAGCTTGAGCCAGCTCTGGTGACGGTCGCGCGCGAGCTCGCCCGACTCCAGCGCGGCCCGCACGGCGCAGTCGGGCTCCGTCTCGTGCCCGCAGTTCGTGAACCGGCACTGCAGCATCAGCTCCTCGATGTCCGCGAACGCGGCTTCGATCGCGCCTTCGCCGCCGCTCCAAAGCTGCAACTCGCGCAGCCCCGGCGTGTCGATCACCATGCCGCCGCCCGGCAGCTGGATCAGCTGGCGATGCGACGTCGTGTGCTGACCCTCGTCGTCGTCGACGCGCGTCTCCTTGACCGCCATCAACTCGTGCCCGGCGAACCGGTTCACGAGCGTCGACTTGCCAACGCCGCTCGAGCCGAGCAGGACCGCGGTCGTCCCCTCCGGGATGCGCGCGCGCAGCTCGTCGCAGCCCAGCCCGCTCACCGCGGAGACGACGTGGACGGGGACGCCGACCGCCACCGCCTCCACCTCGGCCACGAGCGGCCACGGATCGTCCATCCGGTCGGCCTTCGTCAGCACGATCTCCGGGGTCGCGCCGCTCTCCCAGATCGTGACGAGGTACCGCTCGACGCGCCGCGGCTCGAGGTCCGGCCCGAGCGAGCAGACGATGAACGCGACGTCGACGTTCGCCGCCAGCGTCTGCGACTCCGACGTGAGCCCGGCGGCCTTGCGGACGATGGCACTCCGACGCGGCAACACGCCGCGGATGACCGCGCCGGCGATCGACACCCAGTCGCCGACGGCGACGTCGACGCCGTCGTGCACGAACCTTCCGGGCACGCGGGCGCGCACATTCCCGTGTGCCGTCGCCACGTCGAACGCGCCGCGGTGCGCGGCGACGACGCGGCCGGGCTCGAGGCCCTGTTCCAGGTTTTCGGCGAGCTCGACGTTCCAGCCGAGCGCGCCCAAATCGAATCCAGGCAACGCAGATCTCCTTCGAGGACGGAAAACGGACGCCGCGCGCGTCCCGAAGGAGCGCCGGCTAGCTCAGGAAGACCGAGGAGGCGCCACGCACAAACATCATGTTGTCGACCTCCTCTCGCTGGGACCGGATACCGTCCCAAAGGCTACCACGATGCTGACGGAACCCCAACTCGCGCTCTTCGACGAGCTCTACTTCGGCGTCGTCACGACGCTTCGGGCCGACGGCTCACCGCAGACCACGATCGTCTGGGTGGAGCGCGACGGCGACTCCGTGTCCTTCAACACCGCGTACGGCCGCGCGAAGCCGGGGAACCTCGAGCGCGACGCGCGCGTCTCCGTCCTCGTGACGGCGCCGGACTTCTACCACTGGGTCGCGGTCGACGGCCGCGCCGAGCTCACGACCGACGGCGCAGAGGAGCAGATCGACCGCCTGAGCCGCAAGTACGACGGCAAGCCGTGGTCGTACGTCGACGGCCAGCGACGTGTTCGAGTACGCGTGGTACCCGAACACGTCACCGCCTACGGCGTCTAGGCGATCCCGAGATCCGAGAGGACTTCCTTCGCCGCGCGCTTGCCCTCCTGCGCGCCGCCTTCCATGAAGCCCTGGAAGTCGGTCGAGCAGTGCTCGCCGGCGAAATGGATGTTCCCCTGCTGCGCGCCCTCGTAGCCGCTGAACGCGGTGTACTGACCAACCCTCCAGTACGAGTAGGAGCAGAGGAGGTTCGGATCGGTGAACGGCGTCGACAGCATCGCCTTGCCGTTCCACTGCGCGCTGATCCCCGGATAGATCGCTTCCAGCTGCTTGAGGTACGACTGGACGGCCTTCTTCACGTTCGGGTTGGTCGCCGTCGTCGTGTACGGATTCGACTGCCCGAGCGACGTCGCCGCGTTCGCGCTCGGATACTCGACGAGGATCCCGGTCGAGCCCGACTGGCCGCGCGTGACGTCCCAGCCGCTCTCGAGCGGCAGGTCGGTGTAGATCGACCCGGTGCTGCCCTGCGTGTTCCAGAGCCGTGACTTGAACTGCACGTTCAGCTTCGCGTTGTGACCCGAGCCGAGCTGCGTGATCGCAGTCTGCTTGAGCTCGTCGAATCCCGCCTTCGAGTAGTCGAGCGTCCGCAGCACGGAGAAGCTCATGCACAGGATCACGTGGTCGGCCGTGATCGACGTCCCGTTCGAGAACGTCATCTTGATCGAGCCGTCGCTCTTCAGCGCGATCGCCGACATGCGGTAGCCGTAGTGGATGCTGCCGGCCGGTAGCGCATTGCGCCATCGCGATCGGCAGGTTCGAGTTGCCGCCGGCGATGTGGTAACGCTCGTCCGACTGCCCGAGCACGCTGAAGCCGCTCGACGGCTGGTACCCGAGCAGGTAGACGAGGTTGAGCGAAGACTGGTCGGTCGTCTCCGCGCCGTACTCCTCGTTGTATGCGGAGTTGAGCAGCGTCCCGAACCTCGAGCTGAGCCCGCCGGGAACGTAGTTCGCGATCCAGTCGTGCACCGACATCTGGTCGAGCATCTGACCGGTCGGCGTCGAGCTGTTGTACAGCGTCGGATAGCCGGCCGCCTTCAGCTGCTGCTTGAGGGTCTTCGCGACGCCCTGGAAGTCGACGGCCGCCTCGTCCGGTGTGTAGTCGGCGCCGAAGATCCAGTTCGTATCCTCGGTACCCGTCGGTTGCGCCGCCAGAAGGTCGACTGTGGCGAGATTGAACTTCTGCGCGAGCCTGAGGATCTCCTTGTGCCCCGTGTCGATGAGCTCGCCGCAGAGCTCGGCCTGCTGGCCGTTGTCCCAGAAGTTGTGACCGAACTCGGTCCAGTCGGAGTGCATGCGCCCGCCGATGCGGTTGGACGACTCGTACACGTCGGCGTACACGCCCTTGTTCTGGAGGACGAGTGCTGCGTGGAGGCCCGCGATGCCGCCGCCGATGATGGCGATGCGGGCACCGGTCGCGCCCCTGGCTGCACGCGCATGCTCGGCGAAGTACGCGGAGCCGGCGACCATGCCGGCGCCGGCGACGCCGGCCTTCTTCAGGAACTCGCCGCGGTCGTATGCCGCGCCTTCGGCTCGCCGGCCCTGCAGCTCGGCAACCGGAATCCCCAGCACGGTCGGCTTCGCGATGCTCGTCCGCGAGCCGCCGCAGGGCACGGAGAAGAGGTGTCCTCGGCATTCGTGCAACATCAGCAATCCGAGGCCGGAAGTCAAGTGCATTGACGGAATGCGTGGCAACCTGGTAACAATCCCGCGCATTGCGCAGGGTTGACGCACACAAGATCGAGCCGCCGCGAGGTCCGGTCGCCCCGGCGCGGACGGTCGACGACCTCGACCGGCGCATCATCGAAGAGCTCCAGGCGAACGGCCGCGAGTCGTTCCGGCGCATCGCCGTGCGCCTCGGCGTGTCCGAGGCGACCGTGCGCGCGCGGTACGCGCGCCTGACGAGCCAGGGGATCCTCCAGGTGGTCGGCGTGACGAACCCGCTCGGGCTCGGCTTCGACCAGGCGCTCGTCGGCGTGAAGACGTCGGGCCCGCCCGAGACCGTCGCGGACGAGATCTCCCGCTGGCCCGAGGCCGACTACGTCGTCATCGTCGCCGGCCAGTTCGACATCGTCGTCGAGGTCGTGGCGGCGACGAGGCGCGACCTGCTCGACCTGACGAACAGGATGCGCGCGCTCGACGGCGTCGTGTCGACCGAGACCTTCTTCTACCTCGAGATGTGGAAGCAGCTCTACGACTGGGGGACGCGTGGCACTTGATCTCCGCGAAGCGGCTCGAAACCATCTCTGGTTGCACTTCACGCGCATGGGCGGCGGCGACCCGCCGATCATCGTGCGCGGCGAGGGCTGCTACCTCGAGGACAGCGAGGGCAAGCGGTACCTCGACGCGCTCGCCGGGCTCTTCGCCGTCCAGGTCGGCTACTCGTACGGCGAGGAGATGGGTCAGGCAGCGCTCGCGCAGATGCGCGAGCTGCCCTTCTACACCAACTGGTCGTACGCGCACCCGCGCGCGATCGAGCTCGCGCGCGAGATCGCGCAGATCACGCCCGGCGACCTGAACCGCGTCTTCTTCGTCTCGGGAGGGTCGGAAGCGGTCGAGTCGGCGTGGAAGCTCGCGCGGCAGTACCACATGGCCCGCGGCGAGCGCCGCTGGAAGGCGGTGTCGCGCCGGCTCGCGTACCACGGCACGACGATGGGAGCGCTCTCGATCAACGGCATCCCCGCGTTGCGCGCGCCGTTCGAGCCGCTCGTCCCCGACGTCATCCACGTCCGGAACACGAACCGGTATCACCGCCCGGCCGGAGGAGACGGAGGAGGAGTTCACCGCGTTTCTCCTCGACGACATGGAGTCGGCGATCGTGCAGGCCGGCCCCGAGACGGTTGCGATGGTGATCATGGAGCCCGTCCAGAACGCGGGTGGCTCGTTCACGCCGCCGGCCGGGTACTGGCGCGGCGTGCGCGAGATCTGCGACCGCTACGGGATCCTCCTGTGCGCGGACGAGGTCATCACCGGGTTCGGCCGCCTCGGCGCGTGGTTCGGCTCCGAGCTGTACGACATCCGGCCGGACCTGATCACGTCCGCGAAGGGCCTCTCCTCCGCGTACGCGTCGATCGGTGCAGTGATCGCCGCCGACCACATCATCGAGCCCTTCATGGACGAGTCCGTCGATGTACGCGCACGGCATCACGTTCGGCGGGCATCCGAGTGCAGTGCGCGATCGCGCTGAAGAACATCGAGATCATGAAGCGCGAGCGCGTCGTCGAGAACGTTCGCGACAACGGCGACGCCTTCCGGTCGACGCTCGCGCAGTTGCTCGACCTGCCGATCGTGGGCGACCTGCGCGGGACGGGCTTCTTCTACGCGCTCGAGCTCGTGAAGGACAAGGAGACGAAGCAGACGCTTCGACGACGCCGAGTGCGAGACGCTGCTGCGCGGCTTCCTCTCGCCGCGGCTGTTCGAAAAAGGCCTCATTTGCAGGGCAGACGACCGCGGCGACCCCGTCATCCAGATCTCGCCACCGCTGATCGCGACGCAACGGGAGTTCGACGAAATGACCGGAATCCTAGGGGAGGTGTTGACCGAAGCATGGCAGCAGCTCCACTAGCGGCGGACATCGCGCTCGAATCGCTGACGAAGCGGTTCGACGACGTCGCCGCCGTCGACGGGATCTCGTTCGAGATCGAGCGCGGCAGTTTCTTCGCGATGCTCGGCCCCTCGGGTTGCGGGAAGACGACGACGCTGCGGATGATCGGCGGCTTCGAAGAGCCGACGTCGGGCACGATCGAGCTCGGCGGCCGCGACGTGAGCGCGCTGCCGCCGTACCGGCGTGACGTGAACACCGTCTTCCAGTCGTACGCGCTGTTCCCGCACCTCACGGTCTACGAGAACGTCGCGTTCGGCCTGCGGCGGAAGAAGGTGCGGGGACAGGAGTTGCGCCGCCGCGTCGTCACTGCGCTCGAGCTCGTCGGGCTCGGCGGCCTCGATCGGCGAAAGCCGCGCCAGCTCTCCGGTGGCCAGCAGCAGCGCATCGCGCTCGCGCGCGCGCTCGTCAACGAGCCGCGCGTCCTGCTGCTCGACGAGCCTCTCGGCGCGCTCGACCTCAAGCTTCGCAAGGAGATGCAGCTCGAGCTGAAGCGGATTCAGCACGAGGTCGGGATCACCTTCGTGCACGTGACGCATGACCAGGAAGAGGCGATGACGATGGCTGACCGCATCGTGATCATGAACCATGGCCGGATCGAGCAGCTCGGCACCCCGAGTGAGCTGTACGAGTCGCCCGCCACTGCCTTCGTGGCCGGCTTCCTCGGCGCTTCGAATCTGCTCTCCGGCACGGTCGCCGGCCAGGGGCAGGTGCGGCTCGACTGCGGCGTCGACGTTCGCGTCCCCGACGCGTCGCTCGCGGGACGGAGTGGAGCCGTCCGGGTAGGCGTCCGCCCGGAGAAGATCCGCCTCGGCGGCACCGAGTCGAACGCGCTCTCGGGAACGGTCTCCGAGCGCGCGTACATCGGAGTCTCGACGCAGTACATCGTCGACACGCCGGCAGGCACGGTAACTGTGTACGTCCAGAACGACCGGCCGGGTGCGAGCGGGTTCGCACCGGGTGACCGGCTCACGCTTGCGTGGAGCCCGGATTGCACGTTCGTCGTCGACGCCCAGGAGGGTTCGTGATGTCCGAAAGCATGTCTCGCAAGGTCTTTCTCCGCCGCGCCGCCGCGGGTGGCGCGGTTCTCACCACCCCGGGCCTACTCAGGGCAGGGGCTGCGTTCGGCGCCGGCGCCGCAACGCTTCCCAAGACGATCGTCTTTTCGAACTGGCCGCTGTACATCGACGTGGTGAAGAAGACGCACCCGTCCCTCCTGCAGTTCCAGAAGGCGCACCCGGGGACGACCGTGCGCTACATCGAGGACATCAACGACAACGACCAGTTCTTCGGGAAGATCGAAGGCCCGCTGTCGCAGGGGCAGTCCACCGGCCGCGACCTCGTCGTCCTCACGGACTCGTCAGGGCTGCCGCAGCGCATGATCCAGCTCGGCTGGGTCGAGAAGTGGGACAAGTCGGCGATGCCGCACGTCAAGAACCTGATCCCGGCGCAACAGCACCCCGCCTGGGACCCCCACCGCGACTACAGCCTGCCGTGGCAGTCGATCATGGCCGGGATCGGGTACGACCCGCACAAGGTCGGCTACGAGCTCGACTCGGTGGACAAGCTGCTCACCGACAAGAAGCTGAAGGGCAAGGTCACCCTGTTGACGCAGCTCTCGGACACGATGGGCCTCGTCATGCTCGCGAACGGCGACGATCCAGGGCACGTGACCAAGAAGTCCTGGGATCGGGCCGTCGCTCGGATCAAGAAGGCGGTGCAGTCCGGTCAGGTCAGGCAGTTCACCGGCAACGACTACGCGCCGCTGCTCGCAAAGGGAGACGTCTGGGCGTGCTTCGCCTGGTCGGGCGACCTCGTTCAGCTCCAGGTCGACCACCCCGGGTTGAAGTGGGTTGCGCCAAAGACCGGGGCGATCTTCTCGACGGACAACATGCTGATTCCCAAGGGCGGAAACGTCCTCGCCGCATCGTCCTCGCGGACTGGTTCTACGTTCCGAAGATCGCGGCGGAGGTCGAGGACTACGTCAACTACATCTGCCCGGTCGCCGGGGCGGACAAGATCCTGCTGAAGTCGGACCCGGCCGTGGCGAAGAACCCGCTCATCTTCCCCCCGGCTTCGCTGCTCCGGAAGCTGCACCAGTTCGACGCGAACGCGATCAACAACCAGAGCTACAAGCGGGACTTTCAGCATCTGATCGGCGCCTAGAGCTGTGGGGAAGCTGCTCCACCGCCGGGCGTGGGTGACGCCGTACGCGTTGCTCACGCCCGGCATCGCATGGCTCGTCGTCTTCTTCGTCGTCCCGATGTACTACCTCGGGAAGATGGCCCTCTCGCAGGGGCTCTTCCCGATCTTCAGCTTCGGCTGGGCGTGGGGGAATTTCTCGTACGCGGTTTCGACGTATCAGACGCAGTTCGTCCGCTCGATCGAGTACGCAGGCATCGCGACGGCGGTCGCGCTCGCGATCAGCTATCCGCTCGCGTACTGGATCGCGTTTCGCGGCGGCCGCTGGAAGAACCTCTTCCTGCTGCTCGTCATCGCGCCGTTCTTCGTCACGTATCTGATCCGCACGCTCGCGTGGGAGACGATCCTCTCCGACAACGGCGTCGTCGTGTCGGTCCTGAAGGACGTCCACATCCTCGGTTCCGACGGCCGCCTGCTCGCGACCTCCGCCGCCGTCATCGCGGGCATCACCTACAACTTCTTGCCCTTCATGGTGCTTCCGCTCTACGTCAGCCTCGAGCAGATCGACACCAGGCTGATCGAGGCCGCCTCCGACCTGTATGCATCGAGTCCGATCTCGTTCCTCCGCGTGACGCTGCCGCTGTCGTTGCCGGGCGTCTTCGCGGGTGTGCTTCTGACGTTCATCCCCGCCGCCGGAGACTTCATCAACGCGCAGCTGCTGGGACGCCCGAGCAGTACATGATCGGCAACGTCATCCAATCGGAGTTCCTGTCGCTGCGCGACTATCCGACCGCCGCCGCCCTTTCGTTCGTCCTCATGGGCTCGATCCTCGTTCTCGTTCTCGTCTTCGCGCGCGTGCTCGGAACGGACCGTCTCACTGCCGGGACGGCCGCATGAGGTGGGCGCGCCGCCATCTGCTCGACGCGTATGCGCTCCTCGCGCTCGTCTACCTCTTCGTGCCGATCAGCGTCGTCATCGCGTTCTCGTTCAACAACCCGATCGGCCGCTTCAACTACACGTGGCAGGGCTTCACGTTCGACAACTGGCTCCACCCGTTCGCCTATCCGGGCCTGGGCGGAGCGGTGAAGGTGAGCGTCGAGATCGCCCTGCTCTCGAGCCTCCTCGCGACCATCTCGGGACGCTGATCGCGCTCGGCTCGTGCGGTACCGGTTCCGCGGCTCGCGGACGACCAACCTCCTCATCTTCATCCCGATGACGACACCCGAGATCGTCATGGGCGCGTCGCTGCTGACGCTCTTCCTCAACTGGAAGATCCCACAGGGCTTCACCACGATCCTCATCGCGCACATCATGTTCAACATCTCTTTCGTCGTCGTGACGGTGCGCGCGCGGCTCGTCGGCTTCGACCGGCATCTCGAGGAGGCGGCAATGGACCTCGGGGCGAACGAGGTCGTCACCTTCTTCCGCGTGACGCTGCCTCTGATCGCCCCGGGCATCCTCGCCGCAGGCCTGCTCGCATTCGCGCTTTCCATCGACGACTTCGTGATCACGTACTTCAACGCCGGCACGACGATCACGTTCCCGCTGTTCGTATGGGGCGCCGCACGCGTCGCGGTGCCGCCGCAGATCAACGTCGTCGGCTCGGCGATCTTCGTCATCGCGGTCGGCGGGATGCTCGCCAACATCCTCTTCCAGAACAGGCGTGCGCAGGCCGGTGCCGGCGTGCGCGCGCAGACCGTCGACGTGCCGATCGAGGCGTAACGGCCTGAATAGGCGGGCCGATGCGCTAGTCGGGAGCCGCCGAAAGGCGTATCGGCGGGGCCCCAAAAAGAGGATGCACGGTCACGGAAACGTGCGGATCCGGCTGCGCCCCGCAACTCCGATGGTCCGAGTGACATGCGGCACTCGGAAAGGACCAAACGATGATGGGCAGTCGTCTCACCCGGTTCGCCGTCGCCTTCGTGGCGGCCGCGGCCGTCGCCGGGGGCGCCTATGCCTTCACGGCGGCGAACACGGTTCCGAACAGCAACGCCGGCTCGGGTGCCGGCACGGTCTCCGGCTACACCGTGACCAACGTGCACTACGCCCTGAACGCAACGACGCCGGTGAACATCGACTCGTTGACGTTCACCGTCAACCCGGTGATCCCGAACACGGGAACCGGCAAAGTCATCGTCCAGGCGCCCTCACGAGCGGCGGGCCGAGCACGTACACCTGCACGACGAACACGGCCGGCGACACCGTCACCTGTGCGACGACGTCGCCGCAGCTGACGGCGGACAGCTGTCGTCCCTCACGGTCGTCGCGGCGCAGTAGACAGGAGCGAGAGGCGGTGAGGAGCCCATGCGCGTCGCAACCGGCATCCTCGCCGTCGCTCTCGCCGTGCTCTGGCTCGGTCCTCTTGCCCCGACCCAGATCGGCGGGTCGGTCGTCTACACCTCGACGGTCGGCAACAGCATGGAGCCCCTGTTCCACAAGGGCGACCTCGCGCTCATGCGTCCGTCGGAAGCTACAAGGTCGGCGACATCGTCCTCTACCGCAGCCCGGTGCTGCAGCGACCCGTGCTGCACCGGATCCTTGCCATCGACCGGGGCGGTATGTCTTCAAGGGCGACCACAACGACTTCGTCGACCCTGGCTACGCCTCGCGGGCAGATCTCATCGGGAAGCTGTGGTTCCACGTCCCGAAGGCCGGTAAGGCCTGGGCTTCATGGCAAGCCAACGCACTCTGCGGCGCTCATCGGCGCGGCGATGCTCCTGCTCGCGTTACCACGGCGCGCATTCGCCGCCGGAAGAAGCGGCATCCACCGATGAGAGCCCCGCTGCACCTGCACCGCCCGCGCCATCCGGCCGAGGACGTCGTGTCCGTGGCGGTCATCGCCGCTGCGGCACTGGCGATCGTGGTCGGGTTCACCTCGCCGCTGAAGCGCTCCGTCTCGATCGACGGGGCCTACCGCCAGACGGGGACGTTTGCCTACTCGGCGCCGACGGGAAGCCCGACGCGACGTACCCGACGGGCCATCTGCGCACGGGCGATCCGCTCTTCCTGCTCCACGTCGACCTCGTCCACTTCAAGTACATCTATCGCCTGTCCTCGCGTTTCCCTCATGGCGTACGCGGGACGATCGGCTTGTCCGCGCGCGTCGCGCTCGAGTCGTCGAGCTGGCACCAGTCGTACGTGCTCGTGAAGGGCCACCCTTTCGCAGGAGATACGGCGACCGTGAGGACGACGCTCTCACTGAAGAAGGACCTGATGTCGATCGTGCACGAGCTGACCATCGACTCGGGGTCGCCCGCCGGCCAGTACGACCTGACGCTCGTGCCGGTCGTACACGTCCGCGGATTCGTCAACGGCCATCCGATCGACGAGATCTTCGCGCCGCCGCTTGCGTTCACCCTGTCGGGAGACACCATCCAGCTGAACCCAGGCCAGCCGGCAGCGCTCCCCGGACAGGGGATCGTCCCCGGCTCTGCGCAGGCGGCGCTCGACGCGGCGATCCATCCCGCGACGGTCGGGTCGATCCCAGGCAAGGCGCCCGCGTACCGCACCATCGCGCGGGCGCGCCTGAGTGTGCTCGACATCCGCGGCCTCGGCCTCGGGCTCGCAGGCCTGGCGGTCCTCGTGCTCCTGACGCGGCCGCTCCGGCGTCGCCACGACGACTGGTCGGCCGAGCAGCAGCTGGCCTCGCGCCATGGATGCGTCATCGTCGACGTTGTCGCGCTCGACCTTGCCGGCTCGGTGACGGAAGTGCGGAGCTTCTCCGATCTGGTCGTGTTCGCGCGCTATCTCGAGCGGCCCATCCTCCACGATCTCCACACGGGGACGTTCGCGGCCGACGACGGCGTGCGTCTGTGCACGTACCGGCCGGCAGTGGAGCACGCACCGCTGCCGCAGCCGGTGGCGCCCGCCGCCCCGCGCCGGAAAGGTGTGCGCTTCCGTTGGATCGGGGTCGGCCTGGCGATTGCCGTCGCGGCAGGGATCGTCGTGAGCTTTACCGATGCGAACGTCGTCCCGTTGACGAACGCCGGCGTCGCGACCGATCAGCTCGCTTGAGCGAGATCACGCCGGCGAAGTGCGGCGGGATGAGCCTGACGCATCTGGTCGACCGCGGTCGGCGGGAGCGCGGCCGGCACCGCGGCGAACGACCTCGTCCTCGGCGACAACGTTGGCAAGGGCACGCTCAGCGGCGGGGCGGGGAACGACTGCATCCTGGGTGGCTCCGGCGCGAAGGAGACGCTCGACGGCGGCACCGGGACGGACGTCTGCATCGGGCCGGGCTCGAAGACGACCTTCGTGAACTGCGAAGCGACCTACACGACGCCTTAGCCCGACGGCTGCGTCTCGCGCGGGCCGTGCTCGACGGCGATCGCGCGGGCGATGTCGAGCGTCGAGATGACGCCGATCGGCCGTCCGCTCGCCGGCTCGACCACTGCGAGATGCGCGACGCCGTGCTGCGCCATCAGGTCGGCCGCGTGGACGAGCGGCGCGTCGGTGCGGACGGCGACGATCGGCGTCACCGCGCTCGCACCGGCGGTGCGCGCGTCGACGTCCAGCCGGCCCGCGGCGACGAGGTCGAGATCGGAGACGACGCCCCAGAACTGTGTGTCCTCGTCATCCTCGTCGCGGTGCTCGAACACGAAGACGGAGTGGACGTTGAACGTCGCCATCATGCGCGCGACGACTCGCAGGGGGGTCTCGGGCGGGCAGCTGATGACGCCGGGGCTCATCGCATCCGCGACGATCGCAGACTCGAACGCCACGGGCAGCGTCTCTTCGCGGTGCTTGATGTCGATCATGCGACTGCCTCCTCAGTGGCGTGCAGGGCGCGGCGGGCGACTCCGGTCGCCTCTGCCGCCTCGGCGACGGCCGCCGCGACTGCGGGTGCGACGGCACGGTTGAAGACGCTCGGGACGATGTAGTCGGCGGAGAGCTCGTCCGGCGCGATCGTCTGTGCGATCGCGCGCGCGGCGGCGAGCTCCATCTCGCCGTTGATCGTCCGTGCGCGGACGTCGAGTGCGCCCCGGAAGACGCCCGGGAACGCGAGGACGTTGTTGATCTGGTTCGGATAGTCGGAGCGGCCGGTGGCGATGACCTCGGCGAGGCCTTCGATCGCCTCGGGGTCGACCTCGGGCATCGGGTTCGCCATCGCGAAGACGATCGCGCGGTCGGCCATGCGGCGGATGCCGTCCACCGTGACGGCGCCGGGGACGGAGACTCCGATGAAGACGTCGGCGCCGTCGAGCAGCTCGTCGGCGGTCCCGCGCAGGTTGTCGGGGTTCGTCGTCTCGGCGTACTCGCGCTTCGCGTCGTTCAGCCCGGGGCGCCCGCGATACAGCGCGCCGCCCTCGTCGCAGCCGACGATCCAGGTCACGCCGGCACGCTGGAGCGCTCGGGTGACCGCCATGCCGGCGGCGCCGCAGCCCGTGGTGACGACGTGGACGTCCTCGATCCGCTTGTCGACGACGCGCAGCGCGTTGAGGAGCGAGGCGAGAACGACGATCGCCGTCCCGTGCTGGTCGTCGTGGAAGACCGGGATGTCGAGCGACTCGCGCAGGCGCTGCTCGATCTCGAAGCAGCGCGGCGCGGAGATGTCCTCGAGGTTGATGCCGCCGAACACCGGCGCGATCGCCTCGACGGTGCGCACGATCTCGTCCGGATCCTTCGTGTCGAGGCAGATCGGGAACGCGTCGACGCCTCCGAACTCCTTGAACAGCACGGCCTTGCCCTCCATGACCGGGAGCGCGGCCTCCGGGCCGATGTCGCCGAGACCGAGGACGGCGGTGCCGTCGCTGACGACCGCGACGGTGTTCCGCTTGATCGTCAGGTTCCAGACCTTCTCCGGATCGTCCGCGATCGCGCGGGAGACGCGCGCGACGCCGGGCGTGTACGCCATCGAGAGGTCCTCGCGCGTCTTGAGGGGCACGCGGGGCCGAATCTCGATCTTGCCGCCGAGGTGGGCGAGGAACGTCCGGTCGGAGACGTGCACGACCTCGACTCCGTCCACCGCATGGACAGCCTCGACGATCGCGTGGAGGTGCTTCTCGTCGTCGGCGAGCACGGTGACGTCGCGGATCTTCGTCGTCTTCTCGACGCGGACGAGGTCGATCGCGCCGAGGAGGCCGCCGGCCTCGCCGACGGCGGCTGCGAGCTGGGCAAAGGCGCCGGGATGGTTCTCGATGCGCACGCGGATGGCGGCGCTGAATGAAGCCGAAGGATGCATAGCGTCACGGTAGGCCTGGCCGGGGTGGGCGACATCGGGGGCAACTACGCTCTGCCGGTGCGGCTAACCCTCTGTGACGTCGGCCCCCGCGACGGGCTCCAGAACGAGCCGGAAACGCTCGCGCCGGCTGTGCGCGCGGAGCTCGTCGGCAGGCTCGCCGCGGCCGGCCTCCCGCGCATCGAGGCGGTGAGCTTCGTCCGCGACGACCGGGTGCCGCAGATGGCCGGCGCGGAGGAGGTCGTCGCTGCCGCGGACCGCGGCGGGGCCGAGCTCTCCGGGCTCGTCCTCAACGAGCGCGGCTGGGAACGCTTCCGCGAGACGGATCTCGACCGCGTGAACGTGACGTTCGCCGCGACGGAGTCGTTCAACCGCGCGAACGGCAACGTCTCGCTCGCCGATGCGGTGGCGAGCGCCGAGGCGATCGTCGCGGGCGCGACCGTGCCGGCGACGGTGACCATCTCGGTCGCCTTCGGCTGTCCGTTCGAGGGGCGCGTCGACCCGGGCGTCGTCGCCGAGCTGGCGGCGCGCTTCGCCGGCCGCGCCGAGGTCGTGCTCGCCGACACGATCGGCGTCGCGACGCCCTCCCACGTGCGCGGCCTCGTCCAGCGGACCGGGGCGGAGGGATTCCACGGGCACAACACGCGCAACACCGGCTATGCGAACGCGCTCGCAGCCGTCGAGGCGGGCGCGTGGCTGCTCGACGCGTCGGTCGGCGGCCTCGGCGGCTGCCCGTACGCGCCGAAGGCGACGGGGAACGTCGCGACCGAGGATCTCGTCTACTTGCTCGAGGGCGAGGGGATCGAGACCGGTGTCGACCTGGATGCGCTCGTCGCCGTCTCCGCTTGGCTCGAGGAGCTGCTCGGCCGCAGGCTCGAGGGCTATCTCTACCGCGCCGGTCCCTGGCCGTAGCGCGGCGGCGGCGAGGGATGGCGGACCCGTTCTCCATCCACCGAGAACGGCTGTGCGACCGTCGTGAAGCGCCCGAGGTCCTGGAGGATGCCGAGCGCGAGCGTCTGCTCGTGGTCGGCGGCCTCGCCGACGTTCCGCACCGGTGACGCGGGGACGCCGGCTGCGACGAGTGCGTCGAGCAGCGCGTCGGTCGTCCATGCGCGCGTGCGCTCCTCGATGAGCGCGGCGAGCTCGGGCCGATTGCGAACGCGGTCGGGATTCGTGCGGAAGCGGTCGTCGTCGGGAAGCCCGAGCACGGAGCACAGCGCGCGGAAGAGCTTGTCGTTGCCGGCGACGACCATCAAGCCGCCGTCGCTCGTCTCGAACACCTGGTACGGCGCGATCTGTGCGAACGCGCTCCCTTCACGGCCCGGGACATCGCCCGTCCCGAGGTAGCCGACGATCTGCGACGAGAGCAGCCACAGCGCGGTCTCGTACAACGACACGTCGATGGTCGCGCCGCCGCCGCGCATGAGCGCCGAGACGATCGCGAACGCCGCCCACAGCCCGGTGGAGAGGTCGATGAGCGAGACGCCGACGCGCACCGGCGGCATCCCGTCGACGCCCGTCACGCTCATGATCCCGCTCGCCGCCTGCAGCAACGGGTCGTAGCCCGGCTGGTCGCGGAGCGGGCCGACGGCGCCGAACGCGCCGATCGAGCAGTACACGAGCTCCGGGTTCCGCGCGCGCAGCGTCTCGGCGCCGAAGCCGTGCTGCTCGGCGGCGCCCGGGCGGAGGCTCTGCACGACGACGTCCGCGCGGTCGGCGAGCTCGAGCAGCTCGGCGATTCCCTCCGGCGTCGAGAGGTCGAGGACGAGCGAGCGCTTGCCCGCGTTCGCGGCGAGGAACATCGCACCCTCGTCTCCGATGAACGGCGGTCCCCACGCGCGGGCGTGGTCGCCGCCGGGAGGCTCGACCTTGACCACCTCGGCGCCGAGCGACGCGAGCAGTTGCGTGCACGTCGGCCCCGCGAGGGACGAGGTGACGTCGACGACGAGCATTCCGGTGAGCGGCTGGAACGTCACGGGTGCACCCACACGTCGGCCGGGCCGCCCGGTGTCTCGACTCGCTCCGTCGGCCGTGCATCGAGCTTCTCGGCCACGCGCTGCGACCGGACGTTTTCCGGATGGATGAGCGAGATGATCCGCTCGCGTTCGACCGACTCGCGCGCGGCGCGTGCGGCTTCGGTCGCGTACCCGTGGCCCCAATGGCGGCTGAGGATCGCCCAGCCGAGCTCCGTCTCTGCGTCGTCGCCCGCGAGCGCGTACGCCGACGTCTCCCACGTTCGACGGTCCCAGACGAGGAAGCCGACGCGTCCGATGATCTCGCCGTCGAGCTCGACGATGTACTGGCCGACGCCGTTTCGCTCCCAGCGCCCGAGCCAGAGCTCGACGAGTTCCGCGGCGGGTCTCGAACCGGGCCCGATCCAGCGCTGCACTTCGGCGTCCGCCGCGAACTCGGTGAGATCGTCGTCGCGTCGCGGCTTGCGCAGCAGCAGGCGCTCAGTCTGAATCAAGCGGCACCATGAGCGTCCGTTCGAACTCGATCACGACGTCGTCGCGCTGGTTGAAGCCGCGCGTCCGCACCGTGACGATGCCCTTACCCGGCCGCGACTGGGACGGCCGTTTCTCGAGCACCTCGGTCTCCGCCCGGATCGTGTCTCCGGCGAAGACGGGCGCGGGCAGCCGCACCTCGCGCCAGCCGAGGTTGACCGCCTCCTCCGAGATGTCGGCGACCGACAAGCCGGTGACGAGAGCGAGCGTGAACGTCGAGTCGACGAGTGGTCGCTTCCACTCGGTCGAGGCCGCGTACTCGGCGTCGAAGTGGATCGGATTCGTGTTCATCGTCAGCAGCGTGAACCAGACGTTGTCCGCGTCCAGTACGGTGCGGCCGAAGCGGCTGCGATAGACGGCCCCGACTTCCAGTTCCTCGTACGTGCGACCCACGTCAGGGATCATGCTACGAGCGATGGCGAACCGCTTGGCGCAGGAGACGAGCCCGTACCTGCTCCAGCACGCGGACAACCCGGTCGACTGGTACGCCTGGGGCGAGGAGGCGTTCGCGCGCGCACGCGCCGAGGACAAGGCGATCCTGCTTTCCGTCGGGTACGCGGCGTGCCACTGGTGTCATGTGATGGCGCACGAGTCGTTCGAAGACGACGAGACCGCGCGCCTCATGAACGAGCTCTTCGTGAACGTCAAGGTCGACCGCGAGGAGCGGCCCGACGTCGACGCCTTGTACATGGACGCGGTCGTGTCGCTCACAGGCCAGGGCGGCTGGCCGATGACCGTCTTCCTCACCGCGGACGGCGCGCCGTTCTTCGGCGGCACGTACTACCCGCCGGAGCCGCGTCATGGCCTTCCCTCGTTCCGCCAGTTGCTCGTCGCGATCGCCGAGGCGTACCGCGAGCGCCGCAGCGACGTGGCGGAGCAGGCTGCCGTGCTCGTCGACGCGCTGCGCCGGAGCGCCGCGACGCCGCCGTCGCGCGAGCCGCTCGAGCGCGGCCTCATCTCGGAATCGGTGGCAATGCTGCGCCGGCAGTTCGACCCGGAGTGGGGCGGCTTCGGGCGCGCGCCGAAGTTCCCGCCCGCGTCGGCGATCGAGCTCCTCCTGCGCATCGGCGAGCCGGAGATGGCGACGACGACGCTCGACGGCATGGCCGCGGGCGGCATGTGGGACGTCGTCGGGGGCGGCTTCCACCGCTACTCCGTGGACGAGACCTGGCTCGTGCCGCACTTCGAGAAGATGCTGTACGACAACGCGCTGCTCGTCCCGGCCTACCTGCACGGCTGGCTCGTCACCGGCAATCTGCGCTACCGCGAGATCGCCGAGCGGACGCTCGACTACATGGTGCGCGAGCTGCGGCTTCCCGGCGGCGGCTTCGCCTCGTCGCAGGACGCCGACACCGAGGGCGTCGAGGGCCTGACATACACGTGGACGGCGGAGGAGGGAGTGCCGCCGGACCTGCTGCAGCCGTTCGAGCACGGCCGCTCGATCATTCGCGGCGACCTCGACGAGGAGTCGCGCAACCGTCTGCTCGCGATTCGCGCGCAACGTCCGCAGCCGCCGCTCGACGACAAGGTGATCGCCTCGTGGAACGGTCTCGCCCTCGCCGCGCTCGCCGAGGGAGCGCGGCGACTGGATCGCGGAGATCTCCTACAAACCGCGCGCGAGCTCGGCGAGCTGCTCGACGCCGACCCGTTGTGGCGCACGATGCGCGACGGGCGCGCGCGGCATCCTGCATACCTCGACGACTACGCGAACGTCGCGCACGGGCTCATCGAGCTGCACGTCGCGACGGGCGAGCTGCGCTGGCTCCTCGCAGCGCGTCGCATCGCCCTCGAGGCGGTCGAGCTCTTCGCCGACGACGAGCGCGGCGGCTTCTTCCTCGCTCCCGCGGGCGGCGAGGAGCTCGTGGCGCGACGGAAGGAGCTCGACGACAACCCGACGCCGTCGGGCAACTCCATGCTCGCGTTCGTCCTGCTCCGGCTGGCGCGGATGTGGGGGGACGACGAGCTCGAGCGGCGCGCGGTGGGTGTGCTTCGCCTTGTGCGCGACGTCATGCCGCGCGCGCCGTCGGCGTTCGGCTGGGCGCTGTGCGCGCTCGACCTCTATCTCTCGCCGCCGCGGGAGATCGCGATCGTCGGTCCGCCAGGGAGCGACGTCGCCCGTGCCGCGCTGCGCGGCTTCGACCCGAGCGCGGTCGTCGCGTTCGGCCCCTCGGAGGAGGTTCCGCTCCTCGCGGGCAAGGGTCTCGTGGACGGGAAGCCGGCCGTGTACGTGTGCGAGCGATTCGCGTGCCAGGCACCGGTCACGGATCCGGCCGCGCTTGCCGATAGCTAGCTGGTGCGGTTCGGGGTCTTCATCGCGGCGGTCGCGCTCGCCGGCGTTCTCGCTGCAACGGCCCTCGCCTCCGCGCGGCCGGTGACGGCGGCCGACCGGGCCTTGCTCGCGCGGTCAGCGACCTATGAGGAGAAGATCGCGGAGAGCGTCGCCGAGCGGTTGACCGGCCACAAGAGCGTGTCGGTCCGGTGCACCCCGATGAACCTCTACTTCAAGAACGTGACCGGCGTGACGCCGATGCAGAACGGCCACGCGTTCGACTACTTCCTCATGCAGCCGGATGAGTGCACGTACCTCGCCTGGTTCCGCCAGGCGCCGGGCCGGTGGGATCCGCGTACGTGCGCTGCCGAGCGACTGCCGGTACGTCGTCGACATCACCTGGGCGATGGAGACGGTTGCGCACGAGTCGTACCACGTGCTCGGATACACGAACGAGGCGCAGGTGGACTGCTACGGGATGCAGTCGCTCTGGTTCGTCGCCACGCGCCTCGGCGCTTCGATGCCGGAGGCGGAGGCGTTCGCCCACCTGTTCGCCGACCGGCTCTACCCGCTGCGCCGGACCGAGACGCCGTTGTACTGGTCGCCCGAGTGCCGCGACGGGGGCAAGTACGACTTGCGCCCCGCGTCGCACGCCTGGCCCAGTTAGACGACGAAGGCTTCCGGCCGCGTCGCACCCGCCGCGAAGCGCGCGGCGGAGAACGCGGATAGGTCGAGCGTCGGCTCCCGGCCGACGGCGAGCTCCGCGAGATGCTCGCCGACCGCCGGCGCCTGCTGGAACCCGTGCCCCGAGAACCCGGTGGCGTAGAGGAACCGCGACGGCTCCTCCACTTCGCCGACGAGCGCGTTCCAGTCCGGGCTGACGTCGTACCAGCCCCACCAGGTCGACTGCACCGGCAGCTCCGCGAGCACCGGAAGCCGCCGCGCCGCCGCCTCGGCGACGTCCTCGAGCGCGCGCTCCCGCCCGCCGAACGCGAGCCCCGGCCCTTCGCGGTGGACGTAGAAGCCCGTGCCGAAGTCGATCGTCAGCGGCAGCTTCTCCGGCAGCCCGCCGTCCTGCGGCGTGAACCACATCGACCGCGCCTCGCCCTCGACCGGCAGCTCGACGCCGGCGAGCGCGCCGACCTCCTTCGACCAGACGCCCGCGCAGCACACGACGGTGCCCGTCGCGATGCGGCCACGATCCGTCTCGACCGCCTCGATCTTCCCGCCGCGCACGTCGATCCCGGTCGCCGCGCAGCCCTGCATGACGGTCGCGCCCGACTCGCGCGCGTACCACTGCACCACCGCCTCCGGCGTCGCGTACCCGTCGGTGGGGCAGAAGGTCGCCGCGAGGATGCCGTCGACCGAGAGCTGCGGGACGAGCTCCTGCGCCTCGGCCGGCGTCAGCTCGCGCGAGGGGACGCCGAGCCTCCCTTGCAGCTCGAGCGCGCGGCGGAACTCGGCAACGTCCTCCTCGCGATCGAGGAGGAAGAGATAGCCGTTCCGGCGGAACGCGATCTCATCCGCCATCGTTTCGAACTCGGCGAGCGAACGGAGCGCGATGCGGACGTTCAGCTCGTCCGCGAACTGCGCGCGAATGCCGCCGGCCGACTTGCTCGTCGACCCGGAGGCGAGGACGTCGCGCTCGACGAGCACGACATCCTCGACCCCGAGTCGACGCAGATGGAACGCGGTGGCGGCGCCGAGGGCGCCGCCACCGATGATTACGACGTCAGCGGACCTTGCCGTACAACGTCCCGAACGCGGCGAAGTTGCCAGTGGCGCCGCCCGCCCACTTGATCAGGATCTCCTGCTCCGTCGGGAAGTTGTCCTTCGCCGTCGTGTTGAGCAGGATCCCCGGATAGAGGAACGGATCCTTGACGTTCTTCATGTTCTTCAGAGCCGCCATCAGGCCGGCACGCGTCGGGGTCTTGCCCGCGTGCTGGAGCGCGTAGACGAACGTCCACGCGGCGCCGAGCCCGTAGATGACGTTCGCGTCGCCCCCGTTCAGGCTCGGAAGCAGCGGCGGTGCGTACGTCCCGATGATCGACTTCGCGAGCGCGACGCCCGGCAGGTTCGCCTGCGACGGCAGCGTCGCGTCGACGAGGTACGTCGTCGAGATGAGACCGTCGACGTTCGCCCCGTTCTGTGCCGCGATCCGGATGAAGATCGGATTCGTCGAGACGTTCCCGACGAACTCCTGCGGCGTCCATCCGACCTTCGTCGCCGTCACGAGCGCCGTGATCGTCTGCGAAGGCAGAGCGAAGATGACGAACGTGTCTGCTCCCGCCGACTTCAGCGCGAGGATCTGCTGCACGAGGCTCGTCTGCGTCGGGTCATACGACTGCGACGCGACGATCTGGCTCTTCTTCGCGCCGAGCCCGACGCGGAGACCCGCGAAGTAGTTCTTGCCGAAGGCGTCGTTCTGGTAGAGGACGCCAACCTTCGCGTTCGGCAGGTTCGCGGCGATGTACTTGCCGTAGACCTTGCCCTCGCCCGGATAGTCGGGCTGGTAGCCGATCGTCCACGGGTACTTCTTCGCCGAGAACCCCCAGTACGAGTCGCCGGTGGCGATGAGGACCTGCGGCACCTTCTTGGTGTTCAGGTACTTCCAGATCGACAGGTTCGGCGCCGTTCCGAGGCTCCCGAAGTCGGCGAAGATGCCGGTCTGTTCGACCAGCTGCTGCGTCAGCGGCACCGTCTGCGCCGGGTTGTACCCGTCGTCGAGGACGCTGAAGTCGATCTTGCGCCCGTTGACGCCGCCGTGCGCGTTGACGTACGCGAAATAGGCGCCTTCTGCCGCGGGAATCGTCTTGTACAGCGACGCCACCCCGGTGAGCGGGAAGGTGCCGCCGATCTTGATCGTGGTGGACGTGACGCCCGGATCGGCGCGATGTGCGCCGAAGGCGGCTGTCACCGCGACCGACGCGACGAGCGCGAGCCCAGCGAGAACCACCATGAATCTGCCCTTCCTACCCATCAACCCTCCTAGCCGACGGTTGGCGTACTGCGGATACCGAGTATGACGCTCTTGGATCCGATTTGATAGACAGAATTGAACGGCGAGTCAAGCCTTGGCCCGCAGCCGCAGGAGCCGTGGGACGAGCCCGGCCACCCCGGTCGGGAGCAGGATCATGATCACGATCACGAGCAGGCCGAAGACCACGTCCTGGCCGTGCGCCGAGCCGATCAGGGGCGCCGAGGCCGAGAGCGTGGGGAGGAGCGCGATGAATGCCGCTCCGATGAGGACGCCCCAGAGCGATCCGAGGCCGGCGACAGCCGCTCCGATGAGGATCTTGAGCGAGAGGGTGACCGAGAACTCGTTCGGCTGCGCGAAGCCGTTCGTCGCCGAGGACGAAGAGCGAGCCGGCGACGCCTGCGAGCGCGGCCGAGACGCCGAAGGCGAGCGTCTTGTAGATCGCGAGGGTGACCCCGGACGACGTGGCGGCGAGCTCGCTGTCGCGGACTGCGCGGAAGGCTCGGCCGGTGCGGCCGCGCAGCACGAGCCACGTGAACAGGAAGACGATCGCGGCGGTCGACCACGCCACCTCGTACAGCCATGTGTTCGACACGCTCTTCGCCGCGCTGATGCCGGCGCTGCCGCCGGTGAACTTCGAGAACTTCAGCGGCAGCTGCGGGACCGAGATCGCGAGGGCGAAGGTCGCGAGCGCGAGGTAGACGCCCGAGAGGCGCAGCGCCGGAAGGCCCACGAGCACGCCGCAGCCGAACGTGATCGCGAACGCGAGCGGCAGCGTCGCGATGAGGTTCGTATGGTGATAGTGGGACATGATCGCGGTCGTGTAGCCGCCGATCGCCATGAACGCGCTGTGGCCGATCGAGATCTGCCCGGTGTATCCGGTGAGGACGTTCAGGCCGAGGATGGCGATCAGGTAGACGCGCGACGCTGGCCGCGAGGCCGCGGTGGTAGTCGCTGAGGGCGAACGGCAGCAGCACGAAGAACAGGACCGCGACGGCGAACGCGACGAGTGCGGGGGCAGGCCGTCTCATACCTTCCGCACCGTCCGGTGGCCGAAGAGGCCGGTCGGCTTGACGAGGAGCACGAGCAGCAGCGCCGCGAAGGCGACGGGCAGCTCCAGCACCGAGCCGACGAAGTGGACGTACTCGCCGATGAGGTTGAGGAAGATGCCGAGCGTTATGCCGCCGACGACCGCGCCGCCGGGGCTTTCGAGACCGCCGAGCACGGCGGCGGCGAACGCGTAGAGCAGCACCGTCTGCATGAGCGTCGGCGAGAGGACGTACTGCGACGGCTCGGTCATGAGTCCCGCGACTGCGCCGAGGACGGCGGCGAGGCCCCAACCGACCGCGAGCAGCGCGTTCGTGCGCACGCCGACGAGGCGCGCCGCTGCAGGCCGCAGCGCGCCCGCGCGCATGCCGAGGCCGAGCTTCGTGAAGCGGAAGAACGCCCAGAGCGCACGACCGAGACGAGCGTGATCGACGATCGTGCCGATGTCCTGCCGCGCGATCGGGACGCTCCCGAGGTGGTAGATCTTGTTGCCGAACGGCGCCTGCATGAACCGCTGGTTCGCGCTCCATTTCCACTCGACGAGGCCGTCGATGAGGATGAAGAGCCCGACGGTCACGATGACGACGGCGATCACCGAGCGTTGCTGCACGGGGCGGATGAAGACCTGCTGCGTCACCACGCCGAAGACGAACGAGATCGCGAGCGTGGCGACGAACGCCAACCAGTACGACAAGCCCCACTGCATGAGCTGGTAGGCGACGTACACGGAGGCCATCGCCATCTCGCCCTGCGCGAAGTTGATCACCTCGGTGGCGCGGTAGATGAGGACGAGCGCGAGCGCAAGGCTGCCGTAGATCACGCCGGTCGCGACGCCGGCGACGGTCAGCTGCGCGAAGAGCGTGCTCCGCAGCGAGCCGACGGTGAGGAAGATGCACGCCGCGACGAGCAGCAGCAGCGCGGGGCTCGCCGGGAGGCGTCGCTGAGGCAGGGGAAGTTTGCGCGCGAACGTCGACCATCAGTACCCGAGGTAGCTCCGGCGGACGGACTCGTGCTGTTGCAGCTCGGAGCTCGGGCCGGAGAGCGCCACGCGTGCCGACTTCGAGAACGTACGCCGTCTGCGCGAGCTGGAGCGCGATGTGCGCGTTCTGCTCGACGACGAGCACCGTGAGGCCCTCGTTCTCGTTCAGCTCCTTGACGATCCGGAAGACCTCCGTGACGAGCAGCGGCGCGAGACCGAGCGACGGCTCGTCGAGGAGCAGAAGGCGCGGCCGCTGCATGAACGCGCGCGCGAGCGCGAGCATCTGCTGCTCGCCGCCGCTGAGCGTCCCCGCGTGCTGGTAGCGGCGCTCCTCGAGCCACGGGAAGTACGTGTGGACGCGGGCGAAGTCGTCCTTCAGGCTGCCGCGCCGCGTGTACGCGCCGAGGCGCAGGTTCTCCCACACGGTCAGCTCGGCGAACGTTCCGCGTCCTTCGGGCACGTGCGCGACGCCGAGGCGGGCGACCGACTCCGGGCCGCCGCGCAGCAGTGGCGCCGCCGAAGCGGACCTCGCCGCCGTCGCGGTGCACCGTGTTCGAGATCGCCCGCAGCGTCGTCGTCTTGCCGGCGCCGTTCGCGCCGAGCACGGCGACGATCGTCCCGTCGTCGACGGAGCGAGACGCCGTGCAGCGCTTTCACCAGGCCCATAGCGCGCATGTACGTCCTCCAGCTCGAGCAGCGCCGTCATGCCGCGCCTTCGAGCTCGCCGCCGAGATACGCCTCGATCACCTTCGGATCGCGCTGCACGACGGCCGGCTCTCCGCTCGCGATCGTGCGTCCGAAGTTGAGGACGTGCACGTGGTCGGACACGCGCATGACGAGGTTCATGTGGTGCTCGACGAGCAGCACCGTCAGCTTCAGCTCGTCGCGAAGCCGGCGGATGAACGTCGCGAGCTCCTCGACCTCCTCGTGGTTGAGGCCGCCGGCGGGCTCGTCGAGGAGCAGCAGCCTCGGCTTCGACACGAGCGCGCGCGCGAGCTCGACGCGCTTGAGCGTCCCGAACGGGAGCCCAGCGGCAGGACGATGCGCCACGGACGTCGATGCCGACGTAGCTCGATCGTCTCGAGCGCGCGCCGCCGCACGCTCGCCTCGCGCTCGAAGAGCGAGGTCGTGTGTGCGCCGACGAGCACGTTCTCGAGCACGGTCATCGTCGGGAAGAGCTCGACGTTCTGGAACGTGCGCGCGATCCCGAGGCGGACGATGCGGCTCGGCGGCGTGTGCAGGATCGAGCGGCCGTCGAACGAGACGTCGCCGGAATCGAGCCGGTACAGCCGCGTGATGGCGTTGAAGGCCGTCGTCTTGCCCGCGCCGTTCGGGCCGATCAGGCCCGCGATCGTCCCGGGCTCGACCGTGAGCGAGACGTCGTCGAGAGCAACGATCCCGCCGAACCGCAATCGTCGCGTTCGTGCAGAGAGAGGAGTGCCATCAGTCCCGGGAGGTCAGGTATTCCTGCCAGAGCTGCTCCATCGTCGTCAAGCGTGGAGCATGGACGTGAGCCGGGTCGTACGGGATGTGGTTGACGCCGCGTACGACCCAGCGGCCGTCGGCGCCGACGTCGAGGACGTTGATGCAGCCGGGCGATTGCTCGAACGCGCCGAGGAAGACGCGCTCGCCGGTGAGGGCGTGGCTGAGGATCGCGCGGTTCACCGCCCCGTGCAGGACGAGGAGCATCACGTCCCAGTCCTCCGCCGCCAGGAGCTCGTCGAGCTCGGGGATCACGCGGTCGACGAATCCGCCGATCGTCTCGCCGCCGAGGAAGCGCGTCTCCGGCGGCACGACCCCGCGGAAGGCGGCGGTCATCATGGCCTGTACTTCGTCAGGCTGCGAGCCCGCGGATGTCGCCGCTCTCGATCTCGCGCAGCGCGTAGCGCGCCTCCGGCTCACGGTCGGGCGCGACGATCCGCGCGGTCTCGAGCGTCCGCTCCAGACCGCTCGTCACGACGCGGTCGAAGGTGACGTCCTTCAGTGCGGTCGCTGCCGCCTCGGCCTGCACGCGGCCGTTCTCCGTGAGCACGACGTGCTCGGGGTCGACGCCCTCGAAGTAGCGCACCTCGGCATGGCGCATCAGATAGAGACGACGGCGCACTTAAGACGATGCGCGCAGGGACTGCCCGCCGGCGTTCTGCATGCCGGCCACCATTCCCGCGGGAGCGGCACCGTCGGGGAACCGCTCGAGCATCGCTGCGAGCAGCCCGTCGGCGTCCCAGCCCTCGTCGCGCTGGAACAGCTCGCCACCCGTCCAGCCCTGGAGCGCGTTGACCGCGCCGCCCCAGATGTGGAAGACCTGACCCGTGATCTCCTGCGCGTCGTCCGCGCACAACGCGACGACGACGGGCGACATGTTCGCCGGGTCGAGCGGGTCGAAGCCCTCGGGACGGTCGCCCATCTCGAACGTCTCCTCGGTCATGCGCGTGCGCGCGTTCGGCGCGAGGCAGTTGACGGTGACGCCGTAGCGCGCGAGCTCCTGCGCGGCGATGATCGTGAAGCCTGCGATGCCCGCCTTCGCGGCGCCGTAGTTCGTCTGCCCGACGTTGCCGAAGACGCCGGACGGGCTCGACGTGTTGATCACGCGCGCATGCAGCTGCTCGCCGGCCTTCGCGCGCTCGCGCCAGTGCTCGGCTGCGTGACGCGTGACGGCGAAGTGACCCTTGAGATGGACGGCGATGACCGCGTCCCATTCCTCCTCGCTCATGTTCACGAGCATGCGGTCGCGGAGGATTCCCGCGTTGTTGATGACGATGTCGAGGCCGCCGAAGGCTGCGACCGCGTGCGCGACGAGGCGGCGGGCGCCTTCGAAGTCGGCGACGTTCTCGCCGTCCGCGACCGCTTCTCCGCCGGCGGCGGCGATCTCCGCGACGACCTGCTCGGCGGGCGAGAGATCGGCGCCTTCGCCGGCGAGCGATCCGCCGAGGTCGTTGACGACGACCTTCGCGCCGGCGGCCGCGAGGGCGAGCGAGTGCGCCCGGCCGATGCCGCGCCCCGCGCCGGTGACGATCGCGATCTTGCCGCTCAGATCGGGCACGACGGGGAGCCTACTGGAGCAGCGGGAGCGTCTTCATTCGTACCGGTCGAGATACGCGGACTGGCGACGCGCAGGCGCTCCTCGACGTCGCCTTGACGTGGCGAAGGTCCGGCTCGACGTCGCCGGCGCGAATGCGGCGCGCGAGCTCGCGCTGCTCCGCGTCGTCCGCGCGCGGAAGCGCGTCGAGCTCGCGGTGGACGATGCCGAGCGCGTTCATCGCCACGAGCGTGCGGAAGCGCAGACGGGGGTCGGTGAGCATGGGGAGGATCTCGCCGCCGAGGAACTCGGCGATCGCCTCGGTCAACTCCTGTGCGGTCGGACGTTCGCTCACGCGGCCGCCTGCTCGAGCAGATGGCAGATCTCGTACTCGACCTCGGCGCCGAGGCGGCCGAGGATGGCGAGCTCGACGCTCCGGTCCTGGCCGCTCAGATGCCGCTGCGCCTGCGTCAGGCAGCCGATCGCCCAGCCGACGTTCCCCGCGAGCTCCCAGTAGTCGAGCTCCTCCGGTCGCACGTCGAATCCGGTGCGCTCGTTGTAGCGCTCGAGGAACGGCTCGGCGTCGGCGATGCCGCCGTAGCCGCTTGTCGTCCACGCCGAAGCGCCATGCGCGCACGAGCCCGAAGCCGAGATCGCGCACCGGCTCGTCCACGTGCGCGAACTCCCAGTCGAGGATGCCGACGAGACCGCGCTCGTCGACGACGACGTTGCCGATGCGGTAGTCGCCGTGGCTCACGACCGGCGTGCGCGGCGGCGGGCGGTTCTCGCGCAGCCACCACAGCCCGAGCTCGATCGCCGGATGCGGCTCGCCGACGTCGTCGAGCTCGACCATCATTCGTTCGAGCCGCGCTTCCTCGAGGAACGGCAGACGCTCGCGCGGGATGGCGTGGATCTTCGCGAGCTCGTCCGCGAGCTGCAGCGGCAACTCGGCAGGCAGGTCCATGCGCACCACGCGCCGCCCGATCGTCTCGCCTTCGAGCCGTTCCATGACGAATGCCTCGCGGTCGTCGAGGTCATCGATGTACATGATCGGGCGTGGGACCTTGACGCCCGCCTCGTACGCCGCGCTCGAGCACCTCGAACTCGTTCTTCAGCGACAGCGTGTGGCGATGGATGACGCCGACCGCCGCGCGCCGGACGAGCAGCCGCTCGCCGCCCGCGTCGACCGCCCACGCCTCCTTCGAGGCGCCGCCGGCCAGGAGGACGGGGTCGGACACGGGGCCGAGCAGGGCTTCGAGCGCGTCGCGCATCTCTGTGCGATCATCGCTGTCCGTGAGCGCAGTTGTCATCCCGGATGTCGTCGTCGACCGTCGCGAGCGGGTTCGCGGGTTCATGGAGGAGCACATCTACCCGAACGAGCCGGCCCTCTTCACCGAGGACGAGGCCGCCGACGCGCTCATCCTGCAGCTGCAGCACGAGGCGAAGGAGCAGGGGCTGTGGGCGCCGCACCTTCCGCCGGAAGCAGGCGGGAGCGGCAGCGGCTTCATCGAGTACGCGTACCTGAACGAGGAGATCGGCCGCAGCTTCATCGCGCAGCTGATCTTCGGCTGCCAGGCGCCGGATGCGGGCAACGGCGAGATCCTCCACATGTACGGAACGGAAGAGCAGAAGGAGCGCTTTCTCCGGCCGCTCGTCGCCGGCGACACGCGGTCGTTCTTCGGCATGACCGAGCCCGAGGTTGCAGGCTCCGACCCGACACTCCTGCGCGGCCGCGCTGTGCGCGACGGCGACGAGTGGGTGATCGACACGCACAAGTGGTTCTCCTCGGGCGCGGACGGGGCAGGCTTCGGCGTCGTCATGGTGGTGACCGATCCCGACGCGGCGCCGCACGAGCGCGCGTCGATGATCCTCGTGCCGACCGACACGCCCGGTTTCGAGGTCGTGCGCAACGTGTCGGTGATGGGCCACGCGGGCCGCGGCTGGGGCACGCACTGCGAAACGCGCTTCACCGGCGTGCGCGTGCCGGTCGAGAACACGCTCGGCGGCGTCGGCGAAGGATTCAAGATCGCGCAGAAGCGACTCGGCCCGGGTCGCATCCACCACGTCATGCGCTGGCTCGGCCAGATGCAGCGCGCGTTCGAGCTGATGTGCTCCTACTCGCTCGAGCGCAAGGCGTTCGGTGGACCGCTGGCGGAGAAGCAGACGATCCAGAACTGGATCGCGGAGTCTGCGGCGGAGATCCAGGCGTGCCGGCTGATGACGCTGCAGGCCGCGCATCGGCTGGACGAAGGCGACGAGGCGCGCGTCGAGGTCTCGCTCATCAAGTTCTACGCGGCGAAGGTGCTCCACGACGTGATCGACCGCGCGCTGCAGGTGCACGGCGGGCTCGGCATGACGGACGACACGCCGCTCGCAGTGATGTACCGGATGGCGCGCGGCGCGCGCATCTACGACGGCGCGGACGAGGTGCACAAGATGGTCGTTGCGCGGCGGATCCTGCGGGCCTTCGAAGACGGAGGAACCTGGCGCTTCACGTGATGCTCGAGGGGGCGCGCGTGCGGCTCGATCCGATCGAGCCGCAGCACGAGGAAGCGCTGTGGGAGATCGCGCAGGATCCACGCGTCTGGACCCTCATGAAGGTGCGCGGAAACGAGAGCCGCGAGCTCTTCCGGCAGTGGTTCTCGTCGATCGAGCTCGGCTTCGCGCACTCCTTCGACGGCGAGCTCGTCGGCCACACGAGCTACCTGAACGTGAACGAGGGCGACCGCACGGTCGAGATCGGGAACACCTGGCTCGCGCCGTCGGCGTGGGGGACGGGCGCGAACACCGAGGCGAAGTACCTGCTGCTCAAGCATGCGTTCGAGGACGAAGGGTTCCACCGCGTCGAGTTCAAGACCGACGCGACGAACGCGCGGGCGCGCGCGGCGCTCGCGGGCCTCGGGGCGGAGTTCGAGGGCGTCTTCCGCAAGCACATGGTCGTGCGCGGCGGCGAGCGGCGCGACTCCGCCTGGTACGCGGTCATCGACGACGACTGGCCGCTCGTGAAGATCGGGCTCGAGCAGAAGCTCAGCGGATGATCTGCGTGCAACGCGCAGACGCGAGCAGCTCGCCTGTCGCGTCGTAGAGATCGGCGGCACAGAACGCGACGCGGCGGTTGCGCTGCACGACCCGGCCCTCCGCGCGCAGCGTTCCCGGTCGTGTCGACCGGACGAACTCGCAGTGCAGGTCGGCGGTGAGGAAGCTCTCCCTCTCGTCCAGTACCGACCAGCATGCGCCGCCCATCGCGGTGTCGAGCAGCGTCGTAACCATGCCGCCGTGCACGATGTGGCCGTCGTGGCCGTCGTGGAAGCAATAGTCCGGCGTCGCGTCCCACTCGATCGTACTCGAGCGGCCGGATTCCTGCTCGATCCCTCGTACCCGAGCGTGAGCCAGATGTGCGGCGCCGGCGGCGGCTCGTCGCCCCACGCCGCGTGTGCGTGCCATCAGCGCGGGCCGGGGATACCGGGAAAGCGGAACGGCAGCACGCGGTTCGGCTGCACGACCCAGGCGCGCCCGCTCTCCGGGTCGTCCATGATCGTCAGCGCCGCCTCGGCGACGAAGGACGGCTCCATCAGCGGCACGGGGAGCACCCCGCGCAGCTCGTCCTCGACGATCGGCGTGTCGGTGAACCCGGGGCAGAGCGCGTTGATGCGAATGCCGTGCGCGCGCATCCCCTCGGCGGCGCCGCGCACGAAGCCGACGACGGCGTGCTTCGTCGCTGTGTACATGGGGTCGAAGGGCATCCCCGTCAGACCTGCGAGCGACGCGGTGCAGACGATCGAGCCGCCGTTCGGCATCAGCCGGTGCGCGCACTCGCGCGCGCCGTAGACGACGCCGAGGAAGTTCGCACCGACGATCCGTTCGATCTCCGCGTCCGGCAGCTCGGCCACGTCCGGGTACCCGATGCCGATCCCGGCGTTGAGGAAGGCCGCGTCGAACTCGCCGTCGAGCGCGTGCCACGCGGCCACGTCGACCACGTCGAACTCGGGGAGGTCGAGGGCAACGACGTCCCAGCCCGTGAGCGCAGCTGCGATCGCGCGGCCGATGCCGCCGCGCGCCGCCGGTGATCAGCGCCCTCACGGGATGAGCACGACCTTGCCGACGCTCTTGCGCGACTCGACGAGCTCGTGCGCGCGGTCGACCTCGCCGAGCGGGAACTCGGCGCCGACGACCGGCTTCAACGCGCCCGTGTGCCACAGCGCGAGCAGCTCGCCGACGGCCTGGCCGACGACCTCGGGCTCGTGGCGGAGCAGACGGCCGAGATAGAAGCCCTGCACGCCGACGTTGCGGCCGACGAGCGCCGCGGGATTGATCTCCGGCCACATGCCGCCGGCGAAGCCGATCGCGATCAGCGTCCCGAGCGGGCGCAGCAGCCCGATGCCGCGCTCGAAGAGCGCGCCGCCGACGGGATCGAGCACGACGTCGACGCGCAGGTCTTCGGGCACCTCGTCGTACACGTACGCCTCGGCGGCGCCGAGCTCGCGGCAGACGTCGAGCTTCTCCCGCGAGCCGACGGCCGCGACGACGTGCGCTCCGAGCGAGCGCGCCACCTGGATGCCTGCGGTGCCGACGCCGCCGGCTGCCGCGGTCACGAGCACGGATGACCCCGGTCGCAGCCGCACCTGGCGCGTCAACGGGATGTACGCGGTGAGGAACGTCAGGAGGAACGACGCGCCCTCCGCGAAGGTCGCGTGATCCGGCAGCGGCACGACCTGCGCGCGGTCGACGGCGACCGCGTCCGAGTAGCCGCCGCTGCCCGGCGTGATCGCCATGACGCGCGACCCGTCCTCGAGCTCGCCGGCGACCTCGCTGCCGAGCACGACCGGCAGCTCGGGCATCTGCGGGTAGCGCCCGCGGCGGATGAGGATGTCGGCGTAGTTGATCCCGGCGGCGCGCACGCGTATGACGACGCGCGCATCGGCAGCCGGATCGGGAAGGTCGGTGAGCTCGAACGGCCCGTCGACCTCGCGCAGGAGGGCGGCCCTCAACTCGTGCGGGCGGGTTCCGGCGCGAACTGCTCGCGCAGCGCCGTCTTGCGGAACTTGCCGACGCTCGTCTTCGGGATCTCGGTGATGAACTCGATCCGCTCGGGCAGCCAGAACTTCGCGAAGTTCGGCGCGAGGAAGTCGCGCAGCTCGTCCGCACTCGCCGACGCGCCCTGCTTCAGCACGACCGCGGCGAGCGGCCGCTCCGCCCACTTGTCGTCGGGGATCGCGATGACCGCGGCCTCGGCGACGGCGGGGTGCGCCATGATCGCGTTCTCGAGCTCGACCGACGAGATCCACTCGCCGCCGGACTTGATCACGTCCTTCGAGCGGTCCTTGATCTGGATGTAGCCGCGCGGATGGATGGACGCGATGTCGCCCGTGCGGAACCAGCCGTCATCCGTCCAGCGGTCGGCCTGCTCGGGCGTGTCGAAGTAGCCGGACGCGACCCACGGCCCGCGCACCTCGAGCTCGCCCATCGCGTCGCCGTCCCACGGCAGCTCGTCGTCGCCGACGCGGATGCGGATCTCGACGAACGGGAGCGGCATGCCGGCCCACGACTCGATGTCGAAGCGCGTCTCCTCGTCCACGTCGGCGAGGTCGTGCGGGAGCGCCGCAGTCGATGCGACGGGCGACGTCTCGGTCATGCCCCAGCCCTGCACGATCTTGATGCCGTGCCGCTGCTCGTACGCGGCGATCATCGCGCGCGGCACTGCCGAGCCGCCGACGAGCATCGCCTTCATCGCCGACAGATCCCATTTGCCCGGGTTCGCGTCGAGCTGCTGGAGGATCCCCATCCAGATGGTCGGGACGCCGGCCGCCCACGCGACCTTCTCGTCCGCCATCAGGTCGAGCAGGCTCTCGGGATCGAGATGAGGCCCCGGGTAGACGAGCTTCGAGCCGGTCATCGTCCCGACGTATGGGTAGCCCCACGCGTTCGCGTGGAACATCGGGACGACCGGGAGGATCGCGTCGTTCACGCCGATGCCGATGCCGAGCGGGTTGTTCGCCGCGACGCCGACCGTGTGGAGGACGGTCGAGCGGTGCGAGTAGCAGACACCCTTCGGCAGTCCGGTCGTGCCGCTCGTGTAGCACATGGCCGCGGCCTCGTTCTCGTCCAGCTCCGGGTCGCGCCACTCGTCGGGCGACGCCGTCGCGAGCAGCTCCTCGTAGCTGTCCTCGACGACGAAGACGTGCTCGATCTGCGTCCGGTCGCGGAACTGCTCGAGCAGCGGAACGAGCGAGCGGTCGACGATGACGGCGCGGTCGCCGGCGTGCTCGGCGATGTAGGCGAGGTCGTTCGGGTGCAGGCGCAGGTTGAGCGTGTGCAGGACGAAGCCGCCGCACGGGATGCCGAAGTACGCCTCGTGATGCTGGTGGTGGTTCCAGCACAGCGTCGCGACGCGGTCGCCGCGCTCGAGCCCGAGCTTCTGCAGCGCGACCGCGAGCCGGCGCGCACGCGCCATCGTCTCGCCGTACGTCGTGCGGTGCAGGCTCTTGTCGGGAAGCCGCGTGACGATCTCGCCGCGTGCAAACAGCGTCTCCGACCGCCGCAGCAGGTGCGGCAGCGTCAGCTGGAAGTCCATCATCAGGCCGTCCATCTACGCCGTCACTTCGGCGCCGAGCAGAGCGTCGGCGATCTCGGCGCGCAGCTCGGGCGGGCGCTTGCCGAAGCCTTCGAGCCACAGCGCGCGCTTGTAGAAGCGATGCAGCGAGTGCTCCCACGTGAAGCCGATGCCGCCGTGCACCTGGATCGAGCGCTCGCACGCCTTCACGGCGGCCTCGGTCGCGAATGCCTTGGCGGCCGCGGCTGCGATCGGCGCCTGCTCGTCCTCCTCCGCGACGCACCACGCCGCCCAGTACGCGAGCGAGCGGGCGAGCTCGACGTCGGCGTACGTGTCCGCGAGCTGGTGCGACACGGCCTGGTAGACGCCGATCTTCTTGCCGAACTGCTCGCGCGTCTTCGCGTACTCGACGCCGAGGTCGAGCGCGCGCTGCGCGACGCCGACGGCCTCTGCGGCCATCGCGGCGCGGAGGCGAGGTGTCTCCTGCGAGGCGCCGGCGGCGCGTCGAATCGGGCGTGTCAGGTCGACGGTCTCGATATCGCAGTCGCCGTCGAATGCAAATCCGTTCGCCTCCGCCTGGCCGGCGACGTGTGCGAGATACGGGCCGGGATAGAGGGCGTAGCCCATCTCCTCGACCAAGAGAGCCTCCTCGACGAACCCGAGATCGGCCTCGGCGACGTCGAGCCAGCCGAGCTCGGACAGCTCGTTCCATCGGTCGTCCTGCGGCGCGTCCCAGTCGCGGTCGAGCGGGTAGCGCTGCTCGAGCCACAGACGCGCCTGGCTCTTCAGCTCTGCCTGGACGTCGTCGAGTGCGAAGTCCATCAGCGTGACCTCGGCAGCCCGAGCACGCGCTCGGCGACGATGTTGCGGAGTACCTCGGAGCTGCCCGCCTCGATCGTGTTGCCGCGGCTGCGCAGCTGCTGGTAATGCCACCAGCCGTCGTCGCGGATCCCTTCCGGTCCGAGGAGCGCGCGGCCGAGCTTCGTCAGCCGCTGGTTCTGCTCCGACCAGCGCAGCTTGATCGCCGAGCCCTCCGGGCCCGGGGATGCCGGTGCGCTGGTACGTGCCGAGCGAGCGGTAGTTCGTATAGCGCAGCGCCTGCATCTCGATCCATTCGGCCGCGATGCGCTCGCGCGTTCCCGTCGTCGCCGTTCACGTGCTCGCGCGCCGTCTCGATCAGCCGGCCGACGCCGACGTCGAGCGCTGCGGTGAGTGCGAAGCCGAGCGTGCCGCGCTCGTGCAGCAGCGTCGTCATCGCCACCTGCCAGCCGTCGCCCTCGTCGCCGAGCCGGTTCGACACCGGGACCTCGACGTCGGTGAAGAAGATCTCGTTGAACTCCGCCTCGCCGGTGATCTGTCGCAGCGGCCGCACCTCGACGCCGGGCGCGTGCATGTCGACGATGAGGTACGTCAGTCCCTTGTACCGCGGCGCGTCGGGGTCGCTGAGCGTGACGAGGATGCAGTAGTCGGCGATGTGCGCGAACGACGACCACACCTTTTGGCCGTTGACGATGTAGACGTCGCCCGTTCCGCTCGGCGCGCGTCCGCGCGGCGGCGAGGTCGGAGCCCGCGTCCGGCTCGGAGAAGCCCTGGCACCAGATCTCCTCGGCGGACAGGATCTTCGACAGATGCGCGAGCTTCTGCTCGTCGCTCCCGTGCGCCATGATCGTCGGCCCCGCCATCCCGAGGCCGATGACGCCGACGTGAGCGGGCGCCTGTGCGCGCGCCATCTCCTCGTAGAAGATCGCCTGGAAGCTGTAGGGCGCGCCGGCGCCGCCGTACTCCGTCGGCCAGGTCAGCCCGGCGTAGCCGGCTTCGTACAGCTTGCGGCTCCAGTCGCGGCCGAACTCGTCGCCGAAGCGCTGCTCGCCGCCGCGCCAGCCGCGCCGCTCCTCGGGCAGGTTGGCGTCGACCCAGGCGCGCAGCTCGGCGCGAAAGGCCGCTTCCTCCGGGTTGTCCCGCAGGTCCACGCGGGGAGCCTAGCTCGCCGCGGGAGCGGGCACCAAGTCGGGCGCGCGGACGATCTGGCGGCGGCGCGCCGGGAGCAGGCTCACGACCGCGACGGTGACCACGACGCCGACCCACTGCGTCCAGCGGAGCGAGCTGTTGAAGACGTAGATGCCGACGAGGCTCGCGGTGACCGGGAAGGCGAGCTCGCCGAGCGCGGCGAGGACGGCCGGCGTGCGCTGGAGCCCGTAGTAGTAGAGGAAGAGCGCGAGGACGCCGGTGACGAGCGCGAGCAGGGCGATGTACAGGCTGTCGTGCGTGCTCGACCACGCGGCGGCGCCGACGATGGGCAGCGCGCACGCGCTCGCGACGAGCCCGATCGCGAACCGCACGGTCGCGACGTGGTCGAACGCGAGCTTGCGCCCGAGGTAGCGGCCGAACACCGTGCCGAGTCCCCAGAGCGCGGCCGCGCCGAGCGTCTCCGCGATCGGCGTGAGACCGTGCGCGTGCGGAGCGAAGGGGTGCGGGAGCGCGATCAGCCAGATGCCGGCGAGCGCGGGGAGCAGGAACCAGATGAAGCCGCGCCGCGGCTGCTCGCCGAGAACGAGCCATGCGCCCGCGACGGCGATGAGCGGCTGCGACTTCTGCAGCACGATGACCGTGATGAAGTCGCCGTGGAAGAGCGCCTGCGTGAAGAGGATCGTTGCGATCGCCGACGCGCCGGCTCCGACGAAGATTCCCGCGACGACGTAGCGGATCCCCGCGTGCCAGAGCGCGAGGAGGGCGGGGACGAGGAGCGTGATCGTGCAGGCGACGAGCACGACGTGCTCGCCGAAGACGATCGTCGTCGCTGTCGTCGTGTGCGAGAGCGGCTTGCGGATGAGGCCGTCGAGGCCCCACATGGTCGCGGCGATGCTGACGAGGACGACCCCGGGGATCTTGGCGAGTCGTTGCGTCATCGTTCCAAGCGTAGGAGATCGTCCACGGGCTGCCGAGCGCGAATCAGCCGCGCCTCGCCGTTCGCGACGAGGACGGCGGCCGGATTCGGGACGCCGTTGTACGTCGACGCCATCGCCAGCGTGTACGCGCCGGTCGCCGGGACCGCGAGCAGGTCACCGCGGCGCGGGTGCGGAAGCGCGATCGCGTCGATGAGGACGTCGCCGGACTCGCAGTGCTTCCCGGCGATACGGAAGACGCCGTCCGGGAGCTCGTCCGCGCGGTCGGCGAGCAGCGCCTCGTAGCGCGCGCCGTACAGCTGCGGCCGCGGGTTGTCGGACATGCCGCCGTCGATGGAGACGTACGACACGCCGCCCGAGTCCTTGACGACTCCGACGCGATAGAGCGTGACCCCTGCGCGGCCGACGAGCGAGCGGCCCGGCTCGAGCATGACCTGGACGTCGGGCAGCCGCTCGACGAGCGGCGGCACGAAGTCCGCGATCGCGGGGACGTTCTCCTCGCGCGTGTACTTGATGCCGAGGCCGCCGCCGATGTCGAGCACGCGCGGACGCCAGTCGAGCTCCGCCTCCGCGCGCTCGCAGAAGGCGACGAGACGGTCGACGGCGACGAGGCTCTCCTCGACCCGAGCGAGCTGCGACCCGACGTGGAAGTGGACGCCGACGACGTCCATGCCGAGATCGCGCGCGGCGGCGATCGCCGCGAGCGCTGCGTCGGGAGCGAGCCCGAACTTCGACTCGTTGTGCGCGGTCTTGATCGACTGGTGGGTGACGGCTTCGACGCCCGGAGTGAGTCGCACGAGCACGCGCTGCACTCCGGCCGCTGCCGCGCGCGCGGGCTCGTCGGGCGCGTCGAGGACGACCGTCGCGCCTGCCTCGGCTGCGGCGCGGAGCTCCTCGTCCGACTTGTTGTTCCCGTGGAAGAGGATCCGGCCGGCGTCCATCCCCGCCTCGAGCGCGAACGCGAGCTCGCCCAGGGTCGAGACGTCGGCGCCGACGCCCTCCTCGGCGAGCACGCCGGAGGAGCGAGACGTTCGCGAACGCCTTCGTGCCGTAGACGATCTGCGCGCCGGGCGCGGCCGCCGCGTACGCGCGGGCCTGGGCGCGGATCGTCTCCTCGCAGTAGACGACGAGCGGCGTGCCGTGCTCGTCCGCGAGGTCGGCGGCGGCGATGCCGCCGATCGCGAGGCGGCCGCCGGCGATCTCCGCGCTGAGTGGGAGGAGGTCGAGCACGGACGGAGTCTGCCTGTGGACGAACCGGTACGAAATCGGTGCGCTCTCGTCACCATCGCGGGCGCGCGTCGAACTAGGATGGCGTCCAGGTCGGTTGGGGGGAGGGAGTCGGGACCCGGTTTACACGCGCGTGTACCTCGAAGTGCGCGAATCCGGCTTGGTTGCTACGATCGGCGCGGTGAACACGCAGCTCCTTCGATAGCGCAGGGACGGACCGCGGCGAGGCCGCGTCGTGTTCCCCGGCCTCTCTCGCGAGAGGCTTTTTTGTTTTCTGAGCTCGCCCGTACCAGGTACCCGTCTTTCGAACAACGGAGGCAAGGGTCGAAAGTCTGGTACCTGGTACGGGTCAACATGAACGGACGATGGACAGGTACGAACCCGAACAGATCGAGCCGAAGTGGCAGCGCGTCTGGGCCGACGCGCGGGCCTTCAACGTCCCGAACCCGGAGTCGGGCGCCGCGGACGAGAAGCGCTGGTACCAGCTGGAGATGCTGCCGTACCCGTCCGCGAAGAGCCTGCACATGGGGCACGTCTTCAACTACACGATGGGCGACGTCGTCACGCACTACCACCGCCGCAACGGCGCGCGCGTGCTGCGCCCGATGGGCTGGGACGCCTTCGGCCTGCCGGCGGAGAACGCGGCGATCCGCGAGGGCGGCCATCCGCGCGACATCACCGAAGCCAGCATCGTGCTGATCCGGGAGCAGATGCAGCGCCTCGGGTGGGCGATCGACTGGGACCGCGAGGTCTCGTCGCACGATCCCCGTTTCTACAAGTGGACGCAGTGGCTGTTCCTGCGCTTCTTCGAGCGCGGTCTCGCGTACCGCCGCGCCGCGCCCGTCAACTGGTGCCCGAACGACCAGACGGTGATCGCGAACGAGTACGTCGTCGACGGACACTGCGAGCGCTGCGGCGCGCTGATCGAGCTGCGCAACATGACGCAATGGTTCTTCAAGACCACCGCGTACGCGGACGAGCTGCGCGAGTTCGAGCTTCCTCCCGGCGGTGAGTGGCCCGAGCGGACGAAGACGATCCAGCGCAACTGGATCGGACGCAGCGAGGGCGCGGAGATCCTCTTCCGCGTCGACGAGCTCGACATGGACATCCCGGTCTTCACGACGCGGCCCGACACGCTCTTCGGCGCGACGTTCTTCGTCATGGCGCCCGAGCATCCGTTCATCGAGGCGCACGCGAGCGAGGAGGCGAAGGCGTACGCGAAGCACGCGGGCGCACGGCGCGCCGAGGACCGTGCAGCCGAGGAGGAGAAGACCGGCATCTTCACCGGGCACTACGCGACGAATCCCGTGAACGGCGAGAAGCTTCCGATCTGGGTCGCCGACTACGTCCTGATGGACTACGGCACCGGCGCGATCATGGCGGTTCCGGCGCACGACGAGCGCGACGGCGAGTTCGCCCGCACGTTCGACCTGCCGATCCGCACCGTGATCGACGAGGACGGCGTGCTCGTCGACTCGGGCGAGTTCACGGGGACGTCGTCAGACGAAGCGAAGAAGGCGATCGTCGAATGGCTGCACGGGAAGGGCCGCGGCGCGCCGGCGGTCTCGTTCCGTCTGCGCGACTGGAGCTTCTCGCGTCAGCGCTACTGGGGCAGCCCGATCCCGATCGTGTACTGCGACGCATGCGGGGTCGTCCCCGTCCCCGACAAGGACCTGCCCGTGCTGCTCCCCGACGTCGACGACTACCTGCCCAAGGGCAAGGCGCCGCTCGCCTCGAACGAGGAGTGGCTGCACGTCGACTGCCCGCAGTGCGGAGGCCCGGCGACGCGCGAGGCCGACACGATGGACACCTTCGTCGACTCGTCGTGGTACTTCATCCGCTACGTCGACCCGACGAACGACGAGGCGCCGTTCGGCCGCGACGTCGTCGACTACTGGATGCCGGTGTCGCAGTACATCGGCGGCATCGACCACGCGACCGGCCACCTCCTGTACTCGCGCTTCTTCGTGAAGGCGCTGAACGACATGGGGATGCTCGGCTTCCGCGAGCCGTTCGCGAGGCTCTACCACCAGGGCTGGATCACGATGGGCGGGACGAAGATGTCGAAGACGAAGGGGAACCTCGTCGGCCCCGACGAGCTCGTCGCCGAGTACGGCGCGGACGCGGTGCGGCTCTACATCATGTTCATGGGCCCCGGTGACCAGGACAAGGAATGGTCGGACTCTGGGATCGACGGCGTCGTCCGGTTCCTGCGCCGGCTGTGGCGGCTGGTGAACGAGGTCGCCGAGGGCGCGCCCGCGGCCGGCGAGGCGGGACCGCTCACGCGCAAGACGCACCAGACGATCGCACGCGTCAGCGACGACATCGGGCGCCGCTTCCAGTTCCACACGCCGATCTCGGCGCTGATGGAGCTCGTGCACGCGCTCGCCGACGATCCGACGGCGCCGGATGCGCGCTTCGCCGCGGAGACGACCGTTTCGCTCATCCAGCCGTACGCACCGCACATCGCCGAAGAGCTGTGGCAGCGACTCGGCCACGAGCGCTTGTGGGAGCAGCCGTGGCCGGTCGCCGACGAGTCGCAGCTCGAGCAGGAGACGTTCGAGCTCGTCGTGCAGGTGAACGGCAAGGTGCGCGACCGGTTCGAGGTCGGCGTCGAGCTGTCCGAGGACGAGCTCGTTGCGCTCGCGCTCGCATCGGATCGCGTGCAGGCGCAGCTCGACGGCGGGCAGGTGCGGAAGACGATCGTCGTCCCGCGCAAGCTCGTGAACTTCGTCGTCGGCTAGCCGTGTACACCGCAGACGATCGCGATCGCGCCAAGGAACGCGTGCTCGCGCTCGCGGAGAACGACGAGCGTGTCGTCGACGGAAAGATGGTCGGGTCGCTCGCAACCGGAGGCGGCGACGCCTTCTCCGATCTCGACCTGACGTTCGCGGTCGCAGACGGCGTGCCGGTGCTCGACGTGCTCGAGGACTGGTCGCGCACGGTCGAGGACGAGCTCGGCGGCGTCCGACTCTTCGACCTGCCCGCCGGCGCGAGCATCTATCGCGTCTTCCTCCTGCCCGGCTGCCTCCAGTTCGATCTCTCGTTCACGCCGGCGGCGCAGTACGACGCGCCGCGGCCCGGGCCGCCCGACGCGAAGGAGCTGTTCGGATACGGCGTCCATCACGCGCTGCGCGCGCGCTTCAGCATCGAGCGTGACCGCCTCTGGCTCGCCGAGTACTGGGTCAGCGCCTTGCGCGACTACGCACTCAACCTCGCGTGCGTGCAACGCGGGTTGGCGGCGCGACACGGCCGCGGCTTCGACGACCTTCCCGGCGACGTTCTCGCCCGCTTCGAGGGTGCGATCGTCCGCTCGCTCGACCACGACGAGCTCCTGCGCGCGCTGCGTGTTGCCGTGGACGGGCTCTTGCACGAAGGAGAGGAGCTCCCCGAGCTCCGGGCTCTCGTGCAAGCCGACACGCTCCCGTAACGGTTGCGCCGCGACGATCGCGGCATGGAGCACCGGCGCCTGATCGTCGTCGGCGTGGCTGCCGCTGCGGCGATCCTGCTTGTGCTGCACGTCGCTGCAGCGCGGAAGTGCGCCGCACCCGATTCCGCCGCTGCGCGTCGCGATACACGCGCGCGCCGTGTCATCCGCCGCGCAACTCGTCGTCGACGTCGCAGGGGCCGTCCGCCGGCCGGGCCTCTACCACCTGGCGGCCGGCACGAGGATCGCCGACGCGGTCGCGGCGGCAGGCGGAGCGACGGCGCGCGCCGACGTCACGCTCGTCAACCTCGCCGCGCCGCTCGCCGACGGCGAGCAGGTCCTCGTTCCGGTCACCGGACGCCGTCGCGGCAGGCGCCGCGCCATCGCCCACGGCTCCCCTCGACCTCAACACGGCGAGCGCCGAGCAGCTCGACGCGCTTCCCGGCGTCGGTCCGGCGACGGCGCAGAAGATCATCGACTACCGCCAGGCGCACGGCCCCTTTCGCGCGATCGACGAGCTCGAGGGCGTTCCGGGGATCGGTCCGTCGAAGGTCGCGCAGCTGAAGGGGCTCGTGATCCCCTGATCCGGCCGACGGCGCACGTCGCCGCGCTCTGCGTCGGGCTCGCCGCCGCGAACGTCGCGCGCTTCTCGCCCGTTCCCGCCGTCGCCGCGCTCGCGTGCGCCCGTGCGCCGTGCGCGCTTGCCGTCGCCGGCTGGTGGTGGGGAAGCAGGCGCATGCGCGCGCTCGACCACAGCGTTCTCCGCCCAGCGCGTCGGGACAGCCGAGCGCGCGCTCGTCGTGACGGAGGAACCGCCGCGCGTGGGGAAGTTCGACGTGCGCGTGCGCGTGCTCGTGCTGCGCTTCGGGTTGCTTCGCCCGCACGAGCCGGCGCTGCTCCAGCTACCCGTGGGACGTGCGCCGCCCCAGGGCGCACGCCTCTCGCTCGTCGGGATCCTGAAGCTGCCGCGCGGGCCTTCGCACGGCTTCGACGAAGCGACCTGGCTTCGCCGCCAGGGCGTGCACGTCGTGCTGCGTGCAAAGCAGTGGCGCATCGTCGGCCGGCGCGGCGGGATCGGCGGCATCGGCGACCGGCTGCAGCGCTGGCTCGCGGCCGACTGTGCGTACGGCCTGCACGGCGAGCGCCGCGCGATCGTCGAGGCGATCGTCCTCGGCCGGCCGCAGGGCCTCGGCGACACGCTTGCTCGCGCGCTTCCGCGCGTCGGGGCTGTACCACTGCCTCGCCGTCGACGGCCTGAAGGTCGGCACCGTCGCCGCCGGCGCGTTGCTCCTCCTTCGTCGTCATCGCTTCGCGGCCGAGCTCGCGGCGCTCGTCGCCGTCGGCGCGTACACGCTTGCGGTCGGCTTCCATCCGTCGGTCATCCGCGCCGCGGTTGCGGCCGGGCTCGGATCGCTCGCATGGCTGACGGCGCGCGAGCGCGACCGCTGGCACGCGCTCCTCGTCGGCTGCGCTCGCGTTGCTCGCGTGGAATCCGATGTTCGTCCTCGACGCGGGTTTCCAGCTCTCGTTCGCCGCAGTCGCGGCGATCTTCGTCGTCACGCCGCGTGTCGTACGTTGGCTCGAGGGCTATCCGGTCCCGCGGTCGCTCGCGCAGCTGATCGGCGTCTCGACTGCGTGCGGCCTCGCGACTGCACCGGTGACGTGGCTGCAGTTCCACCAGGTTTCGCTCATCACCATCCCGGCGAACGTCGTTGCCGTCCCGGTCGTCGCGGAGATGCTCGTCATCGCGCTCGTGACGGCGCTGGTCGCCCCCGTTTCGCCGCCGCTCGCGGCCGCGCTCGCGCAGGTGAACGGCTGGGGCGCATGGTTCGTCGCCGGCTGCGCGCGCTTCTTCGGCGGCGTTCCCGGAGCGCAGGCGACCTCGCCCGCTGCGGTCGCGGCGCTCGCCGCGGGAGGGCTCCTGCTCGCTGCATATGCTTGGCACGATGGCCGCGACGGAGCTCAAGCCGGCGTATCTCCTTTCCGGCAGCGACGGGCCGAAGATCACACGCGCGCTACGCCGCCTGCGTGACCGCGTCGGTGACGACGCCACCGAGCAGCTCAACGCGCGCGAGACGAACGGCGACGACGCCGTCGCAGCGTGCAACGCGATGGGGCTCTTCGTCGGCAACGGGCGACTCGTGATCGTCGACGAGGTCGAGCGCTGGAAAGCCGACGACGTGAAGGCGGTCGTCGCCTATCTCGCCGCGCCTGCGCCTGCGACCGTGCTCGCGCTCGTCGCGACGGAGATGAAGCTCGACACACCGCTTGCGAAGGCCGTGAAGAAGGCGGGCGACCTGCTCACGTACGACGTGCAGAAGCGACGCGTTCCAGAGTGGGTGGCAGAGCAGTTCGCGCGACTCGGCGCGAAGGCCGACCGCGATGCATGCCGCGCGCTGGTCGAGGTGGTCGGCGACGACCTCGACGAGCTCTCGAGCGAGATCGACAAGCTCGCGACGTGGGCCGGCGGCGAGCACGATCACCGTCGCCGTCGTCGAGGAGATGGCCGTCGGCATGGCCGAGACGCCGATCTTCTCGGTCACCGACGCATGGGGGAGACGCGACGTCGGCGCAGTGCTCGCGAACACCGAGTCGTTGCTCGAGCGCACGCATCGCACGCGATCCGGGGAGCTCCTGCGGATCGCCGCCTCGCTCGTCGGTCACGTCGGCCGCGTCCGTCGCATCCAGCGTCTCGCGGACGAAGGCGTCCGCCCGCGCGACGCCGCGGGCACGCTGAAGATGCATCCGTTCGTGGCCGAGAAGGCATTCGCTCAGGCGGCGAACTTCTCCGCCGACGAGCTCTCGTTGGCGGTCGTTCGGCTTGCAGAGCTCGACGCTGCGGCGAAGGGCGGCTCGCGGCTGCCGGCCGAGCTCGAGCTCGACCGCGCGCTCGTCGACGTCACCCGCCGGGCGAACTAGCTACTTCTTGGGAGAGAGAAGCCTCGCAGCCTGCGCCTTGCGGCGGGCGGCGGTGTTCTTGTGCAGCTTGCCGCGCGACGCGGCCTTGTCGAGCCAGCTGACGAGCTCGCGGTGCCGGTCGACGACGGCGGTGGCGTCGCCACCGTCCGAGGTCTCCTTCAGGCGCCGCATGAGCGTCTTCGCGGTGGAGCGCCACCGGAGGTTCTCGAGGCGCTGCCTCGAGGCCTGGCGGACGCGCTTCTCCTGTTGCTTGATGTTCGGCACGGCGCGCGAAAGGTAGCAGGAGGGCGGAAAGACCGGTCCCGACGGCTGGCGACCTGCCTATGCTCATCCCGTGAGCGACGCCGACCGCGAGCGCGATCTCCGCCGTCTGGAGCGCGACCGCCGCCGACGCGAAGACGGCCGAGAGACGTACTTCGAGCGCCCCGAGTCGCTCGACCGCTGGCCGCTGCTGGCCGACATGTCGGAGCAGCCGACGATGGCGCTCCCGGTGCCGCCTCCGCGCGAGCCGGCGACGCCGGGCGCCGTCGCGCCGCCGCGCCGCGCCGTGTCGGCGGCGATCTTCGGTGTCGCCACCGGCCTCTCGCGGATCCTCGGCCTCGTGCGCGAGGTCGTCTCCTCGTACTACTTCGGCGCGACGGGGAAGATCAACGCCTTCACCGTCGCGTTCCAGCTTCCGAACCTCGTGCGCGCGCTCGTCGCCGACGCGGCGCTCTCGTCCGCGTTCGTTCCCGTCTTCAGCGAGCTGCTCGAGAAGGGGGAACGCAAGCGCGCGTGGCGCGTCGCGTCGACCCTCTTCTGGCTGATGCTGCTGGGGCTCAGCGCGCTGACCGCGATCTTCATCCTCGTCATGCCGTGGATCATCGGCATCTTCGGCAACCCGGGACACGACAAGGCGCTCGCCGTCGGCCTTGCGCGCGTGCTCTTCCCGATCGTGACGCTGCTCGGCGTTTCCGGCATCGTCGTCGGGATCCTCAACACGTACGAGCACTTCACCGTGCCGGCGCTTTCGCCCGTGTTCTGGAACCTCGCGATCATCGCCGGCCTCGCGCTCGGCGTCCCGCAGGCGCACACGATGAACACGAAGCTGTACGTGTACGCGTTCTCGATCCTCGTCGCGACGGTCATCCAGGTGTTCCTGCCGATGCCGTGGCTACGCGGCCGCGACGGGCGCCTGCAGCTCGTGCTCGACTGGCGCGACCCGGCGGTGAAGCGCGTCTTCGTCCTGATGATCCCGGTCACGCTCGGACTCGGGCTGATCAACGTCAACGCCGTCATCGACACGTTCTTCGCGTCGCGCCTGATCGATGCGAGCTACGCACCGACGGCGATCCAGAAGGCGTTCCTCGTGTACATGCTCCCGCAGGGGGTGTTCTCGGTCGCTATCGCCACCGTCCTCTTCCCGTCGCTGTCGCGATTCGCGACGCGGGGCGACATGGACGGGTTCCGCGCGACGGTCAGCACCGGACTCCGCCAGATCGCGTTCCTGCTCATTCCAGCGGCCGTCGTGAGCGCCGTCCTCGCCGAGCCGATCGTGCGCATCCTCTTCCAGCGCGGGCACTTCACGCCGTCGCAGACGCCGGGTGTCGCGCACTCGCTCGCGGCCTTCAGCGCCGGTCTCGTCTTCAACGGCGCGATGCTGATGCTCAACCGCGCGTTCTTCAGCCTCCAGGTCGAACTGGCTGCCGACCGTAATCGCGCTCGGCAACCTGTTCCTGAACGGGATTCTCGACTACGCGTTCTACCGCTTCGGCATCTGGGGGATTCCGCTCGCGACCGCCGTCTGCAACGTCGCGGGCACGTATGCACTCCTCGTTCTGCTGCGCCGGAAGGTCGGACGCATCGACGGCGGCGGGATCGCGACGACGGTCACGCGGGTGAGCGTCGTCTCCGCCGTCGTGGCCGTGGTCGCGTGGTTCGTGTGGAAGCCGCTCGACTCCGCCCTCGGCCGCTCGTTCGCCGCGCAGGTCGTCTCACTCGGGCTCGCGCTCGGCGCGGCCACGATCACGTACCTCGTCGGATGCCGCGCGCTACGGGTGCGCGAGCTGGACACGCTCACGTCCGTCTGGGGCCGACTGCGGCTCGACCGCAGTTAGCCTGTCGCCATGGAGATCTTCAACCTCTTCACGGGCGAGCCCGACGATCTGTCGACCGAGAAGACGCCCGATGGCTTCCGCTGCAACGCGGTCAAGATCGGCCCCAAGATCGGCGCGAGCCGGCTGGGCATGAGCGTCTACGACCTTCCCGCCGGGCAGGCGATCTGCCCGTACCACTTCGAGTGGACCGACGAAGAGTGGCTGATCGTCATCGACGGAACTGCCACCCTGCGCTCGCCCGAGGGCGAGCGGACGCTCGAGCGCGGCGACGTCGTGTGCTTCCCGGCCGGCCCCGACGGCGCGCACATCGTCCGCAACGCGGGCGACGGCGTCGTCCGCGTTGCGATTCTCTCGACGAAGAACGAGTTCGGAATCGCGGAGTACCCGGACAGCGACAAGATCGGCGTGTGGGCGGGCGGAACGCACTACATGCTGCGCCGCTCCGAGCACCTCGACTACTGGGACGGCGAGCAGTAGAAGTGGATCAGAGCAAGATCCGCAACTTCTCGATCATCGCGCACATCGACCACGGCAAGTCGACGCTGGCCGACCGCATCCTCGAGCTGACGAACGCGGTGTCAGCGCGCGACATGCGTGCGCAGGTCCTCGACTCGATGGATCTCGAACGCGAGCGCGGGATCACGATCAAGGCGCAGGCTGTGCGCGTCACGTGGAAGGGTCACGAGCTCAATCTCATCGACACACCCGGTCACGTGGACTTCACATACGAGGTGTCGCGCTCGCTACAGGCGTGTGAGGGCGCGATTCTCGTCGTCGATGCGGCGCAGGGGATCGAAGCGCAGACGCTCGCGAACGCGTACCTGGCGATCGAGAACGGGCTCGAGATCGTCCCGGTCGTGAACAAGATCGACCTGCCGCAAGCGGATCCGGAAGGGACGTCGATCGAAGTGGCCGAGCTGCTCGGCGACGACCCGACGCATGTCGTGCGCATCTCAGCGAAGACCGGAGTGAACGTCGGCGACGTGCTCGACGCCATCGTCGAGCGCGTGCATCCGCCGCGCGGCGAGCCGGACGCGCCCGCACGCGCGCTCGTCTTCGACTCGTCGTACGACCAGTACCGCGGTGTCGTCGCCTTCATCCGCGTCGTCGACGGCTCGTTCTCGCGCCGCGAAGAGCTCCGCACGATGGCGACCGGAACGCGCTTCGACGCGGAAGAGCTGGGGTTCTTCTCGCCGACGATGACGCCCGTCGAGTCGCTCTCCGCGGGCGAGGTCGGCTACGTGATCACCGGCCTGAAGGACGTCTCGCTCCTGCGCGTCGGCGACACGCTCACGTCGGTCGCGAAGCCGGCGGAGAAGCCGCTCCCGGGTTACAAGGACGTGAAGCCGATGGTGTTCGCCGGGCTCTTCCCGACGGACTCGGACGCGTATCCGGATCTGCGCGACGCGCTCGAGCGGCTGAAGCTGAACGACGCGGCGCTGTTCTACGAGCCCGAGAACTCACAGGCGCTCGGCTTCGGTTTTCGCTGCGGCTTCCTCGGCCTGCTGCACATGGAGATCGTGCGCGAGCGGCTGGAGCGCGAGTTCGACCTCGACCTGCTCGTCACCGCGCCGACCGTCGCGTATCGCGTGCAGGAGAAGAACACCGACGAGTGGCGCGAGGTGCACAACCCGGCCGACTTCCCGCGCGAGGTCGAAGAGGTCGAGGAGCCGTACGTGAAGGCGTCGATCATCGTTCCGAAGGAATTCGTCGGGACGGTGATGGAGTTGAACAACGACCGCCGCGGCACGTTCGACCACCTCGAGTACCTCTCCCCGGAGCGAGTGCACCTGACGTACGAACTGCCGCTCGCCGAGATCGTCCTCGACTACTACGACCAGCTGAAGTCGCGCACGCGCGGCTACGCGTCGTTCGACTACGACCTCATCGGCTTCAAGCCCGGCGAGCTCGTCCGCGTGGACGTGCTCGTGGGCGGGGAGACCGTGGACGCGCTCTCGCTCATCATCTTTCGCGACTTCGCGTACGAGCGCGGCAAGCTGCTCGTGGAGAAGCTGCGTGAGGAGATCCCACGGCAGATGTTCGATGTCCCGATTCAGGCCGCGATCGGCGCGCGCGTCATCGCACGCGAGACGGTCAAGGCGCGACGCAAGGACGTGCTCGCGAAGTGCTACGGCGGCGACATCTCGCGTAAGCGCAAGCTGCTCGAGAAGCAGAAGGCCGGCAAGAAGCGGATGAAGCAGGTCGGCGCCGTCGAGGTGCCGCAGGAGGCGTTCCTCGCCGTGCTCAACATCGGGAAGGGCCAGCAGTGAGCCTCGAGATGCGCACGGTCTGCGAGCGCTGTGGCGTTGCGCTGGCGGCGGACGCCGACGCGGTCATCTGCTCGTTCGAGTGCACGTTCTGCGCCGACTGCGGTGCGCAGATGGAGCACGTCTGCCCCAACTGCGGCGGCGAGCTCGTCGCGCGGCCGAAGAGGATCGCGTGAGCGTCAGGCATCTGTACGTCCACCTGCCGTTCTGCGCGCACCGGTGCGGCTACTGCGATTTCGTCACCGCCGTTGGCCGCCCGGAGCAGCACGCCGCCTACGTCGATGCGCTCCTGCGCGAGCTGGACGAAGAGCGTCACGTCCTCGCCGCTCCGGTCGAGACGGTCTTCCTCGGCGGTGGCACGCCGACGTTCACGGCGCTTCCCGAGCTCGTCAGGCTGATCGAGGCGTTGCCGCACGCCGAGGAGGTGACGGTCGAGGCGAATCCCGAGACGGTCACGCCCGAGCTCGCGCGCGCGCTTCGCACAGCGGGCGTCACGCGCGTCTCGCTCGGCGCGCAGTCGTTCCAGCCGCATCTGCTGCACACGCTCGAGCGCGGCGCGCAGCCGGACGACGTTCGCGGCGCGTTCGCGCATCTGCGCGACGCCGGCTTCGACAATCTCTCGCTCGACCTCATCTACGGCATTCCCGGCCAGTCCGTCGCCGACCTCGAGGCCGACCTCGCCGCGGCGATCGCGCTCGGGCCGGAGCATCTCTCCTGTTACGAGCTCGAGGCGAAGCCGGGCACGCGCTTCACGATCCACCACGGCGACGAGCTCGCGCGCCAGGCGGAGGCGATGGAGGACTACTTCGAGCGCGTCGTCGCCGTCCTCACCGGCAGCGGCTACCGCTGGTACGAGACCGCGAACTTCTGCCGCGACGGCAAGCGCGCGCTGCACAACCTCGGCTACTGGCTCGGCCGCGACTACCTCGGCATCGGCGTCGGCGCCGTCTCGACGGTCGATGGAGAGAGTCGGCGCAACACACCGAAGCTCGCGCGCTATCTCGCCGCGCGATACGACCGCGAGCTCGAGCAGCTGGATGAGGACACGCGCGCACGCGAGCGGCTCATGCTCGGACTGCGCCTCGATGACCCGCTCCCGATCGCCGGCCTCGAGCACGCCCTCGATCCGGCCGGCCTCGCGCGTGTCGAAGAGCTCGGCCTCGCGACGCGCGGTGAAGACACCCTGACGCTCACCGAACGCGGTCGTTATCTCGGCGGCGCAGTGACCGCCACACTGCTCAGCTAAAATCTCCTGCAAATGCAGCTAAGTCCGCGGCAGAAGGAAATCCTGCGGCACGTCGTCGAGGAGTACGTCGCGACCGGGCAGCCGGTCGGCTCCAAGACGCTCGTCGATCGCGCAAGCCTGCGCATCGCCTCCTCGACTGCGCGCGCCGAGCTTGCGGACCTCGAGTCGCTCGGACTGCTCACGCATCCGCACACCTCTGCCGGCCGCGTGCCGACCGAGGCCGGGTATCGCTATTTCGCCGCCGAGATCCTCGGCCGGCTCGAGCCGCACCCACCGGAGTTCCCGCTCGACCTGCACACGACGCGCACCGAGGTCGAGTCGGCGCTGCAGGCGACGACCGAGATGCTCTCGCAGGTCACGCGCCTGCTCGCGCTCGTATCCGCGCCGTCGCTCGACGCGACGACGATCGTCCGCGTCGAGGTGCTCCTCCTGAAGCCGGAGCTCGTCATGGTCGTCGTCATCACCTCCGCCGGCGGCGTGACGAAGCGCCTCTTCCACTTCGAGGAAGCGGTCGACTCCGGCCTCGCGCAGTGGGCGAACGAGTACCTGAACGAGACCGTGTCCGGCCTGCAGGTCGGGACGACGCTCCTGCGCAGGCGCTTCGAGGATCCCGGGCTGAGCCCGCGCGAGCGCGCGTTTCTCGCATCGTTGAGCCCGGCGTTCACCGAGCTCATCTCGGCCGAGCAGCGCCTGTACGTCGGCGGCGCGGCAGACCTTCTCGGCGAGGTTCGCAGCGAGGAGCTCGAGGCGTATCGCAACCTGTTCGAGCTCGTGGAGAAGCGCGCCGCGATGCTCGACGTGCTGGGCGACGCGAGCCTCGACGCGCGCGGCCCGTTCGTGCGAGTCGGAGCCGAGCTCGCGCATCCGGCGCTGCAGGAGATCGCGCTCGTCGGCGCCGCCTACGGCGTCATGCATCGCGTCCTCGGTGCGGTCAGCCTCATCGGCCCCGTGCGCATGGACTACGAGAAGGCGGTCGGCGCCGTCCGTTCCGCAGCCACCGAGCTCTCGCGCTTCGCCGAGTCCGTGTACTCGGATCGCTAGCCTGATCTGGTGGCAACAGCGGAGCGCGACTACTACGAGCTGCTCGGCGTGGCGCGCAGCGCGGACGCGAGTGAGATCAAGAAGGCCTTTCGGGGGCTCGCGCGCGAGCTCCATCCGGACGTCTCCGACGTGCCCGATGCGGAGGAGCGCTTCCGCGAGGTGGTCGAGGCGTACGAGGTGCTCTCCAAGCCCGAGACGCGGGAGTTGTACGACCGCTACGGCCACGCGGGTCTGCGCAGCGGCGGCTTCCAGCCCGGCCACTTCGACTTCGGCAGCCTCTCCGACCTGTTCGCAGCGTTCTTCGGCGACGACCTGATCGCCGGGCATGCGCGCTCGCGCGGCCCGGATCTCGCCGCCGACGTCGAGATCGAGCTCGTCGACGCAGCCCGCGGCGTGACGCGCGACGTTCCGTTCCGCGTCGCCGTCACGTGCACGCATTGCTCCGGCAACGGCGCAGAGCCGGGGACGGAGATCACGACGTGCCCGACGTGCAACGGCGCCGGACGGCTGCAGCAGGTGTCGCGCAGCGTCTTCGGCGAGTTCGTGCGCACGCAGGCGTGCCCGACGTGCGGCGGGTCCGGCAGGAAGATCGAGACGCCGTGCTCCGTCTGCGAGGGCGCGGGTCGCGTGGTCGAGGAGCGGACGGCTCGACGTCGAGATTCCCGCAGGCATCCACGACGGCCAGCAGATCCGGCTGACGGGCGAGGGTCACGCGGGCGTTCTCGGCGCGCGCTCGGGCGACGCATACGTGCGCGTGCACGTTCGGCACGACGAGCGCTTCGTGCGCGAGGGCAACGACATCTACTCGAACGTCGCTCTGACGATGACGGAGGCCGCACTCGGCGCGACGGTGAAGGTCCCGACGCTCGACGGCGACGAGGAGCTCCGATTCGAGCCGGGCACGCAACCCGGTGCGACCGTCGTCCTGCGCGGGAAGGGAATGCCTGTCCTGCACGGGTTCGGTCGCGGCGACCAGCGCGTGCTCGTCACCGTCCTCGTGCCGATGCACGTGACCGACGAACAGCGCCGGCTCCTGGAGGAGTTCGACACGCACGCGGACGACCGCACGTACAAGCCCGACGACGGTTTCTTCGACAAGCTCAAGAGCGCCTTCCGCTGAAGCGCTACGTGATCGTCGGCGGCGAGCCGGAGCTCGCGCTGCTGCTCCATCTCTTTCCGGACGGCGTCGAGGAGCTCGACGGCGCGTTCGCGGTGTACTCGGACGAGGACCCGATCGGGTTCGACGTCGTCGCCGCCGAGGACGTCGAGTCCGGCTGGGAGGACGCCTGGAAGGAGTTCCACCACGGCATCGAGATCGGCCGCCTGTGGGTCGGGCCGCCCTGGGAAGCCGGGCCTGAAGCTGCAATACGCGTCGTCATCGATCCCGGCCGCGCGTTCGGCACCGGCGCGCATCCGACCACGCGGCTCTGCCTGGAGCTGCTGCAGGAGGTCGAGCCGACGAGCCTGATCGACGTCGGCTGCGGCTCCGGCGTGCTGTCGATCGCGGCGGTGAAGCTCGGGTTCGCACCGGTCGGCGCGTTCGACCTCGACGAGGTGGCGGTGGAGACGGCTGCGGCGAACGCCGAGGCGAACGACGCCGCCGTCGACATCCTCGACGAGCTGCGCCCGGCTGAGCTCGCGGTCATGAACATCGCGCTCGACGTCGTGGAGGGCCTGCTGCCGAAGCTCCAGGTCGAGCGCGCGATCGTCTCCGGCTACCTCGAGCGGGACGCGCCGCGCGCCGCCGGATGGCAACGCCTCGAGCGCCGCGTCCGCGACGGATGGGCCGCGGACCTGCTCGAATTCCGTCCGTGACGACGTTCTCCGTGCAGTTCCTCGGCTGCAAGGTCTCGCACGTCGACGCGCACGACGTGCGCGAGGCGTTGCTCGCCGACGGCCACGTCGAGCGGGACGACGCCGAAGTGGCCGTCATCAACACCTGCTGTGTCACGAACGAAGCAGTCGCGAAGTCGCGGAAGGCGGCCGCGCGCGCGGCGCGCACGCACCGGCGCGTCTACGTGACGGGCTGCGGCGCGAACCTCGACGGTCGCGCGTTCGCGGGATTGCCCGACAACGTCGTCGTCGTCTCGCGACGGAGCGAGGAGACGCCGGCCTTCGTCGCGGGGGACGTCGGCGCGATCGGCTGCGTCCAGGCGGACGCGCGACTCGACCGTGTGCGCGCGTTCGTGAAGGTGCAGGACGGCTGCAGCTTCTCGTGCAACTTCTGCGTCATCCCGCTCGTGCGTGGGTCGTCGCGCAGCAGGCGCGCGGCGAGCGTGCTCGGGGAGATCACGCGGCGTGTTGCGCAGGGTCACCGTGAGGTGGTGCTGACCGGCATCAACCTCGGCTGCTACCGCGACCGCGAGGACGGCTACGACCTGGCGCGCCTCGTCCGCGAGGCGGGCGCGACGCCCGGCCTCGCGCGCCTGCGTCTCTCGTCCATCGAGATCAACCACGTGGACGACGAGCTCGTCGCGGCGTTGCGCGACACGCCGACGGTGACCAGGCACCTGCACGTTCCGCTTCAGTCCGGCGACGACGGTGTGTTGCGCGCGATGGCCCGCCGGTATTCGGCCGCGACCTACCTGCGCCGTCTCGCGCCGCTGCAGGAGGAGTTCAACCTCACGAGCGACGTGATCGTCGGCTTCCCGGCCGAGGACGAGCGCGCGTTCGAGAGCACCGTGCGCGTCGCACGCGAAGCGGGCCTGACGAAGCTGCACGTGTTCCCGTATTCGCCGCGCCCCGGCACGGTCACTGCGAACGACGATCCCGTACCCGCATCAGCGAAGCGTGAGCGCAGCGCGCGCCTGCGCGAGCTCTCGGACGACGCATGCCGTGCACGCTGGCGCACGAAGGTCGGCCGCGACGACCTCGTGCTCGTCGACCGTCCCGGTCGCGGCTACGGCGACGACTACTCGCCGTGGCTCGTCGACGCGCCGATCGGCGAGCTCGTCTCCGTTCGCGGCGCCGCCGTCACCGAGGAGGGCGTCGTTGCAGCCTGATTGCCTCTTCTGCACGCTCTATCGCGAGGGCGACCACGTCGCCGCAACCGACGGCTTCGTCGCCATCCGCGACATCAACCCGCAGGCGCCGACGCACCTGCTCGTCATCCCCGAGCGGCACATCCCGAGCTTCCACCACATCGCCGAGTTCACGGCCGCCGAGGACAAGCGCATGCTCGACTTCATCGCCGAGGTGGCTGCAGAGGCCGGCCTTACCGACTACCGTGTTGTCGTCAATGCGGGTGCGGGCGCGGGACAGACCGTGTTCCACCTGCACTGGCACGTGCTGGGCGGAGGGTTATCGGGAAGGATGACGTGAGCCGGATCGAGGAGATCGAAGGAGACCTGCGCGACGCCATGAAGGCGCGCGACGCCGAGCGCCGGGACGCGCTGCGGCTGATCCTCAACGCGCTCAAGGTGTCGGAGAAGGAGCTGCAGCGGCCCCTGTCGGAGGACGAGGAGCTGCAGGTGCTGCAGCGCGAGCGCAAGCGCCGCGTCGAGGCGGCGGAGGCATTCCGCGCCGGCGGCCGCGAGGAGCAGGCCGCATCCGAGGAGCGCGAGCTGGCCGTGCTCGAGGAGTTCATGCCGGCGCCGCTCTCCGAGGACGAGATCGAGGAGATCGTCGACGACGCCATCGCCGAGGTGGGGGCGACGAGCATCTCCGACCTCGGGCGCGTGATGGCGGACGTCATGCCGCAGATCGCCGGGCGGGCGGACGGATCCGCCGTCAGCCAGATCGTCCGCGAGAAGCTCGCCTGAACGTGCGCCGGGGGGCCGTCCTCCTACACTGAGCGTGTGCAGGACGTACTCGAGGTTCCGAACGAGGTTGCGGCCGAGCTGGCCGGGGTCGGCGACCCCGTCCTCGACGCGCTCCGTGAGCGGCTCGGCTGCACGATCAACCTGCGCGGGAACCGGCTGACGTTCGACGGTGAGGAGACCAAGGTCTCCGAGGCTCGCGCCGTCGTCGAAGAGCTCGTCGGGCTCGTCGAGAGCGGGCAGGCGGTCGGCGCCGGGACGATCGACACGATCCTGAACGCGATCGACCAGGCCGAGGACGTCCGCGACATCTTCGAAGACGTCGTGTGGTCGCACCGCGGCAAGCGCATCACGCCGAAGACGGTGACGCAGAAGCGCTACGTCGACGCGATCCGCAGCTCGACCGCTGACGTTCGGGATCGGCCCCGCCGGCACGGGGAAGACGTATCTCGCCGTCGCGCTCGCGGTCGCCGCCCTGTCCGAGCGGCAGGTCGGGCGCATCATCCTCACGCGTCCGGCGGTCGAGGCCGGCGAGCGGCTCGGCTTCCTGCCGGGCGACATCGCGGCGAAGGTCGATCCGTACATGCGCCCGCTGTTCGATGCGCTGTACGACACGATGGATCCCGAGCGGCTGAACACGTACCTCGAGCGCCAGACCATCGAAGTGGCGCCGCTCGCATACATGCGCGGCCGTACGCTGAACGACAGCTTCATCATCCTCGACGAGGCGCAGAACACGTCGCCGGAGCAGATGCAGATGTTCCTCACGCGACTCGGCTTCGGCTCGAAGGTCGTCGTCACGGGCGACGTGACGCAGGTCGACCTGCCGCGCGAGCAGGCGTCCGGCCTCATCCAGGTGCAGAACATCCTCGACTCGATCGACGGCATCTCGTTCGTCCACTTCGGGCACGAGGACGTCGTGCGGCACAAGCTCGTGCAGCGCATCGTCGAGGCGTACAAGCGGCACTCCGAAGAGACAGGGACGGCCCGCCGCAAGTGATCGAGGTCGAGGTCGACAACCGCTCGGGTGTCGCCGTCGACGAAAGCGGCGCCGTCGAGCTCGTGCGACGCGTGCTCGCCGCGGAGGGCGTCGACTCGGGCGAGGTCGGGCTCGCGTTCGTGACACCGGACGAGAGCCGCGCGCTGAAGCGCGAGCATCTCGGCATCGACGAGGCGACGGACGCGCTCGCCTTCCCGGTCGACGGGCTCGAGGAACTGCCCGCCGGTCTGCCGCGCCAGCTCGGCGACGTCGTCGTCTGCCCCGACGTGGTCGGCGCCGAATGGCGGCTGCCGCTCGTGCACGCCGTGCTCCACCTCGTCGGCTACGACCACGGCGCCGAGATGGAGGAGCGGGAGGCACTGCACACGTGACGGTGACCACCCCGCCGCCGCGGGAGCGGGCTCCGCAGTCGCCGCCGCCGGCTCCGGGGCGCGCGCCGTCGCTGTTCGACAGCTTCAACTACGCGTTCGAGGGGATCATCCACGTCCTCCGCACGCAGCGGAACCTTCGCATCCATTTCGTCATCGCGATCGTCGTCATCGGCGCGGCGGGGGCGCTCGGCGTCGGTCGCGACGACCTGATCCTCCTGCTCATGGCGATCGCGTTCGTTCTCGTCGCGGAGATGGTGAACTCCGCGATCGAGGGAGCGATCGACGTCTCGACCACGTCGTTCGACCCGAACGCGAAGCTCGCGAAGGACATCGCCGCCGGCGCGGTGCTGATCGCGGCGGTCACCGCCATCGCCGTCGGCTATCTCGTGTTCGCGCATGCGATCGCGCACCGCTCGGCGCGCGTCCTCGACCGCGTCCGCGACGCGCCGGCGGAGATCACGCTCGTCGCACTCGTCCTCGTCGTCCTCATCGTCATCGCGACGAAGGCGCTGACGCGCAGCGGCACGCCGTTGCGCGGAGGCCTGCCCGTCCGGCCACGCGGGCATCGCATTCGCGGCCTGGATGGCCGCGACGTACGTCTCCGACGACCACCACCGATTCCTCATCTCCTCGCTCACGTTCGTGCTCGCGCTTCTCGTCGCGCAGACGCGCGTCGAGGCCGGCGTGCACTCGCGGCTCGAGGTGCTGTACGGCGGCGCGATCGGCGCGCTCGTCACTCTCGTCGTCTTCCAGGTGCTGACGTGACCGGCGAAGAGCTCGTCGAGCGCGCGCGCGAAGTGGCGACCGCGCGTACGCGCCGTACTCGAAGTACTACGTCGGCGCGTCCGTCGCTGACGACGGACGGGCGCGTCTTCGACGGCGTCAACGTCGAGAACGCGGCGTACCCGCTCGGCGTGTGCGCCGAGAAGTCCGCGCTCGCCGCCGCCGCGACCGCAGGCGTACGCCCGGGCGAGGTCGCAGCGATCGGGATCACGGCGTCGCCGTGCGGAGGCTGCCGCCAGTGGCTGCACGAGTGGCGGATCCCGCTCGTCGCGTTCCGCCGCGCCGACGGAACGCTCGCGGAGTACGCGGCGGACGAGCTTCTGCCCGACACGTGGGACTTGCCCGAATGAAGTCGGGCATCGTCGCGATCGCAGGCCGCCCGAACGTCGGCAAGTCGACGCTCGTGAACGCGCTCTGCGGCGGCAAGGTCGCGATCGTCTCCGACAAGCCGCAGACGACGCGGCGGCGGATCTTCGGTATCGCGAACGGCGACGACTACCAGCTCGTCCTCGCCGACCTGCCCGGCTTCCAACGGCCGCGCGACGCGCTCACCGAGCGGATGCAGCACACGGTCGACGCGGCGTTCGAGGACGTCGAGGCCGTCGTCTTCGTGCTCTCCGCGCGCGAGCGAATCGGCGCGGGCGACCGCTTCATCGCGTCACGCGTGTTCGCGCTCGGGACGCCCGTCGTCATCGCGCTCAACAAGGTCGACCGTCTGAAGGCCGGCCACATCGCCGAGCAGATGACCGCGGCCGCGCGGCTCGGCAACTTCCACGCGCTCCATCCGGTCAGCGCGAAGACCGGCGACGGCGTGAAGGAGCTGCGCGACGAGCTGGTCGGGCTCCTGCCGGAGGGGCCGCTCTACTTCCCGCGCGAGCAGCGCACGGATCTCTCCGTCGAGATGCAGATCTCCGAGCTGGTCCGCGAGAAGGCGCTGTGGCTGACGCGCGACGAGATTCCGCACGCGATCTCGGTCGAGGTCGACGAGATCAGCGAGAAGGTCGTGCGTGCGTTCCTGCTCGTCGAGACGGAGTCGCAGAAGCTGATCCTCGTCGGCAAGGGCGGTTCGATGGTGAAGGACATCGGCACGCGTGCCCGTCCGGAGATCGAGGCGCTGCTCGGGCACCCGGTGTTCCTCGAGCTGCTCGTCAAGGTGCGGCCGCGCTGGCGCCGCGACGAAGCGGCGCTCGACCGCCTCGGCGTCTAGCAGCCGATCCCGAGCCAGGACTTCAGTGCGGCGACGCGGGCGTTCGCCGTCGCCAGCTCGGCGCGCACGGTCGCGCTCGCGGCCGCGTCGTGGACGAGGCTCGCGTAGCCGGCCTCGCTCGCGGACGTCCTGCTGTAGAGGAGGAGGTCGACACCGGCCGCGAGTGCGCGGGCGGGTGCGTGTTGCACGCTCGCCACCGCGCCGGCGTCGAGTGCGTCGGTGACGACGACGCCGTCGAAGCCGAGCGTGTCCCGCAACAGGCCGGTGACGATCGCGTGCGAGAACACCGCCTGCGCGCCGCTCGGATCGAGGGCGGGATAGGACGCGTTCGACACCATCACGAGCTTCGTGCCCGCCGCGATCGTCGCGCGGAACGGCGCGAGGCGCGACGTGAGGAACGTCGCGCTCCGCGCGATCGTCACGGCGTGGTCGTCGGTGCTCGTGACGGCGCTGCCGAGCCCGGGAAAGTGCTTCGCCGTCGCCGCGACGCGGCCGGACTGGAGGCCGGCGACGAAGGCGCCGGCCAGCGTCGCGACGAGCGACGGGTCGGTGCCGAACGCTCGCGTTCCGAGGAAGCTCCTCGGCGTCGACACGGTGTCGGACACGGGCGCGAAGTCGATGCCGACGCCTGCCCCGCGAAGGAGTGGCGCTGCGGCCGCCGCCTGCGCGCGCGCCTCGGCGGCCGTTCCCATCCTCGCCGCGCTCTCCGTCGGCGGAGCCCAGGCGAAGCGGCGCACCGACCCGCCTTCCTGGTCGACGCCGACGAGCAGCGGCGAACCGCGCCGGCACGCGACCGACTGCAGCTGCGCGACCGCCGCCGCCGTCGCCTGCCGGCTCGTCCACGCGTTGCCGAGCAGGATGACGCCGCCGACCTGGCCGGCGGCGACGCGCGCGAGCAGGGACGCCGTCGGCGCTCCGCGCAGCGGAGCCATGAGCACCGTCCCGCTCGGCGACGCATTGGCGGTCGCAGCGAACGCGGCCGCGGCGACGAGACTAAGCCCGAGCGAGTGTCGGAGCCGCGGTGCCGGCGAAGCGGTCTCCGGTGTCCGGGTCGAAATAGTGGAAGCGGGCGGAATCGACGGAGAGCCGCAGCGGCATGCCCGGCCGGGCGGAGGTCTGCGGGTCGACGCGCGCGGTGAAGTGCGTGCGCGCCTCGCCGATCATCACCTCTTCCTCGTCCTGCTCGCGCGCGCCGCTCACGTCCACGGGCGCCGCGTCGACGGGGAAGATGACGTGCGTCTCCGCACCGAGCTCCTCGACCACCTCGACGGTCACGTCGATCTGCGGCAGAGAGGGATCGGCGAACGCCGCGTCCTGGAACGCCTCGGGCCGGATCCCGACGACGAAGCGGCCCTCGGGGCCCTGGGCAGGCACGCGGTAGCCGGCGAAGCTCAGGATCCCGTCTGCGAGCTCGGCCTCCACGAGGTTCATCGCCGGCGAGCCGATGAACGCGGCGACGAACAGGTTGTTCGGCGTCGCGTACAGCTTCTGCGGTGTGTCGACCTGCTGGACCTTCCCGTCGCGCAGGACGGCGACGCGCTGGCCGAGCGTCATCGCCTCGACCTGGTCGTGGGTCACGTAGATCGTCGTCGTCTTCAGCCGCGAGTGCAGGCTCGAGAGCGACGCGCGCATGCTGACGCGCAGCTTCGCGTCGAGGTTGGACAGCGGCTCGTCCATCAGGAACGCCTTCGGCTCGCGCACGATCGCGCGACCCATGGCGACGCGCTGGCGCTGGCCGCCGGAGAGCGCGGCCGGCTTGCGGTCGAGCATCTCCTCGAGGCCGAGCAGCTTCGCCACCTGGCTCACGCGGCGCTCGGCGTCCTTCTTCGGGGTCTTCCTGACCTTCAGTCCGTAGCCGAGGTTCTCGCGCACGCTCATGTGCGGATAGAGCGCGTAGCTCTGGAACACCATCGCCACGTCACGGGAGCGGGGCGGAAGATCGGTGACGTCGCGCCCGTCGATCGTGATCGTCCCGTCAGTGGCGTCCTCCAGACCCGCGATCATCCGGAGCAGCGTGGACTTGCCGCAGCCTGACGGCCCGACGAGTACGAGGAACTCGCCGCTCTCGATCTCGAGCGAGACGTCGTCGACTGCGACGACGCCACCGCCGAAGACCTTGCTGACGCCTTCGAGCACGATCCCGGCCACGAGAATGCAGTCTATACCGGGCTACCGCCGGAAACGCAATGGCATTGACCAATTTTGGACGGCTGGGCTATAGTCGGCCGGCGATGAGCGCGCAGAAGGTGACGAAGCAGAGCCACACGCGCAAGCAGGTCCTCGACCTCATCGAGCGGCTCGGAGTCGGCACGGCCATCCCCTCCGAGCGGCAGCTGAGCGCCGACCTCGGCGTCTCTCGGCTGACCGTCCGTGCCGCCCTCGACGACCTCGCCCGCGAGGGCTACCTCGTCCGGCGGCGCGGCAGCGGGACGTACGTCCAGCACCCGAAGAAGATCTCGCAGGAGCTCACCATCACCTCGTTCAGCGAAGACATGCGCCGGCGCGGAATGGTGCCCGGGAGCCGCACGCTCTCCATGGAGACGATCCTCGCGGGGGCCCGCCTCGGCCGGTCGCTCCAGGTGTCGCCGTCCGAGAAAATCCTGGTAATCAAGCGCCTTCGGCTCGCCGACGGCGAGACGATGGCGATCGAGACGCTCCACCTCCCCAACGCGCTCGTGCCCGGCCTCACCGCCGATGATCTGACCGGCTCCTTCTACGAGCTCCTGCACGCGCGGTACGGCATCGAGATCCTCTACGGCACCCAGGCGATCGAGCCGACGGTGACGAACGAGGAGGAGTCGGCCGCCCTCGGGGTGCCGCTGCACTCGCCGGCGTTCCTCTTCGAGCGGACGAGCCTCGACCAGCAGGACCGCACGGTCGAGTTCGTGCACTCGGTCTACCGGGGCGATCGCTACCGGATTGTGACCGAGCTGCACCGCCCTCAGGGCTGACCGGTCGTACGTCGTTCACCAGGGGTTGACACCGTTGGTCCGGTGTGCCAAGGTTCGGCCGTGGCCAACTGGTATAGACCAATCGGCGCATTCGACGGGCCACATACGTCGAGCGTCGACGGCTCGAGGAGACCTGCATGAGAGTACGAGTTGTCGTGGCGGCTGCACTCGCCGTCGTGCTCGGCGTCGCGGCTGCGACGGCGACCGCGTCGCCCGGGCGTCAGCAGGCCAACAAGTTGACGGTCTGGCTTCAGGTCGACGCACAGTCGGGTTGGCCGGACGCAGTCGCGGCTGCCAATCAGGCGTTCCAGGCAGCGCACCCCGGCTGGACGGTCGACGTCCAGTATCAGAACTGGGGCGATCACCTTCAGAAGTTCGATGCGACGCTCGCCGGCGGTAACACGCCCGACGTCATCGAGCTCGGCAACACCGAGATGGTGAAGTACATGGCGGCAGGTGCGTTCGCCGACATCTCGCAGTACAAGTCGACCTTCGACAACAGCAGCAACTGGCTGCAGGGTCTGGCGAAGTCCGGCATGTTCGGCGGAAAGCTCTACGGCGTTCCGTACTACGCAGGCTCGCGCGTCGTCACGTATCGCACCGACGCGTTCTCGAAGGCCGGGATCAAGTCGCTCCCGACCAGCCTCGCGCAGTTCACTGCCGACACGTCGAAGCTCGCGGCCGCGAACAAGAGCGTCCAGGGCTTCTCCCCGGTGTACATCGCCGGCACCGACTGGTACTTCGCGATGAGCTTCGTCTACGACTTCGGCGGAAGCATCGCGTACACGCACGCGCACAAGTGGGTCGGCAACCTCGACTCGAAGAACTCGATCGCCGGACTGACCGCGTTCAAGAACTTCTGGACGGCGGCCTCGAAGGCGAGCAAGACTTCGAACGAGGCCAACCCGGCTCCGTACGACATCTTCTCGCAGGGCGGCGCGGGCTCGATCATCGGCCCGGGCTGGTTCAGCTGCTGCACCGGCACGAAGTACAAGTCGGTGACCGCGCAGTTCGTCATGCCGAGCCACACGCCCGGCAAGGCGATGCCCGGATTCCTCGGCGGCTCCGACCTGGCAGTCCCGGCACCGAGCTCCAACAAGGCGCTCGCGGCCGACTGGATCAAGGACTTCACCAGCACGAGCAACGAGAAGCTGCTCCAGTCGAAGGGCAACATCCCGAACGCGACGAGCCTCCTGGGCACGAGCGTGAACGAGCGGGCCGCGGCTCGCAGCTGGTTCGTTCCCGCAGCGAAGCACTGGGTCGACGTCGAGAACGGGAATATCCTCCGCACGATGCTCTCCGAGATCCTCGGCGGGAAGTTCACGGTCAGGCAGGCCGCGACCCTCGCCAGCGACAACATCACCGCGACGCTGAATCAGCCCTAGCCGTCAGGCTGGGCTGATTGAGGCAGATGGCTAGCGCCGCCGAGACCACGAACAAGTGGTCTCGGCGGCGTTCTTTTTCGTGGAGGCGCGTCGGCCGCGGCTCGGTGCCGTACGCGCTCGTTCTCCCGGTTGCGGCCGTCCTCGCCGCCATCCTCGGATACCCGATCTACAGCCTCGTCCGGCTCGCCCTCCAGCAATACGGGCTGCCGGAGCTGATCCAGCACAAGGGCCACTACATCGGCCTGCACAACTTCGGGCTCGTGCTGCACGACCCGGTCTTCTGGCACACGGCGCTCCGCACGATCATCTTCGCGGCGGTGAACGTCGCCCTGACGATGGTGCTGGGCACGCTCGTCGCGCTCCTGCTCGTGCGCGTGAGCGGCTGGGTGCGGATCCTCGTGACCTCGGGTCTCGTCCTCGTCTGGGCGATGCCGCCGGTCGTGGCCGTCCAGGTGTGGAACTGGATGACGAACTACCAGAACGGCGTTCTCAACTACGTCCTCACCGAGCTGCACGTCGGCAACTACTTCCACCACGACTGGTACGCGACGACGTTGTCGCAGCTCGGCATCGTCACCGCACTCATCGTCTGGGGCGCGCTCCCGTTCGTCGCGATCACGGTCTACGCCGCGCTGTCGCAGGTTCCGGGCGAGCTCATCGAGGCGGCGGAGATCGACGGCGCGCGGCCGTGGCAGGTCTTCCTCGACGTGACGATGCCCGTCATCCGTCCCGTGCTGCTCATCCTCACGAGCCTCTCGATCCTGTGGGACTTCGGCGTCTTCACGCAGCCGTACCTGCTCATCGGGCAGCCGGCCATCCACCCGGGCAACTACCTGATGGCGATCTACCTCTTCGAAGAGGGCTACTTCAAGAACGACTACGGCCGCGGCGCCGCGATCTCGCTGCTGATGCTGCTGATGGTCGCCGCGATGAGCGTCGTCTACGTCCGCAAGATGATCCGGATCGGTGACGTGGAATGAAGCGCCGGCGCTCGCATCGCACGCTCTGGAACTCGCTCGGCGTCGCGTTCTTCGTGATCATGGTCTTCCCGGTCTTCTGGATGATCTCGACGGCGTTCAAGCCGGACGACCAGATCAACAGCCGCACGCCGACATGGTTCTCCGGCAGCCCGACGTTGTCGCACTTCGGCACGGCGCTGCACAAGCCGTTCTTCTGGCAGGACGTGAAGAACAGCCTCATCGTCGTCAGCTGCACGGTCGTCGTCGCGATGGTGCTCGCGCTGTTTGCGGCCGTTGCGCTCGCGAAGTACCGGTTCACCGGGCGGAAGCTCTTCATCCTGCTGATGATCGGGATCCAGATGCTCCCCGGCGTCGGGCTGATCATCCCGCTCTATGTCGTGCTCGCGAAGTACCACCAGGTGAACACGCTGACCGGCGTGATCGTCACCTACCTGACGTTTGCGCTTCCCTTCTCGGTGTGGACGCTGCGCGGCTTCGTCCTCGGCATCCCGAAGGACCTCGAGGAGGCGGCGATGGTGGACGGCAGCAGCAGGCTCGGCGCCTTCGTCCGGATCCTGCTCCCGCTCGTCGCGCCCGGGCTCGTCGCGACGTCGGTCTTCGCGTTCATCACGAGCTGGAACGAGTACATCTTCGCGCGCATCCTGCTCAACGACCAGGGCAAGCAGACGGCCACCGTGTGGCTGTCGTACTTCCTCGGCACGAGCCGGAACACCGACTGGGGCGGACTGATGGCGGCGTCCACGCTCGTCGCCATTCCCGTCGTCGTCTTCTTCCTTCTCATCCAGCGCCGCATCGCCTTCGGGCTGACCGCCGGCGCGGTTCGGGGATAAGTGGTATTGACCACTGAGTCCAGATGCGCAAGGATGTCGAAGTGACCCTCCAACCGCGCGCCGCGAGCGTCGGTTGCTCGTACTTCGGAGTACGGGTAGTCCGGCACGTCCGGCGGGACATGGCCGACCTCGCGGCGCGCGGATATACGGGAGTGCTGCACACGTTCTCGGAGAACGACCTCGCGTACTACCGCGAGACGTTCGCCGAGATGGTCGCCGTCTCGCACGAGGCGGGGCTGACGGTGCAGGTGAGCCCGTGGGGGCTCGGCCGGACGTTCGGCGGCGAGGCGGAGAGCCGCTGGGTCGCGTTCCATCCCGAGGAGTGCCAGGTGATGGACGACGGCCGCCGCGTCGCGGCCGCGTGCCTGAACAGCCCGGCGTACCGCGCGTTCTGCAAGGAGTGGGCGGACGTCGCGCTCGACGCCGGCGTCGACGCCGTGTTCTGGGACGAGCCCGCCTGGGTCGTTCCGATTCACGTCGGCGTCGACGACCCGTCGCGCTGGACGTGCCGCTGCGACCACTGCCGCGAGCGGTTCGGCGCGGAGGTCCCGTCCGAGCTGACGCCGGAGGTGCGCGCGTTCCGCGAGGCATCCGTCGTCGACTTCCTCCGCGAGGTCGTCGCGTACGTGGCCGCGCGCGGCGGCGAGAACACGATCTGCCTCCTCCCGGCGACCGAGGGCACGCTCGGCATCTCCGACTGGAACATGGTCGCGTCGCTTCCCGGCCTGACGACGTTCGCGACCGACCCGTACTGGAAGCACTGGAACGAACCGGCCGGCCCGTTCGTGCGCCGCTTCGCGCGCCTGCTCCGCGAGACGTGCGAGCGGCACGGCGTTCGCTCGCAGCTGTGGCTCCCCAGCTTCGGCCTGACGCGCGACGAGATTCCCGAGCTCGAGGCGGCGATCGCCGGCGCGCGGGAGGAAGGCATCGAGGATCTCTGGACGTGGGGCTACGAGGCGTGCGGCCACATGTCGTCGCTCGCAACGCCTGACGCGCCGGCCGTCTGGGAAGCGGTCACGGCTGCGCTCACCGGCGCGCCGGCGCTCGAGTCGCGCTCGACGCGCTCGCTCGTGGGACTGATGAACACCGCCGACGACGCTGTCGCCGACGCGGTCGCGGCGGCGGGCGACGCGCTCGCCCTCGCGGTCGATGCGATCGTCGAGCGGCTCGGTCGCGGCGGCAGGCTCGTCTACGTCGGCGCCGGAACGTCGGGCCGGCTGGGCGAGCTCGACGCAATGGAGTGCAGCCCGACGTTCGGGGCGCCTCCCGGCGAAGTGATTGCGATCGCCGTCGACGAGTTCGACGCGGAGGACGACGCAGACCTCGGACGGCGGCTCGTGCGCGAGGCGGGCGTCGGCCCAGACGATGCAGTTGTCGCGGTGAGCGCGAGCGGCTCGACGCCGTTCACGCTCGCGGCGTTCGAGGAGGCGCGGGGCGCGCGGCGCGCTCGGCGTCGCCGTCGTCTGCGCGCCGAACAGCGCGCTCGAGGCGGCGGCCGACCACGCAGTCGTCGCGGACGTCGGTCCGGAGCTCGTGAGCGGCTCGACGCGGCTGAAGGCCGGGACCGCGCAGAAGATGATCGTGAACGCGATCTCGACCGTCTCGATGATCCGTCTCGGCCGGACGTATGCCGGGTTGATGGTCGGCGTCGTGCAGCACAACGCGAAGCTGCGCGAGCGTGCGCGGCGGAACGTCCTGCTCGCGACCGGCGCCACGGAGGAAACGGTCGACGCAGCGCTCGTCGCGGCGGAGGGAGATGCGCGCGTCGCGCTCGTCGCCCTGCTCGCCGGCATCGATCCCGACGATGCGCGCCGCCGGCTCGAGGGCGCGCGCGGCTCGGTCAGCGACGCGCTCGGAGCGGCGCGATGAGGCTCGGCGTCGAAGCCGCGCTCGTCCACGGCGAGCTGATCGCAGGTGACGTCGACGTCGAGGACGGCATCGTCGTCGACGTGGGTCTCGCCGGAGGCACGCCCGGACGCATCGCGGTCCCCGGCTTCGTCGATCTGCAGGTGAACGGCTTCGGCGGCGTCGACTTCCTCGCCGCCGGCACCGAGGACTACCTGCGCGCGGGCGAAGCACTGCTGCTCACCGGCGTGACCGCGTACCAGCCGACGTTCATCACTGCGGCGGAGAGCACCATCGTCGACGCGCTTGCGTGCGCTGCCGACGAACGGCGCGCGGCCGAGGATCCTCGGCGCGCATCTCGAAGGCCCGTTCCTTTCGCCGGAGCGGCTCGGGACGCACCCGCAGTCGCATCGGCGCGATCCGGACATCGATCTCCTCGAGCGCCTGCTCGAGCCCGGAGGCGTGACCGAGATGACGATCGCGCCAGAGCTTCCCGGCGCCGGCGCGGTCATCCGCCGCCTGCTCGAGCGCGGCGTGGTCGTCTCCGCCGGGCACACGAACGCCACCTCGGAAGAGGCGCACGCGGCGTTCGACCTCGGCGTGTCGACCGTCACGCACCTGTTCAACGCGATGCGGCCGTTCCGGTCGCGCGACCCCGGCATCGCAGGCGTCGCGCTCACGCGGCCCGACGTGTTCGTGCAGATGATCGTCGACGGGCACCACCTCGCGGACGAGACCGTTCGCCTGTCGTGGGCCGCTGCGCGGGGCCGCTACGCGCTCGTCACCGACGCGACCGCCGGCGCTCCGAACGGCGGAGGCATCTACCAGCTGGGAGACGTCGAGATCGAGGTTGGCGACGGTCCGCCGACGCGCGAGGACGGCGTGTTCGCCGGCACCGTCCTCACGATGATCGACGCGGTGCGCAATCTCCACGCGCTCGGCATCTCGCTCGAGGATGCCGTCGGCGCTGCGACGGCGGTCCCGGCGCGCATCCTCGGACGCACGGACATCGGCGTGCTCGAGCCGGGCGGCGCGGCGGACGTCGTCGTCATCGACGACCGGTTGGACATCGTGAACGTGCTCTGTGCGGGGGAAGAGCGTGTCGTGGCTCGAGACTGAGCTGCGCGAGCAGCCGGCGGCGCTCGCGCGCCTGCTCGAACGGCAAGGTGAGCGTGTCGCCGAGCTCGCGGAGGCGTTCCGCCGCGACGACGTCCGTTACGTCCTGATCGCGTCGCGCGGCAGCTCGTCGAACGCGGCGCGGTACGCGCAGTACGTCCTCGGTCGCGCGAACCGCGTCCCGGTGATGTTCGCGACGCCGTCGCTGTACACGATCTACGAACAGCCGCCGCGCCTCGACGGGGCGATCGTGCTCGGCATCTCCCAGTCGGGCGCGTCGCCCGACGTGCGCGCCGTCCTCGCCGAGGCGCGCAAGCAGGGCCGCCCGACGATCGCGCTGACGAACGATCCCGGCTCGCCGCTCGCGAGCGAGGCCGAGCACGTCCTCCCGCTCGAGGCGGGCGAGGAGAAGGCGGTCGCCGCCACCAAGACGTATCTCAATTCCCTCGGCGCGATCGCACTGCTGTTCGCGGCGATCAGCGACGACGCCACGGCGCGCGCCGAGCTCGAGCGCATACCGGCCGTGCTCGAGGAGCAGATCGAGCTGTCGTTCGAGGCTGTGCCCGCGCTCGCGAGCTACATGGGCATCGTGGGAGCGACGGTCGTCGCGCGCGGCGTCAACTATGGGACCGCGTTCGAGATCGCGTTGAAGATTCGCGAGCTGTCCGGCCTGATGGTCGAGGCGTACTCACCGGCGGATCTCATGCACGGACCGATCGCTGCGATCCGTCCCGGGTGGCCCGTCGTCGTCGTGGCGCCGACCGGCCCCGCGCACGCGAGCGTTGCCGAGCTCGTGCCTGCGCTGACGTCGCGTCAGGCGCGGCTGCTCGCGGTGTCCGACGTTCCCGAGCTGCTCGCGCAAGCGGACACGCCGCTGCCGCTCGTCACTGGTGTTCCCGAGTGGCTGAGCCCGCTCGTCGCCGTCATTCCGGGTCAGGTGACAGCGATGCGTCTCGCGCGCATGCGCGGCCTGGACGTCGACAATCCGGCCGGCCTGCGCAAGGTGACGCTCACGCGCTGAGCGAGCGGCGCAGGACGATGAGGTCCTGGGTCGGATTTCCGCGTGCGCCTTCCGGCTCGATCGTCGTGAGCTCGAAGCCGTGCGCGAGGGTCGTCCGTACGTACTGCTCGGGGTGATACGCGCTGCAGAGATTGCTTCCCGGCAGATCGCCCCAGCGCACGACGAGCTCGCCACGCTCGAAGCGTGCCCGTTCGTCTCCCTCGAGACGTGGGAGGTACGCGTTGCCGTGCGTCGTTACGAGCAGACGGCCGCCTGGGCGCAGGACGCGGCGCAGCTCGTCGCGCCAAGCGGTCTGCAGCTCCGCCGTCAGGTGCGTGAAGACGGAGAGCGCGTAGACGAGGTCGAAACTCTCGTCTGCGTACGCGAGCGGCGGCGCGAGCCCGTTGCGTTCGACTTCGGCAAACGTCAGGTTGTCGCGACACCAGTCGACGGCGCCGGCGTCGCGGTCGCTCCCGGCGACCGTTCCCGTGTGGCCGCTCCAGTACCGGAGCACACGGCCGCACCCACAGCCGAAGTCGAGGACCGACTCCACCTCGTCCAGCGGGACGTTCGCGGCGATCGCGTCGTACGCGGCGCGCCCGCTGCGGAGGAACCAATCGCCGTCGGCCGTGCCGGCGACGCGGACCATCAGCCGGCGCGGGGGCAGGGGAGGACCATCGACGGGACGGGCGCGCGCCGGACGGATCGCGACGGCGATCTCATATGCGCGGAACGCCGGGCCGAGGAGGCCCGTGCGCTGCGCAAGACGGAGGAGTCGTCGCTTCACCGCGCAGGACGGTACAGCCGCCTACACTGAGGCGCGTGGCGCAAGCGCCCGTCCTTCCTTCCGGATTCGAGCTGCCGCTCGAGCCGAGGCTGCCGCGTATCGGCTCTGTCGACGCGGTCGCGCTCGAGGAGCGCGCCGCCTCGCTCGCGAAGCGTTCGATCAAGCGCGACGCGAAGGTGTTCGCGCTCGAGCTCGCGATTCGCACGACCGACCTGACGACGCTCGAAGGCGCCGACACGCCGGGCAAGGTCGCCGCGCTGTGCTCGAAGGCGATGCGTCCCGATCCGAGCGATCCGTCCATACCGTCGTGCGCCGCGATCTGCGTGTACCCGAACCTCGTCCCGACCGCGCGCGAGCGGCTGGAGGGGAGCGGTGTCCACGTCGCCGCGGTCGCGACCGGTTTCCCGTCGGGGCAGTACCCGACGCAGCTCAAGGTGGCCGACGTGCGCAGCGCCGTCGAGCTGGGCGCCGACGAGATCGACATGGTCATCGATCGAGGCGCGTTCCTCTCCGGCCGGTACGCGAAGGTCTACGACGAGGTCGTGCGCGTGAAGGAAGCATGCGGCGACGGCGTGCACCTGAAGGTGATCCTCGAGACGGGCGAGCTCGGCACGTACGACAACGTGCGGCGCGCGACGCTGCTCGCGATCGCCGGCGGCGCAGACTTCGTGAAGACGTCGACGGGCAAGATCTCGCCCGCGGCGACGCTACCGGTCGCGCTGTGCATGCTCGAAGCTGTGCGCGACGTGCACGCGGAGACCGGGCGGCGCGTCGGCTTCAAAGCGGCCGGCGGCATCCGCCAGGCGAAGCAGGCCATCCAGCACCTCGTGGTCGTGCACGAGACGCTCGGGCCCGAGTGGCTGACGCCGGAGCTGTACCGGCTCGGCGCGTCGTCGCTGCTGAACGACATCCTCATGCAGTTGCGCAAGGAGAAGACCGGCGTCTACCAGAGCCCCGACTACTTCACCCTCGACTGACATGTGCACGAAGACTTCAACTCTCGCCCCACATCTGCGACACCGCCGTGACGCATCCCGGCCTACCGTTTGCCCCGCCCTAAAGGGTGGGGGGATGGAGGTGGGAGCCCGCCGTGGCTGAGATCGATCGCACCGGCGGAGCGCCCGCGGTTCCGGACGGCTGGACGTATGCGCCCGCGCCGGAGTCGACGGCCATCGTCAAGCTGCGCGAGCGGTACGGCCTCTTCATCGGCGGCGAATGGCTCGAGCCGAGCGAGACGTACGAGACGATCTCCCCGTCGACCGAGGAGCCGCTCGCGGTCAATCGCGCAGGCGACGAAGGAGGACGTCGAGCACGCGGTGTCCGCTGCGCGCGCCGCGTTCGAGAACGGCTGGTCGTCGCTGCCCGGATCGGAACGGGCGAAGTACTTGTTCCGCATCGCGCGCATCCTCCAGGAGCGCGCGCGCGAGTTCGCCGTGCTCGAGTCGATGAACGGCGGCAAGCCGATCAAGGAGTCGCGCGACGTCGACCTTCCGCTCGCGGCGGCGCACTTCTTCTATTACGCGGGCTGGGCGGACAAGCTCGAGTACGCGTTCCCGAATCGTCGTCCGCGCCCCGTCGGCGTCGCGGGACAGATCATCCCGTGGAACTTCCCGCTGCTCATGCTCGCGTGGAAGATCGCGCCCGCGCTCGCGTGCGGGAACACGGTCGTGCTGAAGCCGGCGGAGACGACGCCGCTCACCGCGCTTCTCTTCTGCGACGTCCTCCGCCAGGCGGAGCTGCCGCCCGGCGTCGTCAACATCGTCACCGGCGACGGACGCACCGGCGCCGCGCTCGTCGAGAGCGAGGGCGTCGACAAGATCGCGTTCACCGGCTCGACCGAGGTCGGCAAGGCGATCCAGCGCCAGCTCGCGGGCACCGGCAAGAAGCTCACGCTCGAGCTCGGCGGCAAGGCCGCGAACATCGTCTTCGACGACTGCGCGCTCGACCAGGCGGTCGAGGGGATCGTCAACGGCATCTACTTCAACCAGGGCCACGTGTGCTGCGCGGGCTCGCGCCTCTTCGCGCAGGAGTCGATCTACGAGCCGCTCGTCGAGAAGCTGAAGCGCCGCCTCGAGACGTTGCGCGTCGGCGATCCGCTCGACAAGAACACCGACGTCGGCGCGATCAACTCCGCCATGCAGCTCGAGCGGATCAAGGAGCTCGTCGAGTCCGGCCGCGAGGAAGGCGCCGACATCTACCAGCCGCCCTGCCGTCTGCCCGAGAAGGGCTACTGGTTCGCGCCGACCGTGTTCACGAACGTCGCGCAGAGCTACCGCATCGCGCAGGAGGAGATCTTCGGGCCCGTGCTGTCGGTGCTCACGTTCCGCACGCCGGAGGAAGCACTCGAGAAGGCGAACAACACGCCGTACGGATTGAGCGCCGGCGTCTGGACGGAGAAGGGCTCGCGCATCCTCTGGATGGCGCAGCACCTGCGTGCGGGCGTCGTGTGGGCGAACACGTACAACCGCTTCGACCCGACGTCGCCCTTCGGCGGGTACAAGGAATCCGGCTTCGGCCGCGAGGGCGGCCTGCACGGCCTCGAGCCGTACCTGAGGTTCGACTGATGCCGCGCCTCCCGGTCAAGAAGACGTACAAGCTGTTCATCGGCGGCGCGTTCCCGCGCAGCGAGTCGGGGCGAACGTACGAGGCCGACGGCCAGAACGTCGCGCACGCATCGCGCAAGGACGTGCGCGACGCGGTGCGCGCCGCGCGCGCCGCGCAGCCGGGCTGGGCGGCCGCGACCGCGTACAACCGCGGCCAGGTGCTCTACCGGGTGGCGGAGATGGTCGAAGCGCGCATCCCGGAGTTCGCCGAGCTCTGCACCGGGCCGCGACGAGGTCGAGCGGACGATCGATCGCGTTGTCTGGTACGCCGGCTGGGCGGACAAGCTGCCGCAGGTCCTCGGCGGATCGAACCCCGTCGCCGGCCCGTACTTCAACTTCACCGTGCCGGAGCCGACGGGCGTCGTCGGCGTCCTCGCGCCCGACGAGCCGCCGCTGCTCGGCCTCGTCACCCGACTCCTCCCGCCGCTCGTCGGTGGGAACGCCGTCGTCGCCGTCGCCTCGCGAGCTGCATCCGCTGGCGGCGGTCGAGCTCGCCGAGGCGATCGCGACGAGCGACGTTCCGGGCGGCGTCGTCAACCTCCTCACCGGATTCCGGGCCGAGCTCGCCCCGGTGCTCGCCTCGCACATGGACGTGAACGCGCTCGACATCGGCGCCGCGAACGGCGACGCGGCCGAGCTCGAGAGGCTGGCCGCGGAGAACGTCAAGCGCATCGTCCACGGCGCGGCCGACGCCCAGAGCCCGTGGGAGATCACCGGCTTCCTCGAGCTCAAGACCGTCTGGCATCCGATCGGCCAGTGAACGCCGGATACGCTACGGACGCAGGAATGGCCCAGCGCCGCTTTAGCCACGCCATCGCCGAGGGCGACGGCATATCCGTCATCGCCGCCGTCGAGGACGCCGACTCCGCACGAGCTGCGGAGGAGCAGCGGGCCGAGGCGCTCGTCGTGCGTGGCGACCCGGCGCTCGTGCGCGAAGCGAGCACGCTCCCGATTCTCTGGCGCGCGAACGTCCCGCTCGAGCGCGCATCCGCCTCCGCCGACGCCTACCTGCTCGTGTTCGACGCGCTCGACGAGGACGACGGCCGGCTCGAGGAGTTGCACGCGCAAGCGGTGGAGCTCGGCCTCGACTGCGCGGTCGAGGTCCGCGACGAGGACGAGCTCGAACAAGCGCTCGAGCGCGTCGACCCGGAGATCTTCCTGCTCTCACCTGTCGAGCGAGACGACGACGAGACGCCGCTCGACGTCGTGCTCGAAATGCTCGCGGCCGTCCCGGCAGGCAAGCTCGCGATCGCCGATCTGCAGTTGACGAACCGCGAGGAAGTCCAGGAGCTCGAACGGGCCGGTTGCGACGCGGTCATCGTCCACGGGCACGACGTCTTCGCCGCTCGCGGGCGATCCGCCGCCTCCTGTTTAGGGCGCTACCCTTCCTTTCATGAGGGTGACCGCGGCCGCTGGGCTCGTCGCGCTGGCGATCGGCGTTCTCGCGCACGGCGCGGCCGCAGCGCCGAAGGCGAGCTGCCCGACCGGCTGGTCGCACGGCTGGGTGAGCCTCGCGGACAAGGTCGGCGCGCCCGTCTATTGCCCGACGTGGATGCCGAACCCGCTCGACGCGAAGATCGGCGGGCAGTACCAGGACATCTATTCGATCGGCAAGGACCGCAGCTACCTCGTCAGCTTCCTCGAGCACGGTGACCTCGGCAGCGGCGACGTGCACGTCAACTTCCGCGGCTATCCCGGACGGACGCACATCCCGACCTGTCCCGCGGCGGTCGGGCACGGAACGCTTCCGTGCTTCAGCGATCCGGTCGGGCACATGAGCGCGAACGGGATCCACGCGACCGTGTACCAGGTGAACCAGGGCGCGGACCAGTGGCACGTCCTCCTCGCGTGGCACTTCCGCGGCGGGCTGTACACGGTCAGCCAGCACGTGATCAACCCGTACGACAGCGCAACCAGGGTGCGGCAGAACCTCCAGCGGCTGCTGAAGAGCCTCGTCCTCGTTCAGCCGGCGCGCTGATGCGTCTCACGCGACGCGCGTTGATCGGCGGAGCAGCGGCCGCTGCGGTCGGCGGCGGAGGCATCTACGAGCTCGTCGACCGTCTCGGGTCGTCGCCGTCGCGCCCCGCCAGTCGAGCCTGCGGGGATGCCGCTCGAGCAGCACCTGCTCGATCTGACGACGACGCACAGCGAGGGCATCGAGGTAATCGTGCCTCCGCTGCACCACGCGATCGTGACGGCGAAGCTCGAGGTCGGCGACCTGCACGCCGCGCAAGCGACGCTCGAGAACGTGCTCCGCGAGATCGACTCGACGTACCCGCTCACGCCCGCCGGGCTCGGCGTCACCGTCGCGTGGGGCATCCCCTACTTCGAGAAGTACGTACCCGCGCAGGCGAAGGCACACCTGCCGCACGACCGTCGCGCGCAAAAGCCCGTGCTCCTGCCGACCCGTCGCTTCCCGAGCGATCCGTCGAGACACGATCCTCGAAGCGAACGACCTCGTCGTGCTGTTGCGCAGCGACCACATCGAGCACATCGAGGCGGCGCGCAAGGAGATCTTCGCGCTGCCGTTCCTGAAGGTGACGAGCATCCGCCGCGGGTTCGCCGGCGGAGGCTTCGACGGCGGCCAGAGCCTGCCGAAGAAGATGGCCGTCGCCGCCGGTGTTCCGGGCGCCGACCTCATCCCCGACAGCGCCGAGCTCTTCCTCGGCTTCACCTCGACGCAGAAGGCGGGCCTCGGCCCGGGGACGATCGCGAACCACGAGACGCTGGGCTACGTCGACCTCGGCTCCGGCTACTTCCGGAACGGCACGCACATGCACCTCTCGCACATCAGCGAGGACCTCGAGGCCTGGTACCTGAACTTCGACTTCGCCGAGCGCGTGCTCACTGCCTTCCGCCCGGGGATGACGGGCGTGCGCGAGGGCAGCACAGACTGTCCCGCAAGGCCCGCCGCAGGTCTCGGCGGAGCCGGAGCTTCTACGGCAGTTCCGGAAGACGGGCCGCTTCGGCCACAGCGCGTCCATCCAGGCGACGTCGCGCCTGCTGCAGGACACGATCGGCGTCGACGGGACGCACTACCCGAAAGGGACGGCGATCCCGCAGCGCGCCGACTTCAACACGCTCGACAATCCGTTCGCGTTCTCGATCGACCCGGCCCGCGACGGGGCGCGCAAAGAGCCGGCCGCCGGCGTGCATTTCGTCGTCTTCAATCCGAGCGGCGACGACTTCGAGCGCAACCGGCTCGCGATGGACGGCGTCCTTCCCGGCGGCACGAAGCTGACCGTGCCTCCGCGCAACCGCGCGGCGGGCTTCAACTCCGTCCTCACCACCACGCACCGCCAGAACTTCCTCGTGCCGCCGCGCCGGCACCGCTCGTTCCCGCTCGCCGAGCTCTGAGAGCGGCTAGCCGAAGAAGGCTTGCGCGACCGCGTACCACTCGGGCGGCACGGTCTTCAACTCGGCGGTCGCCTCTGCGAGCGGCACGGCGACGATGTCGTCTCCGCGCAGCGCCGCCATCTGCCCGAACTCGCCGGCGAACGCGAGCTCGGCCGCCTTCAGTCCGAAGCGGGTCGCGAGCACGCGGTCGCGGGGCGTTGGGCTCCCGCCGCGCTGCACGTGCCCGAGCACGGTCACGCGCGTCTCGAAGCCGGTGCGCTCCTCGATCTCGCGTCCGAGCACCTCGCCGACGCCGCGGTTGCCGAGGATCACGTGCCCGAACTGGTCGAGCTCGCCGCTGTCCTGCACGCCGGGGAGCTCGAAGCCTTCGCTGACGACGACGATGGAGAAGTTCTTCCCGCGCGCGTGGCGCTTGCGGATCGACTCGGCCACCTCGTCGAAGTCCACGGGCTGCTCGGGGATGAGGATGACGTCCGCGCCGCCGGCGATCCCGCTCATGACGGCGATCCACCCGGCGTGACGTCCCATCACCTCGACGACCATGACGCGGTTGTGCGACTCGGCCGTCGTGTGCAACCGGTCGATCGCCTCTGTCGCGATCGTCACCGCAGTGTCGAAGCCGAACGTGTAGTCGGTGCCGGAGAGATCGTTGTCGATCGTCTTCGGCACGCCGATGACCGGGACGCCGTGCTCTGCGAACAGCTTCGAGGCGACGCCGAGCGTGTCCTCGCCGCCGATGGCGACGAGAGCGTCCAGCTCGCGGTCCTTGAAGCTCTGCAGCACCTTCTCGACGCCGCCGTCCAGCTTGTACGGGTTCGTCCGGCTCGTCCCGATGATCGTGCCGCCGCGGGGGAGGATGCCCGGACACCTCCTGGACGCCGAGGTCCTGGAAGCGGCCCTCGACCATCCCGCGCCAGCCCTCGAGGACGGCCACCGAGTCCCAGCCGGCGGCGTCGGCACTGCGGACGACGGCTCGGATGACCGCGTTGAGGCCGGGGCAGTCGCCGCCGCCCGTGAGCATGCCGATCGTCTTGGCCATCGGCCCTAGTCATAGCCGCTTGGGCCGGGCGTCGCCTCCGTAATCGACGGTTAATGCGGCGGGTGGGACTCGAACCCACACGTCCCGAAGGACAATGGCTTTTGAGGCCATCGCGTCGACCAATTGCGCCACCGCCGCGGGCGAACGACGCATTGTAGGGCCGAAAACCTGACCCACCCTCCTTGAAACCCGGGCGAGACCGCGAAATACTCCCCGGACGCAAGGCAAGAGGGCAAGCAAGAGGCTCTTCCCGCGGAACAGACACATCGGGTCGGACAATGGAGGAGGGAGCGTTGAATAAGAAGTTTTCGCTGTTGGCGCTCGGCGTCGCGGTAGCCGTGATCGCCGCTGTCGCCGGGAATACGGGCACTGCTCGAAGCGCGACGGCCGGCGTGACACCGCTGCCGTCGTCGTCGTGCGGCCCCGTCGTCTACCACGGGTCCGGTTCGCCGGACTACATCATCGCGTCTGACCTACCGCTGCAGGGCGCGGTCCGGCATCAGACGGTGCAGGTCTCGCGTGCCGAGATCTGGGCGCTGGCGAACGCAGGCTGGAAGGCCGGCTCCTACAAGATCGGCTATCAGTCCTGCGACGACTCGACCGCTCAGACGGGCGGCTGGGACACCGCGAAGTGCGCCACGAACGCGCACCTCTACGTGAACAACAGGTCGGTCATCGCCGTCCTCGGGACGTTCAACTCCGGCTGCGCCAAGATCGAGGTGCCGATCGAGAACCGCGCGTCACTTCTGATGGTCAGCCCGGCGAACACGAACCCGGGGATCACGAAGAAGTGGGACGTCGGCGAGCCGCAGAAGTACTACCCGACCGGCGTTCGCAACTACGCCCGCGTCGTCGCGACCGACGACATCCAGGGCCCCGCGGACGCGATGTGGTCCAAGGCGCTCGGCTACAAGAAGGTGTACGTCCTCAACGACAAGCAGACGTACGGCTTCGGCGTCGCCTCGACGTACCGGACGGCAGCTGGAAAGCTCGGCATCAAGGTTGCCGGCTTCGAGGGCTGGGATGCGAAGGCGTCGAGCTACGAGGCACTGGCGACCCGGATCAAGGCATCGGGCGCACAGGCCGTCTTCCTCGGCGGCATCATCTGCAACAACGGTGCGAAGCTCATGCAGGACATCAAGGCCGTGGATCCCAAGATCCAGCTGCAGATGCCTGACGGCTTCAGCGATCCGAACTCGAACGGGGCCGTGGGCAACGGCGCGTACATCAGCGTCGCCGGCGAGCCGCCGAAGGCTCTGACGGGTGCAGGTGCCACCTTCGTCTCGAGCTTCGGCAAGCAGATCGGCACCACGCCGAACCCGTACTCCGCATACGGCGCGCAGGCCATGGACGTCGCCCTCCTGGCAGTCGCCAAGGGCGCCGGCCAGCGGGCTGCGGTCACGAAGTCGGTGTTCGGTCTCACGGTCACCAACGGCATCCTCGGGACGTTCACGATCAACTCGAGCGGCGACACGAACCTGACGCCGATCACGATCTACAAGCAGGCCGGCAAGAACCTCAACCCGGTCAAGACGCTCGTACCTGGCGCGAGCCTCATCGGCGGGTAACGCAAGAGGACAGATCGATGATGGACCGGGGGAGGCGCCAAGCCTCCCCCGGTCCATCAACACCCTGATGGCAACCCACGCTCAGACGGACGTTCCACTGCAGCGCAGGCGCTCGTACAGCTCCTACGTGACGCCTGTCGTTGCAGCGTTGTTCGTCATCGCTCTGATCTTCTGGCTCGCGAAGAACATCGAGCACGACGGCACGGCGTACTTCATCACCATTGCGTTCATCGGGTTGACGCAGGGAGCGCTCTACGCTCTCGTCGCACTCGGGTACACACTCGTGTACGGGATCCTCGAGCTGATCAACTTCGCTCACGGCGACGTGTTCATGCTCGGCGGGCTCGTCTCGGCGGCGATGATCGTCTCGGTCTTCAGCCTTCACGCTGGGATCGGAACGGGAGCGCTGATCGGCGGGATCGTCGGCTCGCTGCTCGTGTCGATGGCCGCATGTGGCCTTCTCAACGCCGGAATCGAGCGCGTCGCCTACCGGCCCCTTCGCTCTGCGCCGCGACTTGCGCCGCTGATCACCGCGATCGGGGTCTCGTTCATCCTCGAAGATGTCGCGATCGGCTGGAAGGGGCCGGGATACACGGCAGTGCCGAACGTGCTGCCGACCGGGAACGTCTTCTCCATCGCCGGTGTCACGTACACCTGGGAGAAGCTCATCGTCGTCATCATCACCGTGCCTGTGCTGCTGCTTCTGGTGTGGCTCGTGCAGAAGACGCGGCAGGGGAAAGCAATGCGCGCGACCGCTCAGGATCGCGACGCCGCGGCGATGATGGGCATCGACGTGAACCGCACGATCTCGTTCACGTTCCTCATCGCGGGTGCTCTAGCCGGCACGGCGGGTCTCGTCTTTGCGCTGTATGAGCGCCAGATTCATTACGACAGCGGCTACAGCCTCGGGCTCATCGCATTCACCGCGGCGGTCCTCGGCGGCATCGGGAACCTTCCCGGCGCCGTGCTGGGCGCGATGCTGATCGGCTTCATCCAGGCGTTCAACGAGGGGCTCACGTGGCACACGCCCGGTGCTCAGTGGACGCAGTCGATCGTCTTCTCGATCCTCATCCTCATCCTCGTCTTCCGTCCCGAGGGTCTCCTCGGCGAACGAACGCCGGAAGGCGCCTGACGTGCGCCGCCGGCTTCGCGCTGCCGTGTCGGCCACGTGGTGGCAGCTGCTCGGCCTCTTCGGTCTGACGCACGAGCGCTGGAACGCGCTGCCGAGCATCGCGCGCCGTGCGGTGAAGGCGCTCGTCTGGACGGCGATCGCGCTGCTCCTCGTCGCCTTCCTCGGCGTGTGGCAATGGTCCGCGCTCGCGATCGCAGCGGTTGTCCTCGTCCTCGTCGTCCCGCGCTACGACCGGCTGAAGATCGGCAAATGGCGCGTCGGACGCTACGCGCTCCCGCTCGCGGTGCTCGCGATTGCGTTCACGTATCCCTTCTATGCGTACTCGTCGAACGGTGTCAGTCCCGGACTGCCGCAGCTCCCGATCTTCGGCACGTTCCCCCTCATGAGCACGATGGTGAACATGGGGATCTTCACGATGATGGCTCTCGGCCTGAACTTCGTCGTGGGCTACGCCGGACTGCTCGACCTCGGGTACGTCGCGTTCTACGCGATGGGCTCGTACATGGCGGGGTGGCTCGCGTCCTCGCAGTTCTCGCAGGTGAACGTGCGCTTCGGCGGCATCGGCGTCATCCAGGGGTTGACCGGGATCCACATCTCGATCTGGCTCGTGCTGCTGCTCGCGGGGCTCGCGACCGCCTTCATTGGGGTCGTCATCGGGCTCCCGACGCTGCGCCTTCGTGGCGACTATCTCGCGATCGTCACGCTCGGTTTCGGCGAGATCCTCCCGCAGATCGCACGCAACGGCGACAACCTCGGCGGGTTCAACCTGACCAACGGGACGGGCGGCATCACACCGATCGACCCGCCCGGCTTCGGGAACTGGGCGCACCAGCACCTGGGCCTGCCGGCGAACTACGGCGCGCTCGGGACGACCTTCGATCGCGACTACTTCTGGACGGTGCTCGTGCTCGTGCTGCTGACCATCTTCTGCAGCGCGCGCCTACGCGACTCTCGCCTGGGGCGCGCATGGATCGCCATCCGCGAAGACGAGATCGCCGCCTCGGCGATGGGTATTCCGCTGATGCGCACGAAGACGTGGGCGTACGCGACCGGAGCGTTCTTCGGCGGCGTTGCAGGCGCGTACTACGCGAGCTACAACGGGAGCTCGAACCCGGACGAGTTCTACTTCCAGATCTCGGTCTTCATCCTCGTCATGGTGATCCTCGGCGGGATGGGCAACATCTGGGGCGTCATCTTCGGAGCGTGCTTCCTCACGTATCTGAACTCCGAGGGCCTGAACAACATCGGCGCGTGGCTCAACGGCCACTTCGGGCCGGGCGGCTCGGACTTCGAGATCTGGCGCAAGCCGCTCGACGTGCCGCTGTACAACTTCGGCATCTACGGCGTCATCCTCGTCGTCGTGATGTTGCTGAGGCCCGAAGGGCCTGATCCCGAGCCGGCGCCGCGCCGCCGAGCTCCACGAAGGCGTCCACGACACGCCGCTCTACGACGTGGCCGTCGAATGACCGAGCCGCTCCTCCAGACAGTCCTGTTGCGCAAGGAATTCGGCGGACTCGTTGCAGTCGACGACGTCGACTTCACTGTCCCGGCGGGATCGATCGTCAGCCTGATCGGCCCGAACGGCGCCGGCAAGACGACGTTCTTCAACATGCTCACCGGCGTGTACAAGCCGACCGTGGGCCGCGTGATCTTCGCCGACGAAGACCTGACCGGGAAGCCGCCGCACGCGTTCACCCAACGCGGCATCGGGCGGACGTTCCAGAACATCCGACTGTTCCAGAACATGACCGCGCTCGAGAACGTCCTCGTCGGGATGCACACGCGGCTCAGCGGGACGCTCATCGAGGCGATCCTGCGGACACCGCGGGTGAAGCACGAGGAGGGGAGAGCACGCGATGCCGCGCGCGAGCTCCTCGAGTACAGCGGGCTGCGGCGCAAGGACGAGGAGATCGGCAGGAACCTCTCCTACGGGGACCAGCGCAGGCTCGAGGTCGCCCGCGCGCTCGCGACCGAGCCGAAGCTGTTGCTTCTCGACGAGCCGACGGCCGGCATGAACCCGCAGGAGACCGCGGACTTCACGTCCTTCGTCGGCAAGCTGCGCGAGGAGCGCGGTCTCACGGTGCTCCTCATCGAGCACGACATGCGCGTCGTCATGGGCGTCTCCGACCGCGTGACGGTGCTCGACTACGGCGAGAAGATCGCCGAGGGAACGCCGGGCGAGATCCAGAAGAACGAGCGCGTCATCGAGGCGTACCTCGGGAGCGCGGCGGTGAGCACATCGTGAGCGCGCAGCCGCAGACCTTGCTCGAGCTGAACGGTGTCGAGACGTACTACGGCGCGATCCAGGCGCTGAAGGGAATCTCGATCACGGTGCGTGAGGGTGAGATCGTCACGCTGATCGGTGCGAACGGCGCGGGCAAGTCGACGACGCTGCGCTCGATCAACGGCTTGAACCATCCGCGCAAGGGAACGATCGTCTTCCAGGGCAAGGACATCACGCATGCCCCGGCGCACTCGATCGTGAAGATGGGCATCGCCCAGTCGCCGGAGGGGCGCAAGCTCTTCCCGCGCATGACGGTGACGGAGAACCTCGAGATGGGCGCGTTCCAGCGCTCCGACCGCGGTGCGATTCGCGAAGACATGGATCGCGTCTTCACGCTCTTCCCGCGCCTCGCCGAGCGGCGCACGCAGAAGGCGGGAACGATGTCGGGCGGCGAGCAGCAGATGTGCGCGATCGGGCGTGCGCTCATGGCGCGGCCGACGCTGCTCATGCTCGACGAGCCGTCGATGGGACTCGCGCCGATCTTCGTCGAGCGCATCTTCGAGACGATCGTCGAAGTGAACAAGCAGGGCACGTCGATCCTCCTCGTCGAGCAGAACGCGCTGATGGCGCTGCATGTCGCGAACCGCGGGTACGTGCTCGAGACCGGAACCGTCGCGCTTGCCGACGACGCGAAGGCGCTCGCACAGAACGAGCAGGTCCGCAAGACCTACCTCGGCGAGACCTGACCTACACGTAGAGGGAAGTACGGCGGGCTGAGGAGGAAGCCGATCCGCGGTGTGCCGCTCGTGCGGCCGCGCGCGAGCTCGAGCGCGGCTCCGATGCTGTGCACGGGGACGAAGCCGAGCTGCCGGACGGCGCTTGCGTCCGCGGCGCCGGCGACGAGCACAGCGCCGAGGCGTCCGAGCGCGGGCTGGCACGCGTTCCAGTCGCGGAACGGGAGCAGCGGATGCACGCTGCGGCCACTGCGGTAGTCCTCGAGCCCGCGCGGATTCGTCGCGGCCGCGCGTTCCGCCTCCGCGAGCATCTCCGGGTCGCGGCTGATGCGCGCCGCGTGGAAGAACGGGCGGTACGGCGCCTGCGTCGGATGCGCGAACGTGCGCGTGAAGCGGTGCGCGAGGATGGCGGTTCCGCCCTCGACGACGGGAAACGCGTCGCGCCACAGGCGCAGCGCGAGTCCCGAGACCGAGATACGCGGCGAGCAGCGGGTTCGGGCCTTCGCGCGGAATGTACGGCGTCGTCCCGGGTACGCCGATCACGATCGCGTCGAGCGGCCCGTCGAGCTCCGCCCGGCGGATCTCGACCGCGCGCAGCAGTGCCTCGGCGTGGGCGACCGACGGCGGCCCGGCGTACGCGGCCGCAACAGTCAGCTCCGTCTGTAACTCGTGCAGGATCGTTCGGCGTGCGCTGTCCGGCAGCGCGGCGAAGACGTGCCGCAACGGCGACTTCACCACGCGTTCGAGCGCCTCTGGGTCGTACGGGTAGCCGCGCAGCGCCCCCGACGTGTGCGGATGGTTGAGCACGAGCGACACGCCTACGACCGGAACGCGACGGGCGAGCGCACGCTCGAGCGCGATGCCGAGATGCCAGCCCTGCGACGCGCTCGTCTCGAGCAGCGAGTACGCACCCGCCGCGCGCAGCGCGTCCGCGCCGGACGCTCCGAGCAGCGCGGCCGGGCCGCCGTGCAGGACCGTCTCGGCCGCGCTCACGACCAGCACCAGCTCGGTGTCGACGAGCGCGCGGTTGACGCGCAGCGGAGGCCGCGACGTGTCGTCGAGAGCGACAAGCTCCGGATCCTCGACGTCGTGGATCACGACGTGCCCGTGGAAGCGCCGTGCGAGGTCGCGCGTGACGAGGCTCTCGAGCTCGCGCTGTGTCGTCCTCCGGGCGAGTCCGCACGCGACGAGGATGGTCTGGTACCCGCTCGGGATCCCGAGTCGTTCGAGCTCGTCGACGACGGCGCCGATCGCGAGCTGGCGCGGGTCGGAAGCCGACCCGGGGATGGGGAGCGCCGGCGGTTCGACGACGATCGTCGCGCGTGCCCTGCGCCGGACGAGCGCCTCGAGCGGCTCGCCCTCGAGGGGGAAGCGCAGCGCGTCGCGAACGGCCGCTCCGACGTCCGCGACCGACGGCCCCGGAGCGGGCGGGCGCAGGATGATCGCGTCGTCGGGCGCGGATGCGATGACGAGCTTCGTGCCTGCGAGTAACGGGATCCGTGGCATCGCCGCAAGACCTTAGACTCGGAGTGATGTCCCCGAAGACCTTGACGGGCCTCGAGCTGGAGCTGGACGACGCCCCGGCGCGCGATTCCGACCTCTTCCTCGTCGACGGGAACAACCTCGCGTATCGCGCGTTCTTCGCGCTGCCCGGAGGAGCTCGCGACGACGGAGGGATTCCCGACGAACGCGCTTCTCGGCTTCACGAACATGCTCTTCAAGCTCCTCAGCGACTACAAGCCGAAGGGCGTCGCCGTCGCATGGGACACGCGGCCCGTGCACCGCGCAGCGGTCGCCGAGGCGGCCGACGTCGTCTACAAGGAGGGCCGCCGCCCGATGGCCGATCTGCTGCGGGAGCAGTTCCCGCACTTCCGGCCGATCGTCGAGGCGTTCGGGTACCGCAACCTCGAGTTCGAGGGCTGGGAAGCGGACGACGTGATCGCAACGCTTGGCGACGCAGGCCGACCACGCCGGCCTGAAGACATGCGTCGTGTCGACCGACCGCGACGCGTTCCAGCTCGTCTCCGAGAACGTCTGTTTGATGATGACGCCGCGCGGCGTGAGCGACGTGCAGGTGTACACGCCGGAGCGCGTCGAGGCGCGTTACGGAATCAGGCCGGAGCAGATTCCCGACTTCATCGGGCTCAAGGGCGACACCTCCGACAACATCCCCGGCGTTCCCGGCATCGGCGACAAGACCGCCGGGCAGCTGATCGCGCAGTACGGCTCGCTCGACGGCGTGTACGAGCACGTCGACGAGCTCTCGCCCGGCAGGCGCAAGAACCTGATCGAGCACGAGGCCGACGCGCGCACCTCCAAGGAGCTCGCGACGATGCGCCGCGACCTCGAGCTCGACTGCGACCCGGCCGAGCTCGTGCTCGCACCGCCGGACCGCTCGCAGCTGCGCGAGATCTTCCGCCGCTTCGAGTTCCGCGGGCTGCTGAACCGCATCGACACGCTCGACGAGGCACGTTCCGGCCGTCGAGAGAGATCGTTGCCGGGACGGGTGTTGCATGGGAGACGTCGATGCGCTGCCGAACCTGGGCGGGCTCGATCTCTGTTGCTGTTGGAGGCGACCGCGTTGCGGTCGCCCGTGCTGACGGCCCCGTCCTCATCGCGCCCCTCCCTGACGATCTTGCTCTTGCTCTACGCGATGCGCAGGTGACCGCACACGACTACAAGGCGCTTCCGCAGCTGACGCAGCTTCCCGCTGAGGACACGCTCATCGCCGCGTACCTGATCGAGCCCGGCCGGCCGGCGTACGAGCTCGACGACCTCGCGGCCGAGTACGGCGTGGAGGCGATCCCCGAGCCTGCGGCGGAGGAGGAGACCGCCGCGCTCGTGCGTGCGGCCGAGGTCCCGCGGCGGCTCGCGCCCTTGCTGCGCGCCCGGTTGCGCGAGCGGGGAAGTGAGGAGCTGTACGACCGCATCGAGTTGCCGCTCACCGCGGTGCTGGCCGCGATGGAAGACGTGGGCATCAAGATCGACACGTATCGCATGGGCGAGATCACTGCGCGGCTCTCCGACCGCGTCGAGGAGCTCGAGTCCCGCGCGTACGAGCTCGCGGGCGGCGAGTTCATGCTCGGCTCGACGCAGCAGCTCGCGCGCGTGCTCTTCGAAGACCTCGGGCTGACGCCCGGACGCAAGGGCAAGACGGGCTACTCGACGGACACGCGTGTCCTGCGCACGATCCGGCACGACCATCCGATCGTCGAGGTGATCGAGGAGTGGCGCGAGCTGACGAAGCTCCTGAACACGTACCTCGGTCCGCTGCCGTCCCTGCTCGGCGAGGACGGCCGGCTGCACACGCACTTCAACCAGGCGGTCGCTGCGACCGGACGCCTGTCGACGTCGAATCCGAACCTGCAGGCGATCCCGATCCGCACCGAGCTCGGGCGCGAGATCCGCAGTGCGTTCGTCGCGGAGCCGGGCCACCGGCTCGTGTCAGCCGACTACTCGCAGGTCGAGCTGCGCATCCTCGCGCACGTCTCGGGCGAGCCGAAGCTGCGCGAGGCGTTCGCGCGCGGCGAGGACATCCACGCAGCGACGGCCGCGGAGGTGCTCGGCAAGGATCAGGCGACGCTGACGAAGGACGAGCGCAACATCGCGAAGATGGTCAACTTCGGGATCATCTACGGCATCTCCTCGTTCGGCTTGTCGGAGAACCTCGAGATCCCGCGCGACGAAGCGCAGACGTACATCGACACGTATCTCGCGCGCTTCCCGCTCGTGCAGGACTTCATCCAGCGCACCATCGAGCAGGCCGGCCGCGACGGCTACGTGACGACGCTGCTCGGACGACGCCGTCCCGTCCCGGAGATCCGTGCGTCGAACCGGCAGACGCGATCGCTCGGCGAGCGTCTCGCCGTCAACTCGGTCATGCAGGGCACGGCGGCCGACATCATCAAGATCGCGATGGTCAACATCTATCGCCGCCTGCGCGAGGAAGGCCGCAGCTCGCGGCTCGTGCTGCAGGTGCACGACGAGCTGCTCGTCGAGGCGCCCGACGCCGAGGTGTCGACGATCAAGGAGCTCGTGCGCAAGGAGATGGTCGAGGCCTACCCGCTCGACCCGCCGGCCGCCGTGGACGTCGGCGCCGGCGACGACTGGAACGAGGCGAAGTAACTAGAACGGATCGGGGATGGAGTCCGGCACGAGCCCCAGGCCCTGCCGGAGCTCCTCGATCAACTGCTGGGCGCGGTCGAGGAGCGCCGCGAGCGCGTCGATCTCGGCCCGCGGCACCTCGAGCGTGACGCGTACGGGCGAGCGCGCCGTTGACGTCAGTGCGAGCGACTCGTCCCCGTCGCGCACGAGCGCGGTGACGTCGAGGTACTCGTCGCGGCCGAGCCGAGCGCCCGCCGCGAAGCGCGCATTGGCCGCGCGGAGCCGTCCGGCGAGCACGGCTGGGTAGTGCCCGGGCACGTGCACGGTCGCCTCGCCGCCGCGTAGACCAACGGCAACGGACCACTGCGCGTATCCCTCGCCGGCCGCATGACGGAGCACTGCGACCGACACGGATTCGGTGTCTCCGATGGGGTACCGTTCGTCCACCGAACCCAGCGTATCCTGGTGCTACGGCTAACAACCCCGGGCCCGAGGGCGTCTACAACACTGGGGCTATACTGCCCGCCTCCATGACAAACGACACGATCAACGATCCCCGGCTCGAGGAAGGCGTCTGGACCACAGGTCCGGACGGCGAGCTGATTCCGGACTACGAGTCGACCTTCCCGACCATCAACGAGGGCGAGGTCGTCAACGGCACCGTCGTCCGCGTCGACAAGGACGAAGTCCTCGTCGATATCGGTTACAAGTCTGAAGGGGTCATCCCCGTCAGCGAGCTTTCGATCCGCCGGTCGGTGAATCCGGCCGACGAGGTCTCGATCGGCGACGAGATCGCCGCGCTGGTGATGACGAAGGAGGACGCCGAAGGGCGTCTCATTCTTTCCAAGAAGCGCGCCCGCTTCGAGATCGCCTGGAAGGCGATCGAGGCAGCGCACGAGGCGGGCGAGCCGGTCAACGGCCGCGTCATCGAGGTCGTCAAGGGCGGCCTCATCCTCGATCTCGGCGTGCGCGGGTTCCTCCCCGCCTCGCTCGTCGACATCCGCCGCGTGCAGGATCTCGACGAGTACCTGGGGCAGGAGCTTCGCTGCAAGGTGATCGAGCTCAACCGCTCGCGCAACAACGTCGTGCTCTCCCGTCGCGCCGTCCTCGAGGACGAGCGCAAGGAGATGCGCCAGGCGATTCTCGACCGGCTCAACCCGGGCGACGTCGTCGAGGGAACCATCTCGAACATCGTCGACTTCGGCGCCTTCGTCGACCTCGAGGGGATGGACGGTCTCATCCACATCTCGGAGCTGTCGTGGAGCCACGTCAACCATCCGTCCGAGGTGCTCGAGATCGGCCAGAAGGTCGAGGTCAAGGTGCTCGACATCGACCGCGACCGCCAGCGCATCTCGCTCGGGTTGAAGCAGACGCAGAGCGACCCGTGGCAGCAGGTGGTCGAGAGCTATCAGGAGGGCGACGTCGTCGAGGGCAAGGTGACGAAGGTCGTCACGTTCGGCGCGTTCGTCGAGATCCTGCCCGGCGTCGAGGGCCTCGTGCACATCTCCGAGCTCGCGCAGCATCACGTCGAGAACCCGCGCGAAGTCGTTTCGCAGGGCGACACCGTGAAGGTGCGCATTCTCGAAGTCGACGCCGAGCGCCGGCGCCTGTCGCTGTCGCTCAAGCGCGTCGAGGACGGGATGCCCCTGCAGCCGAAGCCCGGCGAGGAAGCCGCTCCGCCCGCGATTGATCTCTCCGAGGACGTCTTCACGGAAGAGGCAACCGCTGCCGCGCCCGAGACCACTGCTGAGGTCGAGGACGACGAGCCGGGCGACGACGACGAGGAACCGGCTGAGGACGAGGAGCCGGACGAGGACGAGGAGCCGGCCGACGAGGCCGACTCGGAGCCTGAGGCCTCCGCGGACTAGTGGCTCGGCGGCCGCTCGCGGTCGCGATCACCGGCGGTATCGCGGCAGGGAAGAGCGAGGCACTTGCGGCGTTCGCGCGCCACGGGGCTGCCACGCTGTCGGCCGACGCGCTCGTGCACGACCTCCTCGCGGAGGACGCTGACGTGCGCGCGGCGATTCGCGAGCGCTGGGGCGAAGAGGCGGTCGGCGACCGCGCACGCATCGGCGAGATCGTCTTCCATGACCGCAAGGAGCTCGACTGGCTCGAGCAGCTTCTGCACCCGAAGACGCGAGCCGCGGCTGATGCATGGATGCGATCCGTCGACGCGCCCGTCGCGGTCGTCGAGGTCCCCCTCCTGTACGAGACGGGCGGCGAGAAGCGCTTCGACGCCGTCGTCGTCGTCACCGCGCCTCCGGAGGTGCGCGGAGCTCGCCGCCCAGGCCTGGCCGAGCGCGAGTCGCGGCTGATCGCCGACGACGAGAAGGTGGAGCTCGCCGACTACGCGTACATGAACGACGGCTCGCTCGAAGAGCTCGACGCGTTCGTCGCATCGACGCTCGAGGCGCTGTGCGGACCCTGAGGCGGCTCACGCTCACGGGCGCGGTGATCGCCGCCGCGCTCGGCGCCTTCCTCTACCTCCAGCGCACGGAGCCGCCGTGGTGGGCGCGCCTCTGGTACCCGCTCCGCTACGACGCCATCGTCCGCGGCCACGCGCACAACTACCACCTCAACGCGGCGCTCCTGGCGGCGGTGATCGAGGAGGAGAGCAAGTTCAACACGGACGCGCGCTCGCGTACCGGAGCGATCGGCCTCATGCAGCTGCAGCCGGCGACGGCCAAGGGTATCGCGATCCGCACCGGCGGCTCGCGGTTCGTCGTCGCCGACCTGACCAAGCCCGAGATCAACGTGCGCTACGGCGCCTGGTACCTCCGCCACCTCCTCGACCGGTACCGCGACGAGAGGACCGCGCTCGCCGCGTACAACGCCGGACAGGAGAACGTCGACCGCTGGCTCGCGAAGCACGAGCCGATCCAGTTCCCGGAGACGCGCGCGTACGTCGACCGTGTCGAGCGGCTGAAGGGCATCTACCGCCGCGCGTACCGCAGCGAGCTCGGCCTCACCGGCTAGTGCCCCCTCCGGCGTCTACCCTGTGCGTCTTGGCAGAGCTGAAGACCACGACCACGTATCGCCCCACCGGCGACCAGCCGCGGGCGGTCGGAGAGCTGTCCGAAGGGCTTCGTGCGGGCGAGCGGTTCCAGACGCTCGTCGGTGCGACGGGCACCGGCAAGACGGCCACGATGGCGTGGACGATCGAGCAGGTCGGCCGGCCGGCGCTCATCATCGCGCACAACAAGACGCTCGCCGCGCAGCTGTGCAACGAGTTCCGCGAGTTCTTCCCGGCGAACGCGGTCGAGTACTTCGTCTCCTACTACGACTACTACCAGCCTGAGGCGTACGTCCCGCAGGCCGACCTGTACATCGAGAAGGACTCGTCGCGGAACGACGACATCGACCGCCTGCGCCACTCGGCCACGTCGAACCTCCTCTCGCGGCGCGACGTGATCATCGTCGCGTCGGTCTCGTGCATCTACGGCCTCGGCTCCCCGGAGGAGTACAAGGACCGCGTCGTCTTCGTGAACGTCGGCGAGGAGCAGGATCGCGACCTGATGCTCCGGAAGCTGATCGACATCCAGTACGTCCGCAACGACACGATTCTCGGGCGCGGGAAGTTCCGCGTGAAGGGCGACGTCGTCGAGATCCAGCCGGCGTACTCCGAGACCGCGTACCGCGTGTCGTTCTTCGGCGACGAGGTGGAGCAGATCTCGCACTTCGATCCGCTGACGGGCGAGGTGCTCTCGCGCTACGAGACGATCACGATCTTCCCGGCGACGCAGTACGTCACGTCGAAGCCGACGATCGAGCGTGCAGCGGTCGAGATCCGGCACGAGCTCGAAGAGCAGGTCAAGGCTTTCGAGGCCGAAGGGAAGATGCTCGAGGCGCATCGCATTCGCCAGCGCACCGAGTACGACCTGGAGATGATGCGGGAGCTCGGCTTCTGCAACGGCATCGAGAACTACTCGCGCATCCTCGACGGACGGCCGCCGGGATCGGCGCCGCACACGCTGCTCGACTACTTCCCGAGCGACTTCGTCGTCTTCGTCGACGAGTCGCACCAGTCGGTGCCGCAGATCGGCGGCATGTACGAGGGCGACCGTTCGCGCAAGCAGACGCTCGTCGACTTCGGCTTCCGGCTGCCGTCGGCGCTCGACAACCGGCCGCTGCGCTTCGACGAGTTCCTCGCCAAGGTGCCGCAGATGGTCTTCGTCTCGGCGACTCCCGGCGCCTACGAGCTGCGGCACTCGACGCGTGTCGCCGAGCAGTTGATCCGCCCGACCGGCCTCATCGATCCCGAGGTCGAGCTGCGGCCGACGAAGAATCAGATCGACGACCTGCTCGGCGAGATCCGGCGCCGGGAGCAGGTCGGCGAGCGCGTGCTCGTGACGACGCTGACGAAGAAGATGTCCGAGGACCTGACCGACTACCTGCTCGAGTCGGGCGTCAAGGCGCGATACCTCCACTCGGAGATCGACACGCTCGAGCGGATCCAGATCATTCGGGAGCTACGGCTCGGCGAGTACGACGTGCTCGTCGGCGTGAACCTCCTGCGCGAAGGGCTCGATCTCCCCGAGGTGTCGCTCGTCGCGATCCTCGACGCCGACAAGGAGGGCTTCCTCCGCGGTCGAACCTCTCTCATCCAGACGATCGGACGCGCAGCCCGCAACATCAACGGCAGGGTGCTCATGTACGCCGACAAGCAGACCGAGGCGATCAAGGAGTCGATCGACGAGACGAACAGGCGTCGAGCGATCCAGCTCGCCTACAACGAGGAGCACGGCATCACGCCCGTGTCGATCTCGAAGGGCGTCTCCGACATCGCCGAGTTCCTCTCGCTCGAAGCGCCGCACGTTCCGGGGCGCCGCCGCCGCGGAGCGTCGAAGGTCGAGGGGATGGACCGCGCCGAGCTGGAGAAGCTCGCGATCACGCTCGAGGAGGAGATGCTCGTCGCGGCAGAGGAGCTGCGCTTCGAGTACGCGGCGAAGCTGCGCGACGAGATCAAGGAGCTCCGGCGTGAGCTCCAGGCGGTCGAGGCGACCGCATGATCCTCGCCGCAGTCAGCCTGGGAACGGTCATCGGCGTGCTGCTTTCCGGTTTCGTGACGGGCGCGCTCGCGCGGCTGGCCGTGCCGGGGCCCGACCCGATGCCCGCGTGGCTGACGATCCTCGTCGGCCTGAGCGGCTCCTTCGCCGGATTCGGCATCGCGTACGCGGCCGGCTCGCGCAACCCGTACGTCATCAGCACGGCCGGGTTCGCCGTCGCCATCGCGCTCGTCATCGCGTATCGCCGCTTCGTGCAGCGCCGGCCGGTGCTCGGCCGCGACGCGTACCGCTTCCCGGAGCGCGGGATCGGAGTCGACACGTACCGGGACCGCCTCCATCGTGCGGGGATCGATCCCGACCGCATCGGCACCGGGCCGCCCGGCGTCATCGCCGCAGCCGCGCCGCCGCCGTCGCCGGCCACGGAGCGCGAGGAGCCGACCGAGAACCCCGCGCATTTCATCCGCCTGCTCGACGAGCTGCACGACGCAGATGTGCTCGACGACGAGGAATACGCCGCCGCGCGTGCGCGGCTGATCGACCGACTGCGAGCGTAGGAGGCAGCAATGGTTCTCTGGTTCATCATCGTGCTCGTCCTCGAGGGACTGATCGTCGGCGGGCTCGCGCGCCTCGCGCTCCCCGGCCCCGATCCGATGAGCATCCCGCTGACGATCGGGCTCGGCCTCGCCGGCACGTTCCTCGGCGGCATCGTCGCGTGGCTCTTCCTCGGCCACGCGGGCGGGATCATCTTCGCCGTCCTCGGTTCGACGCTCCTGCTCTATCTCCATCGCCGCTTCGTCCAGCACCGGCCGCTCACCGGGCCGGGGGCGAGCAGCTCCCTCCGCGCTAGAGGCTCTCACATAATGACGTTCGTCGATCCGGGCGCAATCGGCGAGTGCGATGCAAGGACGCAGGGAGGCCCGATAGTTGCACTATCGGGCCGACTGAGGACGCGGCAGCGCGCCGCCGAGTGTGGCCGGGCGACACAATCGCTCATTGTGTGAGAGCCTCTAAAAGCTCCGCGCGCGTCGGCTCCCAGTCGTCGCCGCGCCAGATGTGCGTCTGGACGGTGAGCGCGCGGCCGTCGATCTCGTAGACGTGCAGCCCGCGCGCCTCGCCGAGCCGGTGCGGGCGCGGCTGGCCGAGGCCGGGCGCGATCGAGACGACGACGGAGGGCGTCTCGCTCGTCACGACCTCGAACTCGTGGCGCTCGCTCACCGCCGCCTGATGGATGTGGCCGGCGACGATCAGGTCGGTGCCCGCGCCGACGAGCTCGTGCAGCACGTGGTTCCGGCGTGCGACGGGACGCTTGCGCGCCGCCCGCCAGGGCGCGCCGATCATGTGGTGGTGGAGCACGACGACGCGGTACGCGCCGGGGGCCGCCTGCGCGAGCCGGGCGGCGGCGTCGCGGAGCTGCTCGTCCCGGAGGGCTCCGCTCTGATGGCGGTACGGCCGCGCCGAGTTGAGACCGACGACGTGGAGCGCCGGCGACGCGTACGTCGGCTCGGTCGTCCCCCAGACGCGCTCGAACTCCCGCCACGGCGAGGTGAACCGGGCGGGAAACGTGTACGGGAGGTCGTGATTCCCCGGAACCGCGACCACCGGAGCCCCGAGCGAGCGCAGCATCGACGCCGCCCGGTCGAGCTCCCCGCGGCGCCCGCGGTTGGCGAGATCGCCCGACGCGACGACCACCTCGGGCCGCACGCGGTCGGCAAGCCGGACGAGCGCCTCCTCGACCTGGGAGTCCTCGCGTGTACCCACGTGAAGATCGGAAACATGCAGGATGCGTGCGGGCACGAGCGAATGAGCGTATGTCAGACAGGTGTCAGACACCAAAGTCGTGTCTGACACCGGGAGGACTACCATTCAGGTATGAGCGACGAGTCGACCGAAGTCTTCGACGACCTCTACCTCGGCCTTCGGGCCGGCGGCGCGCTGCGCAAGCAGCGTCGCGGCGAGGCTCTCACGACCGAGGAGCAGGAGGCGCTCGGCCGGTGGCAGCGGCTTTCGACCGCGCGCAAGGCCGTCGCGATCGGCGGCTTCGCCGTCGGCACCTTCGGGCTCGGCTTCACCCTCGGCGGCCTCGTGTTCGGCCGCTGGCGGAAGCCCGCCTAGCTCTCCGCGTCCTGCGCCGGGAAGAGCAAGGCCGGCACCTCTTCATCGGCGGGGTTCACTCCGCGCAGTACGACATCGACGAGCGTGCTCAGCACGGCGGTGATCGGGATCGCGAGCAGGACGTAGAAGCCGCCGAACAGGATCCCGATCGTCGTCACCGACACGAGAACGAGGAGGGGGGAGAGGCCGACCGCGTGCCCGAGCACCCGCGGCGCGACGAAGAGGTCCTCCACTTGTCGTAGAGCAAGCACCGCGATGCCCGCGCCGAGCGCCGTCTTCCAGTCGACGGTGAAGCCGACGCCGACGGCGACGATCCCGATGACGAGCGGGCCGACGACCGGGACGATCTCGAAGATCCCCGCGGCGGCACCGATCAGCAGCCAGTACGGCTCGCCGTCGAGCCAGAACGCGAACGAGAGGACGACGGCGACGAGAGCGATGAGCAGGAGCTCGCCGCGCACGAACGCGCCGAGCTTGTCGTCGATGAGCAGCCACGTGTCGCGCGTCACCCGTCGGTGCCGGCGCGGGAGGAGCTCTTGCACGAGGCTGATGGTGTTGTCGCGCTCGAAGATCCAGTACGCGCCGATCGCGAACATGAAGAAGATGCCGATGATCACCTCGAACGCGGTCTTCGTTGCGGAGACAAGGGGGTGGAAGACGCCTCCGACGGTCGGCAGGTTCTTCAGGCGCTTCTGGATCCCCACGAGGATCTCGTGCTTGATCCCGGTGGAGTGATTCGCCTGGTGCTGGAGCTGGCTCGACGTGGTCGGCACGGTCCCGACCGCCTGCTCGACCTGCGTGAGCGCGCGCGGGACGATGAGCCACAGCACGAGGGCGAGTAGCCCCAGCAGCGTCAGGTAGTGGACGAGGACGCCGAGGCTGCGTGGCATGCGCGCCTTCTTGTGCAGCCACTCCACGCCCGGCCGCATCGCAGCCGCGACGATGAACCCGAGGAAGAGCAGGGCGATGACCGCCTTGATCTTCCAGAGGGCGAGGGCGGCGACGACGATCGAGAGCGCGACGAGCGTCGCCGTTGCCGCACGGCGGGCAGTTCCTTCCATGGCGAGGAGTGTGTCGCCTTGCGGCGAATGACGCAAACCCGTGGACGAGCACGTGTACATCGACGCGCGCCGGCACGGAATCGTGTTGATCCGGCCGCTCGGGCGGTCGCTGCTCCTGGCGCTCCTCGGCGCGGCCGCCTTCCTGGGCGGCTGGCCCATCTCGGCCGCCGGGGCCGCACTGCTCTGCATCGCGGCGATCGGCGCGGTCGCGGCCGTCTGGCGTTTCGACCGCACGCGCGTCGTCCTGACCGCGGACAAGCTCTTCGTCGTGCACGGGATCCTCCGCCGGCACGCCGCGGCCGTCCGGCTGGAGAAGATCCAGACCGTGGAGCTGGAGCGGTCGCTCCTGGGCCGGATGCTGGGCTACGGCACGATCGTCGCCGGCGATCTCGAGATCAGCTGCGTCGCGAGCCCCCTCGATGTTCAGGGTTTTCTCAGCAGGGCTTTAACCGGGACCTAATACGGCCGACATACCCTGGGACAGTGCTTCGCCTCGAGCGTCATCGGCTTGGACCGCGGATCTTCGTGTTCGGACTGCGGGTCCACGAGTTCACCCTCGGCTTCGCCGTGTTGGGGGCGCTGCTCATCGGTGGCTTCGTGGAGTCGTGGGAGCTGAGCAAGGCGACGATGGGGGCGACCGCGGCGGGCTCGTGGCTCGTGATCAAGGACTGGCGGGACCTGTTCCCGTCCACCCGGAACACCGCCGCGTGGAGCCTGCTCCCGCACCGCGTTCCGAAGCGCTAGCACCCCCTTCCGAACACACGTTCGCTGAAGTACAATGGCCCTTCCATGGCTGCCGACGAGCTCGTCGTTCACGGCGCCCGCGAGCACAACCTCAAGGACATCACCGTCCGGCTGCCGCGGAACCGCCTGATCTGCATCACCGGGCTGTCCGGCTCCGGTAAGTCGAGCCTTGCCTTCGACACGATCTACGCCGAGGGCCAGCGCAGGTACGTCGAGTCGCTGTCCGCCTACGCGCGCCAGTTCCTCCAGATGATGGAGAAGCCGGACGTCGACCACATCGACGGCCTCAGCCCGGCCATCTCGATCGACCAGAAGACGACGTCGCGCAACCCGCGCTCGACGGTCGGCACGGTCACCGAGATCTACGACTATCTCCGCCTCTCTGTACGCGCGCGTCGGGCGGCCGCACTGCCCGATCTGCGGAAAGCGCCATCGCCGGGCAGTCGATCGACTCGATCGTCGAGCAGGTGCTCGCGCTGCCGGAGGGGACGCGCTTCACCGTCAACGCGCCGGTCGTGCGCGACCGCAAGGGCGAGTACAAGGACGTGTTCGAGGAGCTCCAGCGCGAGGGGTTCACGCGCGTGAAGGTCGACGGCGAGCAGTACGTCCTCGAGGAGGGCGTGCCGCCGCTCGACAAGAAGTTCAAGCACACGATCGAAGTGGTCGTCGACCGGCTCGTCATGAAGAGCGAAGGCGAGCTGCGATTGCGGCTGACGCAGTCGATCGAGACCGCGACCGGCCTCGCCGAGGGCGTCGTCCTCATCGACCCGCTCGACGGCGGCGAGCCGATGCTCTTCTCGGAGAACTTCGCCTGTCCCGATCACGGCGTGTCGCTGCCGGAGCTGCAGCCGCGCATCTTCTCGTTCAACGCGCCGCACGGCGCGTGCCCGCGCTGCACCGGCCTCGGCTCGCAGCAGGAGATCGACCCCGACCTGCTCGTGCCCGATCCGTCGCTCTCGATCGACGACGGCGCGCTCGTGCCCTGGTCGCTCGCGGGCTCGTCCGGCTTCTACGAGGCCGTCATCCAGGCGATCGCCGATCGCTACGAGATCGACACGTCGAAGCCGTGGTCGAAGCTGACCGAGGAGCAGCAGAACCGCTTCCTGTACGGGACCGACGGCGAGCGCGTGTACGTCCAGTACCGCAACCGCATGGGGCGACGGCGGCAGTACATGCTCGCGTTCGACGGGATCGTCGCGAGCCTCCAGCGCCGCTACAAGGAGACGGACTCGTCGCAGCAGCGCGAGCGGATCGAGGAATACATGTCGCTGCGCCCGTGCCCGGTGTGCAAGGGCGCGCGGCTCAAGCCGGAAGTGCTCGCGGTGACCGTCGGCGAGAGGTCGATCCACGAATTCACGCAGATGTCGGTCGCGCGCGCGCTCGCGTTCCTCGACGAGCTCGGCCTGACGGAGACGGAGCAGCTGATCGGCCACCGCATCGTCAAGGAGATCCGGGAGCGGCTCACGTTCCTCGACGACGTCGGCGTCGGCTACCTCACGCTCGACCGCGCCGCAGCGACGCTGTCGGGCGGAGAGGCGCAGCGGCTTCGTCTCGCGACGCAGATCGGCTCGCAGCTCGTCGGCGTGCTGTACATCCTCGACGAGCCGTCGATCGGGCTGCACCAGCGCGACAACGCGCGACTCATCGGGACGCTCGAGCGGCTGCGCGACATCGGCAACACGGTCGTCGTCGTCGAGCACGACGAGGAGATGATGCGCCGCGCCGACTGGCTCGTGGACATGGGACCGGGCGCCGGCGTGCACGGCGGCGAGGTCGTGGCCGAAGGCCCGGCGGCGAAGGTCGCGCGCAACCGCCAGCTCGACGACGGGGCAGTTCCTGTCGCACACGCGCTCGATCGCGATTCCCGAGCGGCGCGAGGACGACCGCGGGAGCTTCGTCGTCCGCGGCGCGAAGCAGCACAACCTCAAGGACATCGACGTCGAGTTTCCGATCGGCAAGTTCGTGTGCGTCACCGGGGTCTCCGGATCCGGCAAGTCGACGCTCGTGAACGAGATCGTCTTCAAGTCGCTCGCCAACCGGCTGAACAAGGCCCGGGTCAAGCCGGGCCAGCACGCGGGCGTCGAAGGGATCGACGCGTTCGACAAGGTGATCGAGATCGACCAGAGGCCGATCGGCCGGACGCCGCGGTCGAACCCTGCGACGTACACGGATCTCTTCACCCACATCCGCGAGCTGTATTCGCTCACGCCCGAGGCGAAGGTGCGCGGCTACAAGCCGGGGCGTTTCTCGTTCAACGTGCGCGGCGGACGCTGCGAGACGTGCAAGGGCGACGGCCAGATCAAGATCGAGATGCACTTCCTGCCCGACGTCTACGTGTTGTGCGAGACGTGCAAGGGCGCGCGCTACAACCGCGAGACGCTCGAGGTGCGCTTCAAGAACAAGTCCATCGCCGAGATGCTCGACATGTCGGTCGAGGAGGCGCTGCAGTTCTTCGCGAAGATCCCGAAGATCCGCAGGCGCCTGCAGACGTTGCACGACGTCGGGCTCGACTACATCAAGCTCGGCCAGCCGGCGACGACGCTGTCCGGTGGTGAGGCGCAGCGGGTCAAGCTCGCCGCCGAGCTGTCGAAGGTGGCGACGGGCAAGACGCTGTACATCCTCGACGAGCCGACGACGGGCCTGCACTTCGCCGACATCGAGAAGCTGCTCGAGACGCTGCAGCGTCTCGTGGACGCGGGGAACACGATGATCGTCATCGAGCACAACCTCGACGTGATCAAGCAGTCCGACTGGATCATCGACCTCGGCCCCGAGGGCGGCGAGGCGGGCGGCGAGATCGTCGCGGTCGGCACGCCCGAGGACGTCGCCGACGTCGAGGGCAGCTTCACCGGCCAGTTCCTCCGGCACGTGCTGCCGGCTGCAGCCGTCGCGGCTTAGGCCGCGCAGAAGAGGTTTCGGAATGCCTGCTCGGGCAGCCCGTCACCCCAGGAGTTCCACGTCCTGCCGTTGACGAGCAGTACGGCGACGCGCTTCCCGTTTCCAGTGACGCCGACCTCGGCCATGTAGGACGTCGTTGCTCCGCCGTGGGAGTAGATGCGGTAGCCGCAGACGGTGCTGACGCCGGTCCCGAGCCCGTACGAGCCGAGCGGCGTCGGCGTCTCCAGCCGGCGTAGGTACGGCGGCGAGAGGATCCTTCCCTGGACGAGCGCGACGAGGAAGCGCGCTTCGTCGCGCGCGCTCACGACGATGCCGCCGGACGCGGCGAGTCCTCCCTCGCCGGCGCCCATGTCCGGCTTCGCCTTCCCGCCGGCTTCCATGACGTAGCCGAGGGCATGTGGGCCGGAGATCGCCGCCGTCGGGTCGTAGCCGGCGCTCTTCAGCTTCAACGGATCGATGATGAACCGCCGGTACAGCTCGTCGAGCGATCGCGTGCCCTGCCTTCTCGGCGATTCGCGCCGGCGGTCTTGTAGCCGATATTCGAGTAGTGGTACTTGGTGCCCGGTTCGAAGAGGAGCGGCAGCGCGGCGGCGACGCGCATCTCGAACAGCGGCGTCGATCGTGAGCGCAGGATCTTCGGCCGACGCCTTCCCGAATGCGAGCAGCTGCGCTTTCACCTTCGGGTCGTCGATCTTCGCGAGCCAGTAGGTCGGTCGCGCCTGTGACGTCGTTGTCGTCGACCATCCCGCTCGTGTGATTCAGAAGCTCGCGGATCGTGATCCGGTTGCCGTACGGGAAGAAGCCCGGCAACCAGTGTGCGACGGTGTCGTCGAGACGCAGCTTGCCTTGCTCGGCGAGCTTCGACGACGACGGTGGCAGTCCAGAGCTTGCTCACGCTCCCGACGCGGCTCCGGGTGTCCGGTGTCATCGGCACGCGGCGCGCGACGTCCGCCCAGCCGGCGGCTCCCTCCCACGTGCCGTGCGGGCCGGAGACATACGCGACCGCGCCGGGGGCGGCGCGAAGCTGCCCGGTGACGAGGCCGTGCAGGATCCGCTGCAGGCCCGGTCGGGGCGGCTGCTTCGTGGTCGCCGCGCCGCCACAGCCGGCGACGAGCACAAGCGCGATGACGCACGCGAAGACGCGCATGTCTCGAGTCTCCGGCGCCCGTGGGCGCCGTCCATCGGTAGTTCCTACAGGACGGCTTGCGTCTGCGTCACGCGGGCGACGAGCTTGCCCGCGTCGTCGTGCAACTCGGTGTCGACGACGATCGTCCGTCTCCCCGTGTGCAGCGGTCGCGACGTGGCGTGGACGTAGCCCCCGCGTACCGGCCCGAAGAAGTTCGTCTTCGACTCGATCGTCGCCGTCCCGGCTGCACCGTCGGGCAGGTTGAGAAACGCGCAGAAGCCGCCGACGTTGTCGGCGAGCCCCATGAGCGCGCCACCGTGCATGACGCCGCCGGTGGTGCACCGGTCCTCGCTCCATGCAAGCCGCGCGCGCACCTCGTGCGGCGATGCGGACACCATCTCGACCCCGAGGAACGCGGTGAACGACGCCGCTGCGGCGACCTGTGCGGTCAGTTCGGCGTCGGCGGGCTCCACGGCGTGAGGCTACCCTCCCGGGCGTGAGCAGTGAAGCCGTGACTCCGGCGCTCGAGCGCTCCTGGTGGCTGCGCGCGCCGGCCGTGCTCGTCGCGCCGCGCGCGGTCTTCGTCTCGCTCCGCGACGAGTCGCAGGAGGCGGTCGAGTCCCGCCAGGAGCCGATCACGGCGATGGCGGGCATCGCCGGTATCGCCGGCGTGCTCGGCACGCCCGTCGCGCGGCAGCTGCTGAACGACGCGTCCATGTCGACGTCGCTCATCCCCGTGTGGGCGTTCTTCGGCGGCGTCGTCTACGCGCTCGCGTTCTACTGGCTCGGCGGCGGGCTCCTCTTCGGCGCGTCGCGCCGGCTCGGCGGCCTCGGCTCGTTCCGCCGGTCGCGCCATGTGCTCGGCCTCGCATCAGCGCCGCTCGCGCTCTCGCTCTTCACCTTCTGGCCGGTCCGGATCGCGGTGTACGGCGTCGACCTCTTCCGCACGGGCGGGAACGACTACGGTCGCGGCGACGCCGTCTTCGGAGGCATCTGGTACGCCATCCTCGCGTGGAGCTTCTGCCTGCTCGTCGTCGGCGTCCGCGCCGTGCACGGCTGGACGCTCGCGCGCGCCGCGGCCGCCGTCGCCATCGCGGCAGTCGTACCGGCGCTCATCGTCGCGGCCTCCACCGTCTAGGGAAACCCGCAAGGCGCCTCAGGCGAAGCCGCGGATGAACGGCGCAGGCCCGGGCGTCATCGTTCCCACATGGACACCATGTGGGCCGTCCGCAAGCGCGCCGCGGAACGGGGCCTCGTCCTCGACGAGGTGCCCGTGCCCGAGCCCGGCGACGACGAGGTGCTCGTCCTCGTGGAGGCGGCGAGCGTGTGCGGCACCGACCTGCACATCCTCCGCTGGGATGCGTGGGCGCAGCAGCGCATCCACGCGCCGCTGACGCTCGGCCACGAGTTCGCCGGCACGGTCGTCGAGACCGGTCGCAACGTCCGCCACGTCGCGCTTGGCGACTACGTGTCTGCCGAGAGCCACGTCACGTGCGGCGCCTGCTTCCACTGCCGCACGGGCCGCGCGCACATGTGCGAGCGCACGCGGATCCTCGGCGTCGATCGCGACGGCGCGTTCGCGCAGTACGTCGCCGTCCCCGAATCCGTGATCTGGCAGAACGACCGGAACAAGCTTCCGCCGGAGATCGCGACGCTGCAGGAGCCGTTCGGGAACGCCGTGTTTGCGCTCAGCCACGAGGACGTCGCGGCCAAGTCGGTCGCGATCCTCGGATGCGGGCCGGTCGGTCTGTTCAGCATCGGCATCGCACGCGCCTCCGGCGCGGTGCGCGTGCTCGCGTCGGATCGGGTCGATTTCCGTCTCGGCCTCGCCTCCGCGATGGGCGCGACCGCCGTCGTCGACACGCGCGCGGTCGACGACGTGCCCGCATGGTTCGTGCGCGAGAACGAGGGCGAGCACGTGGACGTCGTCTTCGAGATGTCCGGCGCGCCGCAGGCGATCGCGGACTCCTTCAAGATCGTGCGCAACGGCGGACGTGTCATCCTCTTCGGGATTCCGGCGGAGCCGGTCGAGCTCGACGTCGCGGAGGCGCTCATCTTCAAGAATCTCGAAGTGTCGGCAGTCAGCGGCCGCAAGATCTGGGACACCTGGTACCGGACGCGATGGCTGCTCGAGCACGGTGTCGTCGACCTCAGGCCGCTCATCACCGCCGAGCTCGGCCTCGAGCAGTTCCAGCGCGCCTTCGACCTGCTCGAGAGCGGCGAGGCGTGCAAGGTCGTGCTCCATCCCGATCTCGCGGTCGCGGAAGCTGCGGCGTGACCACGCTGCGCGAGGAGATCGGCGGCGAGCTCGAGGCGCTCCGCGAAGCGGGGACGTACAAGCGCTTCAACACGCTCGAGTCCCCACAGGGACCCGTTGTGCGCATGACGGGCCGCGGCGAGGTCATCGTTCTGTCCTCGAACAACTACCTCGGCCTTGCCGACCATCCCGACGTCGTCCGCGCAGGCATCGTCGGCCTCGAGCGCTACGGCGCCGGCACCGCATCGGTGCGTTTCATCTGCGGGACGTTCGACCCGCATCTCGCCCTCGAGCGGGACCTCGCAGCCTTGTCGGAGACGGAGGCTGCGCTGACGTACGTCTCGTGCTGGAACGCGAACGAGGCGGCGATCCCGACGCTGACGGACGAGCGCACCGTGATCATCAGCGACGAGCTGAATCACGCGTCCATCATCGACGCGGTTCGGCTCGCGAAGCCCGCGCGCAAGGTGCGGTACGCGCACTCCGACATGAACGAGCTGCGGGACGCGCTCCGCTCGTGTGAGCGCGACCAGCGCAAGCTCGTCATCACCGACGGCGTGTTCTCGATGGAAGGCGACCTCGCGCGGCTGCCCGACATTCTCGAGCTGGCGCGCGCATACGACGCGACCGTGATCGTGGACGACTCGCACGGTGTCGGCGTCGTCGGCAAGACGGGACGCGGAGTCGCGGAGCACTTCGGTGCGCTCGGCCAGGTCGACGTCATCACCGGAACGCTCGGCAAGGCGCTCGGAGGCGCGGCGGGCGGCTACGTGGCGTCGGTCGCAGAGGTGTGCGACCTGCTGGCGCAGCGTTCGCGGCCGCAGCTCTTCTCGAACGCGCTTCCGCCGACAGTCGCGTGCAGCGCGCGCGCCGCCGTGAACGTCCTGCGCGCCCGTCCCGACCTGGTCGTGAAGCTGCGCGAGAACACGTGCTGGTTCCGCGAGGCGCTTCGCGAGGCGGGCTTCAGCCCGCTCGACGGGGAGGCCGCGATCATCCCGATCATCGTCGGGGAGACGGCGCGCGCGATCGAGCTGTCAGAGCGCCTGCTGCAGCACGGCGTGTTCGTGACCGGCTTCGGCTATCCGGTCGTGCCGGAGGGGACGGCGCGCATCCGCGTCCAGATGTCCGCCGCGCTCGAGCCGATGCACCTCGAGCGTGCGCTAGCGGCCTTCGTCGAGGTCGGCCGCGAGGCGCACATCCTCTAGCTCGGTCTCGAACGCCGCCAGCTCGTCCTCCGGCATCGCATACGTGTGCTGCGGCTCCGGGAACGTCCCGCTGCGGACATCCTCCGCGTAGCGGCCGAGCGCCTCGGTGATCGTCTTGCCGAGGTCGGCATAGCGCTTCACGAAACGCGGCGCCTGGCCTTCGTAGTAGCCGAGCATGTCGTGCCACACGAGCACCTGCCCGTCGCAGTCGGCGCCGGCGCCGATGCCGATCGTCGGCACCGACAGCGCCCGCGTGACGGCGCGCGCGACCTGAGCGGGGACCGCCTCGAGCACGACGCTGAAACAGCCCGCGTCCTCGAGCGCGAGCGCCTCCTCCACGAGTTGCCGTGCGCGCTCCGCCGTGCGCCCTTGCGCCTTGAACCCGCCGAGCACGGTCGCCGTCTGCGGCGTCAGGCCGACGTGGCCCATGACGGGCACCCCGGCAGCGGCGATCGCCCGCGCGCGCGAGACGGAGGTACCGCCGCGCTCGACCTTGACCGCGTCGGCGCCGCCGTCCTTCACGAGCCGCACGGCGTTCGTGACCGCCTGCTCGTCCGAGACCTCGTACGAGCCGAACGGCATGTCGGCGACGACGAGCGGCCGCTTGGCGCCGCGCGTCACCCACTGCGTCATGAAGACGATCTCGTCGAGCGAGACCGCAACGGTGGACTCGCGGCCGTGCACGACCATGCCCGAGGAGTCGCCGACGAGGATGAGGTCGACGCCGGCCGCGTCGGCAAGACGGCTGCTCGGCGCGTCGTATGCGGTGACCATGACGATCTTCTCGCCGCGCCGTTTCATCTCGCGCAGCTCCGGCAGGGGCAGCTTCCCTGCGGTCCAGGACGCATAGCGCTGCGGCTTCGGCTTGTCGTTCACGAGAGCGCTCCTTTCACGACGACGTTGTCGATGAGTCGGGTCGAGCCGACGCGGACCGCGGCGGCGAGAAGCGTCGTGCCGTCGAGGTCGAGCAGCTCGACGTAATCGGGGTCGAGACCGTTCAGCTGCGCGCGCGCCGCGGCGACCGGGTCGTCTGCGCCGGCCGCGCTCTCGAGTGCGCGCGGCAGCCCGAGCGCACGCTCGCGCTCGGCAGCGGAGAGCAGCACGTTCCGCGACGACAGCGCCAGTCCGTCCGCGTCGCGCACGATGGGGAGGACGCGCACGTCGACGCCGAGGTTCAGGTCGCGCGCCATGCGGCGCACGACGATCGCCTGCTGCGCGTCCTTCTGCCCGAAGTACGCGCGCGCCGGCCGGACGATGGCGAAGAGCTTGAGGCAGACCGTCGCGACGCCGCGGAAGTGGCCCGGCCGCGCCGAGCCTTCCGCTCCCGTCTCCTCCGGGACGACCCACGTGGCGAACCCGTCGGGATACATCTCTTCCGGCGACGGCGCGAACAGGACGTCGACGCCCGACTGCTCGGCGATCTCCAGGTCGCGGGCCTCGTCGCGCGGATAGCGGGCGAGATCGGCCTGCTGGTCGAACTGCGCCGGGTTGACGAAGAGCGACGCGACGACGACGTCGTTCTCCGCGCGCGCGGCCTCGAACAGCGACACGTGGCCCGCGTGCAGCGCGCCCATCGTCGGCACGAGCCCGACGTCGCCCTCGAGCCGAAGCTCGGAGATCGAACGGACGATCTTCATGTCGCGAGCGCCATCGTCGCGCCGGCGAGCGTCTCGTACAGATGGTCGAGCTCCGGCCGCTCCGCGCGGATCGCGGCGCGGTGCGCCTCGACCGTCTCCCAATCGCCGCGCGCGATCGGCCCGGTGAGCTCGAACCCGTTCTCGATCGTGCGCTGCATGAGCGGCTCGAGTGCCTCCGGCGGCGCGCCGGCGCTCTCGAACAGCTGCGTCGCCGCGCGCTGCAGCGTGACGAGGTAGTTGGACGCGAACACCGCGCCTGCGTGGTAGAGCGTGCGCGCCGCGTCGTCCAGCTCGAACGGCCGCAGACCGAGCGTCTCGGCGAGCCACGATCCGGTCGCGCGCGCCTCGACGCTCTCCGCCGTGACGGCCGCCCATGCACCGTCGAGCTGCTCGGGCCCTCGCGCGCGCGTGAACGTCTGGAGCGGGTGCACCGACAGACGGCGCTCGTGCGGCGCGAGCGCGGCGAGCGGCGTCGCGCCGCTCACGTGCGCGACCCACGGCCCGACGGGAATCCCCGCCGCAACCTCGGCGATCGCGCCGTCGGGGACGCAGAGGAGCACGAGCTCCGGGTCGCCGGAGTCGAGATCGAGGCCACGCTCGAGCAGCCGTGCTGCCACGGCCGCGCCGACGCGTCCCCTGCCGATGACATCGATTCGTGTGAGCACTTCGTCGCTCCAGCTCCGTAGTGGATGCCGGGCGTCTACGAGTGTACCCGGATGGGTGCCCCGCATAACGGGCGGATCCTGGGGGAATGGCGGTCAACGTCTGGACCGTGACGGCGGCCGCTGCGTTCGCTGCGCTCGTGGCCGGGCTCGGCGCGCTCCCGTTCCTGTTCGTCCGTGCGAGCCTCGGGCAGCGCTGGGTGCGCTATTCGAACGCCGGCGCCGCGCTCGTCATGACGGTCGCCGCGGCCGGGCTCGTGTGGCAGGGACTCGGCATCGGCCCGTGGCGCGTCGTCCTCGGGCTGCTGGGCGGCGTCGGTCTTCGTGTGGATCTTCCGGCGGCTGATCGGCGACCGCGACGACCTGGTGCTCGGCGGGCTCTCCGGCGCGAACGCGTTGAAGGCGCTCGTCATCGTCGCGGTGATGACCGTCCACTCCGCCGCCGAGGGCGTCGGGATGGGGATCTCCTACGGCGGCGGCACGCGGCTTGGCGTGCTCATCACACTGGCGATCGCCGCGCACAACGTCCCCGAGGGGCTCGCGATCAGCCTCGTGCTCGTGCCGCGCGGGGCGAGCGTCCGCTCCGCCGCGTGGTGGAGCGTCTTCTCGTGCCTGCCGCAGCCGCTCATCGCGCCGTTCACGTTCCTCTTCGTCGAGTGGTTCCACCCGATCCTCCCGGCCGGGCTCGGCTTCGCCGCCGGGGCGATGCTCTGGATCGTCTGGTCCGAGCTGCTCCCCGAGGCTAGACTTGGGGAGTGCCGATCTACGAGTACGTCTGCATGGAGTGCGAGTCGCATTTCGAGGAGCTCGTCCGGGGCGACCAGCAGGTCACCTGCCCCGACTGCTCCGCGGTGAACGTCTCGAAGCAGTTCTCCACCTTCGCGGTCCACGGAGCGATGAAGCAGCCGTCGTTCGGCGGCGGCGGCGGGGGTTGCTGCGGCGGCTCCTGCGGTTGCGGTCACTAGGCCATGCCTGAGAAGCTGACGCGCGCCGAGCGCGAGCAGCTCGAGGCGGAGCTGGCCGAGCTCGAAGGCCCGAAGCGACAGGCGGCTGTCGAGGCGATCGCGACCGCACGCGAGCACGGCGACCTGTCCGAGAACTTCGAATACCACGCGGCGAAGAACGAGCAAGGGCTGCTCGAGGCGCGCATCACGAAGCTGCGCACACGACTGCACGACGCGGAGGAGCTCGACGAGTCGCAGGTCGCGGCGGGCGGCGTCGTCACCATCGGCTGCACGGTCGACCTCGAGCGTGAGGACGGCGAGTCGATGACCGTCATCATCTCGAGCGTCGGCGGCGTCTCTCCCGAATCGCCGGTCGGGCGCGCGTTGCTGGGCCATGCGGTCGGCGACCAGGTGGTCGTCGAGGCGCCGCGCGGCGCCTGGCGGGCCCGCGTCTCCAGCGTCCGGGCAGGGTCGTAGACTCACCGCCCGTGAGCGCGGTTCCCGTCGAGCACGTCGACGAGCTTCAGGCCTTCGCCGAGTCGGTCGCGGGCTGCACCCGTTGTCGCCTCGCGCAGGGACGGACGCAGGTCGTCTTCGGCTCCGGCAACCCGCGTGCCGAGCTGATGTTCGTCGGCGAGGCGCCGGGCTTCCACGAGGACAAGCAAGGCCTCCCGTTCGTCGGGCAGGCCGGCAAGCTGCTGGACACGCTGCTCGCCGGCATCGGCCTGCAGCGCAGCGACGTCTTCGTCGCGAACGTCCTGAAGTGTCGACCTCCCGGCAATCGCGATCCGCAGCAGGACGAGATCGAGGCGTGCGAGAGCCATCTCTTCCGGCAGATCGAGCTGATCGAGCCGACCATCGTCGCGACGCTCGGCAACTTCGCGACGAAGCTCCTCTCCGGGCGGCCGCTCGGGATCACGCGCGTGCACGGTCAGGAGCAGGAGACGACGCTCGGCGGGCGCTCCGTCCTCCTCTACCCGCTCTACCACCCGGCCGCCGCGCTGTACACGCCCGCCATGCTCAAGGTGCTCGAATCCGACTTCGCGCGGCTTCCGGAGCTGCTCGGTCGCGCGCTCGAGCCGCTGCCGGAGCCCGAGCTCGCGCTCGTCACCGCGCCGGCCCAGCAGCTTGGGCTCTTCTAGACGCCTTCGACGGCGACCATGCGCAGGGTCGCTGCGCCTTCTCTGAGCTTCTTCGCCGCTTGGTACTCTCGGACTCGTAGAAGCGCTTGGCCGTTTCGAGGTCGGGGAACTCGAGGACGACGAGCCGCTTCGGGTGCCAGTCGCCTTCGAGGACGGCGAGCTCGCCGCCGCGGGCGACGAAGCGGCCGCCGCCGGCGGCGACGGCGGCGGGCGACGCGGCCTTGTACTGCTCGTACTGCTCGGGATCGTGAATGTCGGTCTCGACGATGAGATACGCAGGCATGCGCGGCACTCTACGCTTCGGCTCGTGACCGAGACCGTGACGAGCTCTCCGGAGGAGACCGAGGCGCTGGCCGCCGCTCTCGCAGCGCGCCTCGCGCTCGGCGACGTCGTCACGATCGCGGGCGAGCTCGGTACCGGGAAGACGACCTTCGTGCGCGGCGCCTGCTCCGCGCTCGGCGTGCGCGAGCGGGTGACGAGCCCGACGTACACGATCGGCCACCGCTACCACGGCACCGCGGGTGAGATTTCCCATCTCGACCTGTACCGGTTCGCCGGCGTGTCCTCCGCCGAGTGGGGCGACCTCGAGCCGTACTTCGACGACTCGATCGCGTTCGTCGAATGGCCCGAGGCGGGGGAGGGCGTGCTGCCTCCGCCGCGCTACCGCGTGCGCTTGCGGCATGCTGGGGAAGCGCGAAGGGTGGTATCGATCGACGAGTGCTGACGCTGGCGTTCGACACTGCGACAGGCGTCGCGACGAGTGCGCTCGTCGACGACGGCGAGGTGCTCGGTGAGCGTGCTTCGCGTGCGCAGACGCTGCTCGAGGACGTCGACGCACTGCTGCGGCAGGGCGGTGCGCATCCGCGCGACCTCGACGCGCTCGCGATCGGCATCGGCCCGGGGAGCTTCACCGGTGTTCGCATCGGCCTCGCCGTGGCGCGCGGCCTCGCGCTGGCGTTGGACGTGCAGGGCGCGGGCGTCTCGACGCTCGACGCGCTCGCGGCCGGTGCACCCGGGGCCGTGCCGGTGATCGACGCGCGCCGGCGCGAGGTGTTCACGCTCGTCGGCGGCGTTGCGACGGTGCTCGCGCCCGCGGATCTCGTTCGTCGAGGAGGGGATGACGTACGTCGGCGACGGCGCCGTCCGCTATCGCGCGGAGCTCGAGGCGCGCGGCGCGGTCGTCCCGCCGGACGACGACGAGCGCCACGTTCCGCGCGCCCGGTTCCACGCCGCGCTTGCCGGTGAGCTTCGGCCGGTGGACGAGGTCGAGCCGCTCTACCTGCGCGTGCCCGACGCCGAGCGGAGCGCGCAGTGACGACGCTCGAGCTGCGCCGTCTCGGCATCTCCGACCTTGCGGCGATCGAGGAGATCGAGCGCCGCTCGTACCGCACGCCGTGGTCGCGCTCGATGTTCGCCGGCGAGCTCGCGAAGCCGAGCTCCATCTGCGTCGGCGCGTTCGGCGTCGACCGCGAGGACGACAACGGGACGCTGCACGGCTACCTCATCGTGTCGCGGTACGTCGACGCGTGGCACGTGATGAACATCGCCGTCGATCCCGACCATCGCGGCCACGGAATCGCGACGCTCCTGCTCGACCGGCTGTTCGAGCTCACCGCCGACGACGCGCGCCGCGGCTACACGCTCGAAGTCCGTGTCACCAACTCGATCGCCATCGCCCTGTACGAGCGGCTCGGGTTCGAGGCGCGCGGCGTGCGGCGCGGGTACTACACGGACAACCGCGAGGACGCGCTCATCATGTGGAAGGACGCCGTCGCCGGCGAGCAGACGTGATCCTCGGGATCGAGACGAGCTGCGACGAGACCGCCGCAGCCCTCGTCACACCTGACGGAGCCATCCGCTCGAACGTCGTCGCCTCGCAGGCCGATCTGCACGCGCAGTTCGGCGGAGTCGTTCCCGAGATCGCTTCGCGCCGCCATCTCGAGCTGATCGCACCGGTCGTCCGCGAGGCGCTCGAGCGAGGCGGGCGCGACGCTCGACGACGTCGAGCAGGTCGCGGTCACGCAGGGCCCGGGCCTCGTCGGTGCGCTCCTCGTCGGTCTGGCCGCGGCAAAGGCGATCGCGTGGTCGCGGCGCCTGCCTCTCGTTCCCGTCGATCATCTCCGCGGCCACGTTGCGTCGCTCTATCTCGAGCCCGACCCGCTCGAGCCGCCGTTCGTCTGCCTGCTCGCGAGCGGGGGACACACGTTGCTGCTCGACGTGCGCGGGTACGACGACCAGCAGGTGCTCGGGACGACGCTCGACGACGCAGCCGGGGAGGCGTTCGACAAGGGCGCGCGCCTGCTGGGTCTCGACTATCCGGGCGGCCGCGAGATCGACCGCCTCGCGCGCGACGGCGATCCGCTCGCGTACGACTTTCCTGTTGCGCGCGTGCCCGGTCTCGACTTCTCCTTCTCGGGATTGAAGACCGCGCTCCTGTACGCGACGCGCGACCTGTCGGAGGACGAGCTCGTCGCCCGGCGCGCCGACCTCGCCGCGTCCTACCAGCGGGCGATCGTCCGCGCGCTCGTCGCCCGCGTGCAGGAAGCGGCCGGCTCGAAGAAGATCGCGGTCGTCGGCGGCGTCGCCGCCAACTCGGAGCTGCGCGCGTCGCTGCCCGATGCGGCGCTCGCGCCGTTGTCGCTCTGCACCGACAACGCGGCCATGATCGCGTCCGCCGCGCGCTTCTCCCGTGCGGTCGCGTACCCCGGATACCTCGGCCTCGATGCGTACGCCTCGCGCTGAGACGCGGTACGCCGCGCTCTTCGCCGTGCTCGCCGCCTCGGCGACGGCCGCGATCCTGGCCGCGGGCGGGAAGAGGCGCCGAGCGTCCGCTCGTTGCGTCGACGTCGCCGGACTCGTGGCGCGCGATTCTCGGCGCGCGGCCGGTGATCGACGTCGGGCCGCGCGTCATCGTCGTCCTGAAGACACCGTCGCTCGGCGAGCGCGTCGCGGCCGAGGGTCCGCTCGATGTCGGGCACCAGGAGGCGTGGACGAAGGTCGAGCTCTCAGCGCAGAGGCTCCTCCTGGCGCGGCTCGCGCTGCACGGCGTCGTCATTCGCGCAGACATCCGCTTCACGCGCGTGCTCGACGGCTTCTCGGCGGTCGTTCAGTCGAGTGTCGTCCCGCTGCTCGAGCGAGACTCGAACGTCGCCGGCGTCTTTCCGGTGCGCATCGCGTATCCGGCGACGATCTCGACGGAAACGTTGAACGCGGATGCGGTCGAGCTCGCCCGGCCGCTCGCGTCCGCGGGCGTCGACGGACGCGGCGTCACCGTGGCGGTGGTCGACGCGCGCGGCGAGCACGAGAGACAGATGGCCGCGGTGATCGCACGCGTCGCCCCCGGTGCCTCGATCCTGCCCATCCGCGTCGCGGGTCGTACCGCGCAGCGACCAGCTGATCGCCGGGCTCGATCGCGCCGCGTACGGCGCGGCGCGCATCGCGCTCGTCGCGCTCGCCGAGCCCTTCGCCGGATTCCCGGATGGGCCTGAGTCGCTCGCAGCGGCCGGCGCGCGTGCGCTCGACGTCCTTGTCGTCGCGCCCGCGGGCAACGACGGCCCGGCCGGCGCCGCGTACGGCGATCTCGCCGCTCCAGGCGGTGCTCCCGCTGCGCTGACGGTCGGCGCGCTCGACACGCGCACGCACATCGCCGAGACGCGCGTCGTCATCCGCTCCGGCCTACAGACGCTCTTCGACGCGACGATGCCGCTGTCGAGCGACACGGCGCCTTCGCGCAAGCTCGTCCTGCAGCTGGTCGCGCCGCGGCGGCGTCTGTTCACGCGCGCCGGCGGAAGCATCGTCGCGGGGCGCGCCGCGCTCCTGTCGTCGGATGCGTCGCCGCAGGCCGCCGGTGAAGCCGGAGCCGGCGCGGTGCTCGTGTACGGGCCCTCGCTCGTCCCCGCCGGCTCGCTCGGCGCCGCGGTGCGCGTGCCCGTCGTGTCGCTTCCGCGCCCGATCGCGCAGGTCGTGCTCGCACGCCTCGCCCGCGGTGAACGGGTGAGCGTCGTCATCGGCGCGGGCCGCGAGGCGCCGAACGCCGACAACGGCCAGGTCGCACCGTTCTCGTCGACCGGCCTCGCCTTCGACGGGACCGTCAAGCCGGACCTCGTCGCTCCCGGTATCGCGTTCCCGGCTTCGGGCGGTCTCACCGTCGACGGCTCGAGCGTCGCCGCCGCGGTCACCGCGGGCGCTGCCGCGTTGCTCGTGCAGACTCGGCCGTCGCTCGGGCGCCGACGCGCTCGCCGGGCTGCTCGTCGGAACGGCACGGCAACTCCCGCACGACTCCGTCTACGCGCAGGGTGCGGGCGAAGTCGACGTCGGCGCGGCTGCGGCCGGTGAGCTCGCCGCGTCACCGCCGACGCTTGCACTCGGGATGTCGACCTTTACCGGCCGGAAGATCCGCACCGGGTTCACGCTCACGAACCTCTCGTCACGCACGGTGCGTGCGGCGCTCTCGATCCGAACGCAGCACGAGGGCGCCGCGACCGTCGAGTTCACGCGTGCGGCCGCGGCGCATCGCGCTCGCGCCCGGCCAGAGCACGGTGATCCACGTCGATGCGCTGACGGCGTCTCCGGCGATCGGCACGGTGGCCGCCGACGGCGCGGTCGTCGCCGACGTGGACGGTGGGGGAAGCGTGCGCGTCCCGTGGGTGCTCGCCTTCGCAACGCGGCCGCTGGATCCGATCGTCTCGGCCTCTCTCGCGCAGGGATCGCTCCGGCTCACCGTCCACGTCGGGCGCGTGACGATGGTGGCGGGGCGGCCGCAGATTCAGGCGCTCTCGCGGCTCGACGTCGGCCTGAGCACTCCCGGCGGGCGGTCGCTCGGCCTGCTCGCCCGGATCCGGGACGTACTGCCCGGGCGCTACACGTTCCAGCTCACCGGCCGAGGCGCCGGCGGGGCGGCGCTGCCGCCCGGCCGCTATGTCGCGGCCGTCGTCGCGTATCCAGCCGACGGCGGGCTGCCAGGCCGTAGAAACCTCGGATTTACCCTCCGATAAGCAGTCATATACTCGGATCCGAGGTCATCGACAACACTCCGACAAGGAGCAAACCGTGACAGCAGTCGAGGCGGGGGTTACCCACCTTCGCGAGAACCCGTTCGAGATCGCGCGCAACCAGCTGCGCCGGGTCGCGAGCGCATTCGACATCGACCCGAATCTCGTCGCCGTTCTCGGCGCGTGCAAGAAGGCGGTCGAGGTGTCCGTGCCAGTCAGCATGGATGACGGACACACTGAAGTCTTCAAGGGGTACCGCGTCACCCACAACATCGCGCGCGGGCCGTCGAAGGGCGGCATTCGCTATCACCCCGACGTCACCGTCGACGAGGTCAAGGCGCTCGCGATGTGGATGACGTGGAAGTGCGCGCTGATGGGCATTCCGTTCGGCGGCGCGAAGGGCGGCGTCGTGTGCGACCCGAAGCGTCTCTCACGCTCCGAGCTCGAGCGGATGACACGGCGCTACACGACGGAGATCATCAACGAGATCGGCCCGGAGAAGGACATCCCCGCGCCGGACGTCGGGACCGACGGCTCCGTGATGGCGTGGATCTTCGACACGTACTCGATGAACAAGGGCCACTCCGTCCTCGGCGTCGTCACCGGGAAGCCGCTGACGATCGGCGGGTCGCTCGGCCGCGAAGAGGCGACCGCGCGCGGCGCGCTGTACTGCATCCGCGACGCGGTGGCGAAGCAGGACCGCTCGCTCGCCGGCATGCGCGTCGCCGTGCAGGGCTTCGGCAACGTCGGGAGCTTCCTCGCGAAGTTCCTCCACGAGGAAGGCGCGCTCGTCGTCGCCATCTCCGACTCGACCGTCGCGCTGTACAACCCGAAGGGCATCGACGTGCCGGCGGCGTTCGCGCACAAGCGCGAGCACCGCACGCTCGCCGGGCTGCGCGACGCGGAGCAGATCACGAACGAGCAGCTCCTGCTCCTCGACGTCGACATCCTCGCGCCGTGCGCGCTCGAGCAGGTCATCACCGAGCGCAACGCCGACCAGGTCAAGGCGTCCATCATCTGCGAAGGCGCGAACGGCCCGGTCACGCCGGACGCCGACGCGATCCTCGAGGACAAGGGCGTGCTCATCCTGCCCGACGTGCTCGCGAACGCAGGAGGCGTCGTCGTCTCCTACTTCGAGTGGGTGCAGGGCCTCCAGGAGTACTTCTGGAAGGAAGTCGAGGTGAACGCGAAGCTGAACGACATCGTCAGCCGCGCGTTCGAGGAGACGTGGGAGACCGCGCAGAAGCGCGACATGCCGATGCGCGTGGCCGCGTACGGCCTCGCCGTCCAGCGCGTCGCCGAGGCGACGGTCACCAGAGGGATCTACCCGTAGCCGACGTCGTCCTGTACCACGCCGCGGGCTGCCATCTCTGCGAGACGGCCCGCGGCGTGGTGGGCAAGCTCCGGGAGGAGCTCGGCTTCGACCTGCGGGAGATCGACATCACCGGCGACCCCGTCCTGGAGGCCGAATACCGCGAATGGCTGCCCGTCGTGGAGATCGACGGCCGGCGCCGTTTCACCTACCACGTCCAGCCCGACGCCTTCCGGCGGGCGGTTGCACAAGCAGGTCGGTAGTCCGGCCTGCTAGAACACCTCCCGCTGTTACAAGCTGCATGAGGAGGTTGCGTGGCGGATCGCCTGACCGTAGGCGTCGCCGCTCGCCTGTCGCGGTACCTCCAGGTGCTGACGCAGGCGCGGAAGATGGGAAAGATGCGGATCTCCTCTCAGGAGATCGCCGAGTACACGAACATCAACGCGACGCAGATCCGTCGTGACCTGTCCGCGTTCGGGAAGTTCGGCAAGCGCGGGGTCGGCTACAACATCGACTCGCTGCTCGGTGAGATCCGGAAGATCCTCCGGACGCAGGGGCAGCACAACATCGCGCTCATCGGCGCGGGACGTCTCGGCCAGGCGATCGCGAGCTCGCCGATCTTCGCCGAGCACGGGATCAACATCGCCGCAGTGTTCGACACCGATCCGGAGAAGCTCGGCCGGCCGATCGGGCACGTCACCGTCAGTGAGTACGGAGGCCTGCGCGACAGCGTGCGCGACAAGAACATCATCGTCGGCGTGCTCGCCGTTCCCGCGTCCGGCGCGCAGCGCGCGGCCGACGACCTCGTCGCGTCCGGCGTGAAGATCATCTTCAACTACTCGGAGGCTCTGCTCGAGACTCCCGCCGACGTGACGGTGCACACGTCGAACCCGGCGGTGGAGCTGCTCTATGCGCTCTACTTCCACCTGACCTGAGGATCGTCATCTGGCACGGGTACCTCCTCGGAGGTACGGGCTCCAACGTGTACACGCGTGCACTTGCGCGCGAGTGGAGCAACGCCGGCCACGACGTCACCATCGTCTGCCAGGAGCGGCATCCCGAGCGCTACGACATCGGCAGCGCGCGCGTCGTCGTGCCTGAGCTGCCGGACCGGCTACTACCGGTGTTCGTGCTCGACCGCTACGAGGGGCTCGAGCCGCGGTTGCTGCAGGACTTCACGCGTCGAGGAACGCGAGCGCTACGTCGAGGCGAACGCGTCCGCCGTCCGCGCGCTGCTTCCCGCCGATCTCGTCTTCGCCAATCACGTGCTGCTCGGCGGGCCCGTCGCGGCCGCGAGCGGTGCGCCGCTACGCGGTGAAGGCGCACGGCTCCGAGCTCGAGTACTCGATGCGCGGGCGCCCCGAGCTCGAGCGGTGGGGAGCCGAGGCTCTCGCCGGCGCCGACGCGATCTTCGTCGGCTCCGCGCACATCCGCGCCGTGCTCGAGGACGTCGTCGGTCACGTCGACCGGGTGCACGAGGTCCCGCCCGGCGTCGATCTCGACGAGTTCACGCCCGAGGACCGGCTGCAGGCGTTCGCCCGCCTGATCATGGAGGCGGAGGACGATCCGCAGGACGGGGACGAGCGCCATCCCGATCCCGGTAACGCGGCGCGCTTCGAGGAGGCGTTCGCGCGCGACGTGCCGACCGTCGTCTACGTCGGCAAGCTGATCGAGAACAAGGGCGTACAGGTGCTGTTCGAGGCGCTGCGCGGGCTCGACGTGCGCGCCGTCGTCGTCGGCTTCGGCGACTACCGCGCCGAGCTCGAGGCGATGGCGCCGCCGGGCACGCTCTTCACCGGCGCGCTCGAGCACCGCCACCTCGTGCACCTGCTTCCACTGTGCGACGTCTCCGTCGTGCCGTCGATCTTCCCGGAGGCGTTCGGCATGGTCGCCGCCGAGGCGGCCGCCGCCGGGCTGCCGCCCGTCCTGGCCGCGCACTCCGGTCTGGCGGAGATCGCGGCCGGCGTTGGGGCCGACTATCCGCCCGCGCTGTCGCACCTCACCTCCTTCCCGACCGGCGACGCGGACGCGCTCCGCGAGCGGCTGCGCGAGCTCTTCGCCCTGCCGGCCGAGGAGCGGCAGGCGCTCGGCCTCGCCGCCCGGCACGCGGTGGAGAGGAACTGGAGCTGGACGCGCGTGGCTGAGCGTCTGCTACTACCCTTTTTGTAGTGGGCGACGAGCAGAAGGTCGGGTACGAGGAGCTCCTCGCGACGTCGCGGGCCTCATTCGAGACCGTTCCGGACTTCACCGTCGCGGTCGAGGAGGAGTTCCAGCTGCTCGATCCATCGACGCTGGGCCTCGTCAACCGCTTCGAAGAGGTGCAGGCCGCGGCGAAGGGAACCGAGGTCGAACCGCATCTCGTCGGCGAGTTGATCGCCTCGGAGGTCGAGGTCCGCACCGGCCGGTGCGACACGTTCGCCGAGGCGGCCGAGAGGATCGGCGAGCGCCGCGTCCAGCTACGCGGGCTGACCGAGGCGCTCGGCATCGGGCTCGCATCCACCGGCACGCATCCGTGGAGCGCGTGGCAGGAGCAGCGCATCATCGACACGCCGCACTACCGCCGCAACGACGAGCTCCTCCGCTACGTCGTCTGGCGCAACAACACCTTCGGACTGCACGTGCACATCGGCATCAACGGCCCGTCGCGCGCCGTGCAGGTGGCCAGCGCGCTGCGCAACTACCTCCCCGAGCTGCTGGCGTACTCGGCGAGCTCGCCGTTCGCGGAGGCCGTCTACACGCACCTGCATTCGGCGCGCACCGAGATCTTCACGCGGATGTTCCCGCGCTGTGGGATCCCGGACGCCCTCGGCAACTGGGACGAGTGGGAGTCGTACGTCCGCTTCCTGTATGCGACGGGATCGGTCACCGAGCACACGCAGATCTGGTGGAGCGTCCGTCCGCACCTCGTGTTCCCGACGATCGAGATTCGCATCTGCGACGCGCAGCCGGAGCTGGGGGAGGCGCGCTCGCTCGCCGCGCTCTGCTACTCGCTCGCCGCGCGCATTGCGCGTGCGATCGACGAGGGCGAGCCGCTGCCGTCGCATCCGCCGCGCCTGCTCGAGGAGAACCTCTGGCGCGCGTTGCGCTGGGGCCTCTCGGGCGAGCTCATCGACTTCGACCTCGGTGAGTCGGTGCCCGCACGCGCGCGCATCGAGCAGCTGCTCGACTGGGTGCGCCCCGTCGCCGACGAGCTCGGCGCGACGCCGTGGCTCAACCTTCCGGAGCGCAACGCGGCCGAGCGTCAGATCGCGCGCCACGCGGAGGGCGCGACGATGGAGCAGATCTTCGCCGAGCAGGTCGCTGCCGGCGAGCGCATCGCCGGTTGACCGTCGCGGCCGCGCTCGTCGCCGCCGACCTCGCGTTGCAACGCGGGATCGCGCGCTGGCACGGCACAGGTCCACCGCCGGCGGCGCTCGTCCAGACCGCCGTGGCCGAGCAGCGGATCGAGCTGCGCATGGCGCGCGACCCGCGGCTCGAGCGTGGTGTCCTCGCGAAGCTTCCGCGCGCCCTTGCCCGCGACGTCGCCGACGACGTCGCCGCGCGACGCGACCTTCTCCGCCTCGCGCCGCACAAGAAGGGACCGCCCATCCGCCTCGGCCCCGCGCTCCGGTCGGCCGACCTGCGCGCGCTACTACGCCGAGGGTCAGCGGCGCAGCGGCGTCGCGTGGCAGGTGCTCGCTGCGGTCAACTACGTCGAGTCCGACTTCGGCCGGCTGCGCGAGGCGAGCGTGGCCGGTGCCCAGGGCCCGATGCAGTTCATGCCGGCCACCTGGGCGTCGTACGGGCGCGGGAACGTCCACGACCCGCGCGCCGCCATCCTCGCGGCCGCCCGGTTCCTGCGCGCCGCCGGGGCGCCGGCCTCGGAGCGGGCCGCGCTCCTCCGCTACAACCCCTCGAGCTTGTACGTGGACGCGGTCGAGCGCTACGCCGGCCGGATCCGCCGGGATCCCGTTTCCCTCCTGGTTTTCTACGCCCGGAGCCCGTTAGTGAGATAGGATCCCGCCCGCGCCGGGAGTCCCCGGCGCTGACTTTGTGACAAGGAGAGTTCCTCTGAGATGAGCTGGTTCATGCATCACGCAGTGCTGTTCGCGCTCCTCTGCGCGGGCGCCGCGATCCTCTACGGCATCTATCTCACGAGCTGGCTGCTGAGTCGGCCCGCGGGCAACGAGCGGATGCAGGAGATCGCCCGCGCCATCCAGGAAGGCGCGGCGGCCTATCTCCGCCGCCAGTACATCACGATCGCGGTCGTCGCGATCGCCCCGTTCCTCTTGCTCGGCTTCTACCACTCGCTCGGGTGGGGCACCGCCATCGGCTTCCTGATCGGCGCGGTCTTGTCGGCCGCCGCCGGCTTCATCGGGATGAACGTCGCGGTTCGCTCCAACGTGCGAACGGCCGAAGCCGCGCGCTCAGGCCTTCCGCCGGCGCTGAACGTCGCGTTCCGCGCGGGCTCGGTGACGGGCCTGCTCGTCGTCGGCCTCGGACTGCTCGGCGTCGCCGGGTACTACTGGATCCTCGTCCGCGTGTTCAACCACTCGTCGGCGTCCGCCGTCCACGATCTCGTCGGCCTTGCCTTCGGCGGTTCGCTCATCTCCGTGTTCGCACGACTCGGTGGCGGCATCTACACGAAGGCTGCCGACGTCGGCGCCGACCTCGTGGGCAAGATCGAGGCGGGCATCCCGGAGGACGACCCGCGCAACCCGGCGGTCATCGCCGACAACGTGGGCGACAACGTCGGCGACTGCGCCGGCATGGCGGCCGACCTGTTCGAGACCTACGCGGTGACAGCGGTCGCCGTGATGCTCCTCGGGATCACCGGTGCGGCAGCCGGGACGGGCAAGAACCTGTTCCTCTACCCGCTCGCGATCGGCGGCGTGTCCATCATCGCGTCGATCGTCGGGGTGCAGTTCGCACGCGTGCGCCACGGCGGGAACATCATGAATGCGCTCTACCGCGCCGTCCTCGTCGCCACCGTCATCTCGGCCGTTCTCTTCATCCCGGTGACGAAGGCGTTCGATTCGAGCGGGAAGTTCTCGTTCGGCCACCTGTACGGCTCGGCGCTCGTCGGCCTCGCCATCACGGCGCTGCTCGTCGGCATCACCGAGTACTACACGGGCACGCGCTGGGGACCGGTCAAGCGGATCTCGGCCGCGTCGCAGACCGGCCACGCGACGAACATCATCGAGGGGCTCGCAGTCGGCATGCAGGCGACTGCGTTTCCGGTGATCGTCATCGCCATCGGCATCCTGCTCGCGAATCACTTCGCCGGCCTGTTCGGCATCGGCGTCGCCGTCATGGCGCAGCTCTCGATGACCGGCCTCATCGTCGCGCTCGACGCGTACGGCCCGGTGACCGACAACGCGGGCGGTATCGCCGAGATGGCGGACCTGCCGCCCGAGGTGCGTGCGATCACCGATCCGCTCGACGCCGTCGGCAACACGACGAAGGCCGTGACGAAGGGCTACGCGATCGGCTCCGCCGCGCTCGCCGCGCTCGTCCTCTTCGGCTCGTACACGGACGGCATCCACACGGCGGCAAAGTCGGGCTCGGGGTTGAGTCACGTCATCTTCCAGCTCTCCGACGCGTGGGTCATCGCCGGCCTCTTCATCGGCGGCCTCATGCCGTTCCTGTTCGCGTCGCTCGCCATGCAGGCGGTCGGACGCGTCGGCGGCGAGGTCGTGCAGGAAGTGCGCCGCCAGTTCCGCGAGAACCCCGGAATCATGGAGGGGACGACGCGGCCCGAGTACGGGCGTGCGATCGACATCGTCACGAAGTCGGCGCTGCGCAGCATGCTGCTGCCGGCAGCCGTGCCGATCGCGTTCCCGATCATCGTCGGGATCATCAACGTGAAGATGCTCGGCGGTCTCCTCATCGGGACGATCGTCACCGGGCTCTTCCTCGCCATCTCGATGACCTCGGGCGGCGGCGCGTGGGACAACGCGAAGAAGCTGATCGAGGACGGCCTCTACGGCGGCAAGGGCTCGCCCGCGCACCAGGCGGCGGTCACCGGCGACACCGTCGGCGACCCGTACAAGGACACCGCCGGCCCGGCGATCAACCCGATGATCAAGATCACGAACATCGTCGCGATCCTGATCATTCCGCTGCTGATCTCGATACACGGCTAGGAGTACCGTTGTCCGGATGCGCAGGCTCGCATCCGGATTGATCGCAAGCGCGATCGCCGTCGCCCTCGTGACGGCGGCGATCGCGCTCCTCAAGCCGCACGTCCCGGTCCTGAGCCTGGGCGTGCTCTACGTCTTCGCCGTTCTCCCGATCGCGGTCGTGTGGGGGATCTGGCTCGCGATCCCGGTCTCCGTCGCGAGCATGCTCGCCTTCGAGTGGTTCTACCTCCCGCCGGTTCATCGCTTCTCGCTCGCGAACAGCGAGAACTGGTTCGCCCTCGCGGTCTACCTCGCCACGGCAGTGGTCGTCAGTGAGCTCGCGGCGCGCTCGCGCCGTCGAGCCGCAGCCGCCGAGCAGCGGGAGCACGAATCGTCGTTCCTCGCGCAGCTGGCGACCGATCTGCTGCGCGGACGCAGCCTCGACGACGAGCTCCCTGCCATTGCCGACCGCGCTGCCGGCGTGCTCGGAGTCGAGCACGCGGACATCGAGCTCGGGTCCGGGCGACGCCACGGCGCGGACGAGGTTCCCTATCCGCTCGAGGTCGCAGGGAGAACCGTCGGCGCGATCTACACGCCCGCCGACCCGAACGCCGCCGCGCAGCGTCGCTTCCTGCCGGCGCTCGCGGCGCTGCTCGCCGTCGCGGTCGACCGCGACCGGCTGGAGCGCGAAGCGCTCGAAGCCGAGACGCTTCGTCGCAGCGACCTCGTTAAGACCGCGTTGCTTCGCGCCGTCTCGCACGACCTGCGATCGCCGCTGACCGGCATTCGCACGGCGATCGGAGCGCTGCGCAACCAGACGCTCCAGCTGAGCGAGGGAGATCGCGCCGAGCTGCTCGAAACGATCGAGGTCGACTCGGACCGGCTCAGCCGGCTCGTCGGTGACCTGCTCGACCTGTCCCGGCTCGAGGCGGGCGGCGCGGCGCCCGATCGGGAGCTGTGGGCGCTCGCCGACATCGTCCGGGAGGCAGTCGATTCGCTCGGTGCCCGCGAGCGTGTCGAGATCGTCGGCGAGTCCCCGCTCGTCGAGGTCGACGCCGCGCAGATCCAGCGTGTGCTCGCCAACCTGATCGAGAACGCGATCGCGTTCTCTCCGCCGTCCGCGCACGTGCTCGTACGCATCACAGCGACGCGCAAAGAGGCGATCGTCCGTGTCGTCGACCAGGGCCCCGGCTTGCCCGAGGCCGAGCTCGAGCGCGTCTTCGAGCCGTTCTACCGCCGGCCCTCCGAGCGCGCGGGAGGAGCCGGTCTCGGGCTCGCCATCGCGCGCGGCTTCGCCGCCGCGAACGGCGGACGGGTGTGGGCGGAGTCGCGTCCGGATCAGGGAGCGACGTTCGCGCTCGCGCTTCCCGTCGTCGAGTCCCCGGTGGAGTTGACGGTGTGAGCGGCCAGCGCATCCTCGTCGTCGACGACGAACCGCAGATCCTGCGGGCGTTGGGGACGACGCTGCGCGGGGCCGGCTACACCGTCGACACGGCGGCAACAGTGAACGAGGCGCTCGTCGCGGCGGCCGCCAACCCGCCGGAGGCGGTCATCCTCGACCTCGTCCTGCCCGACGGGAGCGGGACGGAGGTCACGCGCGAGCTGCGCACGTGGACGGACACGCCGGTGATCGTGCTCTCGGCGGTGGGGGAGGAGCGAGAGAAGATCGCCGCCCTCGACGCCGGCGCCGACGACTACGTCACGAAGCCGTTCAGCGTCGACGAGCTGCTCGCGCGCCTGCGCGCCGTCATGCGGCGCTCGACAGGAGGGCAGGAGCCCGTGCTCCAGGTCGGGGACCTGCGCATCGACGTTGCCGAGCGCACGGTGACCGTCGGTGGTGACCGCGTGAAGCTCAGCCCGCACGAGTTCGACCTGCTGCGCGTGCTCGCGCAGAACCAGGGGAAGCTCCTCACGCACCGCATGCTTCTGCGCGAGGTGTGGGGCCCGGCGTACCAGGTCGAGGCGCACTACCTCCACGTGTACGTCTCGCATCTGCGGCGGAAGATCGAGCCCGACCCGTCCAGCCCGCGCTACCTGCTCACCGAGCCCGGCGCCGGCTACCGGCTCGTCGCGCCCGTTTAGACAACTTTAAGACGCCGGCGGCCGCCGTTGAGACGGCGTTGACGACCGTGGTCTTACGGTCGTCTCATGTTCGATCTCGCTGCAATCGGAATCGCCGTCGCGTGCTTCCTGGCGATCTTCGGCCTTCTGTACGCCCTGGAGCGCGTCTGAATGTCGAACGCCGACGCCATCGGCCTCATCATCTCGCTGCTCGTTCTCGTCTACCTCGTCTACGCGTTGTTCCGCGGAGAGCGGTTCTAGGTGCGCCCCGAGGGCATCGCCCAGATCCTGCTCTACGCGGTCGCGCTCATCGCGCTGTCGTATCCGCTCGGCGTCTTCATGGCACGCGTCTTCACGCGCGAGCGCGACGACGTGATCGAGCGAGGGATGTTCCGGCTCTTCGGGCGCAACAGCGGCAAGGAGCAGAGCTGGCAGAGCTACGCGAAGACCGTGCTCGTCTTCAGTGCCGTCTGTTCCGCGGTGCTGTACGCGATCCAGCGGCTGCAGGGGCATCTGTTCCTCAACCCCGATCACCTGAAGGGCGTGGCGCCACACATCGCGCTCAACACGACCGCGAGCTTCGTCACCAACACCAACTGGCAGTACTACGGCGGCGAGTTCACCATGTCGTACCTGACACAGATGGCTGGGCTTGCGGTGCAGAACTTCGTTTCCGCGGGCGTCGGGATCGCGGTCCTGGTCGCGGTCGTGCGCGGCATCTCGCGCCGCTCGAGCAACGAGCTCGGGAACTTCTGGCGCGACCTGTACCGATCGATCGTCTACGTCCTCGTGCCGCTGTCGATCGTGCTCGCGGTCGTTCTCATCTGGCAGGGCGTGCCGCAGACGTTCAATGCGCACGCAACCGCGACGACGCTTCAGGGCGCCCACCAGTCGATCGCACGCGGCCCGGCGGCTTCGCAGATCGCGGTCAAGCAGCTCGGCACGAACGGGGGCGGCTACTACAACTCGAACTCGTCCGTCCCGTTCGAGAATCCGACCGGGCTCACGAACTTCCTCGAGATGCTGTCGATCCTGCTCATCCCGGCGGCGTGCGTCTTCATGTTCGGGAAGATGGTCGGAGCGCGACGGCACGGCTGGATGGTGTTTGCCGCGATGTTCGCCGTCTTCGCAATCGGGGTCGCGGTCAACCTCCCCGCTGAACAGCACGGCTCGTCCGTGCTTCGCACGTCGGGCGTGAACATCACGATGAGCGGCAGCCAGGCCGGCGGCAACATGTCCGACAAGGAGACCCGCTTCGGCCTCGCCAACGACGCGATCTGGACGACTGCTACCACCGATGCGTCGAACGGGTCGGTCAACAACGGCCATGACGCGCTCACGCCCGTCGGCGGCGCGGTGCCGCTCGTGAACATCTTCCTCGGTGAGGTGGTCTTCGGCGGGGTCGGATCCGGCCTGTACGGGATGTTCTTCTACATCCTCATCGCCGTCTTCATCGCGGGGTTGATGGTCGGGCGAACACCGGAGTGGCTCGGGAAGAAGATCGAAGCGCGCGAGATCAAGCTCGCAGCAGTCGGCGCGCTGTTCGTGCCGACGATGGTGCTCACAATGACCGCGGTCTCGGTGGTGACCAAGTCCGGCCTCGCGTCCATCTACAACCCAGGTGTGCACGGCTTCACCGAGGCGCTGTACGCGTACACGTCACAGTCGAACAACAACGGCAGCGCGTTCGCGGGGTACGGAGCGACGAGCTTCTCCGCTTCGCTCGGCACGGTTGCGCTCTATTTCGGTCGGTTCGTCCCGCTTCTCGCAGCGCTCGCCATCGGTGGATCGCTCGCGAAGAAGAAGATCGTCCCCGCCTCGGCCGGAACGTTCCGCACCGATGGGCCGACGTTCGTCGTCCTTCTCGTCGGCGTCATCGCGCTCACCGCCGGCCTCATGATCCTGCCCGCGCTCACGCTCGGCCCGATCGTCGAAGGGTTGATGCACTGATGCGCGCTCTCGTGCAGTCGGTGATCGCGATCGTCGCGCTCACAGCCGTGTTCGGCTTCGGCTATCCGGCGCTCATGACCGGCCTCGGATCGGTCGCGTTCCCCCGGCAGGCGAGCGGGAGCCTGATCAAGGTCGACGGCAAGGTCGTGGGCTCCAAGCTCGCGGCCCAACAGTTCACGTCTCCGAAGTACTTCATGGAGCGTCCGTCCGGGACTGCGCCGGCGTACAACGCCGCTGCGACGACGTTCGCCAACCTCGGGCCGACGAGCCCCGTTCTGGCGAAGAACGTGCACGCGGCCGTCCAGGCGATCCTGAAGCTCGAAGGGCCGTACAACCCCGGTCTCACGGTGCACGACATCCCCGTGGACGCGGTGACGACGTCGGCCTCGGGAATCGATCCCGACATCTCACAGGCCTATGCAGCGCTTCAGGCGCACCGCGTCGCCGCGATCCGACACCTGCCGCTCGCAACCGTGCACGAGCTGATTTCGCGCAACACCGACGGCCGCTCGTGGGGCTTCATGGGCGAGCCCGGCGTCAACGTCCTCGAGCTCAACCTCGCGCTCGACAAGCTGGGAGGCAAGTAATGGCGCGTCAGAGCGCAAGCGTGTTCTCGCAGGACCTCATGGCTGCGGCGATCCGAGACTCGTTCCCGAAGCTCGATCCACGACTCCAGCTGAAGAACCCTGTCATGTTCATCGTCGAGCTCGGAAGCCTGATCACGACCGTGATCTTCTTCCTCGAGATCGCGCGCGGCCATTACGGGAGCCTGTGGTTCGTCGGCGTCATCGCGCTCTGGCTCTGGTTGACGGTGCTATTCGCGAACTTCGCCGAGGCGATTGCGGAAGGCCGCGGGAAGGCGCAGGCCGATGCGCTGCGCGCCACGCGCACGACGACGAACGCGCGGCTGCGCGACGGACGCGAGGTCCCGGCGCCCGAGCTCCAGAGGGGCGACGTCGTGGTCGTCGTTGCCGGCGAGGTCATTCCGGCGGACGGCGAGATCATCGAGGGCGTCGGCTCGGTCGACGAGTCGGCGATCACCGGTGAGTCCGCACCCGTGATCCGCGAGGCCGGCGGCGACCGCTCCGCCGTGACGGGCGGCACGAAGCTTCTCTCCGACAGTCTCGTCATCGAGGTCACGCAAGAGCCGGGCCAGTCGTTCCTCGACCGGATGATCGCGCTGGTCGAAGGCGCGGAGCGCCGCAAGACGCCGAACGAGATCGCGCTCAACATCCTCCTCGCCGGCCTGACGATCACCTTCCTCGCCGCAGTCGTGACGCTGCGGCCGTATGCGCTCTACGCGGGCACGTCTACGTCGCAGACGGTGCTCATCGCGCTGCTCGTTGCGCTCATTCCGACGACGATCGGCGCGCTCCTCTCCGCGATCGGCATCGCGGGAATGGACCGCCTGGTGCAGCGCAACGTCCTCGCGATGTCCGGCCGCGCCGTCGAAGCGTCCGGCGACGTCGACGTCCTGCTGCTCGACAAGACGGGCACGATCACGCTCGGCAACCGGCAGGCAGCGGAATTCCTCCCCGTCAACGGCGTCGAGGAGCGCGAGCTCGCGGAGGTCGCACAGCTGGCGTCGCTCGCCGACGAGACGCCGGAAGGCCGTTCGATCGTCGTGCTCGCAAAGGAGCGGTTCAACCTGCGCGAGCGCGAGCTCGGCGAGCACGAGTTCGTTCCCTTCAGTGCGACGACGCGCATGAGCGGCGTGAACGTCAACGGAACGATGATCAGGAAGGGCGCCGCCGACCAGGTGAAGGCGTTCATCGTCGAGCAGGGCGGAAGCCCGCCGGCGGAGCTGGACAGCATCGTCCAGAGCGTCGCCGAGCAAGGCGGCACGCCGCTCGTCGTGGCGCGTGACAACTGGGCGCTCGGCGTCGTCTATCTGAAGGACATCGTCAAGGGCGGCATGCGCGAGCGCTTCGACGAGCTGCGTCGCATGGGCATCCGCACGGTCATGATCACCGGCGACAACCGCGTCACTGCGGCCGTGATCGCGCAGGAGGCGGGCGTCGACGACTTTCTCGCCGAGGCGACGCCGGAGGCCAAGATGTCGCTCATCAAGGAGGAGCAGGCGAGGGGCCGCATGGTGGCGATGACCGGTGACGGCACGAACGACGCACCCGCGCTCGCGCAGGCCGACGTCGGCGTCGCCATGAATACCGGGACGACCGCGGCCAAGGAGGCCGGCAACATGGTCGACCTCGACTCGAACCCGACGAAGCTGATCGAGATCGTCGAGGTCGGCAAGCAGCTCCTGATCACGCGCGGTGCGCTGACGACGTTCTCGATCGCGAACGACGTCGCCAAGTACTTCGCCATCCTGCCGGCGATGTTCGCGTTCACCTACGCGACGAAGCCTGGTCAGCGAGGGCCGCTGGACGCGCTCAACATCCTCCACCTCGGCGATCCGAAGAGTGCGATCGTGTCCGCCATCATCTTCAACGCCTTGATCATCCCCGCGCTCGTGCCGCTCGCTCTGAAGGGCGTCCGCTTCCGCGCGATCGGCGCAACCGCGCTGCTGCGACGGAACCTCCTCATCTACGGGCTCGGTGGCATGATGCTGCCCTTCATCGGGATCAAGCTCATCGACCTGTCGTGCACAACCTGCTGGGGGCGTAGCCCACGGCCAGGGGCCGTTACCGGATCCTCCTCGGCATGGCGGCGGGCGTCGGCAAGACGTACCGCATGCTCCAGGAGGGGAAGCAGGCGCAGGAAGAGGGGCGCGACGTCGTCATCGGCTACCTCGAGCCGCACGACCGCCCCGAGACGTCGGCGCTCGCGCGTGGCATGGAGGTGGTGCCGCATCTGCACACCGAGCACGGCGGTCTCGAGCTGAACGAGATGGACGTCGACGCCGTCATTCGGCGCGCGCCCGAGCTCGCGCTGGTCGACGAGCTCGCGCACACGAACGCGCCGGGGATGCGGAACGAGAAGCGCTACCAGGACATCGACGAGATCCTCGACGCGGGCATCGACGTCATCTCGACCGTGAACGTGCAGCACCTCGAGAGCCTGAACGACGAGGTCGCCGAGCTCACCGAGGTGCGCGTGCGCGAGACGTTCCCCGACCGGATCCTCGACGAGGCGGACGAGGTCGTCCTCGTCGACCTCACGCCCGAGGCGCTCCAGCAGCGGCTGCGCGCCGGGAAGATCTACGCGCCCGATCGTGCCGAGGCGGCGCTCCTCAACTTCTTCCGCACGGAGAACCTGTCGCGGTTGCGCGAGCTCGCATTGCGCGAGGTGGCGGAGGACGTGGAGTCGCGCCGCAAGAACGCCGTGCTCGATCCGCTGAGCCAGCAGGCGATCTCCGAACGCGTGCTGGCGCTCGTCGAGCCGCAGGCAAAGTCGCAGCGCATCATGCGCCGCGCATGGCGGTCCGCCGAGCGGCTCGGCGCGCAGATGGACGCGATGTGGGTGCGCAAGCCGGGCCACGAGCTGACCGATCAGGAGCAGACCTCGCTCGCCGCGCTGCGCCGCCTGGCGATCGTGCTCGGCTGCCACTTTCTCGAGGAGGAGGGCGACGACCTCGTCGCCGCCGTGCGCCGCGTGGCCTACGAGCGCGGGACGACCTACGTCTTCGTTGGCACGCCGGACGAGAGCCGCAAGCGCGAGATCCTCAGCGGCTCGCTCCTATCGGCGCTCGTGCGCAGCCTGCCCGGCATCGACATCCGTGTCGTCGCCAATCGCGCCGATCGTCCGGAGCCGGAGGAATGACCGCGCTCGCCGTCGTGCTCGCGATCGCGCTCGCCGTGTCGCTCGCGTGGTCGCTTCGCGTCCAGCGTCCGCCGCGCCGGCTGCCGGTGCGCAAGGGCGCGCGCCGGATCCTCGTGCCGTTCGCGGGCAGCCTCGACCCGGAGGTGCTCGACGCCGCAATCCGCATCGCGCGCGCCGAGGAGGCGGTGCTCGTCCCGGCGTATCTGCTCGTCGTGCCGCTGCGCTACGCCGAGGACTCGCCGCTTCGCGACCAGGTGAAGGTCGCGATGCCGCTGCTCGAAGCGGTCGAGCACGCCGCGTTGCGCGCCGGCGTTCCGGTCGACGCGCGCATCGAGAAGGGGCGGACGTTGACCCACGCGGTCAAGCGGCTCTGGGAGGCGGAGCAGTTCGACCGGATCGTCGCGCCGGCTCCGGCGCCCGGCCGGGAGGGGTTCACGCCGAAGGAGCTCACCTGGCTCCTCACCAACTCCCCCTCGGAAACGGTCGTGCTGAAGCCCGCCGCCTAGCGGCGTCCTCTACCGTTGTCGCATGCGACGACGCCGGCTCGATCTGATGGAGTCCGCCGTCGGGCTGCTCGTCGGCGCAGGGTCGGTCACGATCGTCTCGCTCGCGGTCGCAGCTGCTCCGGCCGCACATGCCCGTGCTGAGTCTCGGCGTCCTGTACGTCTTCGCGGTGCTCGCGGTCGCCGTCCGCTGGGGCACGGTGCTCGCCGCCATCGTCTCGGTCGCGAGCATGCTCGTCTTCAACTGGTTCTTCCTGCCGCCGACGCACACGTTCCAACTGCGCGACGGCGCCAACTGGGCCGTGCTCGCGGTGTACCTCGTGACGGCCGTCGTCGTGAGCGCGCTCGCCACGCGCGCGCGTCATCGTCAGGAGGATGCGGAACAGCGGCGCCGCGAAGCTCACGTCCTGGCCGAGGCCGCGGGCGACCTGCTGCGCGGCACCGATCTGGTCGCAGAGGTCGACAAGCTCGCCGACCTCACCGCGGTTGCGCTCCACGTGCGCGCGGCGCGCATCGAGCTCGGCGACGCGTCGCCCGCGGACGGGGAGCTCGCGGTTCCTGTCGACGCGGGCCTCCGGCGTGTCGCCACGTTGTTCACCGACGAGCGCGACCCGCCGGATCCGGCGGTCGCCAAGCGGTTCCTTCCGGCGCTCGCCGCCCTGCTCGCCGTCGCGGCCGACCGCGCGTCCCTCGAGGCCGAAGCGCTCGAGGCGGAGACGCTGCGACACAGCGACGTCGTCAAGACCGCGTTGCTGCGCGCGGTGTCGCACGACCTGCGTTCTCCGCTGACCGCCATCGTCGCGAGCGCGGACGCGCTGGCGAGCGACGAGGTCCAGCTCGAAGAGGGCGACCACGCCGCGCTCGTCGCCGCCATCCGCGAGGAGGCGGCGCGTCTCGACCGGGTCGTCGCCAACCTGCTCGACGTGTCGCGGCTCGAGGCCGGAGCACTTGAAAGCCATCTCGAGCTGTGGTCGGTGGACGAGCTCGTGGGGCAGGCGATCGAGTCGGTGCGTGCCGAGTCCGACCGCATCGTCGTCGAGCTCGACCCGCGGTCGCCGCCTGTCCGCGTCGACGCGGGTCAGATCGAGCGTGTGCTCGCGAATCTGATCGAGAACGCGCTCCGCTTCTCGCCGCCCGGCTCGCCGGTCATCGTCCGCGCGGAGCACGGGTCGACCGAGTTGCGTATCCACGTCGTCGATCGCGGGCCGGGCATCACCGTCGCCGATCGCGCGTCGATCTTCCAGCCGTTCCAGCGCGGAACGGGAGGCGGCTCCGGGCTCGGTCTCGCAATCGCGCGCGGCTTCGCCGAGGCGAACGGCGGCACGGCTGTGGACGCAGGACGACCCGGCGGGCGGCCACTTCGTGCTCGCGCTCGCGACCGAGGCACAGCCGGCGGTGCGCGCATGAGCGGGCGCATCCTCGTCGTCGACGACGAGCCGCACATCCTTCGCGCGCTGAAGGCGAGCCTGCGCGGCGCCGGCTACGAGGTCGACACCGCCGACACGGCGGAAGGCGCGCTCACCGCGGCCGCGCTGTCGCCGCCCGACGCCGTCATCCTCGACCTCGTGCTCCCCGACGGTCGCGGCACCGACGTGTGCCGCGAGCTCCGCACCTGGACGAGTGTCCCGGTGATCGTCCTCTCCGTCGTCGGCGACGAGAGCGAGAAGGTCGCGGCCCTCGACGCCGGCGCGGACGACTACGTGACGAAGCCGTTCGGCGTCGACGAATTGCTCGCGCGTCTGCGCGCAGCGATGCGCCGTGTCGAGCCCTCGCGCGAGCCGGTGCACGAGATCGGCGAGCTGCGCGTCGACCTCGAGAAGCAGGCCGTGTGGTTCGCCGGCGAGCCCGTACAGCTGACGCCGCACGAGTTCCGCCTCCTGCGGCTCTTCGTGCGCAACGAGGGCAAGCTGCTCACGCATGCGACGATCCTGCGCGAGGTGTGGGGGAGGGCCTACGCCGACGAGTCGCACTACCTCCACGTCTACGTCTCGCAGCTCCGCCGCAAGATCGAGCCGGACCCGACGCGGCCGCGCTACATCCTCACCGAGCCCGGTGCCGGCTACCGCCTCGTCGACCCGTCGTGAGACAGACGTAACAGGGCCTGGCCCCCGACGTGTCCACGCGGGCCAAAGTTCCTGCTCACACCGAGAGGCCGGGGTCAGGCCCCGATACGCGGTCTGCACGAGAGTGTGTCTTGAGACTTTCCTGAGGCGCGAGGAGGCGAACGCTGAGGATCGGCTGAGGCGAGGCGGCCTACCGTCGGAGTGTGCTTCCGCGCCCATCGCTTCGTCCTGCATCGTTTCGGCTCCGGCGCCCCGTTCCTGGCGCTCGCCCTCGTTTCGCTCGCGCTCGACGCGGCGCCGAACATCCCGTGGGCCGCGGGCGTCGCCGGCGCCGGAGTGTTCGCGGCCGCAGCGGGCGTCCGTCGCGTCCAGTTCGCGAGCGGGCAGCGTGCGGCACGACGGGTCGCCGACCAGCGCATCCTGCGCGGTCACGGCGTCCCGGTCTGGCGCGAGGAGGAGCTCGTCTCGTCACATGCGCGCGCGCAGCGGCGGCGTGAGATCGAGCGGATCGTTCGCGCCGCGTCGGCCGAGCGGCTCCCGTCGGCGTCGCCGCTGAACCGCACGGCGGTACGGCAGAGCGCCGGCGTGCTCCGCGCGCTCGAGGAGCGCCTCGCCGACGACCGGCCGGTCAGCGCCGCGGGGATGCTGCACGTCGACCAGTTGCTGCGCGACCCGTCGAGCCCGCTGTACGGCGAGCACGACGAGCTGCTTCCTCGCGCCGTCACCCGTGTCCTCGGGTCGCTCGAGCCGTGACCGTCGAAGCACCACGCCGGGCACGCCGTCTCGTCGTCGGGCGGCCGATGCAGAGCGACCAGATGGAGGAGACGCTCCTCCCGAAGACGCTGGCGCTGCCGATCTTCGCGTCCGACCCGCTCTCGTCCGTCGCGTACGCGACGGAGTCGGCGATGGTCGTGCTCGTCGGCGTCAGCGCCGCTGCGGCTGCACTTCGTCTTCCCGATCGCGATCGCGATCTCCGTCCTGCTCGCGATCGTCGTCCTCTCGTACATGCAGACCGTGCGCGTGTACGAGACGAGCGGCGGCGCGTACATCGTCGCGCGAGAGAACCTCGGAACGCTGCCGAGCCTCGTCGGGGCGGCCGCGCTGCTCACCGACTACGTGCTGACGGTCGCGGTGTCGATCTCGGCCGGCGTCTTCGCGATCACCTCGTTCGCGACGCCGCTCGAAGCGCACCGCGTCGGGCTGTCGATCGCGGCACTCGTCCTGATCGTGCTCGTGAACCTGCGCGGCGTGCGCGAGTCGGGCCTGCTCTTCGCGCTGCCGACGTACCTGTTCGTGACGGCGATCGCCACGCTCGTCGTGGCGGGGCTCGTCGAGCTCGCGACGCGGTCACGCGCACCACGCCGTCACGCCGAACGCGCTTCCGGTCGGTACGGGGGCGATCACGCTCTTCGTCCTGCTCCGGGCGTTCTCGTCCGGCTCGACCGCCCTGACCGGCGTCGAGGCGATCGCGAACGGGGTGAACGCCTTCCGCCGTCCGCACGGCAAGAACGCCGCGCAGACGCTCGCCGTCCTCGGCGTGATCGCGATCACGCTCTTCCTCGGCGTCTCGTACCTCGCCGTGCACCTGCACGCGATGCCGAGCTCGACCGACTCGGTCGTCTCCCAGATCGCGCGCGCCGGTCTTCCCGGCGCACTCGACCGGATCGTTCATGTACTACGCCGTGCAGGGACTGACGCTGCTTGTCCTCATCCTCGCGGCGAACACGTCGTTCCAGGGATTCCCGCGCCTGTCGGCGCTGCTCGCGCACGACCGGTTCGCGCCGCGGCAGTTCACGAACCTCGGCGACCGCCTCGTCTTCTCGAACGGGATGCTCGTGCTTGCGACCGTCGCCGGGCTCCTGCTCTGGATCTACAAGGCGAACACGAACAGCCTCATCCATCTGTATGTGGTCGGAGTGTTCACCGCGTTCACGCTCTCACAGGTCGGAATGGTGCGCTACTGGCGCCGAACGCGCGACAAGGGGTGGCGCGCCCGGGCCACGGTCAACGCGGTCGGCGCGTCGGCGACAGGCCTCGTCACCGCGATCGTCATCTACACGAAGTTCGCCGAAGGCGCGTGGATCGTCACGGTCGCGATCCCCGTGCTCGTCCTCGGGATGATCGGAATCAAGCGCCACTACATGCGCTTCGCGCGACGACTCCGTGCGGGACACGGCTGCCGTCGCCGCTGCGTCGCAGCCGCGCAACACGACGATCCTGCTCGTCGAGTCGCTGAACGACGCGACGCTCGAGGCGACGTGGTTCTCGAACGCGATCTCGCCCGACGGCTTCCGCGCCGTCCACGTACCGACGAAGAAGTCCGACCCCGGGATCAGGCCGCGCTGGTTCCGACTCGGCGAGGACCTTCCGCAGCTCGAGGTGCTCGATCCCGAGCCCGGCTCCGCCGACGCGGTCCTCGAGCAGGTGTGGCGGCTGCCGCGCGGCGAGGCCGACTTCGTCACGCGTCGTCATCCCCGAGCTCTTCCAGACGCGCTCGGCGCTCGATCAGCTGCGGCGCCCGCTCGAGCTGGCGCTGAAGCTGCGGCTGCTCGCAGAGCCCGGCGTCGTCGTCGCCGACGTGCCCGTCCTCCCCGGCGCGGCGAGGCGGCCGACACGGATCACGGCGCGCGTGATCGTCTCCGACGTCAACGCCGCGTCGATGCGCGCGATCAACTACGTGCGGGCGCTCGGCCTCGAGGACGCGCGCGCAGTGCACTTCGCGTTCAACAGCGACGACGCGGCCGACATCCGGCGCGCGTGGGGGCTGCACGGACCGGCGCTCCCGCTCGAGGTGCCGGAGGCGCCGTATCGCGACATCGGCGGCCCGCTCCTCGGCTATCTGCGCGAGCTGACCGCGGACGAGGACGACTGCTGTGCTCGTCGTCATGCCCGAGCTCGTCACGCGCGGCTGGCGGAGGCTTCTGCACAACCAGCGCGCCCTGTACATCAAGCGGCTGCTGCTGCTCGAGCCCGGCGTCATCCTCGCCAGCGTCCCCTACCAACTGCTCTGATGCGCCGGCCGAACCTCAGGGCGTTTCGCGGTCGGGCCCGTCGGCTCGCGCGCCGGACGGCCTCCATCCGCTACCGGAGCATCGTCGTACCGCTGCTCGGTCGCGCCGAGACGGAGCACGCGCTCGACCTCGCCTGCCGGCTCGCCGCAGACCGCCGCGCGCGCGTCGTCCTCGTCGCTCCGCTGGTGGTGCCGCAGGAGCTGCCGCTCGACGCCCACTTCGACCACGAGATCGAAGAGCTCCGGGACGCGCTCGGGCGCGCGGCCGCCATCGCCGAGTCCTACGGCGTCGCCGCCACCCGGCGGATCGTCCGCACCCGCGAACGCGCCCTCGGGCGCGAGCTCGCCGAGGTCGCGACAGACCACCGAGCCGAGCTGATCGTCGTCGGCGCGCCGGTCGAGTCGCGGCTCGGGTTCCGCCGTGCCTTCCCGCTCGAGGTCCTCTCCATCCTCCGCGACGCGCCCTGTCGCGTCATGATCGCCACAGGCCCGTTCGCCGGGAGACGGACTACAGTCCCCGCGTGGCCAGGCGGCGCCGCCAGCAGCAAGACCTCGAGCGCGTCCTCGGAGCGAACGCGCTTTTCGCGACGGCGTACGGCAACGTCGGATCCTCGATCTACTACGCCCTCGGCGTCACCGCATTCTTCGCCCTCGGGCTGACGCCGCTCGTCTTCGTCATCGCCGGCATCTTCTTTGCGGCGACGGCGGCCACGTACGCCGAAGGGACGGTCCGGTATCCGGAAGCGGGCGGCTCGTCGAGCTTCGCGCGCCACGCCTTCAACGAGCTCGCGTCGTTCGGGGCGGCGTGGGCGCAGATGCTCAACTACGTCATCACGATCGCCATCTCGGCGTTCTTCGTCCCGCACTACCTGTCGATCTTCTGGGGGCCGCTGCGACAGAACCCGTGGGACATCATCGTCGGCGCGATCGTCATCGCGTTGCTCGTCGGCCTCAACGTCGTGGGGATCCAGGAGTCGGCGCGCATCAACGTCGCGCTCGCCGCGGTCGACTTCGCCACGCAGCTCCTGCTCGTCGCGCATCGGCTTCGTCCTCGTGCTCAGCCCGCACACGCTCGGGCGCAACGTGCACTGGGGCGTCGCGCCGACGTGGTCGAACTTCCTGCTCGCGATCCCGGTGGGGATGATCGCCTACACGGGCATCGAGACCGTCTCCAACCTCTCCGAGGAGGCGCGCGACCCGGTACGCAGCATCCCGCGCTCGATCTCGATGGTCGCGATCGCGGTGTTCGCCATCTACTTCACGCTGCCGCTCATCGCGCTGTCGGCGATGCCGGTCCATCTCGTGCACGGCCACTACCAGACGATCCTCGGACTCGGTCCCGAGAAGGGCGGTTTCGCGAACGACCCGGTGCTCGGTCTCGTCGAGCACCTCGGGATCAACGGCACGATCCTCTCGGTGCTGAAGGTCTACGTCGGCCTGCTCGCGGCGACGATCCTGTTCATCGCCACGAACGCCGGCGTGATCGGCGCGTCGCGCATCACGTATGCGATGGCGGGGTACCGCCAGCTGCCGGCGGCGTTCCGGAAGCTCCATCCGAAGTTCAAGACGCCGTGGCTCGCGCTGATCGTCTTCGCCGGGTTCGTGTCGATCCTCGTGCTCCTCCCGGGCAAGACGACGTTCCTGAGCACGATGTACTCGTTCGGCGCGATGCTCTCGTTCACGGTCGCGCACGCGGCGGTGATCCAGCTGCGCAGGAAGCGGCCGGGCGAGGAACTTGCGTTCAAGGCGCGGCCCAACTTCACGTGGCGCGGCGTCGACTGGCCGCTGTTCGCGATCATCGGCGGCCTCGGCACGCTGCTGTCGTGGCTCGACGTCGTCGTCCAGTACCCGAGCACGCGGTACGCGGGCCTCGGCTGGCTCGCGCTCGGTTTCGCCGTCTACGTGCTCTATCGCCGCCGGCTCGGGATCTCGCTCACCGAGACGGTGCGCGCGCCGGTCGTCATCGGTCCCGCCATGGCGCTCGAGTACCGGACGATCCTCGTGCCGATCGCGCCGGGCTACGCCTCGGACGAGGCGATGGACATCGCGTGCCGGCTGGCGACGGAGCGCCGCGCGACGATCGTCGCGCTCACGGTCGTCGAGGTGCCGCTCGAGCTGCCCGCTCGACGCTCTACCTGCCCGACGAGGTGGAGGAGGCGAACCGCCAGCTGGACGAGGCGCGCGCCATCGGCGAGTCGTACGGCGTGCGCGTCATCCCGCGCCTCGTGCGCGCGCGGCAATCCGGCCGCGCGGTCGTCGACGAGGCGAAGCGCCGGGAAGCGGAGATCATCGTCATGGGCGGCCCGCGGCGCGTGCGGCTCGCGGCCGGGCGGAAGCGGATCTTCGGTGACACCGTCGACTTCGTCCTCAAGCACGCGCCCTGCCGCGTGATGGTGACGGCCGGGAGGGCAGCCGCATGATGGGGATCTACCGGCGAGGGATCCTGATCTTCGGGGTGGTGTCGATCGCCCTCGGGATCGCGATCATCGCCCGCTCGTCGAACTTCGTCGGCGTTCTGGTCGGCGCCCTCTTCGTCGCCGTCGGCGCCGGCCGCTTGTACCTCCTGTTTCGGAGATAACCTCCTGCGGGCATGGCCCGCAAGCTTCCCCGCCTGCAGCGCGCGCTCGACGCGCCGACACTTGCGTCCGTCGCGTACGGGGAGATCGCCTCCTCGATCTACTTCGCGCTCGGGATCATCGCGCTGCACGCGCTCGGGCTGACGCCCGCCGTGCTCGGCGTCGTCGGCCTGCTCTTCCTCATCGTGGCGCTCTCGTATGCGGAGGGAACGACGTCCATCCGCGAGACGGGCGGCGCCGCGACGTTCGTCCGCGTCGCCTTCAACGACTTCGCCGGTTTCCTGACCGGCTGGGTGCTGTTCCTCGACTACCTGATCGTCATCGCGCTCTCCGCGCTCTTCTTCGGCCACTACCTCGGTCTCGCGCTCGGCCTCCACAGCCTCGCCAGCCACCCGGGCGACGTGATCACGGGGTGCGTGCTCGTCGGCGTCATCGCGCTCCTGCGGCTCGTCCGGCGCACGAGTCTGTACACCTTCGGCGTCCTCGTCCCGCTCCTCGACCTCGTCACGCAGCTGCTCCTCGTCGTGCTCGGGTTCGGGATCCTCTTCTCCGGCAGCGCGCTCACGCGCGGCATCTCGCTCGGCACGTCGCCGTCGTGGCATCAGATCGCCTTCGCGTTCCCGCTCGCGATGCTCGCGTACACGGGCCTCGAGACGGTCGCCAACTACGCGGAGGAGGCGCGGCGACCCGGGCGCGATCTCCCACGCAGCCTCTTCAGCGCGATCGGTGTCGTCGTCGTCCTGTACGTGCTCATCGCGCTCGTCGCGCTCTCGGCGTTCCCGGCGACGAACGGCACGACGGCGCTCGGCACCGACTGGCTGCGCGCCCCGATGATGGGCGTCGTCTCGGCGCTGCAGCAGCACGTCGCGCACTGGTTCGGGAGCATGCTGCGCGTCTACGTCGGGCTCACCGGCGCGCTCATCCTGTTCTCGGCGGTGACGACGTCGATCTCGGGGTTCGGCCGCCTCGCATACTCGCTCGGCGAGCACGGACAGCTGCCGCGCACGTTCGGCCGGCTGAACCGGCGCACGCTCGTCGCGCCCGCGTCGGTGGTCGCCGCGACGGGCATCGCCATCGGCCTGCTCGTCGGCACGTCGTTCCTCAAGCACGAGGTGACGTTCCTCGCGAGCCTCTTCAGCTTCGGCGTCCTGCTCGCCTTCACGGCCGCGCAGCTGGCGGTCATCCGGCTGCGCATGACGATGCCCGACCTGCGGCGCCCGTTCGAGGTGCCGTTCGGCGTCCGCGTCCGAGGCGCGGTCATCCCGATCCCGGCCGTCGTCGGAGCGCTCGCGACCTCCGCCGTCTTCGTCGCGGCGATGATCACGCACACCGGCGCACGCATCGGCGGCTCGGTCTGGCTCGGCGTCGGCGTGATCGTGTACTTCCTCGTGCGCCGCACGCGCGGCGCGGGGCTGCTCGAGCACGTCAAGGCGACCGACGAGCAGGTGCTGCCGCCGCAGGCGGAGTTCTCGAAGATCCTCGTCCCGATGAAGCTCGGCGAGATCGGCGAGGAGATGGTCGCGACCGCGGTGAAGCTCGCGCAGGAGCGCGGCGCTGCCGTGGAGGCGCTGTACGTCATCCGCGTCCCGCTCGACGAGCCCCTCGACGCCCCGATGTTCGACGCGGAGGAACGGGCGGCCGCGTCGATCGCCGAGGCGATGGCGCTCGGGGCCGATCACGGCGTCACCGTGCTCGGGAAGACCGTGCGCGCCCGCTCCATCGGCGAGGCCATCGTCGGGGCGGCGGAGGAGGGCGGCGTCGACCTGATCGTCCTCGGCTCGTCGCCGCGCTGGCGGCGCCAGTCGCGGTTCTTCTCTCCGACGGTCGACTACGTCCTGCGCAAGTCGCCGGCCGAGGTGCTCATCGTCGCCTTCCCGCAGGGATCGCTCGAAGAGCCTTCCGGCGCTACGCTCTGACCCGGATGAACGCATTGATCATCGGCTGCGGCCGCGTCGGATCGTCCATCGCCCTCATGCTCCAGCGCGAGGGCTGGGAGGTCACGGTCGTGGACGAGAACGAGGACGCCCTCACACGGCTGGGCGAGCACTGGCCTGGAGCGTTCCTTGTCGGCCAGGGCATCGACGTCGATGTCCTCCGGGAGGCCGGGATCGAGGATGCAGACGCCGTCGTCGCCGTCACGGACGGCGACAACACGAACATTCTCATCGGCCAGGTCGCGCAGAAGCGCTTCGACATCGGCTGCGTCGTCGTGCGGATCCTCGATCCGGCGCGCGCCGACTTCTACAGCGAGCGCGGCCTGCGCGTCGTCTGCCCGACGAAGACGGCGATCGACACGCTCATGGAAGCGGTGCGCAGCTGCGCGATCCCGCTGCCGAAGGTCGTGGGCTAGATGTACGCGGTCGTCGCAGGCGGCGGCAAGGTCGGCGCGAACGTTGCCCGCTCGCTCCTCCGGCTCGGCCACGAGGTCACGCTGATCGAGCAGGAGCGGGTCCGGTTCGAGCGGCTCGAGGACGAGTTCGAGCACCAGGTGCAGCGCGGTGACGCGACCGAGCTCCATGTGCTCGAGCGCGCCGGCATGGCCCGGCCGCCGGACATCGTGCTCGCGCTGACCGGCGACGACGAGGACAACCTCGTCATCGCGCAGATCTCGCGTGAGAAGTACGGCGTCGAGCAGGTCATAGCCCGTGTGAACGATCCGCGGAACCAGGCGCACTTCGATCTGCTCGGGATCTCGCCCACGGTCTGCGCGACGTCGAGCATCATGGCGCTCGTCGAGCACGAGGTGCCGGAGCACGACCTCATCCACTTGCTGGAGCTGCGCAAGGAGAATCTCGAGATCGTCGAGGTCATGATCGACCGCGACTCGCCGTCCGCCGGCAAGCGCGTCGAGAATCTCGAGCTTCCGGACGGCGCGCGGCTCATCTCCGTCATGCGCTCGGGCCAGGCCGAGATCGCCGTCGGCGCGACGCAGCTCGAGGCGGGTGACCAGGTGCTCGCCATTCTCGAACCGGGCAAGGAGGACGAGCTCCGACGCGTGCTCTTGCGGCGGTAACGGCTCTTGCATCGCTTCTGATCGGGGGGACCGCTCGGACGACGACAAGCCACGACTGGCTGACGTTCGACTGGTCCGCGTCGCGCACCGGCGTCTATCCGTACGCGACCGGCATCACCGCGGCCAACGTGCACTCGCTGACGCTGCGCAAGGTGACGCTCGACGGAACCGTCGACTCGTCGCCGATCTACGTGCACGGACTGTTCGTCGTCACGACGACGTACGGGCGGACGGAGGCGATCGACGCGTCGAGCGGCGCCGTGCGCTGGCGGTTCACGCCGCCGGGATATGCGTCGTGGGCGGGTAGCCCGCAGATCACGACCGCGACGCCCGTCGCGGATCCCTCCGAGAAATGGATCTACGCCGCATCGCCCGGCGGCCGCATCTACAAGCTGTCGGCGACGAACGGCCACGCCGCCTGGAGCGTCTCGATCACGCGCCTTCCGTCGCGGGAGAAGATCGCCTCGGCGCTCAACTACGCGAACGGGCACGTGATCGCGACGACCGGCGGCTACATCGGCGACGCGCCGCCGTACCAGGGTCACGTTGCGGTGATCGACGGTGCGAGCGGGCGGCTCCTGCACGTGTGGAACTCGTTGTGCTCGAACCGCACCGGCCTGATCGTGCCGAGCACGTGCGACGCGAGCGACTCCGCCATCTGGGGACGCTCCGGCGCGGTCGTCGACCCGTCCACCGGCGACCTGCTCGTCGCGACCGGCAACGCGCCGTGGAACGGGACGACGAACTGGGGCGACGCGACGCTCCGCCTCGCGCCGGATGCGAGCCGGCTGGTCGGCAACTACACGCCGACGAACACCGACGAGCTGAACGCCTCGGACGCCGACCTCGGCTCCACCTCGCCGGTCGTGCTCGACGCGGCGACATCTCGTGCAGGGCGGAAAGGACGGGAAGATCCGCGTGCTCTCGGTTGCGCGATGCGCGGCACGTCGCCGCACAAGGGCGGCGAGCTGCAGATCGTGTCGACGCCGTCGGGGACCGACCTCTTCACCGCGCCCGCGGTCTCGCGCAACGGATCGTCGGGATGGATCTTCGCCGCCGACAACGGCGGCACGGCCGCCTGGCGCTACCGCGGCGGGCATCTCACGCAGGTGTGGCAGCACGGCACCGGCGGGACGAGTCCCGGTCGTCGCCGGCGGGCTCCTCTGGGTCTACAACCCGGGCGGCGGCCTGAACGTCTACCGGCCGGCGACGGGCGCGCTCGTCGCGACGCTGCCGTGCGGCGGCGGGCACTGGAACAGCCCGATCGTCGTCGACGGCCACGTCGCGCTCCCCGAAGGGGACGCGAACAGCCATTCGACGAGCGGCGTGCTCGATATCTGGAGTGTGCGCTAGCCCGCGCGCCGGCGACGCACGTTCGGCGCCTGCTGGCCCAGTGCGGCGTACGCGAGTGCCTGCAGCGACTCGTTCAGCGTCGCTAGCTCCTTCGTGATGCGCAGGAAGTTCTCGTCGTTGTCGAGCCGCTTCGTCACCTTCGCGAGCTCGTCGCCGATGCGGTCGAGCCGCTGAAGCAGGACTTCGAACTGCCGGTCGGAGAGGTCGCCCTCCACGCCGCTCATTGTAGATCCGCGAGCTCGGCCCGCGTATGCACGACGACGGCGCCGGGCCCGAGGTCGCGCAGTACCTCGTCGAGCGATCCGACCACGGCGATGCGCCGCGCCGCGCCCGCGTGCGCGAGTGCGATCTCGGCCAGCTCGCGCGGTGCGTCGGTGAAGACGCCGATCCGGACGCCGGCGCCCTCGAGGCGTCGAAGTGCGGCGCTCGTCTCCGAGCGCGGGCCGGAAGTGCAGCGGCCCGCGGTCGGCGGCGAAGCGCTGAAGCAGCGGGCGCCAGTCGCCGAGCCGCTCGTCCAGGAGCACCGCCGCCTGCGCGCGATCCTCGGGGACGTCCAACTCCACCCGTGCGCGGCGCGCGGCGTCCTCGAGCCAGTCGTGCCAGAGGGGCTGCGTGTCCGCGAGCACGGCGTCGAGATCGAGCGCAACAGCGTTCACGCTGAGGCGTCGCTTGCGATGCCGACTTCAGAACGCGCGGGTTTCCCGCGCGTTCGTCGCTCTGCTGGACTCCAGCGTCGGGATAGTTGCTCACGCTCGGACCCATGGTAGTCTCGCTTCAAATCGGCGAGCGGTAAGGGAACTCCGGTGCAAAGCCGGGACGGTCCCGCCGCTGTAAGGGGAGACGCTTCCCCACCACACGCCACTGGGCCTTCGGGTCTGGGAAGGCGGTGGGGGAGGGAGCCCCGAGTCAGAAGACCTGTCGCTCGCCGCGCAAACCGAACCCCTCGCGGAAGGGAGGATTCGTGCTTCGCCGTTCCCTCGTTCTCGTTGCGGCTCTCGCAGCCGTTCTCGCACCATCCGCCGTGGCCCGGCCTCACGCCTCGGCATTCCCCGTCACGATCCATGCCGCCAACGGCGACATCGTCGTGAAGACGCGCCCGACGCGCATCATCTCGCTCTCACCTACCGGCACGGAGGACCTGTTCGCCGTCGGCGCCGGGTCGCAAGTGATCGCCGTCGACAACGACTCCGATTACCCGAAGAACGCTCCGCACTCGACCCTCTCGGGCTACACGCCGAACATCGAGGCGATCGCCGGCTACAAGCCCGACCTCGTTGTGGTGTCGAACGACATCGGCGGTGTGGTCGGGTCGCTGCAGAAGCTCGGTGTCACCGTCCTGCTCGAGCCTGCGGCCGACAACCTCGCGCAGGCGTACGACGAGATCCGCCAGCTCGGCAGCGCGACCGGCCATGTGCCTCAGGCGAAGAAGGTCGTCGACGGGATGGAGACCTCGCTGACGAAGATCCTGCGCAGCGTCCCGAAGGCCCAGCGCCACCAGACCGTCTACCAGGAGCTCGACCCGACGTACTACTCCGCGACGTCGGCGACGTTCATCGGGCGGATCTACAAGCTCTTCGGCTTCAAGAACATCGCCGACGCGGCCGACACGACGCACTCCGGCTATCCGCAGCTCTCCGCCGAGTACATCGTCGCCGCGAATCCGGCCATCGTCGTGCTGGCCGACTCGGTCTGCTGCGGGCAGTCCGCGACGACCGTCGCGGCGCGTCCGGGTTGGAGCGGAATCGCCGCCGTGCAGCATCATCGCGTGATCGCGGTGAACGACAGTGTCGCGTCGCGGTGGGGGCCGCGCATCGTCGACTTCGCACGCGCGATCGCGAACGTCGCCAAGAAGAAGTAGTGGCGAGCGTCAGCACCGCAGAGGCAACCGTCCGGGCGCGAGGAGTCTCGCGCCCGTGGCGGTTCCTCTCGGCTGCGTTCCTCGTCGCCGCGCTCCTCGTCGGGCTCGGCGTCGGCCCGGTCGCCATCGGTGTGGGTGGCATCGTCGAGTCCGCGCTGTCGCACCTGCCGCTCCTCCACGTGCACTCGCAGCTCAGCAGCCTCGACGAGGCGGTGCTGTGGCAGATTCGCGCGCCGCGCGTCGTCCTCGCCGCGCTCGTCGGCGGGATGCTCGCCATCGCCGGCTCGTCGTATCAGGGCGTCTTCCACAATCCGCTCGCCGATCCGTACTTGCTCGGCGTCGCGGCCGGCTCGGGGCTCGGCGCAACGCTCGCGATCGCCTACGGCCACGTCGGCCATTCGGGCCAGCTCCTGCCGCTCTGCGCGTTCATCGGCGGGCTGAGCGCGGTCGCGGGCACGTACGTGCTCGGCCGCTCGGCGGGCGCGGCGCGTGCGGCGGGCGCGCTCGTCCTCGCAGGCGTGACGGTGACGCTCTTCCTCACCGCCATCCAGACGTTCGTGCAGCAACAGCACACGAACACGCTGCGCGACGTGTACGCGTGGCTCCTCGGCGGCTTCTCGACCGCGAGCTGGAAGCAGGTCGCGGTGGCCGCGCCCTATGTCGCGGTCAGCTCGCTCGCGATCGTTCTCCACCGGCGGATGCTCGACGTCCTCAGCGTCGGCGACGAGGAGGCGGCCAGCCTGGGCGTGAACGTCCCGCGGCTCCGGCTCGTGATCGTCATCGCCGCCACCGCGGGAACGGCAGCGGCGGTCTCTGTGAGCGGCCTCATCGCCTTCGTCGGGATCATCGTCCCGCACACGATCCGGCTCCTCGTCTCGACGAGCTACCGCGCAGTCGTGCCGCTCTCGTTCGTCGTCGGCGCCGGCTTCCTCGTGCTCGCCGACGTGATCGCGCGCACGATCGTGTCGCCCGCCGAGCTCCCCATCGGCGTCGTCACCGCGTTCTTCGG
>CAVTGM010000002.1:0-20982 GCA_963734285.1 uncultured Actinomycetes bacterium | reverse complement strand
GCCGCCGAATCCGCCGCCCGTCATGCGCGCAGCGAGGGCGCCGTGCTCATAGGCGAGGTCGACGAGTAGGTCGAGCTCCGGCGTCGAGACCTCGAAGTCGTCGCGGAGACTGTCGTGACCTGCACGGAAGAGCGGGCCGAGCTCGTCGACGTTCCCCGCCTCGAGCGCCGCCACGACCTGCCGGACGCGTTCGTTCTCGGAGACGACGTGACGGATGCGGCGCGGGTCGCCGCGCTCGACCTCGGCGCGCCGCTCGGCGTAGCCAGAGTGCTCGAGCGCGTGGCGCACGCCGGAGTCGATGACGACGATTGCCACGCCGACCGGGAGTGGGACATGGCGGTACTCCTCGCTGCCGCAGTCGAGGAGCAACGCGTGGCCGCGGCGGGCGAGCAGGACACAGGCCGGGTCCATCAACCCGCAGGGGACGCCGGCCGCCCGCCGCTCGGCCTCCTGCATGAGTCGCGCCAGCTCGAGCGGCTCGAGCTCGAACGACGCCGCACGACAAAGCGCGAGCGCGGATGACACCGTCAGCGCCGCCGACGACGACAGCCCGCTGCCGATCGGCACCGTGGACGACACGACTGCGTCGATGCCGGCGTCGGGCCGCCCGTGCTCGTGGAGCAGTGCGACGACAGCGGCGACATAGCGGCCCCACCCTGCGGCGGCGCCGCTCCCGTCCGCGCCGATCTCGATCACGTCACCGAACGCGAGCGAGCGGACACGGACGACCCCGTCACGCGGCTCCCACGCGACGGTGGTGCCGAGGTCGATCGCGACGGGCAGCACCAGCCCGCCCGAGTAGTCGGTGTGCTCCCCGATCAGGTTGACGCGCGCGGGAGCGAAGACGGCGCCGCCGCTCACGCGAGCTGAAGACGCTTCAGCCGGCGCATCACGTCGTCGCCGCCGCGCCCGAAGAGATCGTGGAGCCGCACGTACTCACCGTAGAGAACGTCGTACGCCTCACGATTCTCGGGCCTGGGCGCGTAGCTCGTTCCGCTCAGGTGCGCCATCGACCGCGACGCATCGCCGATCGAGTCGAACGCGCCGCCGGCAACGGCGGCGAACATCGCCGCGCCGAGCGCGGGCGCCTGGCGCGAGCCTGCGACCGCGATCTCACGGCCGGTGACGTCCGCGAACACCTGCATGACGAACGGGTTGCGCTCGGGCAGGCCGCCGCACGCGACGAGCGCGCCGACCGGGAGACCCGCGCGCTCGAACGCCTCGACGATCACGCGGGTGCCGAACGCGGTCGCCTCGATCAGCGCGCGATAGATGTCGGATGGACGCGTCGCGAGCGTCATCCCGACGAGCAGCCCGCTCAGGTCCGCGTCGACGAGCACGGAGCGGTTGCCGTTCCACCAGTCGAGCGCGAGCAGGCCGCGTCTCGCCCGGGCGCAGCTGCGCCGCTTCGGCTGCGAGCTCCTCGTGCGTCGCGCCGACGGTCCTCGCGAACCAGCCGTAGATGTCGCCCAGCGCGGACTGGCCCGCCTCGTAGCCGAAGTAGCCGGGAACGATCCCGTCCTCGACGACGCCGCACATGCCCTCGACATCCACGAGCTCGTCGCCGAGCAGGAGGTGCCCGTTGCTCGTTCCCATGATCATCACGAGCGTCCCCGGCTCGGTGACCGTCGTCGCCGGGACCGAGCCGTGGAAGTCGACGTTCGCGACCGCGACCGGCGTGCCCGCGCGCAGGCCCGTCGAGGCGGCCATCCGTTCGCTCAGCACGCCTGCCGGGGCGCCGGGCGGCAGCAGCGTGCGCGACATCTTCTCGTCGACGACGTGCGCGAAGCGCGGGTCGAGCGCGGCGAAGTACTCGGCCGCCGGAAACCCATCGCGTTTCGACCACATTGCCTTGTAGCCGGCGGCGCACGCATTGCGGCTCTCGACGCCGGTGAGCTGCCACACGATCCAGTCGCACGCCTCGATCAGCCGCTCGGCTCGCGCGTACACCTCAGGCGCCTCGTCGAGAATCTGCAGCGCCTTCGCGAAGAACCACTCGGACGAGATCCTGCCGCCGTAACGCGGGAGCCACGGCTCGCCGCGCTCGGCCGCGACGGCGTTGATCCGGTCCGCCTCCGGCTGCGCAGCGTGGTGCTTCCAGAGCTTCACCCACGCGTGCGGATCGCGGCGAAGCTCGTCGACCTCGCACAGCGGCGTCCCGTCGGCGAGCGTCGGCAGCATCGTGCACGAGGTGAAGTCGATGCCGATCCCGACCACGTCGTCGGGCGAGACGGCGGTCTCGGCGAGCACGCCGCGCACCGCCGCCTGAAGGCTGCGAACGTAGTCGCGCGGATCCTGCAGCGCCCAGTCTCGCTCGAGCTCGACGTCCTCGTCCGGAGCGGGGAGCCGCGCATCGATCACGCCGTGCTCGTACGGCTCGACGCTCGCGCCGACCTCGCTCCCGTCCGCGCAGTCGACGAGCACGGCGCGCGCCGACTCGGTGCCGAAGTCGATCCCGAGCGCGAGCGTTCACCGCGCCGGCTCCACCACGACCTTCAAGCCGCGCCGCTCGACGAGGTCGCGGAACGCCTGCGGCCCCTCGGCGAGCCCGTATCGCGCGGTGACGAGCGCGCCGAGCTCGAGGTCGCGGGTCTCGGCGAGCCGAATCGCGCGCGGCAGGTCGCTCGCGCGCATCCGCCGGCAAAGGGCGAGCGTCAGCTCCTTGCGGCGCGCCGCAGCTGCATGGAACGACGACCTGTCCCCGTCGGGGATGCCGACGAGCACGACGCGGCCGCCGGGCCTCGCTGCGGCGATCGCCGTGTCGAGCGCGTCGTCGTCGCCGGCCGCCTCGTATGCGACGTCGACCTCGATCCCGGCCGGCTCGGAGCTGCGCGCGCCGAGATCGCGCGCGGCCGCCGCGCGGTGCGCGAGCGGATCCGTCGCCAGCTCCACCGACACGCCTGCAGCGCGCAGCGCCTGCACGAGCAGCAGTCCGAGCGGGCCGCATCCGATCACCGCGGCCGTCGCCGCTGCACCGCCGAGCTCGATTGCGTGCAACGCCACCCCGAGCGGCTCGAGCAGCGGCGCCGCCTCGTCGGCGACCGCGTCCGGCAGCGCGTGCGCGAGATGGCCGGGCCACGCGACGAGCGTGCGCAGCGCACCGTCGGTCGACCCATGCCCCGCGAAGCGCATGTCGGAGCACAGATGCTCCTGCCCCGCGTGGCAGAGCGCGCACCGTCCGCACGGCACCGCCGGGTCGAGCACGACGCGCTCGCCCGCGCGCGGCCCCTCCTCGACGACGCCCGCGAACTCGTGGCCGAGGACGAGCGGCTCGCGCAGCTCGCGTCGCCGATCCCGCCCTCGAGGAACCAGTGCCGGTCGGAGCCGCACAGCCCGACGCCGCGGATGCGCACGAGCACCTCACCGGGCTGCGGCTCGGGGTCGGGCTCGTCGTGCAGCCGCAGCTCGCCCACGGCATGCAGCCGCAGCGACTTCACGTCGGCTGCCCGTAGTACGCGCCGCCGCCGTGCTTTCGCGTGAAGTGCTTCTCGAGCAGCACCGCCTGGATGCCGTCGAGCCCGGGAGCGAGCTGGAGAGAGCGATACGCGCTCGCCGCCACGGCCTCGAGCGCGACCGCGTTCTCGACCGCATGCTCGACGTCGACGCCCCAGACGAACGGCCCGTGCGACGCGACGAGTGCGGCCGGCACCTCGAGCGGATCGAGCCTGCGTTCCGCGAACGCCTCCACGATCACCGCCCCCGTCCGCTCCTCGTAGTCGCCGTCGATCTCCGCCGGGGTCAGCTGCCGCGTCACCGGCACCGCCCCGCGGAAGTGGTCCGCGTGGGTCGTGCCGAAGCACGGGAGCTCGCGCTGCGCCTGCGCCCAAGCGGTCGCGAACGGCGAGTGCGTGTGCACGATGCCGCCGGCCTCCGCGAACGCGCGGTAGAGCGCGAGGTGCGTCGGCGTGTCGGACGACGGCCGCTGCGTGCCGGACACGACCTCACCGCTCACGAGATCGACGACCGGCACGTCGTCCGGCCGGAGCGCGTCGTACGCGACGCCGCTCGGCTTGATCGCCATCACGCCCGCTTCGCGGTCGACGGCGCTCGCGTTCCCGAACGTGAGAACGACGAGGCCCGCGTCGACGAGCGCGACGTTCGCGCCTACGACGCGCGCGCGGAGCTCGTCGAACATCTAGAGACCCTGCGCGAGCCGGTAGTACGCCTGGTTCCAGCGCAGCTCGCGCGTGAAGTCGCGCATGCGCGTCTCGGCGTCGATGACGACGAGCTCGATGCCGGCGATCTCGCGCGAAGTCCGCGACGATCTCCGTGTCGAGCTGGTCGCTGAGCACGGTGTGGTGCGGGCCGCCGGCGACGAGCCACGCCTCGGCGGCCGTCGAGAGGTCCGGCCGCGGCCGCCACAGCGCCCGCGCGACGGGGAGCTTCGGCAGCGGCTCGTCCGGAGGCACCACCTCGACTTCGTTCACGAGCAGCCGGAGGCGATCGCCGAGGTCGACGAGCGCGGCGTTGACGGCAGGACCGGAACGCGCGGTGAACACGAGCCGCACCGGATCGCCGCGGCCGCCGATCGAGAGAGGGTGGATCTCGCACGACGGCCGCGCGTCCGCGATCGACGGACACACCTCGAGCATGTGTGCACCGAGCACGCGTCCGTCGCCCGGCGTGAAGTCGTACGTGTAGTCCTCCATGAAGGAACTGCCGCCGTCGACGCCGGCGCCCATCACCTTCACCGCGCGCACGAGCGCCGCGGTCTTCCAGTCGCCCTCGCCGCCGAACCCGTATCCGTCCGCCATCAGCCTCTGGACGCCGATCCCCGGCAGCTGCGGCAGGTCGGCGAGATCCTCGAACGTGTCCGTGAAGGCCTTGAAGCCGCCCGCGTCGAGGAAGGAGCGGAGCCCCGCCTCGATCCGCGCCGCGTCGCGCAGCGACGCGCGCCGCTCACCGCCCTCGCGCAACGAGGGAACGAGGTCGTACTGGTCCTCGTACTCCCGCACCAGCGCGTCCACGTCAGCGTCGGCTACCTCGTGCACCGCGCCGGCGAGGTCCCCGACGCCGTAGCCGTTCACGGAGAAGCCCAGTCGCAGCTGCGCCTCGACCTTGTCGCCCTCGGTGACGGCGACCTGGCGCATGTTGTCGCCGAATCGCGCAACCTCGAGCCCCTGCAGCTCACGCCAGCCGCAGGCCGCGCGCGCCCACGCGCCGATGCGCCGCGCGACCGCCGGGTCGCTCCAGTGCCCGACGACCGTCTTCCGGCGCAACCCCATCCGCGTCTGCATGAACCCGAACTCGCGGTCGCCGTGCGCCGACTGGTTGAGGTTCATGAAGTCCATGTCGATCTCCGACCACGGCAGCTCGCGGTTGAACTGCGTGTGGAGATGGAGCAACGGCTTCTGCAGCGCGACGAGCCCGGCGATCCACATCTTCGCCGGAGAGAAGGTGTGCATCCATGCGATCACGCCGATGCAGGTGTCCGCGGCGTTCGCCTCGAGCGCGACGCGCCGGATCGCGTCCGGGCTCGCGGCGACCTCCTTCTGCACGACGCGCACCGGGATCTCCGTCTGCGCGTCGAGGCCGGCGGCTACCTCGCGCGCGTGCGCCTCGACCTGGCGCAGCGTCGCCGGTCCGTACATCTCCTGGCTCCCCGTGACGAGCCAGAGCTCGAGGTGCTCGAGCATCTCAGGCGCCTTCGCTCGAGGCTTCCTCGAGCTGGCTGCGGTAGCTCGAGACCATCAGCTCGGTGAGCGTCTCGAGCGACGTCTCGTGCACCGGCTGGTCGATGGTGATGCGCCCGCCCTGCATGACGTTGATGCGGTCGCAGAGCTCGAAGAGATGGGCGTAGTTGTGGTCGATCACGATGATCGAGACCCGGCCGCTCGAAGCGAGATCCTTGACGAGGTCGATGATGAGCCGCGACTCGCGTGCGCCCATGGCCGCGAGCGGCTCGTCGAGCAGCAGGATCTTCGGCGCCGCTCGCACTGACCGCGCGACGGCGACAGCCTGTCTCTGTCCGCCCGACAGCTGCTCGGCCTCGGCCTCGATGCTCGGGACACGCACACGGATCTCGTCGAGATACTGGCGGGAGAGCTTGCGCATCGCCGGCTTGTCGAGGACGCGCAGCGGTCCGAACTTCGTCAGCTCGTGGCCGAGGAACAGGTTCTGGTAGACCGGGAGCTGCGGGATCAGCGCGAGATCCTGGTAGACCGTCTCGATGCCGTGGGCGCGCGCAGCCGCGACAGAGCTGAAGTGGACGCGCTCTCCGCCGAGGAAGCAGGTCTCCCGCGTCCTGCGGTGGAAGCCGCTCAGGATCTTGACGAGCGTGCTCTTGCCGGCTCCGTTGTCGCCGACGAGCCCGAGCACCTCGCCCTGGCGCAGGACGAGGTCGATGCCTTGGAGAACGACGAGCGCGCCGAAGCGCTTCGTCACGCCGCGCACCTCGAGCACCGGCTGTGGAGGCTGGACGCTCATGTCCCCCTCGACCGGGCGATCAGTATGTCGAACTGCGCGTTCAGCGCCATCGCGAAGATGATCACCACGCCGACCCAGACGTAGAAGTCGTTCGTGCTCACCCCGACGAGCGTGAGGCCGTCCTCGAGGATGCCGATGAGGATCGCGCCGATGAATGCACCGATGACCGTGCCCCGACCGCCCGTCAGCGCGGTGCCGCCGATCACGCAGGCGCCGACCGCGTAGAGGATGTAGTCGACGCCGAAGTTGCCGGGGTCGAGGCTCCCGTACTTGACCGCGTCGACGATGCCGACGAGGCCGGCGAGGAACGAGCAGAGCACGAAGCACCACACCTTGACCCGGCGCACCGGCACGCCCGCCTCGGCAGCGCCGAGCAGGTTCCCGCCCGTGGCGATGATCCGCACGCCGAAGCGGGTGCGCCGGAGCAGCACGGTCATGAGGATCGTGATCACGAGCACCCAGATGATCTCCGACCACAGCCAGGCGCCCATGAACTTGCTGGAGAAGCTCGCCTTCCCGGTCGACACGGACAGCGGGATCGGCGACGCCTGAGCGACGTTCGAATAGATGAGCACGAGCCCGAAGAGGATGAAGTTCATCGCCAGCGTCGTGACGAAGGACGGAACGTTCAGGCGCACCGTGATCAATCCGTTGATCGCCCCGACGCCGCAGCACACGGCGAGCGCGATCAGGATGGAGAGCCAGAGCGGCAGTCCGAGGTTGAACATCCAGTACTCGACCCACGGGGCGAACAGGAACACCTGGCCGGCCGAGAGGTCGATCTCGGCGAGCACGAGCAGCAGCACCTCGCCGACGGCGATCGCGCCGATCGGCCCCGCGTAGCCGGCGGCCGAGCTGAGGCTGAGCGAGCCGGTGAATGTCGACCCGGCCCTGATCGTGAAGTACGTGAACAGCCCGATCGTGATCAGGATCGGCGTCAGCTCGCGCTGGTACAGGAACAGGCGAAGGACGCGGCGCCCGAAGGTCACCGCTTCACGCCGCTGCCCCGGCGGCGGTCCCGCCGGGGCAGCGATATCGGACTGAGCGCCCACGTGCACGCTCGCTATGACTAGTGCGGGATCGAAGCAGGCGGCTTCAGAGTCTTCTGCTTCGCGTTCGTTCCTTCGAACCGGTTCTTCGCCAGATACGGCGCGACGGTTCCCTTGACGACGATGCCGAGACCGGTGTCGGTGTTGGTCGGCTTCATCAGGCCGCCCGACACGTTGAACAGGTACATCTGCATGATCGTGTCGAATCCCTGCAGGTAGGCCTGCTGGTCGATCGTGAACGTCAGGTTGCCGGCGTTGATGCCCTGCACGACCGGTGTCCCGACATCCCATCCCGCGCCGCCGACCTTCCCCTTCAGGTTGTTCTTCTGGATGAACGTCGCGATGGCGTCGCTGTCTCCGCTGTCCACGCCGAACATGAACTTCACGTCCTTGTGACCGGCGTACCACGCGGAGATCTTGTTGTACTCCGGCGCACCCTCGGTGGCGGAGGTCCCGACCTCGACGAAGTTGACGCCCGCCTTGACGAGAACGGGCTTCGCACCGTCGATGCGGGGCTGGATGTTCCCCGTGCCCGGGGTCGCGATGATTCCGGCGACGAGATCGCCCTTCTTGATCCCGGTCTTGAGGATCTGCTGTGCGACGGCCGCACCGGCGGTCAGGTTGTTCTGGCCGACGTAGGCCATGCGGTTGTTCGGGGTTCCCGCCGAGACGTCCGCGTTGTACGCGAGCACCGGAATGCCGTGACTCAACGCACTGTCGACGGGGGCGTTGAAGGCGGTGTTGTCGATCAGACAGCACCCGATGCCGTTCACCTTGCCGGCGATGGCGGTGTTGAACGAGGCCACCATCTGGGAGACGATCGAGCTCGCCGAGCCGGTCCACTGATACGAGCAGCCGGTCAGGTCGCAGGCGTCCTGGATGCCGTAGATCGTCGCCGTGAAGAACGAGTTCGTCGTCACGTGGTTGACCATCACGAACTTGTACTTCGGGTGACTCGCGAAGAACGCGTTGTCGTCGTTGCGCCTGTAGGTCGCAGCGCTGGCGCCCTGCGTGCCCAGGATCTCGGCGAGGCCGCCGTAGAGCGGAACGGCCGCAGCTGCTACGCCGGCGTTCCGGAGGAAGCGTCGCCGCGAGAGCTCACGCTGCTCCTTGCTGACCTCGTCATGCCCGTCTGCTGCCATCCTTCCTCCTTCTCTCGACCTCGATCCCGTCCCGATCGGGCCGGCCCACGGGCGCGAGCAGCCGACGTTCTCGGACCCACTTTCAAAAGCATTAGTTCGATATTCGTATATAACAACTCTCGATAGATTTCACAAGCGTTGATTCTTCGGCAGCTTCGTGAGCCTCGCACCCGGCTGCTCGGGCGACACCATCGGGAGCACGCTGATTCGCCGCCCACCAGCGCTGGTGCACGTGCGGTGCGATGCGGCGCCGATAGACGTCCGCGATCGCGTCGTGCGTCGCCGGCGGCAGGGGCGGCAGATCGGCCGCGGCGGCGTTCGCGCGCGCCTGCTCCGGCGTCTTCGCGCCCGGGATCGTCGTCGAGACGGCGTCGAAGTCGAGGATCCAGCGCAGGGCGAGCTGCGCGAGCGTCGCCTGATCGGGCACGAGCGGAGCGGAGCTCCTCCACCGCCTCGAGCCCGGTCTCGAAGTCCACGCCCGAGAAGGTCTCGCCGACGTCGAAGCTGCTCGCCGTGGCGGTTGTAGGCCCGGTGGTCGTCGCCGGCGAAGCGCGTGTCGTGCCCGAACTTCCCTGTCAGGAGGCCCGGAGGCGAGCGGGACGCGCACGATCACGCCCACGTCGCGCTCTGCCGCCTGTCGGAAGAACAGCTCGGCGGGCCGCTGCCGGAACATGTTGAAGATGATCTGGACCGTGGCCACGCCTGGATACTCGATCGCCTTCAGCGCCTCCTCCACCTTCTCGACGCTGACCCCGTAGGCGCGCACGAGGCCCTCGTCGACGAGACGGTCGCACGCCTCGAACACCGACGGCGTGTAGTACGTCTCCCACGGGAGGCAGTGGAGCTGAACGAGATCGACGGTCTCGACGCCGAGGTTCTCGCGCGACCGCTCGATCCAGCTGCGGAAGTTGTCGTACGTGTAGAGCGAGAGGTCGAGCGGCACACGGCGCCCGAACTTCGTCGCGACGACGAGCGGCTCCGGCCGCTCGCGGAGAAGCGTCCCGACGAGGCGCTCGGAGCGGCCGTCGCCGTACACGTCGGCGGTGTCGATGAAGGTCACGCCCGCGTCGACCGCGGCATGCAGCGCCGCCAGCGACTCGCGGTCGTCGACGGCGCCCCAGTCGGCGCCGATGCCCCAGGCTCCGAAGCCGATCTCGGAGACCTGGAATCCCGTCTTCCCGAGCCTTCTCGCGTTCATCACCGCCTGTCCGCTTGCTAAGTCTTTCCATTATCGTCGAAAAGGACGATGCTTGCGCTCGATTTCGAAACCATGAGAACGCTACCCAGGCACACGCTCGTCCACTCCGACGGGAGACGGCTGCTCGTCTACGGCGAGCTGCGCGGCTCGCTCGACGAGGAGCGGCGGGCGCGGCGGGCGACGGCGCCGAGATCCACAAGCGCCTCGACGTGTTCACCGAGACCTGGGTCGGGATCGCGCCGGCGCGGAACACGCGGCCGCTCGACTCGCCGGCGGAGAGCGCCGGCCCCGAGCGGTGCCCATTCTGTCCGGGCGGGATCGAGGTTCCATTTCCGTACGACGCGGCCGTCTTCGACAACCGGTTCCCCTCGTTCCGTCCCGATCCGCCGCCGCCTCCGCATCTCGACGGCCCGACCGGACCGGCAGGAGGGACGCTGCGAGGTCGTTCTCTACACGGACCGCCACGACGCCTCGTTCGGCGAGCTGTCGCCGATCGAGCTCGCGCGCGTCGTCGCGATCTGGGTCGATCGCGGACGCGAGCTCTGGGCGGATCCCGCGCACGCGTACGTCTGCGTCTTCGAGAACCGAGGCGCCGAGGTCGGGGCCACCATCGCGCATCCGCACGGACAGATCTACGCGCTCGACCACGTGCCGCCGGTCACGGCGGCGAAGTCCGAGGCCCATCGCCGCCACCGCCGACGACGAAGGACGCTGCCTCTCGTGCGACGCGACGCGGGCCGGCGACCGCTCCGACCGCGTCGTCTCCGCGAACGACGAGCTTCGTCGTCGCCGTGCCCTTCGCGGCGAGATGGCCGTTCGAGGTGACCGTCCGGGCACGCCGGCACGGACTACGGCGGTTGGCCGACCTCGTCCCCGAGGAGCAGCGCGACCTCGTCGTCGCTCTGCGCGACGTCGCTCGCCGGTACGACGCGCTCTTCGACTTCCCGCTCCCGTACATGATGGTCGGGCAGGAGGCGCCGCGCGACCAGCCCGACTGGCACCTCGCGTTCGAGCTGTACCCGCTGCATCGCGCGCCCGGAGTGACGAAGATTCGCGCAAGCGTGGAGACGGGCCTCGGACTCTTCCTCAACGACGTCGCGCCGGAGGACGCCGCGCGTCGGCTTGCCCGCCTCGATGTTCCCGTCCGAGCCGATCGAGCTCGACTCGCTCTTCGCGGTCACGCAACCGGGAGCGGCGATGCTCTCGTGAGCGCAGACGCAACACGAGCCGCCCGTCCCCGCGTCGCTGCGGCGCGAACGCATGCTCGCGGAGATCGAAGAGCGCGAGTTCGTGCACGTCGGTGAGCTGAGCAGCCGCTTCGGGGTCTCGCCGGTGACCGTGCGCGGGGACCTGGACGCCCTCGCCGCGAAGGGCAAGGTGCACCGTGTCCGAGGCGGTGCCATCCCGCGTCTGATGCCGCGCCAGGAGGCACCGTTCGAGGACAGTCATCTCCAGCTTTGCGGCCGAGAAGGTCGCGATCGCGCAGGCGGCCGCCGCGCTGCTCGAGGACGGCGAGACGGTGCTCATCGACGTCGGGACGACGGCGGCGGCCGCAGCGCGAGCGATCGCGGCGCGGACGGAGCTCAGCGACGTGGTCGTCTTCACGAACGGGCTGAAGACGGCGCTCGAGCTCGAGCCGGCCACATCGCGGATCACCGTCGTCGTGCTGGGCGGAACGCTGCGACCGTTGCAGCACTCGCTCGTCGACCCGCTCGCGACGCTCATCCTCGACCAGATCTCGGTCAAGACGCTGTTGCTCGGCTGCAACGGCATCGATCCAATCGGAGGCGTCACGAACATCAACCTGCCCGAGGCCGCGGTGAAGCAGCGGATGCTGGCCGTGGCGACGCGGAAGGTCGTGCTGGCCGACGGGAGCAAGCTCGGCCGCATCGAGGTGGCACGGCTCTGCAGCATCGCAGACGTCGATTTGGTGATCACGGGCCGGTCGGCCGATCCGGCGGTTGTCGAGGCGCTGCGGGAACGCGGCTGCGACGTTCGCGTCGTGGGCTAGACCGCGCCTAGGCTCTCAGTGGACGTGGCCGTGCACGACGCGGACGCCGAAGCGGGCCGCTCCCGGCGACGACCCGCCGACGAGACCCGCGCCGAGGGATTCGGCGATCGCGCGCACGTGCGGCTCCGCCACCGGGCGCCCGAGGACGACGACGGCGCCGCCGCTCCCTCCTCCGCTGATGCGCGCTCCGATGAGCCCCTCGCGCATGCCGGCCTCGCGCACGGCTTCGACGATCTCGTCCGTCCGCGGCACGCCGAGACCGCAGCGCGAGTAGCCGGCGTGCGACTCGTACATGAGCTCGCCGATCCGGTGGAGAGCGTCGTCGTCCGGCTGCTCGTCGAGGAGAGCGAGGAATTCGCGTGCCCGTGCGTGCTCCTCGAGTGGAAAGAGCGTTGCGGCGCGCACCTGGTACTCGACCGCCGGCTCCACCGCGCTCACCGGATCGATGATGCCCTCCCGCAGCCGGAGGAAATCGGCGCCGAGCATGCGCCGCGGCAGCAATCGCATGTTCACGTCTTCGCGCTCGAGCTCCGCGAGATGGTCGCTCGGGCACTCGAGCAGCGCGTGTCCCATGAACGCCGCGCAGCGAACACGCCGATACGCATCGCCGGAAACCGCGTGGGGCAGCCCCGAGTCGATCGCCCACGCGGCGAGTGTGCGCGGCAGCGGCACAGACGCGACGATCTCGGCCGGACGACAGAGCAGCGCGAGCAGCTCGCCCTCCTCGCCGTGCATGACCGCCATCTGGTCCATGGCGCCGCACGGCGCTCCGGCGAAGATCTGCTCGGCGCGCTGCGCGAGCAGCGCGAGCTCACGCGGCTCGCGCGACGCGCCGAGGCACGTCGCGACCGCGCGCAGGACCGCGACCTCGACCGCTGCCGACGAGCCGAGGCCCTTCGCCTCCGGGATCGAGGAGGAGATGAGTACGCGCAGGCCGGCGAGCGGCAAGCCCTGCTCGCGGACGAGGAGCGCAACGGGGCCGAGCACGTACGCGCCCCACGCGTCCCGGCCGGTGAAGATCGCCGCGAGCTCGTCGATCGAAGCATGCGCGAGCGCATTCGCGTCGACTGCGATGCGGCGCCCGCCGCTGACGGCGACCACGCGTCCGTCTACGGTCGGCTGGGCGGCGGCGAGCGCGGCGGCGTGCAGCGGCAGCTCGAGGACCAGCCCGCCCGAGTAGTCGGAGATCCCGCCGAGAACGTCGAGCCGGCCCGGTGCGCGCGCGACCGCGACCGGTGTGCCGGAGACGAAGAACGCGCTCGAGCCGACGTCGAGGCAGAACGACTCTGCGTCGGCGAAGTCGAGGCGCGTGGAACGTCCGACACCCGGTGTCATCGTCGACATGGGCGAAGTTTCCCCCATCGACACTCCTATGGCGAGGGAGACTTGTACCGATGACTACTCGTATCCGCAGGCGCCCATTCGGCAAGACGCCCCGCGGGGAGACCGTCGACCTGTTCACGCTCGGCGATCCGAGCGGCACCGAGGCTTCGATCATCACGTACGGCGCCGCCCTGCAGTCGCTCTTCGCCCACGACGCGAACATCTGCCTCGGGTTCGACACGCTCGCCGGATACGTCGGGAACACGGGCCACTACTTCGGCGCGACCATCGGCCGGTATGCGAACCGCATTGCTGAAGCGCGGTTTGGGCTCGACGGCGTCGTCCACGAGGTCGACCGCAACGACGGGAAGAACTGCCTCCACGGCGGCGCGCACGGATTCGACACGCGGGTGTGGGACGTCGTCGAGGCCACGAGCGCAATGCTCCGGCTCGCGTACCGGAGCCCGCACGGCGAGATGGGATTCCCGGGAAACCTCGACGTCCTCGTCGCGTACCGCCTCGAGGGCGCCGAGCTTCAGCATCGACTACGAAGCCGCGACGTCCGCACCCACCGTCGTGAACCTCACGAACCACACGTGTTGGAACCTCGCCGGCGAAGGAAGCGGATCTGTCGAAGGGCACGTGCTGACGCTGAACGCCTCGGCGTTCACGCCGGTCGATGCGAACCTCGTTCCGACCGGCGAGATTCGTCCCGTCGACGGGACGCCGCTGGACTTCCGCGCCCCGAAGCCCATCGGTGTGCACGGCCGCGGCTTCGACCACAACGTCGTGATCGACCGACGCGACGACTCGCTCGTGCCGGCGGCGCGGGTGCTGGAACCGGCGAGCGGACGGACGCTCGAGATGCTGACCACCGAGCCGGGGTTGCAGCTCTACACCGGCACGTTCCTCGACGGCTCGCTCGTCGGCTCGAGTGGTCGCCCCTACCGTCGAGGCGATTGCATCGCTCTCGAGACCCAGCACTTCCCGGACTCGCCGAATCGTCCTGCGTTCCCGTCGACCGTGCTTCGACCCGGCGAGACGTTCAGATCGACGACCGTGTTCCGCTTCGGTCGTCAGACGCGCACGCGGTTAACTAATCAAGCGACCTACTGAGGCGGGGCGACGGCTTCGTCTCACGGACAACGAGACGTGTTCCGGGACACACGCGCTACACGAAAAGCACTGTGGCAGCCGTAACCGCGTCGGTCAACCGCCTATGAGCTCGGCTGTCGAGCGGCGCCCTACCTGAACTCGCGCCGTAGGGCCCGTTCGATCTCGCGTTGCGACGCACCGCGCCTGACCATCGACTCGATGAAAACGCGCGCCTGGTAGTCCTCGTCCTCGTACGCGACGTGCCTCGAGGTCCCGGCGGTCGCCGCGAAGGCTCCGCGCACGGCAGCGACCAGCTCTGCGGCGCGGAAGGGCTTCGTCACGAGGTGGGTCGCACCCGCCTCGAGCGCGCTCGCTTGCCCGTCGATGTTGCTCCTGCCGGTGAGCACGACGATCGGCACCGAGCGCTCGCGCAGGATCCGCCGTGCGGCGGTCACGCCGTCGACCTTGGGTAGGCCGAGATCGAGCACGATCAGATCGGGTCGCTCATTCCTCGCGCGCTCGACGGCTTCCGCGCCGTCGCGCGCCTCGGTCACGACGAAGTCCGCGTCCTCGAGAATCAGACGCAGATCCGTGCGGACGATCGGATCGTCCTCGACTGCAAGAACAGTGGTCTTGACTGCTGCAGGCATCGTCACTCCTTAGACGCGGGGGATCAGCGTGTTGCGACTTGCGAAGGCTCGACCCTCATCAGGGAGCCTCAACGCTCACCCACGGGCGGCAGCAAGGCCGTCCACGTCCTGCTCGGAATGATAGCGGCCGCCCCGGGGGCAGCCTCCGGCTAGGTGGTGTGCTGGAAGCGCGCGACGGTGAAGCCGACGAGCAGCGGCGGGGCGAGCATGAACACGAAGAGCATCAGCGTCATCACGACGAGCACCGCGCCGCGCGTGTGGTCGTAGATGAACGCGTACTCGATCAGTCCCGCGATCACGACGTAGGCGAGGAACGTCCATCCGGCCACCTGGCGGAACCGGCGCCACGCAAACTCGCGCTGGCGCGCCAGGAGGACTACACCTGCAGCAAGAACGATTGCGGATGCCGCCAGCAAGCCGACGGCCGGACCGAGCGGTGCGCGCTTCGGGAGGTACGCGGCGAGGTAGCTCACTCCACCGGCGATCAGTGCGAGCGAGAGCATCCAGAGCCCGGTCACCGGCGGCACCTTCCGATCGGCCCATGCCTGTTGTTCCGGCGCGATCATCAACTCGCAAGCCTCGTCATGATCACCAGCGTCCCGATCTGCATTGCTCCGGTGATCCCCGCCGTGAAGATGAACCGTCGCATGAGCTTCTCGATCACCGCAGGGTTGGGTTGCGGCTTTCGCAGCTCGAAGAGAACGGCGATGTTCGCCGGCTCGAGCAGGCCGATCGCGATCACAGCCATCACGCCCACGACCGCGAACGAGGCGACGACCCAGGCGTGGCGCGGGAAGGCGGTATCGAGCATTCCGTTGTAACGCGCCAGCTGGAATCCGGCCGCGAGCGTCATCGTCACGAGCACGGGAATGATCAGCACGAGCTTCGGCATCAGCCTCTTGGTCAACTCGACCCGCGCGGGGATGGACAGCCTTCCGAGGATCGGGCCGAGGATGAACCCGAGGAAGAGATCGAGAGCGGTCCAGATCCCGCCGCCGGCGACGTGGAAGAAATCGAGCGCCCACTTCGAGTTCGTTCCGATCGCGGCGATCAGGGCGGCGACGATCACTGCAACGACAGGCAGCGCCGCGACCGGCAGGATCTCGACCGGCGCCGCCTTGTCCAGGCGCTCAGGGGCGGCAGCGGAATGCTCGGCGGACACCACCGGTGCCGACATTATCCGGCGGTCCGGACGTTCACCAGATCGGCTGCACACCGTCACCACCCCGTTCCCAGGAACGCGGCGCCGAGCGGAACCGCGGCGTGCTTGGTCGCCGCCGGGCCGCCCAGCCCGTAGCCCAGGCTCTCGACACCCAAACGGGTGAGAGCGGGCACCCCGGAACCGGGCGGTCGTGGCACCCGCCCCTGTGTCTCGGCCTCCCGAACGGGTGACGATGCTCGGGCTAAGGAGGCTGCGGTAGTGAAAAAAGCGAATGGACACGTACCGGCGATTCTCGTTGCTGACGACAACGACGACTTGCGCAGCCTGATCGGCGAGGTGCTGCGCGACCAAGGATGCCGGGTCGTCGAGGCGGCGACCGGCGACGAAGCCGTCGCGCTCTCGATCGACGATTTGGCGCTCGTCGTTGCCGACATCGTCATGCCGCCCGAAGGTGGGATGGCGCTCGTCGACGAGCTCAGGCAGCGCACTGCCGGCCTCAAAGTGTTGTTCATCTCCGGCTACGGTGCCCTGCCGCACGGCGGCGGGGCCGATCCCGTCCTGAGCAAGCCCTTCACCGCCGACGAGCTCCTGAGCCGCGTCACCGCGCTCGCGCCGGAGGCATTCGCGCGATGAACGCCTTGCTCGCATCGACGCACTCGAGCGACATGCGCGACAGCCAGAACCCGCTGGTCGCGGAGAACGAACGCCTGCTCCAGATCGACCAGCTGAAGGACGAGCTGATCGCGACCGTCTCGCACGAGCTGCGCACGCCCCTGACTTCGATCGTCGGGTACCTGGAGCTTCTCAGAGGCCCCGAGTCCGATCCGCTCACCGAACAGCAGGCGCAATTCCTCGGCATCATCAGCCGAAGCGCAGAACGCCTGCTGTCCCTGATCTCGGATCTTCTCTTGATGGCGCAGGTCGAGTCGGACGGCGTCCCGCTCGAGCGCGAGGATGTCGACCTCGCCGACATCGCGAAGGACTGTGTCGCGCTCGCCCAGCCGATTGCGAGCTCGCGCGGCGTCGCCCTGACGACGAATGTGAGTCGGGCCGCCGTGTCCGGCGATCGACGGCTGCTCGGCGAGGTGATCGACAACCTCCTGTCGAACGCGCTCAAGTTCACGCCCGAGGGCGGCTCGGTCGCGGTGCGCATCACTCGGCGAGGCGGGCAGGTCCTGCTCGCCGTGTCCGACACGGGCATCGGGATCCCCGACGACGAACAAGGGCTTCTCTTCACGCGATTCTTCCGAGCGCGCGACGCCGTGCGCGGCGCGGTGCAGGGAACCGGTCTTGGGCTCTCGATCGTCAAGGCGATCGTCGATGCGCACGGCGGCGAGATCGCCGTCGAAAGCACGTTGTCCGCCGGCTCGACCTTCCGGGTGACGCTTCCCGCGAATCGTTCAGCGGCAGAAAGGAATCGATGATGGCGGCGGATCGCCCACTGGTGCTCGTCGCGGACGACGACGAGGACATCCTCCAACTCGTCACGCTCAGGCTGGGCCGCAGCGGCTACGAAGTCCTGCCTGCAACGGATGGGGAGGCCGCAGTCGAGCTTGCACTGGCACGGCGTCCCGACCTTGCCGTCATCGACGTCGCGATGCCGCGCCTGGACGGGGTCGAGGTGACCCGGATGCTACGCCAGAGAGAAGAGACGGCCACGATGCCGATCCTTCTGCTCACGGCTCGCACACGCGCCACGGACGTCGAGCTCGGGCTTGCAGCAGGCGCCGACGATTACGTGACCAAGCCGTTCAGCCCGGAGCTCCTCGTACAGCGCGTGGCGGCGCTCTTACAGATGACCACGGCCAAGGCCCAGCCGGTGCCCGGGTTGCGGGCGGTGGCGCTGCAATGACGGCAGTTGCACCGGCAACGGCGGAGCTGGCTCGCGCACGCGGGCTCGCGCAGCGGAGCCAGCTTCCCTGGGTCGACCTTGACGCCGAATTGCTCGACCCCCTTGCGGTGGCGCGGTTCCCCTTCGACCTGATGACGCGGTACCTCGCGGTCCCGATCGGATTCGTCGACGGGGCGATCCGCGTAGCAGTCGCCGATCCCGCCATGTGCGAGCTCGTCGCCAGCGAGGTCGAGCCTCACCTGGTATTCGAGGTCGCGCCGCGCGCCTCGCTGATGCATCTGCTCGACTCCCTTCGCCAGGCGCGCCGTACGGGCTCGCTCATCGCGGTCACGTCGGACGACCTCGGCCCCGAGCCCGAGATGGCATTGCTCGTGCGAGCGGCTGATGCCGGAGCCACCGACCTCCACTTCGTCCCGATGGAGCGCGGCCTCGCCGCGCGCGCACGCGTGGACGGCCTCCTCCGCGAGATCGGCGTCATCCAGGACGCTGGGAGCGCGGCGGCCGTCTCGCGGCTGAAGATCCAGGCACGACTCGACATCAGCGAGCACCGTCGGCCGCAAGAGGGCCGTATGCGTATCGCGAGCAGTTCCGGCCGCGAGTTCGACCTCCGGCTCACCGTCATCCCGACGATTGCAGGCGAGGGAGTCGCGATACGCCTGCTCGAGCACACCGCCCGGCCACCGTCGCTGACCGAGGTCGGGTTGTCCGAGGAGATGCAGCTGCAGCTCGAGCGCATCATCAACCAGCGTCGTGGCGCACTGCTCGTCACCGGACCGACGGGATCGGGCAAGTCGACGACCATCTACGCCGCGCTCAACGACCTCGCGACGCCGGAGCTCGACATCGTCACCGTCGAGGACCCGGTCGAATACCGCTTCGACGGCGTCTACCAGGTCGAGGTCAATCAGGCGATCGGCGTCAGCTTCGATTCGACCTTGCGCACGTTCCTGCGCACGGACCCAGACGTCATCGCCGTCGGAGAGATGCGCGACCTCGACACCGCTTCGACAACGTTGAAGGCGGCCCTTTCCGGCACGTTCGTGCTCTCGACACTCCACACGTACGACGCGCCGGCCGCGGTCACACGACTGCTGGACATCGGCGTCGAACCGTATGTCACCGCCGCCACCGTGACAGCCGTTCTCGCGCAGCGCCTGGTGCGCCGGTTGTGCATCTTCTGCCGCGTCCGCCGTCCCGTGACCGGAGCCGAGCGTGCGGAGCTCGGCCTCGACGACGGCGACCATCACCTCTTCTCGGCGACCGGCTGCCCGTTGTGCGACCGCGGCTACCGCGGCCAGGTCGGAGTGCACCAGCTCATGATCATGGACGACGACCTGCGCCAGCTCACCCTCGATCGAGCATCGCATGCTCAGCTCCGCGAGCTCGCGATCGCGCACGGGATGCGCACGCTGTTCGAGGACGGAGCCTCGAAGGCGCTCGCCGGTCTGACGACGCTGGACGAGCTCAAGCGCGTCGTATCCGGCGAAGACACCGCCACCGTGCCGACCTAGCGATGGGCTACGGCATTGAGCGATGGACATCGCCGCCAGCATGAGCTTCGATCACCCGCTCGTGGCCGCCTTCGAGAGTACGAAGGGCGGCTTCTTCCTCGCGTCCGCCAACGGCTCGATCGTGCGCGCGAACGAGGCGCTGCGCACCCTCCTCGGCGACGTAGACCCATGTGGCCGCCTTCTCTCCGACCTCGTCCACGAGGACGACCGCGCCGACCTGAGCGAAGCGCTCCGCCAGCTCCTCGCCGGCGAGCGCGACCGGTTTGGTGGCGAGGTCCGCATGGTGCGCGACGACGCCGATCCGATATGGGTCGAGCTGGGCATCACCGCGATCCCGGACGCGGCGACGGAGGAGCGACTGCTTATCGGCCAGGTGCGTGACATACGCATCAGGCGCGAGTTGGAGGAAGCGCTTCGCGCGAGCGAGCAGCTGTTTCGCGCGGCGTTCGACGACGCGGCCGTGGGAATGCTGCTCGTCTCAAGTGACGGAACGATCCTGCGAGCAAACGCTGCCCTGTCCTCGCTTCTCGACTACGAGGAGGACGAGCTCGAAGGGCTGTGTGTCTTCGAGCTGACGCATCCGGATGACCGCGCTGAATCCGAGGCTGCGCTGCCGAAGCTCCGCGACGGCGAGCTGAGCCACTTCTCCGTTGAAAAGCGTTACCTGCGCAAGAACGGCAAACCGGTCTGGGTGGAAGTCGCAGTCGCTCCGGTGCGGATGACCACGGACGACCCTCCGTACTTCGTCACGCAGGTCGTCGATCTCACCGCGCGCCGGAAAGCCGAGCAGAAGTTCCGCATGGTCTTCGACGCCGCCGGGATCGGCATCTCCACGGGGGCTGACGGAATGCTGACCGAGACGAACGCGGCCTACCAGCGCCTGATCGGGTACACCGGCGACGAGCTCTCGCGCATGCACTTCAGCGAGATCACCCATCCCGACGATCTCGATGTCGAGGACGAGGCGACGGCCAATCTCGCCGCAGGCGAGAAGCCGTCCTTCACTGTCGAGAAGCGCTACGTCCGCCGCGACGGGGAGATCCTGTGGGTGCGCGTGACGGTGACCATGGCGCCCGACGGCAGCTTCGGCATCGGCCTCATCGAGGACGTCACCGAGCGCAGGCAGCTGTTGGCGCGCACCGTCGAGACTGCGGAGAACGAACGCATGTCGCTCGCCGCCGACCTTCACGACGGCCCGATCCAGCACCTCACCGCGGCCGCGTTCCGGCTCGACCTCCTCGTGAGCAAGCTCGCACGAGACGGGGCGACAGAGACAGCCGCGATCGCCGGCAGGGTCCGCGACGAGGTCGCCGCGGAGATGACGTCGCTGCGCAAGATGATGATCGAGCTCCGACCACCCGTCATGGACGAGCGCGGCCTCGAAGCCGCAATTGGGGACACCGTAAACGCCATCTTCGACGGGACAGAAACCGACTACGCCATCTCCTCGAACCTCAACGGCGACCGCCTCGCGCCCGAGTTCGACACCGCGATCTACCGCGTCATCCGGGAGGCGGCCACCAATGTCCGCAGGCACGCCCTTGCCGGCCACGCCCTGATTGG
>CAVTGM010000001.1:0-317780 GCA_963734285.1 uncultured Actinomycetes bacterium | reverse complement strand
GTGATGCATTTCGCTGTGCGACCGCGCCGCCGTAGTCCGCCGGCAGCTGCGCACGCGCCGGCGCCGTGCGGCCGAGAGCACGGTCGAAGTACGCCCGTCGCGCGGCAGGTGCCCCCTTGATGACGCCGAGACGGTCCGGGGTGAAGACGAGCGTCGTCAGCTCGGCGCGCAGCTGCTCGACGCTGCGTAGCGGTGCTCCGTTGACGGACGCGTGCTTCGCCGCACCGGCCTCGAGCTTCACCTCCACGTCGACGGGAGCGTCACCACGGCGGCCGTGCGCTGCGATGCGCGCCCCGTCGGCTCCGAAGCGGATCAGCTGACGGTCGTTGCGCGTGCGCGGCGAGAAGCCCTGTGTGCCGACGTGCAGCGCCTCGAGCAGATTCGTCTTCCCGACGCCGTTCGGCCCGGTCGCCAGCACGAGGCCCGGCTCGAGCGTGAGTTCGAGGCGCTCGTACGACCGGAAGCTGCGCAGCGAGACGGACTCGACGATCAGCCGGGCCAAGGCGTCGCTTGCGACGCCGCAGTGGAGGGCTCGCGGGCTTTGCCCGTGAGCCCGTTTGCCCTTGCCCGAGCTACAACCACGGTGCTAACCGGGAAGTCTGATGGGCATGACGAGATACGTGAAATCGTCGCCTTCGCCCTGGATCACAGCCGGCCGGAGCGGGCTGATGAGCTTCACCCGCACGTCGTCGCTGTCGAGCAGCTCGAGCCCGTCGCGGAGGAAGTCCGCGTTGAAGCCGATCTCGAGTGGCTCGCCGGTGTAGCCGACGGGCAGCGACTCCTTCGACTCGCCGACCTCGTGCGTCCGCGCGATGACTGTGAGCTCGCCGTCGGCGAAGCGCAGCTGGAGCGGCGTCGCGCGCTGGATCATCACCGAGGCGCGGCGAATGACGTCCAGCAGCTCGACGCGCGGCAGCGTCAGCTCGTGCTCGAACGCCTCCGGCAGCAGCTGACGGTAGTTCGGGAACTGTCCGTCGATGCGGCGCGTCGTCAGCCAGACGTCGTCGGTGGAGAAGACGACCTGGTTCTCCTGCACGCCGATCTCGACCTCGTCGCCGGAGTTCGCGATGCGCGCAAGCTCCTGCAGCGCGCGGCCCGGAACGATCGCCTCAAGATCCGGGACGGTGCCGCTGAACGACGTCTCCTTCACGGCGAGGCGGTACGAGTCGGTCGCCGCCATGACGAGCTTGCCGCCGCCGAACTGGACGAGAACGCCGGTCAGCACCGGGCGCGACTCGTCGCGCGACGCCGCCTTCGCCACGCGCGAGATCGTCTCGAGCAGCGACTCGCGCTCCACGCCGAAGGTTGAGACCACGTCCAGCTCGGGAAGGCGCGGGAAGTCTTCGGGGTTGTAGGTGTTCAGCTGGTAGCTCGCGCTGCCGGCGGTGACGTGCACCACGGACTCTGCCGGCTTGTGCTCGATCGTCACCTCGTCGCCCGGAAGCAGCCGCGCGATGTCGACGAACGTCTTGCCGGGGAGGACGATTGCCCCGTCGCCCTCGATCTGCGCAGCGATCGTCGCGCGCAGCGAAAGCTCCATGTCGGTGGCCGCAAGGCGTAACTCGCCGCCGCGAGCTTCCAACAGCACCCCGGACAGGATCTGCACAGACGTCCTGGTCGAGAGAGCGCGCGAAACGACGCCGAGCGCCTGCGCGAGCTCGTCCTTCGAACACGTAATCCTCAGTCCCGCGCTCACCACGATGTCAGTCTCAATCATCTAGAAAACCTCATAGAGGTAGTAGGGCATGTGGATGTCGGGGACAGTGCCTGTATTCCGCATGGTTGCGAGGAATGGGACCTGTGTGACATCTGGGGAGAAATCTTGCCGTTCCACAGGGTGTTTGGCTAGCGGACCTGTTTGACACGGGCAGTGAGTTCTTGGACGAGGTTGTACACAGACCTGTCCTCACGGATCAAACGGGCGATTTTCGCGTTCGCGTGGATGACCGTCGTGTGGTCGCGACCGCCGAATTCCTTGCCGATCTTCGGGAGCGAGGAGTCGGTCAGCTCGCGTGAGAGGTACATCGCTACCTGGCGTGGATAGACGATGTTCTGGGAGCGTTTGTCGCCGCACAGCTCTTCGAGCGACATGTTGAAGCGCTCGGCAACGAGATCCTGGATGCGCTTGATCGAGACCTCGGCCGCCTCGCCCTGCGGGAACACGTCCTTGAGCACGTCCTGGGAGAGCTCGACCGACATGGCGCGGCCGGTGAGCGACGAGAACGCGACGACGCGCGTGAGGGCGCCCTCGAGCTCGCGGATGTTCGTCGAGACCCGGCCGGCGATGAACGTCAGCACTTCGGGCTCGGGCACATGGATGCCGTCCGTCTTGACCTTCTTGCGCAGGATCGCGATGCGCGTCTCCAGGTCGGGAGGCTGAATGTCCGTAATCAGGCCCCACTCGAAGCGGCTGCGCAGGCGCTCCTCGAGCGTCGCGATGTCGCGCGGCGGCCGGTCGCTCGACATGACGATCTGGGAGCCGGCCTCGTACAGGGAGTTGAAGGTGTGGAAGAACTCTTCCTGGATGCGCTCCTTGTGCTCGAAGAACTGCACGTCGTCGATCAGGAGCACGTCGTACGTCCGGTAGCGCTGCTTGAAGCCCTCGATGCGCTTGTCCCGGAGGGAGTTGATGAAGTCGTTCATGAAGGTCTCGCTCGTGACGTAGCGGACGCTCATCTCGCGCGAGTGCTCGCTCACGTACTGCGCGACCGCCTGCAGCAGGTGGGTCTTGCCGAGGCCGGTGCTGCCGTAGATGAAGAGGGGGTTGTACGCCTGGGCCGGCGCCTCGGCGACGGCGAGCGCGGCCGCGTGCGCGAAGCGGTTGGACGACCCGATGACGAAGGAGTCGAAGGTGTACTTGGCGTTGAAGCCGCCGCTCTCGGGCCGGTGCGGGACGAGGCGTTCGACCGGGGCTACGCGGGGCGCCGACGGTGTCGAGGGCTCAGCCGCCTGGGTGCCCGGATCGGTCACCTGCAGCTCGATCGCGCGGTCGCGGCCGGTGATGTCGCGGATGGCCGCCCCGATCAGCTCGAGGAAGTGACCCTCGATCCAGTCGCGCGTGAAATCGTTGGGAACGGCCAGGACGAACCGCCCGTCGTCCAGGGCGAGTCCCGCCGTGTGGGCGAACCAGGTGCCGTACGTCGTGTCGTTGAGGGCGCTCCTGAGCCGACCGGACACATCGCTCCACAGGCTCTCCGCAGTCAGCTCGATTTGGTCCTCCACCCCGACGCCAGCTCCTCCACTCGTGAACCGGAGGCGAGCCTAGCAGGGTGAAAAATGGGGGCAAAAACACGCCCCTGAGCAGGTGTTTTCACAACCCCCAAAATCCCTCCACACCTGTGGAAAGCCATGGGGGAAACTCGCTTCTTCCGCATCGTTGTGCGGCACCTGCCTGTGGACAAGTCGGTGGACGAGTGACGGCTATACTGCGCGTTCGCGCTGCTCGACCGTGGCGCAAACCCACCTTTTTCACGATGAAGCGGACCTACCAGCCAAACGTTCGACGCCGCAAGCGCAGGCACGGCTTTCGCACGCGGATGTCGACGCGCGCCGGACGGTTGATCCTGAAGCGCCGCCGGCTCAAGGGCCGCGCGAAGCTTTCCGCGTAACCTTCTGCCCGTGAAGCGTGCGAACCGCCTGTCCCGGTCACGGGACTTCGACGCCGTCTACCGCCATGGCAGATCGGTGTCGTCGAGGTTCCTCGTCCTCTACTGGTTCGGGCAGGAGGAGCCGGCGTCGCCGCGGTTCGGCATGTCCGTCCCGCGCTCCGTCGGGAACGCGGTCGCGCGCACGAAGCTGAAGCGGCAGCTGCGCGAGCTCTGGCAGGCACGGCTCGAGCGTGTTCCGGAGGGACGCGACTACGTGCTCATCGTCCGGCCCGGCGTGGCCGAGGCCGCCGCCGCCAACGGCTTCGACTGGCTCGGCGAGCGCGTCGACGAGGTGCTGGACATGACGAAGGCGGCCGCCTGATGTACCGGGTCGGTGTGGCGGCGGTCTGGCTCTACCGGGCGACCTGGGGCGCGCTCTTCCCGACGACGTGCAAGTACCACCCTTCCTGCTCGCAGTACGCGATCGACGCGGTGCGGGCGAAGGGCCTCTTCCGCGGCAGCGCGCTCGCCGGCTGGCGGCTCCTGCGCTGCAATCCGTGGAGCCGGGGAGGGTTCGACCCGGTCCGATGATGCACGCGATGTTCCTTCTCTTCTCGCCGATCACGCCGCTCGAGAACGCGATGCGGCACGTCCTCAACTGGTTCCACGGGACGCTCCATCTCCCGTGGGCCTGGGCGATCGTCGCAACCACCCTCGTCGTCCGGATGCTGCTCGTCCCGCTGACGGTGAAGCAGATCCACTCGATGCAGAACCTGCAGCGCTTCGCGCCGCAGATGAAGGAGATTCAGAAGAAGTACAAGGGCGACAAGCAGAAGCAGAACGAGGAATTGATGAAGTTCTACCGCGAGAACAACATCAATCCCGCGGCCTCGTGCCTGCCGATGCTGTTCCAGCTGCCGGTCTTCATCGCGCTCTACTACTCGCTGCGCCACTTCGCGAAGCACCCGCCGCCCGGGAACCTGTCGTTCCTCCACTTCGTCCCGAACATCGCGGCGCACACGACGTCCTTCTGGGGCGGCTACATCCTGCTCGTCGTCTACGTGGTCAGTCAGATGGTGTCGACGCTGTACATGTCAGCGACGGCGGACAAGACGCAGCGGATCCTCTTCATGTTCATGCCGCTCGTCTTCGTGTTCGTCATCGCGCGGTTCCCGGCAGGCCTCGTCCTGTACTGGGTGACGACGAACCTCTGGACGGTCGGGCAAGGCCTGATCACGAAGCGGCTGATGCCGAAGACGCCGCCACCCGATCTGTTCAAGCGCAGCTCGCGCACGCCGCCGAAGGACGATGACGGCGGTGGCAACGGCGCGAAGCCGGCCGCGCCCGACGCGCCCAAGGCAGGCTCTCCGCGCACGACGAGCCAGCCGCGCAAGGTGCGCCGGAAGAAGGGCACGGCCAGGCGCAGATGACCAACGTGACCGTCGAGGCATCGGGTGAGACGGTCGGCGAGGCGAAGTGGGCGGCACTCCGCGAGCTGGAGCTGCGCCATCCCGGACTGGACAAGTCGGCCGTGCAGTTCGAGGTCGTGTCCGAAGGTGAGCGCGGGCTGCTCGGTGTGGGCTACGCCCCGGCGCGCGTCGTCGCGAGCGTTCCGGACACGGCGATTGCGGTCGAGGAGACCGACGCGAGCGACCTTGCCGCTGACGTGCGCGGGCTCATGTTGCGCGTCACGGCTGCGCTCGGTGTCGACGGTCGCATCGACGTGCGGGAGGACGACGAATCGGTGACCGCGACGGTCTTCGCGACGGACGCGGGCCTCCTCATCGGCCGCCACGGCCAGACGATCGACGCGATCCAGTATCTGCTGAACGCGATCTCGCACCGCCGCGGCGACGAGCCGCGCAAAGAGGTCGTCGTCGACGCGGCGGGCTACCGCGAGCGACGGCGCACGACGCTCGAGTCGCTCGCGCTGCGCACGGCCGAGCAGGTGCGTGCGAGCGGTGAGGAAGTCGAGCTCGAGCCGATGACCGCCGTCGAACGCAAGGTCGTCCATCTCGCGCTGAAGGAGCGCGCGGGCGTGGAGACACGCTCCGAGGGGATGGAGCCGAACCGTTACGTCGTCGTCGTGCCCGCCGAGTGAGCGATCTCTACACGGAGCTCGCCGACCTCTACGACGCGGTCTTCGAGTGGGATGTGGAGAGCGAGGCCGACTGGATCGCCGAGCGGCTCGGTGCCGATTGCCGGACGGTGCTCGAGCCCGGATGTGGGAGCGGTCGCATGTTCGCCGCGCTCGAACAGCGCGGGCTCGCCGTCACCGGCATCGACAACTCGCCGGCGATGGTCGAGCGCGCTCGCGCTCGCGACACGCATGCGACGGTCGTGCTCGCCGACATGGCGGACTTCGACGTCGGCGTCTTCGACGGTGCGGTCTGCCCGATCAACACACTCGGCCATCTGACGCACGAGGAGCTCGCGGCGCACCTGCGCGCGACCGCGCGGGCGCTCGTTCCCGGCGCACGCTATCTCGTGCAGCTCGCGGTCGGCGCACCGATCGGCGAAGCCTCGCGCTGGGAGATCGAGCGCGACGGACAACACGTGCGCGCACAGTGGTCGGTCGAGTCGCGAGACGCGAGCACCGGCGTCGAGTTGCACCATTCTCTCTTCGAGGTGCTCGAGGGCCCGCGGGCGGGCGAGGTGCACACGCAGGTGCATGAGATGAGCTTCTGGACGACGGAGACGTGGGGAGCAGCCGTCGCGGCATCGCCATTCGAGTGGACGGCGGTGTACGACGGGACGTCGCCGGGTCGCCCGCGCCTCGAGTTCAGCGCTACGGGCGGCCTGCTCTGGCATGAGCTCGTGCGGCCGTGAGCGACTGGCTGCGCGCGGTCATCGCGACGCCGGGCTTGACGTCGATCGACGACGAGGCAACGGCGCAGGCAATGCTCGTCGACGATGCGCTGCGCGCGGTCGAGATCGTGCGCGACTTCGACGGCCCGATCGTCGACGTGGGCTCCGGCGGTGGGTCGCCCGGCATCCCGCTCGCGCTTGCTCTGCCCGATCGGGAAGTGACGCTGCTCGAGGCGTCGCGTCGCAAGTGCGACTTCCTCGAGCGCTGGGCGCCGGCGAACGCGCGCGTCGTGTGCGGGCGCGCGGAGGAACAGGAACCGGACGCTTACGGCGTCGCGCTCGCGAAAGCGCTCGCGCAGCCACCCGTCGCAGCGGAGCTGTGCCTCACGCTCGTCCGCCCGGGAGGCGCAGCCGTTCTCTGGGTCGGCCCGAGCGCCGATCTGTCGGTCGTCGCCCGTGTAGCGTCGCTTCTCGGCGGCGATGTTCCGGAGGAGCGCGACGGCCTCGTCGTCATCCGCAAGCTCGTGCCGACGCCGGCGGGATTCCCGCGCCGGCCCGGCGTGCCCAAGAAGCGCCCGCTCGGCTAGCCGACGCGCTTCAAGTGCTGGATCGCGGCCTTCAGCAGGAGGATCGCGGTCGGTTGCCGCACGGCGCTCGACATGACGACGCCCTGGATGAGCACGTTCCCGCTCACCGCGGCTGCGTCGGTGATGTGCTTGCCGTTCAGCATCCCGGTGAGGACGAGGCTGTACCTGATCCCCGGAACGACGCCCACGACCTTCACCCCGTTCCCGACGGCGGGGTTGTCCAGGTCGGCGATCGCGTCGCTGTGCTTCGCGAACACGATCCACGCGAACGCGTCGAGCGAGTCGGGCCCCTTCAGCGCGACGTCGACGACGCCGACACCGTGGTACTTGCGCGCGTTCGCGCTCAGCGCCTGCTTCTCCGCGATCGGCTTCGAGAAGCCGACCGGTAGCTCCGCGGCCTTGATGGGCGTCTTGAGGAGCGTCGTCAAAAGGGCCTGCGGCGCCGTCCCTGCGAGCGCCGCCGAGCTCACGAGGAGTGCCAGCCTGAGCATTCCTGAAGGATCTTCCCCTGTCCGGGGCAAAAGCAACAATGGAGCCTCATGGCCCGGGTCTACGCACTTGCGAACCAGAAGGGCGGCGTCGGTAAGACGACGACCGCCATCAATCTCGCCGCCTGTCTGGCGGAGGCCGGCGAGCGCGCGCTCGTCATCGACCTCGACCCGCAGGCGAACGCCACCTCCGGGCTCGGGATGCGCGCGAACGGGACGTCGAGCTACGACCTTCTCGACGGCGCGCCGCTCGCCGACCTGGCGAAGCACACCGCGTTCGCGAACCTCGACCTCATCCCATCGAGGCCCGATCTTGCCGGTGCGGTCGTCGAGCTCGCCGCGCGCGAGGACGGCGAGCGCTACCTCGCGCAGGCGCTCGCGTCGGGCACCTCGCAGTACGACTTCGTCTTCATCGACTGCCCGCCCGCGCTCGGCCCGTTGACGGTCAACGCGTTGGCTGCGGCGGACCGCGTGCTCGTGCCCGTGCAGGCCGAGTACTACGCGCTCGAGGGGCTCACGCAGCTCATGCAGTCGATCGACCTCATTCGGCGCAGGCTCAATCCCGGCCTCGGCATCGGCGGCGTGCTCATGACGATGGTCGATGCGCGCACCCGATTGGCGCAAGACGTCGAGGCGGAGGTGCGCAAGCATTTCGGGACGCTCGTCTTCCGCAACTCCGTTCCGCGTTCGGTGCGGCTGGCCGAAGCGCCGAGTCACGGTCTGCCTGCAATCGCATACGACCGCCGTTCCGCGGGAGCGGAGGCGTACTGGAAGGTGGCGATGGAACTTGTCGAGCGCCGCTAATAGACGCGGCCTGGGCCGCGGGCTCGAGCTGCTCATGGGCGGCGTGGAGCCGGCCGCGACGGAGCTGCTCGAGCTTCCCGTCGACGCCGTCCACCCGAACCCGCGGCAGCCGCGCAAGCGCTTCGACGGCGAGGCCGGCTCCGGGCTCGCGGAGTCGATCCGCACGCAGGGCGTCATCCAGCCGCTGCTCGTGCGCCCGCGCACAGCCGGCGGGTACGAGATCGTCGCCGGCGAGCGGCGCTGGCGTGCAGCGCGCGAGGCCGGCCGTCAGACGGTGCCCGCGGTCGTGCGCGAGTCCGACGACCGCGAGACGCTCCTGCTCGGTCTCGTCGAGAACGTCGCGCGCGAGCAACTGACAGCGGTCGAGGAAGCGCGCGCGTACGCCGTGCTCATCGACGAGTTCGGCCTTTCGCTCGGGGACGTCGCCGAGCGCGTGGGCCGCTCGAAGCCGTCGGTGTCGAATCGCATCCGCCTGCTCGAGCTGCCCGACGACGTGCTCGGGATGGTCGAGCGCGGCCAGATCAGCGAGGGTCATGCACGCGCGGTGCTTGCTGTGCCCGACCACGAAGGCCGCCGCCGCCTCGCGCGCGAGATCGTGCAGAAGGGCCTGTCGGTGCGCGTCGCGGAGCAGCGTGCGAAGTGGGCGGGCGCGAAGCAGAAGCCGAGAGTGCGCGCGACGCCGGTCGATCCTGCGCTGGCGGCGCGCGTGCGCGAAGGGTTGCAGCGCATCACGGGCTTCCACGCGAAGGTGACGAGCAACCGCATCGAGATCGTCTTCGCCGACGAGCACGAGCTCGCAGAGATCGCGGAAGCACTCGAGCGCATGTAACGTCGGAGCGTGTCCGACAACGGCGCGCTCATCCACGCACGCGGCCTGACGAAGCGCTTCGGCGACTTCACGGCAGTCGACGGAATCGACTTCGACGTACGCAAGGGCGAGGCCTTCGGCTTCCTCGGCCCGAACGGCGCCGGCAAGAGCTCGACGATGCGCATGATCGGCTGCGTCTCGCCGGTGACCGACGGGACCCTGCGCGTGCTCGGCCTCGATCCTCTCCGGGACGGCGCTGCCATCCGCGCGCGTCTCGGCGTCGTTCCGCAGATGGACTCGCTGGACAACGAGCTCACCGTCCGCGAGAACCTCTGGATCTACGGCCGGTACTTCGGGCTGTCGCGCGCCGACGTGCGCAAGCGCGCGCAGGAGCTGCTCGAGTTCGTCCAGCTGGAGGAGCGCGCCCGTGACCGCGTCGAGCCGCTGTCGGGCGGGATGAAGCGGCGCCTCACGATCGCGCGCTCGCTCGTCAACGACCCGGAGCTCATGCTCCTCGACGAGCCGACGACCGGCCTCGACCCGCAAGCGCGGCACGCCGTGTGGGATCGGCTGTTCCGACTGAAGCGCCAGGGCGTGACGCTCGTGCTGACGACGCACTACATGGACGAGGCGGAGCAGCTCTGCGACCGGCTCGTGATCATGGACCGCGGGAGGATCGCGGAGGAGGGCTCGCCCCCCGAGCTCATCCAGCGGCTCTCGACCCGCGAGGTGGTCGAGCTCCGCTTCCCGGAGGACGTTCCGCCGGTCGAGGCGGCGAGTTTCAACGGCCAGGTGGCGCGCGTCGAGGTGCTGCCGGACCGGCTGCTCCTGTATACGGACGACGGCGACGCCCTCGTGCCCGTCGTGCACGAGCGTCTGCACCCGCAGAGCGTGCTCGTGCGCCGCTCCACGCTCGAGGATGTGTTCCTCCGACTCACGGGCCGGACGCTCGTCGACTGATGCCGACCGCGATCCGCGCCTACGAGTACTGGATGCGCTCGTACCGGCGCGTCTGGAAAGGGAGCGTCGTCACGACGGCGCTCAACCCGGTGCTCTATCTCACGGCGCTCGGCATCGGGCTCGGAAAGCTCGTCAATCGCAACGGGAGCGGGCTCGGGGTTCCCTATCTCGATTACGTCGCGCCCGGCATCCTCGCGTCGACCGCGATGCTCATCGCCGCGTTCGAGTCGTCGTACCCGGTGATGGGCGCGATCCGCTGGACGCGCACGTTCTACGCACAGCTCGCGACGCCCCTGCGCGTGCGCGACTCGATCGTCGGTCACCAGCTGTACGTGGCCACGCGCGTCGCGACGGCCGCGTTCCTCTATCTGATCGTGCTCGCCGGCTTCGGCGCGATCCACTCGTACCTCGCGGTGTTCGCGTTCCCGGCCGCGATCCTGCTCGGCGCCGCATTCTCGCTGCCGGTGTGCGCGATGGCCGCATGGCTCGAACGCGACGAAGGCTTCAACGCGCTCTTCCGCTTCGGCGTCACGCCGATGTTCCTCTTCTCGGGAACGTTCTTCCCCGTGTCGCGCCTGCCGCACGGGTTCCGCGAGCTTGCATACGTGACGCCGACGTGGCACGGCGTCGTGTTGATGCGCTCGCTCACGCTCGGCGGCGCGACGCTCTGGCCGTCGCTCGGGCACGCGGCCTATCTCGCCGCGTGGGCGGCGGCCGGCTTCGCGCTCGCGTTGCGCACGTTCCGGCGGAGGCTTGTCACGTGACCGTCCTCTCGCTTCCGCGCACACGCGGCCATCTGCTCTTCGAGCGCAACCTCATGGTGTACCGCCGCACGTGGCTGACCCTCATCAGCGGTTTCTTCGAGCCGCTCTTCTATCTCTTCTCGATCGGCCTCGGGCTCGGCCACTACGTCGGTCGTGTGCACGGCGTGTCGTACGCGAGCTTCGTCGCGCCCGCGCTGCTCGCCTCGTCGGCGATGAACGGCGCGATCTACGACGGCTTGACGAACGTCTTCTGGAAGCTTCGCTACGGCAAGGTGTACGACGCGATGCTGACGACGCCGATCGGCCCGACGGACGTCGCGATCGGCGAGACCGGCTGGGCGCAGTTCCGCGGCGTGCTGTATGCGACCGCGTTCGTCATCACGATCGCCGCGCTCGGCCTCATCCATTCCGCCTGGGGCGTGCTTGCGCTGCCGGCGGCGATGGTCGTCGGCTACGGCTTCGCCGGGATGGCGATCGGCGCGTCGACGTTCATCCGCAGCTGGCAGGACTTCGACAAGGTGCAGCTCGTGCAGCTGCCGATGTTCCTCTTCAGCGCGACGTTCTATCCGTTGAGCGTGTACCCGGTCGCGATCCAGTGGTTCATCCGCTTCTCGCCGCTCTACCACGCGGTCCAGCTCATCCGCTCGTTCACGCTCGGCAGCGTCGGCTGGCTCGACCTCCTGCACGCGGGCTACCTCGTCGCGCTCGGCACGATCGGGATCCTGATCGCGCGCCGGCGCATGGCCGGCCTGCTCCTCACCTAGCTAGTGGATGTGGAGGTTGATCCCGAGGAAGAGCAGCGGCCAGAGGATCACCGCGAGGACGGCCGAGCCGTACTGCCTCGCCAGGTGCAGATGGGCGAAGTAGTGGTGGGTGGCCGCGACGAACGCGCCGATGACGAGGTAGGCCGTGAGGACCATCGAGGCGCTCACGGTCGGGGCCCCGGTTCTGTATCCGATTGCACGCATCTCGTAGGTGGAACGACCGAGAGCAGCAAACGGGTGCGGGATGGGCGATCGTGGATTCGAACCACGGACCTCCGCCTTATCAGAGCGGCGCTCTAACCAACTGAGCTAATCGCCCCGCGAGCGGCCGCAAGTGTAGCGCGGGTCAGTGAGCTCGATCGGTGCGGCGGAGGTACTCCTCCACTGCCAGGAGGAACGCCCGGTCGGAGGCGAGCTCGAAGACCTGGGACTTCGTCTCGTCGTCGAGCCCCCGCTCCCGTGCGAGCTCGTTCAGGAAGGTCGGCAGCGACCCGTCCCGGGACAGGGCGGACATCCGGAGGACGATCCGGCGGGTGTCGGCGTCCTGCGAGATCGCTTCGAACGCCTCGATGTGTTCGAGCCAATGCGCGAGCATCCACGGGCTGAACGGCCCGGCTGCTCCCAGGGATACGGGGTTTGGCCTCGGGGTGCTGAGCTATATTCGGCCCGAGGTCGGGATGCAGGAAATGCACATCTACGGCGTCAGCTTCGACTTGGTCGGCAAGCAGCCGATTGTTCTGTTGAAGACCGCCGACGGGAACAAGTTCCTCCCGATCTGGATCGGGCATCCCGAGGCGGCTGCGATCCTCATGAAGCTGCAGTCGCAAGCACCCCCGCGGCCGATGACGCACGACCTCTTGAGCGACATGCTCGAGCAGCTCGGCGCGCAGATCATCCGCATCACGGTGACGGAGCTGCGCGAGAACACGTTCTACGCCCAGATCACGCTGCAGCAGGACGGCGGCGAGATCGAGATCGACTCGCGCCCGTCCGACGCGATCGCGCTCGCGATCCGCGCGGAGGCGCCGATCTTCGCTGCCGACCGCGTCATCGAGGAATCGGCGATCGAGTTCGAGGGCGAGGAGATCGACCAGGACCGACTCGACGAGGAGGTGGCGAAGTTCCGCAACTTTCTCGACGAGGTGACGCCCGAGGACTTCGCCGTCGAGGACGAAGAAGAGATCGAGGAAGAAGAAGAGGACTAATCGGCCGCACCGGCAAAGCCGGTACGGCCTTTTCTGGTCGGCATCGCAAGCGACGCCTAAGTCAGCACGGCCGCGGCGAGCGCCACGCCGTTGAAGAGTGCGTGCACGACCATCCCGGGGTAGACGCTGTCGGTGCGGCTGCGCAGCCACGCGAGCGCGATGCCGAACGGCACGAGCACGAGCAGCGCTTCGACGAGCCCGTGCGCGAGCCCGAACGCGAGCCCGACGAGCAGGATCGAGGGCCACTGGCCGAGGAACGCGAGCAGCGACTGGCCGAGGCCGCGGAAGGTGAGCTCTTCGACGATCGGCGCGACGACGGCGAACAGCACGATGTTCGCGGCGAACGCGCCGGCGTGCGCGGGCTCCCAGTGCGTCGGCGCGAGCCCTTGCTCCTTCCCGGGGCTCTCCGGAAGGGGGATGACGGAGACGATCGCCTCGAGCACATAGATCGCGGCAACCGCGGCGACGGCGAGGCCGGCCGCGCGCTGGATGGACGAGGGGCGACGCAGCGCGAGCAGGCTCCAGTTGCCCGACGCGATCCAGAGAACGGCGCCGAGCCAGATGAGGTAGACGACCATCCCACCCGCAAACGCGGAGTATTGGTAGATCTCGTTGCCGGAGCTCTTCGAGCCGGAGAAGCGCCCGTAGTAGTTGAGCCCGGCGATGACGGTGACGAGTCCCGTCCAACCGGCGAGGCGTGCGCGATCCACGCGCTGATCCTAGGGTGTAGTGCATGAGGCACTTCAGTCCGGAGGAGGCGAACGCCGAGCTCGAGGACGTCCGTCCGCTCGTCGAGCAGATGGTTGAGCACCGTCGCGCGCACATCGCGGCGCTCGAGCAGCAGGAGGCGCTCGAGGCTCGCATCCGCGGCAACGGCGGCGGTATCCCGCCCGCGACGCTGGCCGACGCTGCGGCGGCGGTCGAGCGCGAGGCGCGTTCGCTTGCCCGCGCGGTCGACGCGATCGCCCGGCACGGCGCCGAGGTGAAGGACATCGACGAGGGTCTGATCGACTTCCCCGCACTTCACCACGGCGAGACGGTGCTCCTGTGCTGGAAGCTCGGCGAGGACGAGATCCGCTTCTGGCACCGGATCGAGGACGGCTTCGCCGGCCGCCGCCCGGTGGAAGAGTTGGACGAGCCCGCGTCGAAGTAGGAAGACCGCATGCCGTTCTGGCACCGCATCGTCATCGCAGCCGCCGTCTTCGCCGGCGTCTGGCTCGTGGAGCGCCTCGTCGGCTGGTGGCTCTCACGCCGCACGCTCCCGCCCGAGGCGATGACCCGCTACCGCGTCTTGCGCCGCGCAGTGAGCACGGCGATCCTCGTGCTCGGGTTCTTCTCCGCCCTGCTCGTCATCCCGCAGGTGCGCGCGGTCGCGGGCGGGTTGCTCGCGTCGTCCGCGGTGCTCGCGCTCATCATCGGCTTCGCGTCGCAGCGCACGCTCGCGAACTTCGTCGCCGGCATCCTCATCGCGATCACGCAGCCGGTCCGGCTCGGCGACCGCGTCAGCTACGCCGGTGTCGACGGCGTGGTGGAGGACATCGGCGTCACGTACACGTTCATCCGCGCCGCCGACGGGTCGCGCCTCGTCGTTCCGAACGACAAGCTCGCCTCCGACACGATCGTCAACTCGTCGATCCGCAACCGCGAGACGTTCGCCGAGATCACGGTTCAGCTGCCGCTCACCTGCGACCTGCGTGCCGCGGTCGACGCGCTGCGCGAGGAAATGTCCTCCGAACGCACGCCGGAAGTGGTCGTCACCGGTCTCGACGCGACCGCCACCATCACCGTGCGCGCCTCCGCCGTCGATGCCGCGGCTGCGCTTCGGCTCGAGAGTGACCTCCGCCTGCGTGCGCACGAGAGGCTGCGCGCACTCGGCGTGTTCGCATGAGCGCGTACCGCAAGCGCAAGCGCCGCGAGAGCCTGCGGAAGCAACGCCGCCGCAAGAAGGTGATCGTCATCGGCCTCGTCCTCGCGCCGTTCATCCTCGTCGCAGCGACGCTCGGCGGCGAAGCGGCGTTCAGTTCGAGCTGCAACCTCAGCGCGTTGCGTCCTGTAGCGGTCGGCCAGAACTCCGTCGTCTATGCGGCGGACGGCTCGGAGCTCGGCGTCATCCCGGCGGAACGCAACCGCACGCCTGTTTCGTGGGGCCAGATCAGTGCGTGGACGCCGAAGGCGATGGTCGCGATCGAGGACCGTCGCTTCTACTCGCACGGAGGCGTCGACCCGATTGGCATCGCGCGCGCAGTGGTCGCCGACGTGCGCGCCGGCAAGGTCGTGCAGGGTGGCTCGACGATCACGCAAGAGCTCGTGCGCAACCTCTACCTGTCTCGCGCACGCACATTCCAGCGGAAGCTGACGGAGGCGTGCCTCGCGATCAAGCTCGGGCGGCACTGGTCGAAGCAGCACATCCTCACGGCGTACCTCAACCAGATCTATTTCGGCAACCACGCGTACGGGATCGAGGCAGCGGCGGAGACGTATTTCTCGGAGCCGGCCCGAGCGCTGACGCTCGACCAGTCCGCGCTGCTCGCCGGACTGCCGCAGGCGCCGTCGATCTACGACCCGTTCGTCCGCCCCCAGGATGCGCTCGCGCGCCGCGACGAGGTGCTGCACGCGATGCTCGTCGCCGGCGACATCACGACCCCCCAGTACGACGAGGCGCGGGCGGATCGCGATTTGCATCTCCATCCAGGCACGCGGTACACGTCCATCCACGAGCCCTACTTCTTCGGCTACGTCGAGGACCTGCTGCAGCAGGCGTACGGGACGAACACCGTCCGCGAGGGCGGCCTCAAGGTGTACACGACCATCCGGCCGGGGCTGCAGCGCGCCGCGACTGCGGCGGTGACGCACATCCTGAACCGTCCGACCGATCCTGCTGCCGCGATCGTTTCCATCGACCCGAGCAACGGAGCGGTGCGCGCGATGACGGCCGTGACGCCGGGTACGCGCGGCAACCAGTTCAACTTCGTCACGAGCGGTGCGCGCCAGCCAGGGTCGACGTTCAAGACGATCGCGCTCACGACAGCCGTTTCGGAGGGGCTGAACCCGTTCACGACGACGTACCTCTCCGCGCCGTTCTACTACGCGCCGTTGAAGTGGAACGTGCAGACGTACGAGCACACGTATGCGGGCAACGAGCTGCTCGTGAACGCGACGATTCAGTCGGATAACACCGTGTACGCGCGGCTCTCACTCGACGTCGGTGCGCAGAACATCGTTGACATGGCGCGCAAACTCGGAATCCGCACGTCGACGCTGACTCCGGACCCCGCCATCGCGCTCGGTGCGGAGAGTGTGACGCCGCTCGAAGAGGCGAGCGCGTACGCGACGCTGGCGGCGGGAGGCGTCTACTCGAAGCCGATGGCGATCACGAAGGTCGTGCTCCCCGACGGGAAGGCCGACACGAGCATCGGCTGGGGCAAGCCGCAGCAGGAGCGCGTCATCCCGGACTGGGTCGCGAGCACCGTCACGAAGGTGCTCATGGAGAACATGCTGTACGGCACCGGGCGCGGCGCACACGTCTCCGGGCGCACCGACGCGGGCAAGACGGGAACGACCGACAACTACGCGGACGCGTGGTTCTCCGGGTACACGCCTCGGCTCGAGGCGACCGTGTGGATCGGCTATCCGCAGGGCGAGGTGCCGATGCTGAACGTGCACGGCATCGCCGTCTCGGGCCCGACGTTCCCGGCCGACATCTGGCACCTGTTCATGGAGGCGGCAGACGCCAGCCGTCCTGACGTGCCGTTCCCGGCGCCGACGACGACGCCCACCTGGCTCAGTTGGAACGGCCAGTTCGAGTACGGCCTCGCGTACGGCACGACGACGGCCACGACTACGACGGTGAAGAAGACGCACACGACGTCGACGGCGGCTACGACGACGACTGTCGTCGTCCCGACTACGACGGCTGCGCCGACGACGACCGAGGCGCCGCCCGAGACGACGGCGACCGCAACGGATACGACCGACACGACGCAGACGACGACGCCCTAGGGGCCGGTCGTCGTTGCGGCCGTCGTCGTCGGCACGGTCGTCGTGGTGAACGCGGTCGTTGTGTAGACGGTGGTCGTGGGCGGGGGCGGAGGCGGGGGCGGCGGCGGCGGAGCCGTCGTCGCGGGACGAGTCGTCGGTGCGATGCGCTGTGTTGTCACCGGCGCCGTGGTCGTGGTGGTCGGCGACGTGGTGGTCGACGGCGTCGCTGTCGTCGTCGGCGCGGTTGTCGTCGTGCGGTGGCGCGTCGTGCTCGTCCCGGGAAGCGTCGGCGGAGGCGCCTGCGCGGGGCTGTCCGGGGAGCGCGTCACCTCGTATGCGAGGACGCCGCCGGCAAGCGCGAGCAGAATGAGAACGGCGGCAGCAAGGACCGCGCCGAAGCGTCTCCGGGGGCGCGGCGCGGGCACCGCGGGCAGCACGCGCGTCGCTGCGGTGTCTCCGGCGGTCGTAAGCGCCTCGAGGAGCGCGCCACCGTCGGCCGGGCGCGCGGCCGGATCCTTCTGGAGCGAGGCGTCCGTCAGCGCCGCCAGGTCGGCCGGCGCGTCCGGCCTGAGCGCCGCGACGGGCGGCGGCGGTTCGTCGCGGTGCTGCAGGACGAGCGCGACTGGGTCGCTGGACTCGAAGGGCAGCCGCCCCGTCAGCATCCGGAAGAGGAGGACGCCGAACGAGTACACGTCGCTCGCCGGCGTCGCAGGCAAGCCGGCCGCTTGCTCCGGCGAGATGTACGCGGCGGTGCCGAGCACGGTGCCCGCCTCTGTGAGTGTCCCCTCCCCTGCAGCCATGCGCGCGATGCCGAAGTCGGCGAGCTTCGCACGACCTTCGTCGTCGAACAGCACGTTTGACGGCTTGAGGTCGCGATGGACGACGCCGCGCGCATGCGCGTGGGCGAGCCCGCCTGCGAGCTCGATCGCGATGCGCCGCGTCTCCTCGTCGGCCAGGATGCCGTGCGCGCGCAAGAGCTCTTCGAGCGAGCCGCCGGGGAGGTACTCGAGCACCATGAACGGCCGGCCGTCCGACTCGCCGTAGTCGTAGAGCTGCGTCACGTTCGGATGCGCCAGCGCGGCGAACGCGCGCGCCTCGCGCTCGAAGCGCTCGGTGTCCTCGTTCGGCGCGAGCAGCTTCAGCGCTACGTGCCGCTCGAGATCGAGATCCGTCGCACCCCAGACCTCGGACATCCCGCCGCGCCCGAGCAGCGTGTCGAGCCGGTAGCGGCCCGCAATCAACGTTTTCGCCATCGCTAGGTTATGGGCCGATCGTGGGAGCTTTACTCACAGTTGCCGAAGCGCAGTCCGCGATCCTCGCCCGGTGTGCGCCGCTCGATGCGGAGACGGTGCCGCTCGAGGAGGCGGCCGGACGCGTGACCGCGCTGGCCGCCGTGGCCGCTGTCGACCTGCCGCCGTTCCCTAGCTCGGCCATGGACGGATTCGCAGTCCGCTCGGCCGATGTCCCCGGGAAGTTGGCCGTCGTCGGCACGATCGCGGCTGGCAGTCCGGCGACGCGCCCCCTGGCCGCCGGCGAGGCAATGGGGATCTCCACCGGCGGAGTCGTCCCGGAGGGCGCGGACGCGATCGCGCCGATCGAGGTCGTGGTGGACGGCGGCGACAGCGTCGAGGTGCCGGGCGGAGTCGTTACCGGTGCGCACGTCCGTCCACGCGGCGGCGACGCACGCGCAGGAGACGTCGTCGTGCCGGCCGGGGTTCTCCTTGGAGCGACGCAGCTCGGAGCGCTTGCTGCTGCGGGCGTCGCCGAGATCGTGTGCACGCGCCGGCCGCGCGTGGTCGTGCTTGCGACCGGCAGCGAGCTCGTCCGGCCGGGGACGCCGCTCGAGCCAGGTCAGGTGTACGAGGCAAACGCGCTCATGCTCGCGACCGCGCTCGCCGCCGCGGGTGCGGAGGTCGAGCGGCTCCCCGCGGTCGTGGACGACGAGGAGGCGCACCGCGATGCGATCGTGCGCGGCCTCGAGGCCGACGTGCTTGTCACGTCCGGCGGAGTCTCGGTCGGCCCGCACGATCTCGTGCGCAGGATCGAGTCGGAGCTCGGCGTCGAGGAAGTCTTTTGGCAGGTCGCGGTCAAGCCGGGAAAGCCCGTTGCGTTCGGCGTGCGCGGTCGCACGCTCGTCTTCGGGCTGCCGGGGAATCCTGTCTCGTCGCTCGTCGGATGCGAGCTGTTCGTGAAGCCTGCGCTGCGCGCGTTGCAGGGTCTCGCCGAGCCGCTGCCGCGTTTCGAGCAAGGACGCCTGCTCGCACCGCTACGCCGAAACGCGGTGCGCGACGAGCTCGTGCGCGCGCGAGCCGGCGACGGGTCGCTCGAGCCGCTCGTCGGTCAGGAGTCGCACATGATCGCGCGCGCCGCGTCGGCGAATGCGCTCGTATACGTGCCGCAAGGCGAAGGCTCGCTCGACGTCGGCGCAGACGTTCGCTGGCTCAGGCTCTAGGCGTCACGGTCACGAGCTTCGCGTAGACGATGTAGCGATGCGTCGCGAAGAACCGCGGATGGCACGCCTGCAACTCGAGTAGTTCGTGCGTCGGCGAGCGCAACCTCTCGCATCCTCATCGGCGCCGGCGTGCTCCTGCTCGCGTGGATGATCCTCGTCTGGCAATGGCAGGACCCGTTCACCGCGCTCTACACGCACTGGGAGGACGCGTGTCACTCAGCCGTGCAACGCGCGGCGGGCGACCTCGGATGCGTGTCGCCTGCGTGCCAGCACGAGCCGGCGGATCGCTTCGCGAATCGGTCCGCGCGGAGGACGCTCGGCGGCGACCGGGTACGGCGCGTACCGGCCGGCCGAGAGCGCGACGAGTTGTCCCGCCGCCGCCGCCCACGCGAGCCCGATGATGAGCCCGGGAGCCGGCGCGTAGCGGAGCGAGTAGAGCCACGCGATGTACCACGGCGCGTCGAGCCCGAGGCCGTAGCGGGTCGCGAACGACCACACGAGCAGCGCAGGCCCTGCGAAGCCGAGGAGCAGCACGGCGGCACGCAGGGCGATTGCGCGTCCCCGGACCTGTGGCAGCCAGAGCCAGAGATGGAGTGACGGCAGGAGGAACACGAGCGCGAACGGGTTCGTCGCGACGACGAGCATGGCGACGACCGCGAGCGCGAGGAGCGCGCCGGCGTGGCCCGCGAGCGTCTCCTCCGCCGTCGGCGGCCGCCGCGGCACGAGCCGGTCGCGGGAGACGAGCCAGCCGACCCCCGCAAGGATCGCGAGCCCCGAGAGGGCCACCGTCGGCCAGTGCACATTTGTCAGCAGAGGCGGGCGGGGAGCGCCGCTCGGCCAGGCGCCGAGGAGGGCGAACAGCGCGAAGAGCCCGCCGCACCACGCCCAGAAGGCAAGCCTGCTGCGATAGCTGCGCAGCGCCGGCGCGACGCGGATCCTTCGGCGCCGGCAGCGCGCGAACAGGTCGATCGAGGCGACGAGGAACGGGAGGAGCGCGGCGACGAGGACGATCTCGATCGCCCAGCCCCGCACGATGCGGCTGCCGAGGTAGACGTAGCTCGACGGCCCCGGCGAGAGCGCGATCCCCTGCTCGAGCGCGTCGACGACATTCTGCGTCGCGCGCCCGATCTGCCCGAGCCGCGCCCCGTCGAGGCCGCTCGGGGCGTCGCCGATCCCGGTCGGCGGGCGGTCGGGGGAGGTCGTGATTGTGACGGCGGGGATGCCGCGTGCGACGAACGGCGCCTGCTCGTACGCGCTGTACGGGAAGCCGAGGTCGACGAGCTGGCGCAGCGCGCTCGGTCGGCCGGGGTCCGCCCCGGTCTCGGCCGCGAGCTGCGCCCGCACCGTCTCGACGAGGCCGGCGGCCGGTGACCGCGGCGTGTCGCCTGCGAGCTCGAGGCGCGCGCGTCCGCTCCCGGCGATCGCGTCCAGGGCGATGACCGCGATGACGTCCTGGCGCTCGGGCGACCGGGCGGCGAACTCCGCCGCGCCGAGGCCGCCATAGACGCCGCCGTCCGTGGACAGGAAGAGGAGCGAATAAGGGAGCCGCAGCTGCGCTGCGCCGCCCGTGGGTGCGTACGCACGCGCGAGCTCGATGAGTGCGGCGGTGCCCGAGGCGTTGTCGTTCGCGCCCGGGCCGGTGCCGGCGTCGTCTCGGTGCGCAAGCACGACGATCGTCTTGTGCGACAGCCCGCGCTTCTCGGCGACGAGGTTCACGAGCCCGATGTGGCCGTGGCCGGCAACGGTGGCGGCGAACGTCTCGCGGCGGACGGTGTAGCCATACGGACTGAGCTCGCGCGCGAACCAGCGCGCGGCAGCGTCGGCCGCTGGCGTCCCCGGGATGCGGCTGGGGAAGCCGTCGGCGAGCTGGGCCGCGAGCGTCCGGGCATCCGTCCGGTCGAAGGCGGGCGGGAGGTTGGGCGGCTGGAGCACGGGCGGCCGCGCGACGCTGAAGGCGAGCACGAGGAGCGGCAGACCGACGAGCAGCCACGTGCCGCGGTACAGGCGGCCGTTGACGGGCCGGTCGACGGAGCCTCGCCGTGGTCGGCGTCGCACCGGCGCAGGCGAGACGGCAGCCACGGCGCTCTATAGTAGGACGGGATCCGGCAGGCGCCGCTTCCACGTGAAAACGCCGATGCCTGAGCCCGCCACCATCCTCCTCGTCGACGACGAGGATGCGGTGCAGAAGCTCCTCACCTATCCGCTCGAGCGGGAGGGGTTCCGCGTCATGCAGGCGCGTGACGGCGAGGAGGCGCTCCAGCGCTTTGGGACGGAGCGCATCGACCTCGTCGTGCTCGACCTGATGCTGCCGAAGCTCGACGGGCTCGAGGTGTGCCGCCGCCTGCGGGCACAGAGCACGGTGCCGATCATCATGCTCACGGCCCGTGACGACGAGCTGGACAAGGTCGTCGGGCTCGAGCTGGGGGCGGACGACTACATCACGAAGCCCTTCTCCATCCGCGAGTTCCGCAGCCGGGTCCGGGCATTGCTCCGCCGCGCCTCGCTCGGCGGCGCGGGGGACGAGCGGGACGTCATCCGGGTGGAGGGCGTCCTGGTCGACCTGGCCCGCCGGTCCGTGACCGTGCGCGGCGGGCAGGTGGAGCTCACGTACGTCGAGTTCGAGATCCTCCGCGCCCTCGCGGGACGACCCGGCCACGTCATGAGCCGGCAGGCGCTGCTCGAGTCGCTGTGGGGTGACTACGCGTACCGGGAGCCGCGGACGATCGACGTCCACGTCCGCCATCTGCGCGAGAAGCTCGAGCGCGACCCGCACGAGCCCGAGCTCATCCAGACGGTGCGCGGCGCCGGCTACCGCCTCCGGGGCTGATGGCGCGGCCGTTCCGGAGCGTCGGCGCCCGCCTGAGCCTCGCGCTCGCGGTCGTCGTCGCCGGCGCGCTCGCGGTCGTGTGGATCGCACTCGTCCCGACCCTCCAGCACCGGCTCGTGAACGGCCGTCTCGCGCTTCTCTCGCAGTCCGCTCGCCAGATCGAGCGGTCGGAGCCGGTCGTGGCCGAGCGCGAGGCCGTCGACGACGCCGCCCGCACCGCCGATGCGAACCGGGCCGTGCTCTTCCGGCCCGCCGGCCCGTCCCGGCTGCGCGTCCTCGTCGACACGCATCGGACGGGTGGCTCTGCCGACGTCGCCGGCGACGTGGTCGCGCTCCACGCGGCCCGCGCGGGCACGCTCGAGCAAGGCGTCGTCTCCCGGGACGGCACATCCTTCGCCGAGGTCGCGATCGCCGGCCGGAACGGCGACGTTCTCCTCTACTCCGCCTCCCTCCAGGCGACGCTGAAGAACGTCGACCTCGTCCGTACCCGGCTGATCTGGGCGGGCTTGATCGCGCTCGGCCTCGCCATCCTCGTGGGCTGGGGCGCCGCATCCGCCTTCGCCCGCCGCATCCGGCGTCTGGAACGGGCGGCCGACCGCATCGCGGCCGGCGACTTCGGCGAGCCGGTGGTCGACCGAGGTCGCGACGAGGTCGGGGAGCTCGCCGCCGCCTTCGACCGAATGCGCGTGCGCCTGGCGCAGTTCGACGACGCCCGGCGGGCGTTCATCGCCAACGCGTCGCACGAGCTCCGGACGCCGATCTTCTCCGTCGGCGGCTTCCTCGAGCTGCTCCGCGAGGACGACCTCGACGAGGAGACCCGCGCCGAGTTCGTCGAGGCGATGGCGGAGCAGATGGGGCGGCTGTCCAAGCTCGCCACCGACCTGCTCGACCTGTCGCGGCTCGACGCCGGCGGAATGCGAATCGAGCTCGAGCCCGTCCCGCTCGACCAGCTCGTTCACGATCTGGCCGAGGAGCTGGGCGCCCTCGCCGTCCGCCGGGAGCACCCGCTCGAAGTGCTGGTCAAGTCCCGTGGGACGGCGCTCGCGGACCGGGAGCGCGTCCTCCAGGTGGGGCGCGCGCTCGTCGACAACGCGCTCGTGCACACGCCGCCCGGCACCCACGTCCGGCTCGTCGCCGACGGCACGACCCTGCGCGTCGAGGACGACGGCCCCGGCATCCCGGCCGAGCACCGCGAGCAGGTCTTCGCCCGCTTTACCCGGCTGAAGGGCTCACGCGCCTCCGGTAGCGGGCTCGGCCTGGCGATCGCCCGCGAGCTGGCGGAGCGCATGGGCGGTGAGCTCCGGATCGAATCCGGCGAGGCCCGGACGGCCTTCGTTCTCGAGCTGCCCGATTTCACGGGGAAACACGACGCAGATCGTGACAATCCGCACGAGCAAGTGGCGCGTTAGAGCCGGATCGCGAGTGGGAAGGCTCCTGTCCAAGCCTGCGGGTTTGCCGATCGTGCAGAATTCGGCGGGTTTGGCTCTCCGAATCTAGGGAAAACGACAGGAGCAGATGGAGCTCGTGACGGACACGACCGGCGTCGAGAGTGCGGAAGGCGTTCGCGCGGTCCGGCTGCGCATCCCTGCCAAGCCCGAGTACATCGCGCTCGGCCGGCTCGCGCTGACGGGCCTCGCGCAGGCGCGCGGCGTCGACTCGGACACGATCGCGGACCTGAAGCTCGCGCTCACCGAGGCGGTGTCGAACTCCGTGCGGCACGCGTATGACACCGTTGGCGAAGGGCAGGTCGAGATCCGGTACGAGCTGCGCGGCGACCGCATCTCGGTCGAGGTGGTCGACGACGGCGACGGCTTCGATCCCGACGAGGCTCCGTCGTTCGACGGCGACGAGCTGTCCGAAGGCGGCCTCGGCATCGCGATCATTCGAACGCTCGCCGACGAGGTGCAGATCGAGTCGCGGCCCGGTGTGCGCGGATCGCGTCTGCGCTTCGTCAAGATGCTCTCCTGACGCGCGGCAGGCTCATCGTCGTCTCGAACCGCGGGCCCGTCACGTATGGGCGCGACGAGCACGGCGAGCGCACCGAGCGTCGCGGCGGCGGCGGCCTCGCGACCGCGCTGCGCGGTCTGCTCGCACAGAACGACGTGACGTGGATCGCCAACGCGATGACGGACGAGGACCGCGTCGTAGCGGGCGAGGAGCAGCACGGCACGATCCTGCTCGCACAGGACGTCGAGGAATACGCACGCTTCTACAACGTCGTCGCGAACCCGCTGCTGTGGTTCGTGCAGCACAGGCTCTGGAACCTCGCGTTCACGCCGGACTTCGACCACGACGCATGGGCGAGCTACGTCTCCGTCAACGCGACGATGGCGCGCGCGGTGATCGACGAGCTTGACCGCAGCCCTGACGCGTTCGTCTTCTTCCACGACTATCACCTGTATCTCGCGCCGGCGATCGTGCGGCGCGAGAGACCGGATGCGTGCATGTCGCACTTTGTGCACATCCCGTGGCCGGAGTCGGACGCATGGACGGTGCTCCCGCAGCGGATTCGACGCGACGTCTTCGCGGGACTGCTCGCGAACGACGTCGTCGGTTTCCACACGGATCGCTGGCGTCGGAACTTCCTGCGCGGTTGCGCAGACGTGCTCGATGCGAAGGTCGACGGCAACGTTGTCGAGCACGACGGGCGCCGGACGCTCGTGAGCGCGCATCCGATCGGGATCGACGTCGCGGAGTTCGAGGCGCTCGCGAACGACGACACGGTGCTCGCGCGCGAGCGCGAGATCGAAGCGACGCGCCCGGAGCTGCTCGTCGTCCGTGTCGACCGAACCGATCCGTCGAAGAACGTCGTTCGCGGCCTGCGCGCGTTCGGTCTCATGCTCGAGCGTCATCCGGAGCTGCGCGGCCGCACGCGCATGCTTGCGCTCCTCGATCCATCGCGTCAGGACATTCCCGAGTACGCGGAGTACGTGGCCGCGATCGAGCGCGAAGCTGCGGCGCTCGGCGATGCGGTCGACCTGCGTGTCGGCGACGACTTCGCCCGATCGGTCGCCGCGTACAAGCAGTTCGACGTGCTGCTCGTGAACGCGGTGTTCGACGGCCTCAATCTCGTCTCGAAGGAAGCGCCGTACGTGAACACGCGCGACGGTGCCGTTGTCCTCTCGGAAAACGCCGGCTCGCACGAGGAGCTCGCGCAATGGGCGCTGAGCGTGAACCCGTTCGACGTCTCCGGGCAGGCGGACGCGCTCTACAGCGCGCTGACGATGGACGCCGGCGAGCGGCGCCGCCGGCTGGAGGCGATCCGCGCTCACGTGCGCGACCACGACGTCACGGCATGGGGAGAGGCGCAGCTCGCCGACCTCCACGACGTACGATCCCGCTCGTGAACGAGCTCTCCCACGTCGACGCGTCAGGCGACGTCCGCATGGTCGACGTGGGCGGCAAGCCGCTCTCCCGCCGCCGTGCGGTTGCGCGCGCCGAGGTGCGGATGGCTCCGGAGACCGCCCGCCGTCTGCGCGACCTGCCGAAGGGCGACGCGCTCGCTACCGCACAGCTGGCCGGGATCATGGCCGCGAAGCGGACGAGCGAGCTCATCCCGCTCTGCCATCCGCTCCCGCTCTCGCACGTCGAGGTGACGCTCGAGGTCGGGGACGCCTCCGTCGAGATCGTTGCGTCCGCCGAGACGACGGCGCAGACCGGTGTGGAGATGGAGGCGCTGACTGCGGCTGCCGTCGCGGCTCTCACGGTCTACGACATGGCGAAGGCGATCGACAAGGAGATGGTCGTGACGGAGGTTCGTCTCCTCGAGAAGACGAAGGAGCCTGTCTGAAAGCCGCGGTCCTCACCGTCTCCGACCGCGTGTCGCGCGGCGAGGCGGAGGACGGGAGCGGCGACGCCCTCGAGGAGCTGCTGCGCGCCGACGGCTACGACGTCGAACGTCGCGTTGTCCCGGACGAGCGCCCGCAGATCGCCGGCGCCCTTCGCGATCTGGCGGCGTCCGCGTCGCTCGTGCTGACGACCGGCGGCACGGGTCTCGCTCCGCGCGACGTGACGCCGGAGGCGACGCGGGACGTGCTCGACCGAGAGGCGCCCGGCATCGCCGAAGCGTTACGTGCCGACTCGATCGCAAAGACGCCGCACGGGCTGCTCGGCCGCGGCGTGGCAGGCGTCGCCGGACGCGCGCTCGTCGTCAACCTGCCCGGCTCTCCCGGTGGCTGCCGCGACGGCTACGCCGTGTTGCGGCCCGCGCTCGAACACGCGCTGCGTCTGCTTGCGGACGAGGCTACGGTGCACCGCCAGACGTGACCGCCGCCGCTCCGCTGCCCGCGCGCTTCGCGCGCCTCGTAAAGATCGAGCACACGATCTTTGCGTTGCCCTTCGCGTACGTCGGTGCGTTCCTCGCCGTCGGAGCGACGCCCTCCGCGCACGACCTCGTGTGGATCACGCTCGCGATGGTCGGCGCCCGCTCACTCGCGATGGCGCTCAACCGTTTGATCGACGCGGGCATTGACTCGCGCAATCCACGCACCGCCGGACGCGAGATTCCGAGTGGCGCGCTGTCGATCGTGCAGGTCGTCCTGTTCTGCGCCGTGTCGCTCGCGCTCTTCCTCGTCGCCGTGTGGCAGCTCGCGCCGAAGACGCACTACCTGTGGCCGATCCCCGTCGCGGGCTTCGTCGTCTATCCGTATCTCAAGCGCTTCACGTGGCTGTGCCACTTCTGGCTCGGCGCGGTTGACGGGCTCGCACCCGTCGGCGCGTGGGTGGCGATCACGAACCACCTGCCGTGGCAGGCCTGGATGCTCGGCGCCGCGGTCGCGTTGTGGGTCGCCGGCTTCGACTGCTTCTACGCGCTGTTCGACATCGACATCGACCGCGCGCAGGGATTGCACTCCATCGCGACGCGCTTCGGCGTGCGCGGCGCATTCGTGGGCGCGCGTCTTTCGCACGTCGCAACGGTCGCGTGTCTAGTCGCCGCGGGGCTCGGTCTCCCGGTCGGCGTGCTCTACTGGATCGGAGTCGCTGCGGTCGCAGCGCTGCTCGCGTACGAGCATTCGCTCGTGCGGCCGGGCGATCTGCGCCGACTCGACGCGGCGTTCTTCACGATGAACGGCGTCATCAGCGTTGTGTTCGCCGCCTTCGTGATCCTCGACGTCGCTACGTGATGTCGATCTGCGGCGGCTCGCGTAGCGTCTGCAGCACGACGCAGTAGCGCAGCGTCTTCTCGATCAGCTCGTCGCGGCGGTCGCCCGCGCCCTCGACGTCGACGTGCAGCACGACGCGGTCGAAGCCGACCGCGACGTCGCGGTCGATGCCGAGCGTGCCGCGCAGGTCGAGCTCGCCCTCCGCCGTCACTTCGATCTTCGTCGTGGGGATCCCGGACGCCGCGGCCACCATCTGGCACGTCACCTGGGCGCAGGCGGCCAGAGCGCCGAGCAGCAGGTCGCCCGAGCAGGGGGCCGTCCCCTCGCCGCCGACGCCGGCGTGCGCCTGGGCGGCGTACACAGCGCGGCCGATGTCGACCGAGCACGCTGCTGCGCCAGATGTCTCGCCGCCCTTGGCGGTGAGCGTGATCCGCGCCTCGCCGGGCTCGGCGCGATAGCGCTCCTTCAGTGGCCGCTGAGTCTCGCGCAGATCCACGCGCCTACACTAGCCACGCATGATCACGGCGCGAAAGCTCGGCAAGCGCTTCGGCGACAAGCGTGTCCTGCGCGGCGTCGACCTCGACGTGCCGCGTGGCGCCTTCACCGTTGTCACCGGGCCGAACGGCTCCGGCAAGACGACGCTCCTGCGCCTCTGTGCAGGCCTTGCGCTCCCGTCCGAGGGCGAGCTCACCGTGGACGCGCCACGGGCCGCGATCGGCTACCTCGCGCACGAGCCGCTGGTGTACCGCGAGCTGACCGCGCTGGAGAACCTCGACCTGTACGGGCGGCTGTACCACGTGCCGGAGCGGCGCGAGCGGATCGGGATGCTGCTCGAGCGTTTCGGGCTCTGGGAGGTGCGCCACGACCGCGTCGCCTCGTACTCGCGCGGGATGACGCAGCGGCTCGCGCTGTGCCGCGTGCTCCTGCACGAGCCGGACCTGCTCGTGCTCGACGAGCCCTACACCGCACTCGACTCGGCCGGCGCGGATCTCCTCGACGCGCAGCTCAAGGAGCTGCTCGGGGAGCGCACGGTCATGGTCTCGACGCACGATCCCGATCGCGTCGAATCTTTGGCGACGGCGCACCTGGCGCTCGCATGACGTACTTCTCCGACGTCGGCGCGCTTGCGCGGAAGGATCTGCTGCTCGAGTTGCGCGCACGCGACACGTTGCCGGCGATGCTGCTCTTCGTCGTTGCGACGTTCGTCGTCTTCCACTTCTCGCTGCCTGCGAACTCGTCGCAGGTCGCGGCGAGCGGGCTGCTCTGGGTCGCGATCGTGTTTACCGCACTGCTCGGCCTCGGCCGCGCGTTCGTGCCCGAGCGCGAGCAGCGCGTGCTCGATGGCCTCGTGCTCACGCCGTGCGACCGCAGCGCTATCTGGCTTGCGAAAGGGATCGCGACGCTGGCGTTCCTCGGCGCGGCGGAGGTCGTCGCGCTGCCGGTGTTTGCACTCTTCTTCCACGGGTTGCGCGGTTCGGCGGTGGCCGGCGTCGTGCTCGCCGACATCGGCATCTGCTCCGTTGGAACGTTTCTCGGCGCGATGGCGGTAGCGACCCGCGCGCGCGATCTCCTGCTGCCGTTGCTCTTCCTCCCGCTCGCGATCCCGATCGTCGTGGGCGGCGTCGGTGCAAGCGTCTCCGGGGCTCCCGGGCGCTATCTCGCGTTCCTCGCCCTGTACGACGTGCTCTTCGGGGTGCTGTGCTGGGCGTCGTTCGAATACGTCGTGACGGAATAATGGAATCCGTGACTCGGCCCTACCGCCTCTCGCTGCCGACTCTGGCGGTCGCGTCGCTCGTGCTCGTGACGCTTGCGCTTGTGCTCGTGTTCTTCGTCGTCCCTAACGACGCGAACCAGGGGTTCTCGCAGCGCATCTTCTACTTCCACGTCTCGATCGCGTTCACCGCGTATGCATGTTTCGCCGGCGGCGCCTGGAAGGCGCTCGTGCATCTCTGGAAGCGCGACCCGCGTGCCGATCTCGAGAGCTACGTCGCCGTGCACCAGGGATTGATCTTCGGCACGCTTGTGCTCGTCACCGGTTCCATCTGGGCGAAGATCTCGTGGGGCCACTGGTGGCTGTGGAGCGAGGACCAGCTGGTGCTCTTCCTCGTCCTCTTCCTCTTCTACGCGGCGTACTTCATGTTGCGCTTCTCGGTCGACCCCGGCCCACAGCGCGCGAACTTCTCCGCGGTGTACGCGCTCTTCGGCGTCGTGCTCATTCCGGTGAGCTTCCTCGCCATCCGCATCGCGAAGAGCTTCATCCATCCAGTCGTGTTCACGCGCAATGGGCCGAACTTCGGCGGTTGGATGCTCGCCGCGTACTGCGTCGCGCAGGCAGCCGTGCTCGTCCTCGCGTACACGCTCTATCGCATCGAGCTGGCAGGCAAGCGCATCGACGTCCGACTACGCGAACTGAGGCTCGCATGACCACTTCCGAGAAGTACGTCACGGCGGCGTACTGCGCCGTCTTCGCCGTCGTGCTCGTGTACGTCGTGCTCATTGCGCTGAAGCTGCAGCGGCTCGAGCGCGAGGTGGACGAGCTCGAGCGCACCGAGCCGAAGGCGGCGGAGGACGAGCGCGAGACGATCTCCGTTGGCTGAGCTCCTCTTCTGGCCCGCATTGCTGCTGTACGGCGAAGCCGCCGTCGGCTATTTCGGCGACGTCCGGCGGCCCGGCGCGGCAGGCCGCGTGGCGACCTGGGGCGTGCGCCTCGGCTGGCTCGTGCAGACCGCACTCCTCGGCGTACAGGCCTCGCGGGACGACGGGTTCCCGTGGGGGACGTGGGCCGCGTCGCTGAACCTGTTCGTGTGGTTGGTGGTCGGGGCGTATCTCATCTGGGGCTGCAGGCGCCCGTACAGGCTGCTCGGCCTCGCCGTGATGCCGCTCGCTGCAGTGCTGCTCGTCGTCGCGCGCGCGGGCGGCGGCACAGGGGTCGGGAAGCGCAGCCACTACTCGAACCTCTTCCTCGTACTCCATGTCGGGCTCGTGCTCGTCGCGTTCGCCGGGTTCACGCTCGCCGCCGCCTTGTCGGCGCTCTACCTCTGGCAGGAGCGGCGTCTCAAGCGGCGCGAGGCGACAATCCTGCGGCGGCCTGCGCCCTCGCTTGCCGTGCTCGACCGGCTCGCGCTACGCACGGTCATCGTCTCCGTCCCTGCGCTGACGCTCGGCATCGGTGTCGGCATAGGCCGGCTCGTCAGCCGGGGCGATCGCGTGGACGCTCTCGTCATTGCGACGCTCGTCACGTGGGTCGTCTGGACGGCGTACCTCGGGGTTCGCGCCGCAGGCTGGTCGGGAAGGCGCGCTGCGTACATCGCGCTCGCCGGCTTCGCGCTCGTCATCGTCGTTCGTCTCGCCCTCCCCGTCACCCACTTCGGCTGATGCGTCTGATCCTCGTCGGCACCTCGCACCATCAGGCTCCGGTCGAGCTCCGCGAGCGTGTCGCGTTCGGCCGGGACGAGGCGCGCGCGATCGCGGAGCGCCTCGGCGCTGCGGTCTGCCTATCCACGTGCAACCGGACCGAGCTGTACATCGAGGCGGAGGATGCCGACGACGCGGAACGCCGCGCGGTCGAGATCCTCGGTGAGCTCGAGCCCGTGCTCTACCGGCTGCGCGACCACGCAGCTGCGCTTCACCTCTTCCGCGTCGCGGCGGGGCTGGACTCGCTCGTGCCCGGCGAAGGAGAGATTCTCGGCCAGGTGCGCGCGGCGCACGAGGCGGGCACACCAGGCGCGCTGCTCGACCGGGTCTTCCGTCACGCGCTCCACGCTGGCCGCAAGGTGCGCGCGCAGACCGCGATCGGCGAGAGCCCCGCGTCCGTCTCGTCCGCGGCCGCCGCGCTTGCCGAGCAGGTGTTCGGGAAGCTCGACGGGTGCGATGTCCTCCTCGTCGGCGCCGGCAAGGTGAGCGAACAGGCGGCGCGCAACCTGCGCACGCGCGGCGCGAACATCGCGTTCGTCGCGAACAGCAAGACCGACCGCGCGGAGCTCGAGGAGCAGCTCGCACGCGCCGACGTCGTCGTCTCGTCGACGAGCGCGCCCGGATACGTCCTCGACGCGGCCACCGTCGAGCGCGTGCGCCACGGCCGGCAGCTCCTGCTCATCGACCTCGCCGTCCCGCGCGATCTCGATCCTGCCATCCACGAGCTGGACGGGTGCTACCTGTACGACATCGACGACCTCGAGGCGATCGTCGCCGAGACGCTCGCCGGCCGCCGCAGTGAGGCGGAGCGCGCAGAGTCGATCGTGGCCGCCGAGGCGGAGAAGTTTCACGAGTGGCAAGCGTCGCTCGACGTCGTGCCGGCCATCGCCTCGCTGCGCGCACATGCCGAGGAGATCCGGGAGCAGGAGCTGGCAAAGGCCGAGGGCGTGCTCGGCCGGCTGGACGAGAGCCAGCGCCGCGCGGTCGAGTCGATTACCGCGCAGATCGTGAACAAGCTGCTGCACTTGCCGACAGTCCGCCTGAAGCAGGCAGCGGCGGCAGCCGATGGGGTGATCTATGCTGAGGCGGTGCGTCACCTCTTCGGTCTCGGCGAGGAAGAACGCTGAAGCCCCTTCCGCTGCGGATGGTTGGACGGCCGCTGCCGTTGCAGGTGCCGACCGCGTTCGTGCGCGTGCGACCGCGAGGCGCGTCGGTCTGCGGCCAGTCGGTTCGGCGGCGAAGAAGCTGTGCTGATCCGCGTCGGCAGTCGCGGTAGCCGGCTCGCGCTGACTCAGGCGGAGCTCGCTGCGGCGAAGCTGCGTGCGCCGGGTATCGAGATTGCGCTCGTGCCGATCACGACGGCCGGCGACCTCGACCGCACGAAGCCGTTCGGCGAGATCGGCGCGCGCGGGGTGTTCGTCAAGGAGCTCGAGGAGGCGCTCCTCGACCACCGCATCGACGTCGCCGTGCACTCGGCGAAGGACATGACGTCGACCGACGCGGAAGGGCTTCGGGTCGGCGCGTATTTGGCGCGTGAAGATCCGCGTGATGCTTTGTGCGGTGCACAGTCCGTTCGCGCGGGCATGCGCATCGGCACCGCGTCCGTGCGGCGGACGGCGCAACTGCTGGCGCTCGAGCCGTCGCTCTCCATCGAGCCGTTGCGCGGCAACATCGACTCGCGCTTGCGGAAGCGCGGCGAGCGGGGGCTCGACGCCGTCGTCCTCGCGGCGTGCGGGCTCGACCGGCTTGGCCTCGCTCGCGAGATCGGCCTCCGCTTCGAGCCCGACGTGATGCTCCCGGAAGCGGGACAAGGCGCGCTTGCACTGCAGGTGCGCGAGGGCGAGACGCACCTTGTCGCTGCGGCCGACCATGAGGAGACACGCCGGTGCGTCGAAGCGGAGCGTACGGTCGTCGCTGCCGTCGGCGGCGGCTGCCTCGCGCCGGTCGCTGCGCATCACGACGGCACGACCCTCACGGGCCTCGTCGCCGCGGAGGACGGCTCGTGGATCGAGCGGCGGATCGGGGACGACCCCGACGCTCTCGGCCGGGAGCTGGTAGATGCGAGTCGTCGTCACGCGTGACGAGCTCGTGCCGCGCCTCGAGGCGCTCGGGCACGAAGTCGTCGTCTGCGAGCTCATCCGCACGGAACCGCTCGGCGACGACCCGGTGGACGCGTCCGCGTACGACTGGCTGATCGTCACGAGCCCGAACGGCGCGCGCGAGCTCGGCCGCCGCGGCGTGACGTCGAACCGCATCGCAGCGATCGGCCCCGCTACAGCGGACGCGTTGCTCGAGCAGGGTCTGCATGCAGATCTCGTCGCGACGACGCACACGCAGGAGGGGCTCCGCGACGCATTGCCGCCCGGTAGCCGCTTGCTGGCCGCGGCCGAGGGCGCGCGGCAGGACGTGCTCGACGCCGACTTCCTGCCGCTCTATCGCACCGTCGAGCTCGACCCGCCGGCGCCCGAGGGGGAGATCGCGCTGCTCACGTCGGGCTCTGCCGCGCGCGCGCTCGCCGCAACCGGAGCGCGCATGCCGGTGGTCGCGATCGGCCCGCAGACGGCAGCTGAGGCCCGCGTATGCGGCTTCGACGTCGTGGCCGTCGCGAAGAGCCACGATCTCGACGGTCTCGTCGAGGCCGTAGGCTCGCTCTGATGTTCATCACCTTCCTCACCGACTTCGGATTGCAGGACGACTTCGTCGGCACGTGCCACGGCGTGATGAAGCGCATCGCGCCCGATGCGGAGATCATCGACATCACGCACGGCATCAAGCCGGGGCGGATCCTCCAGGGCGCGCTCGTACTCGCGAACACGCTCGCGTACATGCCGGTGGGAGTGCACCTCGCCGTCGTCGACCCCGGTGTCGGCGGGTCGCGGCGCCCTCTCGTGCTGCAGGACGGCGAAGGCCGCCTGTACGTCGGCCCCGACAACGGGCTCCTGCTGCCGGCGGTCGACCGCTTCGGCGGCATCGCGGCCGCGCACGAGCTCGCCAATCCGGCGTATGCGCTCGAGCGGGTCTCACGCACCTTCCACGGCCGTGATCTCTTCTCGCCGGCCGCAGCGCATCTCGCGTCCGGGATCCCCGTGGCCGAGCTCGGCCCGCCCATCGATCGCGGCGAGCTCGTACGCCTCGATGTGCCTGAGCCGGCAATCGACGGAACGCAGATCAGGGCAACCGTGCTCGCGGTCGACCGGTTCGGAAACGTGTCGCTCAACCTCACGCGCGAGCAGCTCGAGCAGATCGAGATCGTCCCCGGTACGCGCGTCGAACTGGGCCGGGACAGCGATCGCTGGTTCGCCGTCACCGCGCGGACGTTCGGCGACACGCGCGCGGGCGATCTCATCCTGTACGAGGACAGCTATCGGAACGTCGCGGTTGCTGTCTCGCGCGGAAGCGCCGCGGAGCTACTGGGCGTCGACGAGGGCAGCGACCTCACCATCACGCCGCGGTGATCGACGAGAGGACGCTCGCCCGCTGGATCACGGACGCGGTCGTCCGGCGTCCAGTGCTGTGGCGGCTGCTGCGCGGTCGCATGCGCGACATGTTCGAGCGCCTCGCGCCGGCGTGGGAGACGCGGCTCGGGCCGCACCATCTCGGAGCGCTCCGCCTCGCCGTCGCCGGGCTGACGCCCGCGCGAGTGCTCGACGTCGGGACGGGGACGGGTGTCGCTGCACATGCGCTCACGGAGTGGTTCCCGTCCGCGGAGGTCGTCGGAGTCGATCTCTCCGAGGCGATGGTCGCGCAGGCGCGGAGCAAGGGCGGACGCGCCCGCTTCGAGGTCGCGGACGCCTCGCAGCTGCCGTTCCCGGACGCGTCCTTTGACCTCGTCGTCCTCATGAACGCCATCCCGTTCTTCGACGAGCTCGTCCGCGTGCTCGCTCCCGGCGGGTACGCCGTCTTCTCGTTCTCGCGCGGCGCTGAGACGCCGATCTACGTCCCGGACGAGCGCCTGCGGCGCGAGCTGGCCGGCCGCGGCGGTGGCGATTTCGCGGAATTTGCGGCCGATCCGGCTACCGCATTTCGCGCCCGGAAGTATTAGGCTCCCGCCAACGGACGTTCGCGACACGGTTGCACCGGTCCGGACGCCTGCGAGCCCCCGAAAGCGCGTCAGCGCAGTCGGGGGCTTCTTCTTGTACGCCGGTGTCAGACACCGAACTTGGTGTCTGACACCGGAGAACCTTTTGGACTAGAACCAGCTGATGTGCTGCTGGAGCACCGGCACGAGGAAGTAGAGGACGAACGCCCCCGCCGAGATCCACATGAACGGGTGGATGCGCTTCCATTCGCGCCGCGCGGAACAGATGACGACGTACGTGATGAAGCCGAACCCGATGCCGTTCGTGATCGAGTACGTGAACGGCATGACCATGATCGCGAGCGCCGCCGACAGCCCGATGGCGAGATCGTGGAAGTCGATGCCGGCGAGCCGCTGCTTCGCGTCGCCACCTTCCGCTTCGCCTTCCGCCTCGGTCAGCGTCGAGATCATCAGCCAGCCGACGATGACGAGCGCAGCAGCGGTCGCCTGTGCCGGCACCATCCCGATGAGCGGGCTGATGAAGATGAACGGCAAGAACAGCAGCCCTGCCACGACGGCGACCCAGCCCGTGCGGCCGCCGGAGGCGACGCCGGAGCCCGACTCGATGTACGTCGTTGCCGAGGACGCGGACGCTGCGCCGCCGCCGATGGCGGCGAGGCCGTCCACGATCAGGGCCTTCTTGAACTGCGGGATGTTCCCGTCCTTGTCGACGTAGCCGGCCGCCTTGCCGACGCCGATGCTCGTCCCCGAGAAGTCGAAGAAGTCGCTCAGGAAGAGCGAGAAGACCCACACGAGCGACGCGACGACACCGAGCTCTGCACCGTTGAACGAGTGCAGGCTGATGTTCCCGAACAGCGTGAAGTTCGGTGCGGCGTACAGGTGGCTCCAGCCCGGCCACACCGCGCCGGCCGCTTTGCCGAACGCCGAATAGTTGGTCGCCTTGTTGATGATCGTCGCGAGGATCGTCGTCCCGATGATCCCGACGAGCAGGTCGCCGCGGAAGCGGATCGCCCGCATCGCGAAGGTGAAGACGAGCCCGAAGAGCGCGACGAACACCGGCCACGTCGTGAAGCTGCCGAGCCCGACCGGCGTGGCGTGGCTGGGATCCTGCGCGATGATCCCGGAGTTGTAGAGCCCGATGAACGCGATGAAGAGGCCGATGCCGATGGCGATCGCCTTCTTCAGCTCCAGCGGTATCGCCTTGAAGATCAGCTCGCGCATGCCGCTGATGGCGAGCAGCACCATCGCGACGCCCTCCAGCACGACGAGCCCCATCGCCTCCGGGAACGACGCCTTGCCGCTCGCCACGAGGCCGTAGGCGACGACGGCGTTCAGGCCCATCCCCGGGGCGATCGCGAACGCGTAGTTCGTCGAGAGCCCCATCGCGATCGACATGACGCCGGCGACCAGACACGTGCTCGTCAGGACGGCTGCGAAGGGCAGTGCCGCCCCGTGAACCGGCTTCACGCCCGCCAGGATCGACGGGTTGACGAAGATGATGTACGACATCACGACGAACGTCGTGACCCCTGCCATGGTGTCCCGGGCGAGTGTCGTGCCTCGCTCGGCGAAGCCGAAGTACCGCTCCAGGACCGAGTCCCGGAACGTCGCGGCGAACGTGCTCATGGAGCGAACCCTCCCCTGCTGTTGATGAGGACCGGCCGGGCCGAACCTATTCGGTTGGCCAGACGGATCTCAATAGGGAAGTTCGCTCTTTGCGAAAAAGTGGCGAGGGCCGGACTCGAACCGGCGACACCCCGGTTTTCAGCCGAGTGCTCTACCAGCTGAGCTACCTCGCCGCGGCGGCGGCAGTCTAGCTGGCCTCGTGCGCGGCGCGGACTGCACGCAGTCGCTGGACGAGGCTGTCGACGAGGTCGCCCTTCATCAGCACCGCGTCCGCGCCCGCCTCGCTGACCGCCTGGTGCAGCTCGGGCGCCGGATCTCCGGTGAGCGCGATGAGGCAGAGGTTCGGATGGTCCTTCCGCAGGCGCGCGACGGCGGTGACGCCGTCCACGACCGGCATGTGCAGGTCGATGACGACCGCGTCCGGATCGAGCTCGTCCGCCAGCTCGATCGCATCGAGCCCGTTCTCGGCCGTCCCTGCGACCGTCGAGAACCGGCTGGTGCTCGATCAAGGGCAGGAGCGACGCGAGGAAGTCCCGATCGTCGTCCACGAGGAGCACACGTACCGGTACCGCAACCGTGCCGTCCGGTTCGTCCACGGGAGGACGTTAGCCTTGTCGCGGTGAGCGTGCAACAGGACCATCGCGAGATCGCTCTCATCGGCGCGCCGCTCGATCTCGGCGCCGGCCGGCGGGGCGTGGACATGGGCCCGTCCGCGATCCGCTACGCGGAGCTGGAGCAACATCTGCAGAAGGCGCTCGGCATCCGCACGGTCGACCTCGGCAACGTCGACGCGCCGGTTGCGGAGTCGACGGACTTCGGGGACGAGAGCGCGCGGTTCCTGCGGCAGATCCTCGCGCTGTGCGACCAGGTCGCGCAGCTCGTCATGGGCGCGCGCGCAAACGGTCAGACGCCGCTCGTCCTCGGCGGCGACCACTCGGTCGCGCTCGGGAGCCTCGTCGGCATGGCCAACGTGCACGGCCCCGGCGGCGTGTTATGGGTGGACGCGCACGGCGACCTGAACACGCCGGAGTCGTCGCCGAGCGGGAACGTCCACGGGATGGTGCTCGCTGCCGCGCTCGGCCTCGGCGGCGATGCGTTCGCGTACAAGGGCTGGACGCTGCCCGCGATTCAGGCCGGCCGTCTGTCGCTCTTCGGCGTGCGTTCGCTCGACCAGGGCGAGCGCGAGCTGCTGAAGCAGATCGACGCGAAGGTCTTCACGATGGCCGACATCGACCGCATCGGCGTCGAGCGCTGCATGCGCGAAGCCATCGCGCACGCCTCCGGCGCGAACTTCTTCCACGTCAGCCTCGATCTCGACGCCGTCGACCCCGAGACGGCGCCCGGTGTCGGGACGCCGGTGCGCGGTGGGCTCTCGTACCGCGAGGCGCACCTCGCGATGGAAGTCGTTGCGGAGTCGGCGCAGGCCGACTCGTTCGACATCGTCGAGGTGAACCCGGTGCTCGACCGCGAGAACGCGACGGGCAAGCTCGCCGTCGAGTTGATCGCGTCCGCGCTAGGCGCCCGCATCCTCTGAAAGTGCTGCGCACTTTCAGAGGGGGAGGGTTCCCGCTTCGCGGGAGCGCCCGCGGGCGAAGCCCGCGAGCTCTTATGAGCGTGGACGACTGTTTCGTTCTGCGCGCACGGTGGTGGGCTTCGCCCATCCCCGCGCGCTGGTCCGGCCTCCGCTAACGCTGCGCGTTAGCTCCGGCCTTTGGCGGGCCTGTTCGCCCGACGCTTCAGGCTTTAGGCGGCGAGAAACCGCTCGACGGTGTCGGCGGTCTGGTCGAACGCCGACCACATCACCATGTGCAGGCCCGGCACCTCGACGACCTCGACGCGGTCGCCGTACGCGGCCAGATGCTCCGCGCGCACGAGCCCGTACGTCGGCGCGTACAGGAGCAGCGTGGGCATCGTCAGCGTCGCGGGTGGCGGTGCGGCGGTCGCGAGCTCGCGGTAGATCGAGACGACTGCGTCCTGCGACGTGCGTCGGAGCAGCCGGCCGTCGGGAAGGACGTCGTGGTAGAGCGGGATGTCGGCGAGCGCGCGCGCGCGGTCGATCGCGCCGGCGTCGTGGCGGCTCTCGATATAGGCCTCCGCCGAGTCGTACACCTGCTCCTCGCGCTCGACCTCGGCCATGAACTCGGCCACGTGCGGGAGGATGTCGAACGCCGGGTCGAGCAGGGCCGCGCGCCGCATCCGCTCCGGATGCCGGGCCGCGAGCTCGAGGACGAGCCGGCCGCCGAACGAGTGCCCGACCCAGTCCGGCTGCTCGATGCCGAGCGCGTCGATCGTCTCGACGAGGTCGGCGACGTGCGTCTCGAACGTCCACGGCGCGTCCCAGCCCGAGCGTCCGTGGCCGCGCAGGTCGGGAGCGATGACGTGGAAGTGCTTCGCCCAGCGCTCCTCGGCGAGCTGCTTGTAGCGCTCGCCGTGCGCGGTGACGCCGTGCAGGCAGACGACCGCGGGTGCGTCGGGATCGCCCCACTCGTAGACGTGTAGGCGCATCAGTCGGGCCTGTAGTACTTCTTGCCCTTGAGCTCGTCGGGGAGGTAGTCGACGTCGAACCCGCTCGCGTCGCTGTGCGGGTAGACGTAGCCCTCGCCGTGGCCGAGCTTCCGTCCGTACCAGCTTCCGTCGCGCAGCGACTTCGGCGGCTTCGCAGTTCCGTGCTCGCGCACGTCGGCGGTCGCCTCGTTGATCGCGACGTAGCTCGCGTTCGACTTCGGCGCCAGCGCGAGGTAGATCGCGGCCTGTGCGAGGTTGAGCCGCGCCTCCGGCAGTCCGACGTGCTCGACCGCCTGCGCCGCCGCGACCGCGACGACGAGCGCCTGCGGGTCGGCGTTGCCGATGTCCTCGGACGCGAGCACGATCATGCGACGCGCGAGGAAGCGCGCATCCTCGCCGCCCTCGAGCATCGCGGCGAGGTAGTAGACGGCCGCGTCGGGATCGGAACCGCGCATCGACTTGATGAACGCGGACGTGAAGTCGTAGTGCGCGTTCGACGCCTTGTCGTACACGACGGGCCGCTTGCGCGCCGCGTCCTCGACGTTCTCCGCGGTGACCGAGCCGGTCGCCGTCTCGCTCGCGAGCTCGACGATGTTGAGCGCGCTGCGCGCGTCGCCGCCCGCACGGTGCGCGATCAGCTCGACGATCTCGTCCGGCGCGTCGGCGCCGACCTCGGCGAGTCCGCGACGGACGACCACCGCCATCTCGTCGTCGGGAAGCGTCTCGAGCTCGTAGATCTGGACGCGCGACATGAGCGCCGAGTTCACCTCGTAGTACGGGTTCTCGGTCGTCGCGCCGATGAGCGTCACGAGCCCCTCCTCGACCGCCGGCAGCAGCGCGTCCTGCTGCGCCTTGTTGAAGCGGTGGATCTCGTCGAGGAAGAGGATCGTGCGCCGGCCGCTCGTTCCCAGCCGTTCGCGCGCGCGCGCGAGAACCTCACGTACGTCCTTCACCGTGGCGGAAACCGCGGACAACTCCTCGAACGAGGCTCCGGTCGAGGCGGCGACGATGCGCGCGAGCGTCGTCTTCCCGGAGCCCGGCGGCCCGTAGAAGATCGACGAGCGGACGCGGTCCTCGGCGATCGCGCGCCGCAGCGCCGAGCCCTCACCGAGGATGTGCTTCTGCCCGACGAGATCGTCCAGCGTGTGCGGCCGAAGCCGCTGTGCGAGGGGGGCGAACTCGCTCGAGCGCTGGGACGCCGCGTCGGAGAAGAGATCGGACACGCGAAAAGTATGCTCCGCGCGTGTCCGAGGTAACGGATCTCCTCAGCCGGCTGATCCAGATCGACTCGACGAATCCGCCCGGGAACGAGACCGCGGCCGCCGAGTTGCTCCGCGACTACCTGGAGGCCAACGGCGTCGCCTGCGAGCTGTACGCCCGCGTTCCCGAGCGCGCCAACCTCGTCGCCCGCCTCCCCGGCACCGGCGACGGCCCGTCGCTCCTCCTGCTCGGCCACACCGACGTCGTCCTCGCCGATCCGGCCGAGTGGAGCGTCCCGCCCTTCTCGGGCGAGGTGCGCGACGGCGAGGTCTGGGGCCGCGGCGCCCTCGACATGAAGAGCCAGGTGGCCGCGGAAGCGGTTGCGCTCGCCTCGCTCGCGCGGGAGGGGTTCAAGCCCAAGGGCGACCTCATCCTCGCCGCGACCGCGGACGAGGAGGTCGGCGACGCGTTCGGCCTCGAGTGGCTGTGCCAGGCGCATCCCGACGCCGTGCGCTGCGACTACGCGATCAACGAGGGCGCGGGCGACCGCATCCAGCTCGGCGGCGCGACGTTCTACGTGTGCGCGACCGCGGAGAAGCTGACAGCGCCGTTCACGATCTTCGTCAAGGGACGCTCGGGCCACGCGTCGATGCCGTCGATCGCCGACAACGCGCTCATCAAGGCGGCGACGCTCATCGACCGCATAGCGGCGTTCCGGCCCGAGCAGGAGTTGCAGCAGGAAGTGGAGGCGTTCACGCGCACCGTGCTCGGCGAGCTTCCTCCGACGGCCGAGATCGTCGACCGCGTGCGCGCGCTCGACGAGATCACGGGCGAGGTGGTGCGCGCGCTGCTCTCGCCGACGTTCTCGCCGACGATCATCTCCGCGTCGCACAAGCGCAACGTCATTCCTGCGCTCGTCGAGCTCGAGGTGGACTGCCGTCTGCTCCCCGGCCAGACGCCGGCGCAGATCGAGCCCGTCGTCCGCAGCATGCTCGGGGACGACATCGAGTACGACCTCGTGTTCGGGGACTCGCAAGGCGGCACGCGATCGTCGCTCGACACGCCGCTGTGGCAGGCCCTTCAGTCGTTCGTCGCCGAGACCGAGCAGGACGCGCGCGCCGTTCCGCTCGCGTGCCCGGGCTTTACCGACAGCCACTGGCTCCGCGAGGCGTTCGGGACGGTCGCATACGGCTTCTTCCCGATGCGCACGATGCCGCCCGAGGTCTCGGCGCAGCTCATCCATTCCGCCGACGAGCGCATCCCGATCTCGGATCTCGAGCTCGGCGTCGAGTGGTTCAGACACGCCGCGCGCGAGATGCTGGCGTGACCGTCGAGCTCGCGTCGCCCGCGGCGCTCGAAGAAGCGCTCGCCGCCGAGGACTTCGACGTCGCACGCGTGTTCATCGCGTACGGCGCGTCCGCTCCGTCCGCACCCGAGCCGTGCACCCTGCCCAAGGTCGCGTACACGCTCGACACGCCGCGCTTCGCACGCGGCTCGTTCTCGGTCGGGCAATGGGAGGCGACCTGGAACGACGCGGAGTACGCAGCCGCCGTCGAGACCGTGCGCGCCGCGATCTACGAGGGCGACGTGTACCAGGTCAACCTCGTCCAGCACCTGCGCGCGGACTTCGAGGGCGACCCCGTCGCCGTCGCCGCGGCGCTCGCTCCGCTCCGGCCGCTCGAGCCGGCGGCGCTCGAAGGCGACGGCTGGGCGATCGTCTCCGCCTCGCCCGAGCTGCTCTGCAGAAGCGCGGCGACGTCGTGCGCACGATGCCGATCAAGGGAACCCGTCCCGCTGGCGTTCCCATCGAGTCGGCCAAGGACACCGCGGAGCACGTGATGATCGTCGACCTCGAGCGCAACGACCTCTCGCGCGTGTGCGTGCCGGGAAGCGTGCACTGGCCGGAGCTGCTCGCCGAGCGCCAGCTCGCCGGCGTCTCGCACCTCGTCGCGACGGTGGAGGGGCGGCTGCGTCCCGACGTGACGCTGACCGAGCTGCTCGACGCCGTTCTTCCCGGCGGCTCGGTCACCGGCTGTCCGAAGTCGACCGCGCTCGAGCTGATCGCCGAGCTCGAGCCCGTCGGCCGCGGCGCCTCGATGGGCGCGCTCGGCCGCGTGTACGCGAACGGCGATCTCGACCTTGCGCTGACCATCCGCACGTTCGCCATCGCCGAGGGGAGCATCCACCTGTGGGTCGGCGGCGGCATCGTGTGGGACTCGGAGCCCGCCGCGGAGATCGAGGAATCGTGGGTCAAGGCACGTCCGCTCCTGGCGGCGGTATGAACCTCCTCGCCGTCGCGGTAGCGGGCCGCGGGCTCGTCGACCCGCACGCCCCCGTCTTCGCGGCCGACGACGAGGCGCTCCTGCGCGGCCGCGCGGTGTTCGAGACCGCGCGCGTCTACGACGGCCGGCCGTTCCGCCTCGAGGCGCACATCGACCGTCTCGCGCGCTCCGCCGCGCGCGTGCGGCTCCCCGCGCCCGACCGCGACGAGTGCATCCGCCTCGCAGACGGAGTCGTGAAGGCCGCCGGGACGGGCGACCTGTCCCTGCGCTTCTACTGGACGGGGACGACGCTCGTCTCCACCGGCGCCGCGATCGCGCCCGAGCTCGAGCAGCTCCGCTTGCGCGGCCTGCGGCTCGCCGTCGTGCGCTGGTCGACGGGCGCGCTCGCGGCGGCGAAGTCGACGAGCTACGCCGAGAACATGGCGGCCCAGGACGAAGCCGCCGAGCGCGGCGCCGACGACGCGCTGCTCGTCGCGCACGACGGCACCGTTCTCGAGGCACCGACTGCGAACGTGTGGTGGCGCGAGGGCGAGCACGCTGCAGACGCCGTCGCTCGAGCTGCCCGTCCTCGCCGGCGTCACGCGCGCCGTGCTGCTCGAGATCGCACCGGCGGCCGGGTACGAGGTGGTCGAGGGGACGTTCCCGCTCGAGCGGCTCCTCGGCGCCGACGAGGTGTTCATCACCTCCTCGATCCGCGAGGTCATGCCGGTCGCGGCGGTGGACGGAACGGCGTTCGCGCTCGGCCCGGCAGCGCAGACCCTCCAGCGCGCGCTACGGTCCATGACGTGAGCGAGAAGGTTCGCCTAGGGGGAATGGCACTCGCGAACGGCGTGCTCGTGCACGGGCCGACGTCGTGGGCCTGCGCGATCCGCCGTCCCGACGGAGAGATCGAGGTCGCTGCCGCGCGCAAGCGCTTCGTCTCGAACCGGGTGCGCATACCGTTCCTGCGCGGGCCGATGAAGCTCGTCGAGTCGCTCGCCGTGCTTCCCGAGGTGAAGCGAAAGCTTCCCGCCGCGCGCATGCCGATGCAGGACGGGCGCACGATCGCGTCCATCGTCGGCGCGGCGTTCGCCGTCCGCGGGCTGCGCGAGTCGAAGTTACGGCCCGCCGCGCAGGAGCTCCTCGCCGGGCTGCTGTCGATCGCGCCCGTGCCGCGCTCGCGCTGCGCGGCGGCGAGCTCGCCGCCTATCACGGCGCCGAGCACATCTCGATCGGCACGTACGAGCACGGCGAAGGCGCGAAGAAGGAGCACGAGCGCTGCGGCGGCCATCTCATGGGCCCGCTGCTCCTGACGACCGCCGTCGGGAACGCGCTTGCGACGCTCGCGCCGGAGCGCGTCCGGAACCATGCGCGCAGCGCCGCGCAGTTCGGGCGCGATCGGCGTCTCCACCGAGATCTTCAACTGGATGACGCGGCATCCGGAGAGCGTCGTCGCGCAGGCGCTGTCGAAGCCGGGTCACGAGTTGCAGCACCGCCTGACGACGGCCGATCCGACGCCCGAGCAGCTCGAGGTGGCCGAGGCGGCGCTCCGCGCGTGCCTGGAGCTCGAACGTGGCGACGACCCGGTCGACTAGCCGGCTCGACCCCGAGGTCTTCGACCTGCCCGTCGAGAAGATGCGGGCGGGCTACTACACCGACGCGTACTTCAACCACTCGCGTGCCGCGCTGCTCGCGGACGGCCGCCATCCCCGCGTCGTCATGCAGGTCTTCCAGAAGAACGACGCGTACCTCGGCGGCGTCGACGAGGCGATCGCGATCCTGAAGCTGTGTAGCGACGACTGGGACGCGCTCACCGTCCACGCGCTGTACGACGGCGACCGGCTCGCCCCGTACGAGACGGTGATGACGATCGAGGGCGACTACACGCTGTTCGCGCATCTCGAGACGGTCTACCTCGGCGTGCTCGCACGGCGAACGCTCATCACGACGAATGTCGTCGGCGTGCTCGAGGCCGCGAACGGCAAGCCGATCATCTTCATGCCGGCGCGTCACGACCATCACCGTGTGCAGACCGGCGACGGATACGCGGCGCACGTCGCAGGGCTCGTCACCGGCGCGGAGGTCGGCGTCACCACCGACGAGCAGGCGTCGTGGTGGGGCGGCCGTGCGCTCGGGACGGTGCCGCACGCACTCATCGCGTCGTACGGCGGGAACTCGGTGCTCGCCGCATCGAAGTTCGCCGACTGGGCGTCGCCGGAGATGAACGTCACCGTCCTCGTCGACTTCCAGAACAACTCCGTCGAGACCGCGCTCGCGGTCGCGCGCGCGCTCGGCGAGCGGCTCTGGGGCGTCCGGCTCGACACGTCGGAGAGCCTCGTCGACTTCTCCCTCGTCGAGGAGATGGGCGACTTCAGGCCGACCGGCGTGAACCCGCGTCTCGTGCAGCGCGTGCGCGACGCATTGGACGGCGACGGCTTCGAGCGCGTGAAGATCGTCGCCTCCGGCGGCTTCACCGCCGACAAGATCCGCGAGTTCGAGCGGCTCGGCGTGCCGGTGGACGCCTACGGGGTCGGCTCGTCGCTGATCCGCGGGTCGAACGACTTCACCGCCGACGTCGTGCTCACCGACGGGCGTCCGTCCGGCAAGTTCGGCCGCCGGTACCGGCCGAACGAGCGCCTCGAGCTCGTCGGCTAAGCGGCGCTTGCACTTGTCGGCACAATAGGTCGGCTAAGGGGTTTGTGTCGGCCTGCCGATGAGGTGTCTGCCGGATGGTGGGGAACTGGTTCCATCAAGCTGCTGATTTCGCCACGACGTGGTTGCCGCTGGCGTTCTTCGGCATCCTCGTGATCACGGCGTGGCTGCTGTGGCGGACCGTCGGGATGATGCCGCGCATCCGCCCGACCCACGTCGACAGCGGCGGGAAGTCGTCGGTCACGTGGAGCGACGTCGCCGGAGTCGAGGAAGTCCGCGCGGAGCTGATGGAGGTCGTCGACTTCCTGCGCGACCCGAAGCGCTTCCAGCGGCTCGGCGCGAAGGTGCCGAAGGGACTGCTGCTGTACGGCCCTCCCGGCACGGGCAAGACGCTCCTCGCGAAGGCGGTCGCGCACGAGTCGGGTGCGCACTTCTACTCGGCGAGCGCGTCGTCGTTCGTCGAGATGTTCGCCGGATTGGGTGCGGCCAGAATTCGCAAGCTCTTCCTCGAGGCGCGCAAGCACGCGCCCGCGATCGTGTTCATCGACGAGCTCGACGCCGTCGGTGCGCAGCGCACCGGTCACGGCTTCAACCGCGAACAGGATCAGACGCTGAATCAGCTGCTCGTCGAGCTGGACGGCTTCGAAGGCGCGGAGCAGGTCGTCGTCATGGGCGCCTCCAACCGCATCCAGGATCTCGATCCGGCGCTGCTGCGCCCGGGTCGCTTCGACCGGCAGATGCTCGTCGCGCCGCCCGATCTCTCCGGGCGCGAAGCGATCCTCGCCGTGCACACGCGCAGCAAGCCGTTGGCGGCGGACGTCGAGCTCAACCAGGTCGCGCGCCAGACGAGCGGGCTCACCGGTGCCGAGCTCGCGAACATCTGCAACGAGGCCGCGATCTTCGCCGGACGCCGCGGCGATCAGTACGTCACGCAGAAGGACTTCGACAACGCCATCGAGCGCGTCGTGGCCGGCCTCCAGCAGAAGAAGGTCCTGACCGACAAGGAGCGGCGCATCCTCTCGTTCCACGAAGGCGGGCACGCGCTCATGTCGCACCTGATGGGCAACGCGATGGAGCTGCAGAAGGTGACGATCATCTCGCGCGGCGATGCGCTCGGGTACGCGTTCTACCTCCCTGAGGAAGACCGGTACATGCAGACGAAGGAAGAGCTGATCGACGTCATGATCGTCGCGCTCGCCGGCCGCGCTGCGGAGGAAGTCGTCTTCGGGCGCGTCACGAACGGTGCCGCGAGCGATCTCGAGAAGGTGACCGAGATCGCGCGTGCGATGGTGTTCGAGTGGGGAATGTCGGACTCGGTGTCGTCGCGCACGCTGCGCGCCGACAACTACGCGCTGTCCGAGGAGACGAAGCGGCTTCGCGACAGCGAGCAGGCGCTCCTCACCGACACCGCGTACGCAGAGTCGGTGCGCCTGCTGAAGAAGCATCGCGCCTCGCTCGATCGCATCGCCGCGGCGCTCCTCGAGAAGGAGACGCTCGTGCGCGACGAGGTGCTCGCGCTCCTCGAGGACGTCGAGGCCGAGTCCCGCGCGTCCGAGTCGGTCGGCGTCCCGCGCGTCGTCGCCTCCGAGCTCAACTAGCCTCTTTCACATACGATCGCCGCGTGGAGGCACGCGGGATCCATCATGTGGGGGTCGCGGTCCTCGACCTCGACGAGGCTGTGTCGACGTACGAGCGTCTCTTCGGCGGCCGGCTCGAGCATCGCGCGCGCGTCGAGGAGCAGGGCGTCGAGGCCGCGTCGGTCCGCGTCGGTTGGAGCCGGATCGAGCTGCTCGCCGCGCTCGGGGACGACACGCCGGTCGGCAAGTTCCTCGCCGGCCGAGGCCCCGGCATGCACCACATCGCCTACGAGGTCGAGGACGTCCGCGTCGTCCTGCGCGACCTCGAGCGGCACGGCGCCGAGCTGATCGACGCCGAGCCCAGGCGCGGCATGTTCGGCCTGGAGGTCGCGTTCGTGCATCCTGATTCCGTCCACGGTGTTCTCACAGAGGTGGTGTCGAGTGGCTAGCGAGCGAGTTCGGATCGAGGTGGGCTTCAGGGCCGGTCAGGTGGTCGGGGTCTTCGCGTCGACGGAGACGGCCGATCAGCTCGAGCGGACGTTGCACGAGGACGGGCCTCGCGTCGTCGTCCTCGACACCGACGAAGGGCCGTACCACGTGGTCGTTCCGGAGGTCGCGTACCTCCGGCGCTTCAACCGTGCGAGCCACGTCGGCTTCACCGCCGCCTGAGCGAGGGTTAGTCCGGTCGAGGGCGCGGGGAAGCACGTAGCGGATGAGCCGTCCTGCGGATGAGAACGTCCGTCGCCTTGTGGAGCGGGCCCAGCAGGGCGACCGCGATGCGATCGAAGAGCTGTACCTCATCCACTTCGACCGCATCTACGGCTACCTGCACATGACCGTCGGCAACCGGCACGACGCCGAGGACCTGACGACGCAGACCTTCCTGAAGATGCTCGAGTCGATCGGGAAGTTCCGCTGGCGCTCGGCGCCGTTCTCCGCGTGGCTCTTCCGGATCGCGCACAACCTCGCGATGGATCACTTCCGCGCCGAGCAGGCGCTGGCAGCCCGAGGAGGAGGTGCCCGAGCCGCCGGGCTCGGAGGAGCCGTCCGCCGAGACGCTCGCGATGCACTCGATCGGGCGCCAGTCGATGATGGAGCTGATCGACACGCTCTCGCCCGAGCAGCAGCAGGTGCTGACGCTGAAGTTCGTCTTCAACTTCGCGAACGCCGACGTCGCGACGATCCTCGGGAAGACGGAGGGCGCGATCAAGTCGCTCCAGCACCGGGCGCTCGCGTCGCTCCAGAAGCAGGTCACGCAAAAGACCTAGCTACGGTTCCGCGCATGACAGCGGAAAATCTCGCTCGCGTTCACTACGCCTCAAACCAGGAGCCGTAGGCTTGGCACTGGAAGTCGGGATCGTCGGGCTGCAGAGCTCGGGCAAGTCGATGCTGTTCGCGGCGCTCACGGGCGGCCGCGCGCAGGGCGAGGTCGGCATGGCCGCCATTCCCGACCCGCGCCTCGACCAGCTCGCGGAGGTCGTGCACGCGCGCAAGGTGACGCCCGCGGCCGTCCGCGTCGTCGAGGTGCGCGGCACAGGTCCGGAGCTGCTCGGGAAGCTGCGCCAGGTCGACGCCCTGCTCGTCGTCGTCGACGGGTTCTCGGGGACGCGCGTTCCGGACGACGACCTCGAGACGCTGAAGCTCGAGCTGCTCGTGGCCGACCGCGACCACGTCGAGCGTCGGTCTGGAGCGAGTCGCGAAGCAGGCGAAGTCGGGCGACGCGAAGCTCAAGCGCGAGGCGGACGACCTCGAGCGGCTGCTCGCGCACCTCGACTCGGGCAAGACGCTCGCGGAGTGGGACGAGGAGCTGCCGCCGGAGCTCGACCCGCTGACGACGAAGCCGCTGCTCTCGATCGTGAACGGGCCGGACGGGCATCGACCTGCAGCTCGAAGCGGAGCTCGCCGAGATGCCCGAGGAGGAAGCGGCGGAGTTCCGCAGCGGGAGCGAGTCCGCGCTCGGATCGATCGTGCGGCAGCTCGTCGAGACGCTCGACCTGATCACGTTCTTCACCGCCGGCGAGAAGGACACACGTGCGTGGACGCTCCGCAAGGGAAGCACCGCGATCGAGGCTGCGGCGACCATTCACACCGACATCGCGCGCGGGTTCATCCGTTGCGAGGTCGTGCGCTGGGACGACCTCGTCGCCGCCGGCGGGCACGCCGAAGCGGCGCGGGCGGGCAAGCAGCGCCTCGAGACGAAGAACTACGTCGTCGAGGACGGCGACGTGCTCAACGTGCGCTTCAACGTCTGAGGATCGGCGGGGTCGTACGCCCCCGCCGACGTTGTCGGTCTAGCAGCAGCCGTCGCCGCAGCAGCCGCCGGTCTCGCAGTCGTCCATGGCTCCTCCTTTCATCGATAGATGTCGATGGATGATATATTCAAATCCGTCGATGCAAGTGTCCTTGCCTGTTCTCTGCTGCGGCCCCGATGTGGCGCCCCTCGACCGCGACGAGGCGGATCTCCTGGCGGCGCGCTTCAAGGCGCTCGCCGATCCGGCCCGCGTGACGATCCTCAACCGGCTCGCCGCCGCCGACGAGGTGTGCGTCTGCGACTTCGTCGCCGCGCTCGATCTCGCGCAGCCGACCGTGTCGCATCATCTCAAGGTTCTGCGGGACGCCGGGCTCGTCGAGTCGTCGCGGCGCGGAACGTGGGCGTTCTACCGCCTCGTGCCCGAGGCGGTCGACGCGCTGCGCGAGCGCGCTCAGCCCGCGCTGATCAGCACGACGCCGGCGAGCGTGACGAGCACGCCGAGATCCTGCGTCCGCTCGACGCGCTCGCGCAGCACGAAGCGTGCGAGCAGCACCGTCACCGCGGGATAGAGCGACGCGAGCACCGACACGACGCTGAGGAGGCCGTGCGACGAGGACGCGGCGGCGAAGAGCGTGTTCCCGCCGGTGTCGAGCAGGCCGATCGCAGCGAGCGCGACGAGATGCGGACGCACTCCGTGAACCCGCGCACGTGTCAGCAGAATTGCCGACCACACGATCGTCACCGACGTGGCGCGAAAGATGAGCGACGGCCACAACCAGTCGTGCGTCGCGCTCGCGTGCAGCGGGATGTAGTAACAGCCGAATCCGAGCAGCGCGAGGATCGCCCAGCCGGTGCCGGCGGCGAAGCGTGCCCGCTCGCCGCGACGCTCGAGCGACGCCATCAGGCCGCCGCCGAGCGCGGCGACGAAGCCGATCTCCTGCAGGAACGAGACGTGGTCGCCCTGCACGAGCCCCCAGACGACCGGGATGCCCGCGGCCACGGCGGCGAGCGGGACGACGACGCTCATCGCGCCCGCTGCCATGCCGCGGTAGAACGCGATGAGCCCGAGCGTCCCGAAGAGCGCGGCGAGCACGGCCCACGCGACCTCCGGGCCGGGCGGCGCGCTGCCGCGCACGGCCACGGCGATCGCGAGTGCGGCGAGGCCGAACGGCTGCGAGATGCCCATGACCACGAGCGCCGGGAAGATGCGGCTCTTCAGCCCGCCCATGAAGTCGCCGACGCCCCAGGCGAGGCTGGCGAGCAACGCGTAGGCGGGAGCCACTAGTCGACGGGCCTGGTTGCTGCGACTGCGTCGAGCTGGTTCGCGTGGTAGAGGACGGCAGCCTCCGCAGTGCGCGCCGCGCGCACGTCGTGGTGGCACGCGACCGCGTGCAAGAGATCTGTCGGCGCGCCCGCGTCCTCGAGCATGCGCAGCCCGAGGTGTACGTGCCCGAGCAGCTTGCCGTCCTCGGTCGGCTGGAAGATCGGTGGCGGCCCGAGCTCCCGCGTGCGTCCTGCGTCGTGCACGAGAGCGGCTGCAAGCAAGAGATCCGCGCGCAGCCGTGGATGGAGCTGGCACAGCTCGCGCGCGATCGTCGACACGCCGACCGTGTGCTCGAGCAGTCCGCCCGCATACGAATGGTGGCCGTCGGGTGTCGCCGGATACGAGCGCAGCGGCGCGGCGGCGAGCACCTTGGTCACGACCGCGCGGAGCTTGTCGTCGTGCACCTCCGCGACGAGGAACTCGAGAAATCCTTCCAGCTCGTCCGCGTCACGCCGCAGCGCCGGCGCCATCCCGGCCGGGTCGACGTCGGCCGCAGGCTCGAGCGTGCGCACGTCGAGCTGCAGCGAGTCGCGGAAGCGCTCGACCCGTCCGAGCACGCGAACGGCATCGCCTTCGCCGAAGCGGCCGTCGAGCAGCTCCACGTCGTTCCAGACGCGGGCGGCGATGCGTCCGCTCGGGATCGACGAGCTCGAGCGCGAGGTAGGGCGCGCCGTTCTTCGTCCGCAGGCGCTGCTTCTTCGCGACCGCGTAGACGCCTTCGACCGTCCGGTTCTCCTCCAGTTCCGCGATCGTCGCCATCAGACTGAGTCTAGGCTTCGAGATCGATGGCGCGCATTCGCCCGTTCCGCGCACTCCGCTACGACGTGCCCGACCTCGGGGCCGTCGTCGCGCCCCCGTACGACGTCATCTCGGACGAGCAGCGGGCCGAGTACCTCGCCCGGAGCCCGTACAACGTCGTCCACCTGACGCTGCCCGACTCGGAGGAGCAGGCCGCGCGCGACCTCGCCGCCTGGCAGGAGGAGGGCGTCCTCGTCCGCGACCCGGAGCCGGCGTACTGGTGGCTCTCGCAGGACTACGTCGGCCCCGACGGCGTCTCCCGGCGCCGCGACGGCTTCGTCGCCTCGCTCCACGCCGAGCCGTACGCGAACCGCGTGATCCTGCCGCACGAGCGCACGCACGCCGGCCCGAAGGAGGGCCGCCTGCGCCTCCTGAAGGCGACGCGGACGCAGCTCGAGCCGCTCTTCTTCCTCTGGGACGCGTCGATCGACATCGACGGGCTCGGCGAGCCGGACCTGGAGGTCGGCGGCGACCGGCTCTGGCGCCTGGACGCCGAGTTCGGCGACGCGCTGACGGAGGAGCTCGCCGACGCGCAGCTGCTCATCGCCGACGGCCATCACCGCTACGAGACCGCGCTCGCGTACGGCGAGTCGCCGTGGCTGCTCGCGGTCATCGTCCCGACCGACCAGGAGGGGCTGACCATCTTCCCGACGCACCGCGTCGCCCGGTCGGTGAACGGTGCCTCCGGGCAGCCGATCGACCCTCCGGGCGATGACCTCCCGGGACCTGTCCTCTACCGCGGAGACGGGCGCTACGAGCTGCTCGCGGGCGGCGGCCTCGACCCGGAGGTCGTCGACGCGCTGCACCCCGAGGGCGTGACGTACACGGCGGAGCGGGCCGAGGCCGAGGCGGCGGTCGACCGCGGAGAGGCGGAGGCGGCGTTCCTGCTTCGCCCGACCCGCATCGAGGACGTCTGGGAGGTCGCCTCGCGCGGCGACGTCATGCCGCAGAAGAGCACGTTCTTCTATCCGAAGCTCACCTCCGGACTGCTCTTCCACCCGCTTGACTGACTGGCTCGAGCTGTGCCGTGCCGCGGCCGCCGACGTGCGCGGCGTGCTCGAGGAGCTGCCGACGCGCGTCGAGCGCGAGCCCGTGCAGCGCCAGGGCGAAGGCGGCGACGACACGACCGCGATCGACGAGGCGGCGGAGCGCGTCGTGCTCGCGCGCTTCCGGCCGCTCGGCGTCTCGATCGTGTCCGAGGAAGTCGGCCGCATCGAGGGCAGCTCGACGCTCGTCGTGGTCGGACCCGATCGATGGTTCCCTCAACGCCAAGCGAGGGATCCCGTTCTTCAGTCGTTTCGATAGCGGTCGCCGACGGCGACCGCATGGAGGACGTGCACTTCGCGTACGTCTACGACTTCGGCTCGGGCGAGGAGTGGACGGCCCGCCGCGGCGAGGGCGCATGGCTCGACGGCGAGCCGCTCGGTTCCGTGCGGCCGAAGGACGAGATCGAGATCCTCAACTTCGAGGCGACGCTGACCTCTCTCGTCGCCGAGCGCGCGGCCGCGTTCTCCGGCCTCGCGCACCGTCTGCGCGTCATGGGCTCGCTCGCACTCTCGCTCTGTCATCTCGCCGCCGGCCGCGTCGACGCCGTGTGCTCGCTGAAGGAAGCTCGCTCGGTCGACATCGCCGCGGCGCAGCTGCTCTGCCGCGAAGTCGGACTCTCGCTCTCGCTCTTCGACGACCCGCGTCCGTTCGGCGACGCGGAGCTCGACCTCGGGAAGCGTTCGCGCATCGCGGCCGCGGGAACGCCGGAGCTCTGCGGCCGGATCGCCGCGGCGCTGACGTCCTAGGAGTAGCCGAGCTCGGCGAGCAGGTCGCCCGCCTCGTCCTCGACGTCGGCGAGCTGTTCCGGCGTGAGGTCGCGCCGCCAGCGTCCGACCGAGTTCGCGTGCGCGGCCGCGAACGCATCGGCGAGATCGTCGCGGCCGACGCCGAGGGTGCCCGCGAGCGCGGCGGTCGCCGCGTCTGGATCGGAGACGAGCGTCTCGTACCGAACCTCGACGGTGCGCTCGGGCGCCACGCGCGCGGCCGTCACGTAGCGCCGCCAGGCCCACGCTGCGCGGCGCGCGTCGCTGACGTGCACGAACTCGTCGCGCCGCTCGGGCTCGACCCAGAAGCGCGGATGGACGCCGTACGAGAGGTTCGCGTCGTCGCTCTCGTCGCTGCGGCGCGCGCTGAGCCAGCCGCGCTCGAGCAGCGAGCAGACGACGTCGCGGCCGTCGCGCACGACGTGCACTGCGGTCGCGCGCGGGAACGCGAGCAACGCGGCCGGCAGCACGAAGCCGGTCTCGGGTGTCTGCTCGACGCCGCGCAGGCGTCGCACGAACGCGAGTCTGCGCACGCGCTGCACGAGCTGTCGAATCTCGTGCGCCTGCTCGTCCTCGGGGAGCTCGACGAGATCGGGGATGGCCGCCTTCAGCAGCGGCACCTCGCCGAGGTCGACGAACGCGGGCAGGTCGCCGATCGCGCCGGCCGTGAAGCTCGTACCGGAGCGCGGCGAGCCGACGACGAACACGAGCCGGTCCTCGACCGGGCGAAGATGCAGTCGCGACTTCGTTCCGCGCACGGCTACGCGTACGGCAGTCGAGCCGTATGCTGACGCCGTCCAGGCCGCCTGCCTGACGACGTGCACGACGCCTACTCCGTGCACAGCCGGGATTGTTACAAGTCCTGGATATGAGCCGTGTAAAGCTCACCCACCCCGAGCGCGTCCTCTATCCGGACGACGGGATCACGAAGGGCGACATCTTCGCGTTCTACGAGCGCATCGCGCCGACGCTCGTCCCGCACCTGCGCGACCGGCCGTTCACCCTGAAGCGCTATCCCCACGGGATCACGGGCGAGGTCTACTTCCAGAAGCAGGTGCCGCGCGGCGCGCCGGACTGGATCCCGACGCGGGAGTTCACGACGCACCCACGCGAGGGCGGCTCCCGTCAGGTGGACTTCGCGTTGCTGAACTCGGCCGGACGCGGTGCTGTGGGCGATCCAGATGAACTGCATCGACATGAACGCCTGGTACTCGCGCGTCGACAAGCCGGGCCGTCCCGACTTCGTCGTCTTCGATCTCGATCCGCCCGACGAGCCCGACGGGTTCGAGCAGGCGATCGAGGTGGCGCATCTCATTCGCGGCCTGCTCGACGAGGTCGAGCTCCCCGGTTACGTCAAGACGAGCGGCGCGGACGGCATCCACGTCCTTGCGCCGATCCAGCGCCGTGCCGGCTTCGACGAGACCTACGCATTCGCCGAGGCCGCGTCGCGCCTGCTCGAGCAGCGCCATCCGGGGCTCGTCACCACCGAGTGGCTGAAGAAGAAGCGCGCGGGCGTGCTCGTCGACCACCGGCAGAACGGCTGGGGCAAGACGATCGCGTCCGTCTACTCGGTGCGGCCGAAGCCCGGCGCGCCGGTGTCGACGCCGCTGCGCTGGGAGGAGCTGACGAAGGACGTCCGCCCGCGGGACTTCTCCATGGACGTCGTGCTGGAGCGCGTCGAGCGCGACGGCGACCTGTACGCCCCGGTGCTCGAGGACGCGCGCCCGCTCGGCGCCGCTGCGCGCAAGCTCGCCCGCCTCGTCCCGTAGGCTTGACCCTCATGCGGCGCGCACTGCTCCTCATGTCGATTCTTGCGCTCGGCTGCGCTGCGCCGGCGAGCGCGGCGAAGCCGAAGCTGACGGTCGTCGTCACCGCGCAGAGCCACCATCCCGTGCTGCACCACACGTGGTGGTACAAGGTCATGGTCACCGCGAACGGCAAGCCGGTCGCGTGCAAGATCCACGTCCAGGTGTTCTTCAACGGGTTCTCCGTCGGCGAGGTCGGCACGCACGTCGTGAAGACCGGCGTCTGGAAGGAGACGATCCCGGCGAAGGGCGTCAACGCATTCCCGCCCGCTGCGATCGGGCAGCACGTCGTGTGGCACGCGGTCGCGACTGCGACGGGCTACACGAAGGGGATCGGCGCATTCCCCGTCAGCGTCGTCAGGTGAGCGGCGCGGCAGTCGACGTTCGGAACGTCCGGAAGAGCTTCGAGGACGGCCGGATCCGCGCGCTCGAGGACGTCTCGCTCCACCTCGACGAAGGCGAGCTCGTTGCGCTGACCGGCCCGTCCGGCGGCGGCAAGAGCACGCTCCTCAACCTCATCGGCGCGCTCGACCGGCCTGACGGCGGCGAGATCCTCGTCGGCGGGCTCGACGTCACGCGCCTCGACGACCCCGCCGGCTATCGCGCGCGGACGGTCGCGTTCGTCTTCCAGTTCCACAACCTGATCACGACGCTCAACGCGATCGAGAACGTGCAGATCCCGATGCTCGGCACGCGTCCGCGGGCCGAACGGGAACGGCGCGCGCACGAGCTGCTCGGCGAGGTCGGGCTCGGCGAGCGTGTGCGGAGCTATCCGGCGACGCTGTCCGGCGGAGAGCGCCAGCGGGTCGCCATCGCGCGCGCGCTCGCGAACGATCCGCAGCTGCTGCTCGCCGACGAGCCGACGGGTGCGCTCGACTCCGAGACAGGGGCGCAGATCCTCGAGCTGCTTCGCCGCGTGCGCGACGAGCACGGGACGACGATCCTCATGGTCACGAACGACGACGGTGTCGCCGCTCAGGCGGATCGCGTCCTGCAGATCCGCGACGGGCGGCTCAGTTCTGCGGAGCTGCCAGCGCTGCCAGCGCCGAGCTGAGCTTCGCCGCCGTCTTCGACACGTACGCGATCTGCGCCTGCAGGTAGCCGGCGTCGAGCTGGCTCGACGGCGTCGACGTCACGTACGACGTGAGCGCGTGCAGCTCGTTCGTCAGCCGCGCGAGGTCGCCGCTCAGCGGTGCGGCCTGCGCCGACGTCGCGACCAGCGAACTGCTGCGCCGACGCGAGTTGCGTGCGCAACTTCGCGAGCGACGTGCGCAGCGTCGCGCGTGACCGTTCGACTGCGAGAGCGTTGGTGTGCGCGGCTCGCGAGATCCGACGCGTCTGCTGCGAGCCGCGTGCGAAGCGCGTGCGTCGTCGCCGTTGCGGCGACGAGGGCGGACTCCGCCGACGTTCCCTTCTGCGCCTGGTGCTTCCAGCCGATCGAGAAGGCCGCAGCGCTCACGGCCGCGCCGCAGACGAACGCGGCCAGCACGACGGCCCACATCCCCCGCGGCGTGCGGTGCTTCGACCGGGGGACGGCGACGTGGCGCCGCGACTGCTCTGCGAGCGGCCAGGACATCCAGTCGCCGTTCTCCGCGCTCCGGCTATTCCCTTCTGAGCGCCTCGATCGGGCTGAGCCGCAGCGCGCGCCAGGTGGGATAGACCGCGCCGAGGAGGCCGACGCCGAGCGCGAACGCGAGACCCCAACCGAACACGCTTGCGGTGAACCTCGGGGACACGAGCGCCGACAGTCCGGTCTGCGCGGTGAACAGGTGCGCGGCGAGCACGCCGACGCCGAGCCCGAGTGCGAGCGCGACGAGTGAGATCCCGAGCGCCTCGCTGACGATGAGCGCTGCGATGCGGCGGCTGGGCCAGCCGACCGCGCGGAGGATGCCGATCTCGCGGATGCGCTCGAACACCGACATCGCCATCGTGTTCGTCACGCCGATGCCGCCGACGATGAGCGCGAGCACGGAGATGACCCAGCCGACGTCGATGATCAGACGGGACGACGTGTCGACGTTCACGGCCTGCCCCGGCTCGACGACGGCGGTGATCCCGTACTTCTTCTCGAGTCGCGTCGCGACTACTTGCGGCCGCTGTCCCGGCAGCGCGATGACGCCGATGCTCGTCACCTCGCCGGGCCGGTTCGCGAGTGCCTGGACGGTCGCGAGCGGGAGCACGATGCCGCTGTCCTCGAAGCGGTCGCCGCTGTGGAAGACGCCGGTGACGGGGAACGTGCGCTTGCCGATGTGCACGGTGTCGCCGATGTGGACGCCGAAGTGGTCGCCGGCGAGCGCCCCTGCGCGCGTCCCGTCCACGAGCGTGAGCCGCTTCGCCGCGAACTCGTCCGGTGCGAGCCCGATGACGAGCGACGACGCCTCGTGGTTCACCGTCGTCACGTCGAGAAAGACGAGCGCGGTCTGCGCGACGCCCGCATCGTGGTGGATGCGCGACTCGAGCGCGACCGGGAGGAGCGACTTGGTCGCGTCGGACACGCCGCTCTGAAAGAGACCGAAGTCGGCGCGGCCGACGTGGATGAGGTCGCCCGCCGTTCGCTCGGCGCCGGCGGCGATCGAGAGGAGCGCGACGATCAGGCCGACGCCGAGGGCGACCCCGGCCGCCGTGAGGAGCGTCCGAACCGGCCTGCGCAGGAGGTTCTTCCGGACGAGCCCGAACCAGGTCACGCCCCCTATCTTCGCTACGGTGCAGGACCGATGCAGGTAGACCGCAACGCCGTCCTGAAGGCACTCGAGCAGGTCATCGACCCGGAGCTCCAGCGCCCGGTCACCGAGCTGGACATGGTGCGCGCGGTGGAGATCGCCGACGGCATCGTCTCGCTCGAGATCGTCCTGACCATCGCCGGCTGCCCGCTGCGGCAGTCGTTCGAGCAGCAGGTCGAGCAGGCGCTCTCCGGGATCCCCGGCGTGCGCGGCGTCGCCCTCTCGTTCGGCGTCATGACGGCCGAGGAGCGGCAGCGGCTGACGACGAAGCTGCGCGGCGGCGCGACCGAGGACAAGAAGATCCGCCTCAACCGCGACACGCGCGTGATCGCCGTCGCGAGCGGCAAGGGCGGCGTCGGCAAGTCGTCCCTCTCGGCGAACCTCGCGGTCGCCTTCTCACAGCTCGGACGGCGGACAGGTGGAATCCTCGACGCCGACATCTACGGGCACTCGATCCCGCACATCCTCGGCATCCACCAGAAGCCGGTCGCGGTCGACCAGATGATCGTGCCGCCGGTGAAGGACGGGCTGAAGCTCATGTCGATCGGGTTCTTCCTCGACGGGAACGAGCCGGTGATGTGGCGCGGGCCGATGCTGCACAAGGCGCTCGAGCAGTTCCTCACCGACGTGCACTGGGGCGACCTCGACATCCTCGTCGTCGACATGCCGCCGGGCACCGGCGACGTGTCCATCTCGCTCGGCCAGTTGCTGCCCCGCGCCGAGGTCGTCGTCGTGACGACGCCGCAGAAGCTCGCGCAGGACGTCGCGTCGCGCGCGGCGTCGATGGCGCAGAAGACGAACATGCGCCTGCTCGGCGTGATCGAGAACATGAGCGGCGACGTGTTCGGCGTCGGCGGCGGCGAGGAGCTCGCCGCCGATCTCGGCATTCCGCTGCTCGGCACCGTCCCGCTCGATCCGGTGCTGCGCGAGCAGGGCGACCTCGGCGTCCCGGTCGTCGCCGGCGCGCCGGAGGCGGAGTCGGCGCGTGCGATCGTCGCGATCGCCGAGGCGATCGACGCAGTGCGCGAGTCAGGCGGGATTCTCAAGTCCCTGCCGCTCGTCGGTTAGTGCGCCGAGTCGCCGAACGTCGAGCGGGTCCGCGAGGTGTACGACCTCGCGCGGCATGCAAAGCATGAGGAGCTTCGGCGTTTCCTCTCCGACGACGTCAGCTGGCAGCCTGCGCGCGAGGGGCTCTGGAAGCCGTGCACGAACGTGGACGACGTGGTGAAAACGCTGCTCTGGCGGGCAGGGATGAACAAGATGCGACCGTTCGACTTCATCGACCTCGGCGACCGCGTCGTCTACCAGGTGCGCGGCCGCGGCATCGGACGGCTCGGCGCGAAAGGCGGCTTCTTCCCGCGGCTCTTCCAGATGATGGTGCTGCGCGACGGGCGCGTCATCAGCATCCAGGACTATCCGAATCGCGCGGCCGCGCACGCGGCCGTCGGGTTGAAGAGCCTGATGGCCGGCGCGGCGTTCTTCGATCTCGACCGCACGCTGTTGCGGCGATCCTCGGCGCTCGCGCTCGCCGGATCGTTCCGCGAGCGCGGGATGATCTCGCGCACGCAGCTCGCGAAGGCGGCAGCCTGGCAGCTCCTGTTCGTCCTGCGCGGTGCCGACCATGAGGCCGTGCGCAAGGCTGCGGAGGACGGGCTCATCGTTCTGCGCGGCTTCACGCCGCAGCAGTTGCGCGATCTCGTCGCCGATGCGATGGAGCCGGTGCTCCAGCCGCTCGTCTATGCGGAGCCGCTCCATCTCGTCGAGCAGCACCGCGAGCGCGGCGAGCCGGTCTACATCGTCTCGGCGACGCTGCAGGAGATCGTCGACGCGATTGCAGAGGAGCTCGGCTTCGACGGAGCGCTCGGGACGCAATGCGAGGTCAAGGACGGCGTCTACACGGGGAAGGCGATCCGTGCGCTGCACGCGCAGAACAAGGCAGCGTGCATCCGCGATCTCGCAGAGTCGCACGGTTTCGACCTGGCCGAGTGCACCGCGTACTCCGACAGTCACACGGACATTCCGTTCCTCGAGGCGGTCGGGAAGCCCGTCGCCGCCAATCCCGATCGCGAGTTGCGCCGCGTCGCGGACGAGCGCGGCTGGCCGGTGCTCGAGTTCAGCGCTGCCGCGTATCCGCACGCACGCCGGCGTGTGCCGCCGCTCGTCTGGGGTGCGAGCGGGCTCTTCGGGCTCGGCTTGCTCGCCGGAAGCCGCCGGCGTGGAACCTGACGAGGCGCTCGCGCGCCTGCGGGCGCGCGGCTTCTCGGACGAGGACGCGCACAGGCTCTTCGCGCACTTCTCCGACGCGGAGGCGCGCGGCAAGCTCGGCCACGGGTACTCGCGCGTCGAATGGCTCGAGACGCTCGAGGTCGACCCGTCCGCGCAGCCGGAGACGGTCGAGGCGGAGGGCTCGTTCGAGCGCTGGCACGGCCGCGGCGCACTCGGCTATCTCGTGCTCGACGCAGTCGTGCGCACCCAGCTCGCCGATCCGCCCGAGCGGTCGCGGCTCGTCGTGTGCGAGCAGACGTTCCCCACCGGGATGCTCGGGCACTGGGTGCGCCGGCTCGCCGAGGGCGGGCTCGTCGCGGTCCTGACGGCGACGTCGCCCGCACGGCTCGGTCCGCCCGGCGGGCCGAAGGTGGCGGGGACGAACCCGCTCGCGATCGGCATCCCCAGCTCGGACGGCGAGCCGGTCGTCGTCGACGTGTCGATGGGAGCGGTGACGTGGGGCGACGTCATCGCCGGGCTCGCGTCGGAGGAGCAACTCGTGCCGTTCGGCGGCGAGCAGTGGCACAAGGCATTCGCGCTCGCCGTCGGGCTGCAGCTCGTTCGTCGATGCATTGCACCGTGAGGACGGCCACGGGGCGGTGCTCCTCGTCGCGCGGCCGGAGTCCGATCCCGTGCCGGCGCTACGCGCGCTCGGGGTGCCTTTGCCCGGCGCTGCGAGCGTCGCTAGTTCGGGAAGCGCGGGTCGTCGCGGATGGAGGCGAAGTCCGCCTCTTCCCGCATCGGCGCGAGCAGCCGGGGTCGCCGCTCGACCGCGACGATCAGCTCGTCGAGCGCACGCTCGCTGTTTCCCGCGCGCGCCTCGACGCACGCGAGGTGGTAGTGGATCGCCGGCAGGTCGGCCTGCGCCAGCGCGTCCTCGAGAATCGTGCGCGCCGTGTCCCAGTCCTCCTCGTTGCGGGCGGGCAACGACGGGAAGATGTACTCCCACGCCGAGACCTCGTGCGCGCCCGGCTTGCCGCCGATCGCGAGCACCGTCGTGCCCGCCTCCTTCGCGATCGCGTGCCGCTGTTGCTTCGGGTCGTCGAGGTACACGATCGTCCCCGCCGGCGCGTCGACCTCCTCGCCGTCGACCGTGAACGTCGCGTGGCCGCGCACGACGACGTACATCTCCTCGTGCCCGGACGGCTCCTCGGTGTGGTCCTCGACCACCTCGTCCCCGGCGTTCAGCGCGGTGTACGCGTTGATGCCGAACGCGGTGACGCCGAGCAGCTTGCGCACGGGCTTCCACATGAGCGTCCCGAAGACGGGGATGCCTTCGATCTCGTCCAGATGCAAGACCTTCACGCGCTCTCCTCTCGCAGTGCCGTGAGAACGACCGGGTCGATGGCGTCATTCCCGTCGACGCGCTCCTCGAGGTTCGCCACGCCGGCCCACGCATCGAGCGAGCCGTAGCCGAGCCGCGCGAGGCGGTCGCGCACCTCGACTTCGAGTTGCCCCTCGACCGGCAGCCACTGCTCGCGCGGCGTGCTTCCGAACAGCCGGTCGTGCAGGCCGTACAGCCTCCTGAGCTCCTCGATCGGTGTCGCGTGGTCGTCGACCCGCAGGTCGACGAGGACGTCGGAGAGCTGTGCGTACCCGCCGTCGCGCTCGACGACGAGCAGCGCCGCCGACTGCTGGCCGCGACGGTCGCCGCCCGCCGCCTGCGCGGCGGCGAGACAGTCGATCAGGCGCTCTGCCAGCGGACGCGCCGCGCTCGCCTCGAACGTCTCTGCGAGCGCGTCCACCGTTTCCGGGCCGACGAGGATGTTCCCCTGTGCGGCGTACCCGTCACCCGTGCGGTGACCGGCCCAGTCCATGCACTCGGGACCGGTCCACGCAGCGGCATGGCCGGTCGCGTCGACGACGCCGAGCTGCCGCTCGTCGCGTCCCTCGTCGAGCGCGACGAGCCGCTCGACGACGTCCTCCGCCGTCAGCCCTTCGCGCAGGAGCGCGAGCCCGTCCGGCCCGTAGCGTGGATTCGCGTATGCCTGCGTCGCGATCGCGCCCACTCCAGGCTCGGCCCACGAGACGACGGAGCCGACCGCGAGGAACTTCGACTGCACCGCGACGCCCCACTGCTTCCCGTCGCGCGCGACGATCGAGTACGTCATCCGTACGTGAGCTCGGTGAGGTCGAGCCCGAGCAGATCGCGATGCTCCGGCGGGACGAGCACGCACGACACCTCGGGTCGCGCGAGCGCGGCCTTCACCGCGTCCGCCGACGATGCGCGCACGACGACGGGCGTGCCGTCGTCGAACGCGCGCCGCAGCAGGTCGGGATCGGCGACGTCGAGAACGAGTGCTTCCCCGACGTCGACCTCCCCCTCGAGCGCGAGCTCGGGCACGCGCCTGCCGGTCGCTCCGAACCAGCGCTCCCTCATACGGTGATCGAGCCTCCTGGTTCCAGACGCTCCACGGTGACACCCGCCGCCACGTCGAGCTGCTCGGGTGTGCCGGTGAGCGCAGCGAACGTGCCCCAGTGGCACGGCACGATTCGCTTGACGCCGAGGAGCTCGATCGCGACGGACGCCTCGCGTGGCCCCATCGTGTAGAAGTCGCCGATCGGGAGGACGGCTACGTCCGGCTTGTAGATGCGGCCGATGAGCTGCATGTCGCCGAACACGCACGTGTCGCCGGCGAAGTAGATCGTCTTGCCGCCGGCCGCGAGGACGATCCCTGCCGCCTCTCCGCCGTACGAGCCGTCCGGCGTGCTGTCCGAGTGGTGAGCGTTGACGAGCGTGAAGCGCACGCCGTCCACGTCGGCCGCGCCCCCCTTGTTCGGAGCTACGACCTTGTCCTGCGGAACGCCCTGCTTCGCGAGCCAGCCGCCGAGCTCGACTTGCGCGACGACCGTCGAGCCGTGCGTCTTCGCGATGTCGACCGTGTCTCCGACGTGGTCGCCGTGCGCGTGCGTCACGCCGATGATGTCGGCCCGCTCGGGTTGCTTCTCGTCTTCAGGGCATTTCGGGTTGCCGTTCAGGAACGGATCGATGTAGATGCGCTTGCCGTCGTCCGTGTCCAGGCGAAAGGCTGAGTGTCCGAGCCAGGTGAGTTCCATGGGGAGGAGGCTAACCAGGGAGGACCGTCCGGTGACGGGGCGAACCTTTTCTCGATGGGCTCCCGCTTGCTCGCGCCCGGTCTCGCGCTCGCCGCACTGGTGAGCGACGCCGGCGGAGTCCACGGCCTCGCCTTTTGGCTCGTCCTCGTCGCCCTTCCGGCGGCCGCCGCTGCCGCGTTCGTCGGGATCAGCGACTCGCTCGCGGGCCAGGGAGCGCTCGGCGGCGTCACCGCCTCGCTGGCGCTCGTCCTCCTCGTGGCCGGGTCGGCCGTCCGGGAGAGCGCGCCGGTCGGAGCTTCGGTCCCCGCCCTCGCGGTCAGCACCATCGTCATGGCGCTGATCTGTTACTCGCTGCCGGGCTTCCTCTGGGTGCTCGAGCCGCTGCGGTCGGTCAGAACGGCAAGGCCGACGCCGCGTGCCTCGCGAGCGTGATCAGCGGCCCGACTGCGAACAGCGACCCGACGGACACGACGAACGCGGCGCCGACGGCGACGTGCAGCAGCGCCTCGCGCGGCGGTGATCCGCCCACGAGCGCGAGCTCGGCCGACGGCCGCATGTACATCGCACGCACGACGCCGAGGTAGTAGTAGAGGCTGACGAGCGTCGCGAGCACGCCGACGATCACCAGCCACGTCCAGCCATGGCGGTACGCCGCCGAGAGGACGTAGAACTTGCCGAGGAAGCCGCCGCCGAGCGGCAGGCCGGCGAAGCCGAACATGAAGAACCACATGGCGACTCCGAGGAACGGCCGCTCCCAGCCGAAGCCGGCGAGGTTCTGCAGCGTCACTCGAGTGCCGAGCTCCCGCTCGCGGGCAGCCACGACGGCGAAGGAACCGAACGCCATCGCGGAGTAGGGGACGAGGTAGTACATGACCGCCCGCGCGCCGAGCGCAGTCCCGGCGGACAGGCCGATGAGGATGAATCCGGCGTGCGAGACGGACGAGTACGCGAGCATCCGCTTCACGTCCGTCTGGACGAGCGCGGCGAAGTTCCCGATCACGAGCGACGCGACTGCGATCCCGGCGAACGCCCACGTCCACAGGTGCGCCTCCTGCGGGAACGCCGTTCGCATGATCCGCAGGGTGAGCGCGAAGGCCGCCACCTTCGTCGCCGCCGACATGAAGGCTGTCACCGTTGTCGGTGCCCCCTGGTAGACGTCCGGCGTCCACATGTGGAACGGCGCCGACGAGGACTTGAAAGCGAGGCCGGCGATGATCATCGCGAGGCCGAGCACGAGCAGGACGTTGTGCGATTGCGCCGCCGCGGCGATCTCGGGGAACCCGATCCGGTTCGTCGCGCCGTACACGAGCGCCGATCCGAAGAGCAGCGCCGCGGATCCGAACGACCCGACGACGAGGTACTTGAGCCCCGCTTCGAGCGAGCCTTCGAGCTTGTAGTCGACCGCGCACATGACGTAGAGCGCGATCGAGAACCACTCGAGCGCGAGGAACATCGTCATTAGGTTCGCCGCACCGACGAAGAACGCCATGCCTGCCGTCGACGCGAGCAGCAGCGCGTAGAACTCCGACTCGTGCTCGCGGACGCGGTCGGCGCCGACGAGCACGGTGACGAGCGCGATCCCGCAGATGAGCACCTGCGAGAGCGCGGTCCAGCGGTCGCGATAGAAGCTGTTCGCGATCACGCGGTGGCCGTGCGCGCTGTTCACGTACAGCCAGACCGAGAGGCCGACGCCTGCGAGCGATCCGAGTACACCGACCGACACCGCGAACGTGCGTCGCCACGCAGCGGGAACGAGCACCGCGCCGAGCAGCGCGACGAACGATGATCCGAGCAGCGCGAGGATCGTCGCGATCGAGAACCAGTCGACGTGCGGCGTGTGGATCATCGGAACTGCTCGTAGACGGCGTTGACGGGCGCGTCGCCCGCGAACGAATGATGGGAGATGCTCGCAGGCCACGCCGACAGGACGAGCAGCGTCGCGACGAGCGGCACCACGAGGGCGAGCTCACCCGGCCGTAGGTCGAGCGCAGAGTCGGACACCGCCGGCCCGCGTGCGTCGTGCAGCACGGCGGAGATCAGTCGCAGCATGTACATCGCGGCGAGCACGATGCCGGTCGCGCCGATCGCGGCCCACCACCACGCGCGCTGATACGCGCCTGCGAGAATGAGGAACTCCCCTGCAAATGCGGCAGATCCGGGGACGGCGAGCGAGATGACCCCGACGGTCATGAGCAGCGTCGCGAGCGCCGGTCGCCCCTTCGCCATCCCGCCGAGACGGGCGAAGTCGCCCGTCGTCGTGCGCCGCTCGACGGTGCCCGCGATGAGGAAGAGCGAGCACGAGATGAGCCCGTGCGCGACCATCTGCAGCACGGCGCCGTCGAACCCGAGGTTCGTCCCGGAGAAGAGGCCGATGGCAATGAGGCCGGACTGCGCCATCGACGAATACGCGACGACGCCGCGGAAATCGGTCGCACGGAACGCGAGCACCGACCCGTACACGAGTGCGGCGGCTCCGAGCGCGAGGACGGTCGTGCGGTAGAAGTTCGACGGCTCGGGGAACTTCGTCAGCGCGATGCGGAGCATTCCGTACGTCCCCGCCTTCGCGATCACGCCGGAGAGCACGGCGGTCACTTCCGGTGGAGCCTCGCGGTACGCGTCGGGGAGCCAGCCGTGGAAGGGGAACAGCGGCGCCTTGATCGCGAACGCGAGCATGAACGCGAGGAACAGCCAGCGGCTCGCGCTCGGCGGAGCGTCCACGAGGTCGAAGGTGCCGACCCGGAGCCCGTAGACGACGATCGCGGCGAGCATGACGAGCGAGCCCGCCATCGTGTAGAGGAGGAGCTTGATCGTCGCGCCCATGCGCGCCGCTCCTCCCCACACGCCGATGAGGATGTACAGCGGGATCAGCATGCCCTCGAAGAAGGCGTAGAAGAGCAGCATGTCCTGCGCGACGAACACGCCGACGGTCGAGCCCGTGAGCATCAGCATCAGGCCGAAGTACGCGCGCGGCCGGTCGCGGCCGACCCAGAAGCCGTAGCCGATGCACGCCGCCATCGCGACGACAGTGAGGCCGACGAGCCACAGCGAGAAGCCGTACTCGCCGACGTGGTACGAGACGTGCAGATCCTTGATCCACGGTGCGCGCTGCGAGAACTGCAGGCCGCTCCGCGTGAAGTCGAACCGCGCGGCCTGCTCGATCCAGAAGCCGACCTCGACGAGCGACACGAGCACGGCGAGGCTGCCGATCGCGTAGCGGGAGAGCGGCAGGATCCAGAGCGCGATGGCGGCGCCGATCGGCAGCCAGATGAGCAGCGAGGTGACCGAGGACGTCGTCATCGAACCGCCATGAAGATCACGCCGACGACGGCGAGGCCTGTGCCCAGGAAGAGGACGTACGTGCGCAGGAGCCCGGTCTGGAGGCGGCTCGCGCCTTTTCCGGCTTCGAGTGTGAGCTCGCCGACATCGGGCCCGCTGGCGAGGATGACCGGCTCCTCGAAGTCGCGGCGCAGCCACGTCGCGAACGACGCAATCGGCCGGTAGAAGAGCGCGTCGTACGCCTCGTCGAAATACAGCTTGTGCTCGAGCGCGCGCTGCACTGCAGGGAGCTTCGGCACTGCGAGCTGCTCGCTTCCGTACAGCGCATACGCGACGCCCATGCCCGCGAGGCCGAGAAGCACGGCGAGCACGGAGGCGATCGCCTCCTGCGTGTTCGTCGGCTCTGCGACGGCGAGCGTCCGCGCCGCAGGCTCGAGCCAGTTCGTCAGCGGATGCCAGAAGGGCGAGAACTGGAGCCAGCCGCCGACGGCCGCCAGCACGGTGAGGATGCCGACCGGCACGAGCATGGTCAGCGGGCCCTCTCTCCCGCCGTGCAGGTGCACCTGGCGAACGGTGTCAGACACCGTCTCGGTGTCTGACACCGAAAAGACGAGGAAGTACAGGCGGAACGTGTACAAGCCGGTGAGGAACGCGCCGAAGAGGCCGGCCCCCGCGAGGATCACGCCGTACCAGTGGTCGTGCAGTGCGGCGGCGATGATCGGGTCCTTCGAGAAGAAGCCGGCGAACGGCGGCACGCCGACGAGCGCGAGCGCGCCGACGAGGAACGCCCACTTCGTCCACGGCATCAGCGCGCCGATGCCGCGCATCTTGCGGATGTCCTGCTCGCCCGCGAGCGCGTGGATGAGAACGCCGGCCGCCATGAAGAGCAGCGCCTTGAAGAACGCGTGCGTCATCAGGTGGAACATCCCGCTCGCGTACGCCCCGACGCCCGCGCCGAGGAACATGTAGCCGATCTGCGACATCGTCGAGTACGCGATGACGCGCTTGATGTCGGTCTGCACGAGCGCGATCAGTCCCGCGACGACGATCGTGAGCGCGCCCATGCCGGCTGCGACGAGCTCGACCGTGCGCGCCTGCTCGAAGATCGGGTGCGTGCGCGCGATGAGGTACACGCCGGCGGTCACCATCGTCGCCGCGTGGATGAGGGCGCTGACCGGCGTCGGGCCTTCCATCGCGTCCGGGAGCCAGGTGTGCAGCGGGATCTGCGCCGACTTCGCCGCCGCTCCGCCGAGGAGCCCGAGCGCGACGAGGTTCACCGCTGTCGGCGAGAGGTGCGTGGCCGTGTCGAAGGCCGTGTTGAACTCGAGCGAGTTCGAGTGCGCGATGAGCACGAAGAACGCGAGCGCCATCGTCGCGTCGCCGATCGCGTTCATGACGAACGCCTTCTTCGCCGCGGCGACCGCGGTCGGCCGCTCGTGCCAGAAGCCGATGAGGAGGTACGACGAGAGACCCACGAGGCCCCAGCCGACGAGCAGCATCAGGAGGTTGCCGCCCTGGACGAGCAGGAGCATCGAGAAGACGAAGAACGAGATGTACGCGAAGTACCGGCGCTCCTCGTCGTCGCCGTCCATGTAACCGACCGAATAGAGGACGATCAGGCCGCCCACACCGGCGACGATGAGCATCATCATCGTGCTGAGCGGATCGACGAGAACGCTCAGGCCGACCTTGAAGCTGCCGCTCTGTAGCCACGTCCACGCCGTGTACGTGATGCCTGCACGATCGTTCGAGGAGCGGAGCGCGAAGAACGACCACAGCGCGCCGGCGAAGGCGACGAACACGCTCGTTGTCGCGATCCAGCCGGCGACGCGCCGCGAGATGCGCTCGCCGCCGAAGAGGATGAGCAGCGTCCCGGCGAGCGGCGCGAAGAGGCAGATCCAGGCTCCCTCCCTCATCCGCGCAGCTCCGACAGCTCGTCGACGTCGAGGACGAGGCGCTTGCGGTGGATCGCGACCACGAGGCCGAGCCCGACGCAGACCTCCGACGCGGCGACCGCCATGACGGTGAGCGCGAAGATCTGGCCGGCGCCGTTACCTGCGTGGCGCGCGAACGCGATGAGCGCGAGGTTGCCGCCGTTCAGCATGATCTCGAGTGACAGCAGCACGATGATCGGGTTGCGCCGGATCAGCACGCCGAGCGCGCCGATCCCGAACAGGAACGCGGCGATGCCGAGGTACCACGCGATCCCGGGGCCCATCATTGCGCGGCCGCCCTCTTCGTGTGCGCACCGAGGATGACGCCGCCGACTGCGGCGATCAGCAGCACGATCGAGGTGATCTCGAACGCGAGCAGATGATCGGTGAGGAACAGCCGGCCGATCCAGCCCGGCGTTCCGAACGTCGCGTTCACGTGGTGCGAATGCTTCAGGCTGCCACCGGCCTTCAGCGAGACGGCGACGATGATCTCCACGAAGATCGAGCCCGCGGCCAGGACGGCGCCGACCGCCTGCCAGCTCGGCCCGCCGGCCCACGGCGTCTCCATGCGCGGGCCGATGTACGCGATGACGAAGAGGAACATCACCATCACGGCGCCCGCGTACACGAGCACCTGCGCTGCGGCGACGAACTCCGCCGACAGGAGGAGGTAGAGGACGGCGAGCGACCCGAGGTTCCCGATGAGCGAGAGCGCCGAGTAGAACGGGTTCGAGAACGAGACGACGGCGACGCCGGACGCGAGGCACGCGAAGCCCGCCCCGACCCAGACGATCCACACGACGATGTTGCCGGCCGACGCGAGGATCACGAGTCGGACTTGTAGAAGGGGATGGGCGTGTCGAACACGGCCGCGTCGGCGACGGGCGTCTGCTTCATCGGCTCGGCGAGCAGCATGTCCTTCGTGTAGATCTGGTCGTCGCGGTTGTGCTCGGAGAGCTCGAACTCGTTGCCGAGCGTGATCGCGTCGAACGGGCACGCGAGCTCGCAGTAGCCGCAGAAGATGCAGCGGCTCATGTTGATCTCGTAGATGCGCGCGTAGCGCTCGCCGGCAGAGACGCGGTTGTCGGGCGTGTTCTCGGCGGCGACGACGCGGATGCAGTCGGCCGGGCACGCGGCTGCGCACAGCGAGCAGCCGACGCACTTCTCCAGCCCGTTCTCGTGCTTCCACAGACGGTGGCGGCCGCGGAAGCGCGGGTAGAGCGCGCGCTTCTCCTCCGGGTACTGCTGCGTGATCGGGCCCTTCAGGATCTGCTTGAAGGTGACGCCGAAGCCCTTCAGTGTCGAGAGCGGCTGCGGGCTCACGTCGCCGCCACCACGAGTGCGGTCACGACGGCATTCACCGTCGCGACGGGGAGCAGCACCTTCCACCCGAAGCGCATCAGCTGGTCGTAGCGCAGGCGCGGCAGCGTCGCGCGCAGCCAGATGAAGGCGAAGAGGACGCCGAGTAGCTTGAGGACGAACCAGAGGGGGCCGAGATTCCACGGCCCGTGCCAGCCGGAGAAGAAGAGCGTGACCATCAACCCGGAGAGCGTGATCAGGTTGATGTACTCCGCCGTCTGGAAGAGGCCCCAGCGCATGCCGGAGTACTCGGTGTGGTATCCGGCGACGAGCTCCTGCTCCGCCTCGGGCAGGTCGAACGGAGCGCGGCTCGTCTCGGCGATGCCGGCGAAGAAGAAGACGAGCAGGCCGACGAACTGCGGAATGACGAACGGCAGCGTCGTTCCCTGCCGGTGGACGATGTCCACGAGCGAGAGCGAGCGGCCGAGGATGACGACGCCGAGCACGCTCAGCGCGAGCGACACCTCGTACGACACGAGCTGCGCGCACGTGCGCATCGAGCCGAGGAGCGAGAACTTCGATTCGGATGCCCAGCCGCCGACGATGAATCCGTAGATCCCGATCGAGCCGAGCGCGAAGATCAGCAGTAGCGAGATCGGGACGTTCACGACCTCGCCGGTCACGTTCCAGTGGTAGATCCGCCAGCCGGATCCCCACGGGATCACCGAGAACGCCGCGAGCGCGGTGAACATGGAGACGACGGGCGCGAGGATGTACGGCACGGCGATCGCGCTCGAAGGGGCGAATGCCTCCTTGCGGACGAGCTTTACGAGATCGGCGATCGGCTGCAGCAACCCGAACGGGCCTGCACGGTTCGGGCCGTAGCGGTTCTGCAGGCGCCCGAGGCCCTTGCGCTCGAGCCACGTCAGGTACGCGAACGTGACCATGACGAGGTTCACGATCAGGAACGCCTTGATGAGCGAGATCCACCAGGGCTCCACTACGCGCTCACCTCCACCGTGCCGGCGAGGTCGCCCGCATGCTCGCGCGCGATGCGCACGACGCCTGCGCGCACGTCGCGCGCTATTCGCGCGACCAGGCGCACTGACGTGCCGTTGTGCGAGACGGTCACCGTCATGCCGTCTTCGATGTTTCGCTCGTGCGCGTCAGCGCGCGAGAGATCGACCTCCGCACGAGGTCTCTGGAACTGGAGCTCCTCGACGCGCTCGACCGCCGGGCCCGAGAAGAGCGGCTTGTACGCCACGAGCCTCAGACCGCTGACCGGCGCTGCGGGCTCCGGGATCGGCGGCGCCTCGACGTGCGCAGGCGCCTCGACGTAGGTGCGCAGCGGCGCTTGCTCGCCGACCTCGCCGAATGAGAGACCGCCGTAGATCTTCTCCGACAGCTCGGCGAAGACCATTGGCGCCTGCGGCGCGAGCACGACGCCGAAGCGGGACGCGAGCACCGAGAGCCACGCGAGCTCGTCGGGCGCGGGCGGCATGGCCGCCCGGCGCAGCCGCTGCAGGCGGCCCTCGAGGTTCACGTACGTGCCGTCGCGCTCGAGGTAGCTCGTGCCCGGCAGAACGAGGTCGGCCCACCCGGCCACGAGGCTGTGGAACATCGAGACCGCGATCACCGACTCCGCCTTCTCGGCGAGCGCGCGCACGTTCGGGTCGTTCGCGGCCTCGTCGCCCGAGACGAAGAGCAGTCCCACCGATTCGAGGTCGGCCGGCTCGTCGTCGCAGCAGGCAGCCCACGCGTCGGCGGCGCCGCGTCCGTTCGGCGTCGTCGGCACGTAGAAGGCGCTCGCGATGCCGAGGCGCTCGGCGTGCGCTGCGACCGTCGCGCCGCCGCGTCCGCCGGGGCCCGACCAGATCAGGACGGGGCGCTCGGCGCCCTTCACGGCGTTCTCGTCGAGCTCGGTCAGCACCCGCGCGCCCTTGCGGCGGCCGGCGCGCACCCACAGGTCGACGATCGGTGCACTCTGCTGCAGCGGGACGTCGCCCAGCACGGCGATCACGTCGGCGTCCGCGATCGAGGACAGCGGCGCGCGGTATGCGTCGAGTGCCGGCGAGACCTCTTCCGGCAGCATCGCCTCGTGCGAGTCGAGGCCGACGCGCACGAGCTTCGCGAGCGCGTACGCCTGCTCGACCGTCTCCGATCCCGACAGCGCGACGACGACGCGGCCCTTCGCCGCGCGCAGCAGCCGCTCCGCTTCGTCCACGGCGTCGTCCCACGAGACCGGCTCGAAGCCGCGCGCGCGAACGCGCTTGATCGGATCGACGATGCGGTCGCCGGCGCGCAGATGCGTAAAGCCGAAGCGGCCCTTGTCGCAGATCCATCCCTCGTCGACCTCGGGGTGGTTGCGCGACAGGATCCGCTTGACCTTGCCCTCGCGCACCGTCGCGTTCACGTTGCAGCCGACGGAGCACATGCCGCACACGGTCGGCTGGTTCTGGATCTCCCACGGCCTGCCCTCGAAGCGGTACTGCGTCGGCAGCAGCGCGCCGACGGGGCACAGCTCGGTGACGTTGCCGGTGAACGGGCCGCTGTACGGCTCGTCCGCGAACGTCGTGATCACCGACATCGCGCCGCGGTTGCGCGCGACGAGCTGGCCGTCCTCGCTCACGTCCTCGCTGAAGCGCGTGCAGCGGTAGCAGAGGATGCAGCGCTCGCGGTCGAGCGAGATCGTCGGCGAGATCGGGATCGGCTTCTCGAACGTGAGCTTCTCGAAGCTCATGCGCGTGTTGCCGGGGCCGTAGCGGAACGTCAAGTCCTGCAGCGGGCACTCGCCGCCCTTGTCGCAGACGGGACAGTCGAGCGGGTGGTTGACGAGGATGAACTCGAGCGTCCCGTTCTGGCCGACCGACGCCTTCTCCGAGGTGCGCGCCGTCTTGACGACCATGCCGTCCGTCGCGGTCGTCGTGCACGCCGTCTGGAGCTTCGGAATCCCCTCGATCTCGACGATGCACATGCGGCATGCGCCGATGCCCTCGCCGAGCCGCGGCTCGTAGCAGAAGACCGGGATCTCGATCCCGGCCGCGAGCGCCGTCTCGACGATGCCGGTCCCCTTGGGGACCTGCACCTCGCGCTCGTCGATCGTGACGCGTACGAGGTCGGTCATGCCGGCACCTCGTGGGCGGCGTGCTGATCCGAGGGCGCGAAGAGCCCATCGAGCGAGGAGTCGTGGCCGAAGGGGCAGCCACCGTGCTCGAGATGCGCGCGGAACTCGTCGCGGAACTTCGTCACGCAGCTCGCGACGATCATCGCGTCGGAGTCGCCGAGAACGCAGAGGCACTTGCCGATGATCCGGTCGCACACGTCGAGTGCGAGGTCGAAATCGCTCTCGGACGCGGTGCCGTTCTCAACCGCGCGCAGCATCTGCACGAGCCAGCGCGTTCCCACGCGGCACGGCGTGCACTTGCCGCACGACTCGTGCATGTAGAACTGGCCGACCCGGAGCGCGAACTGCACCATGCACGTGCGGTCATCGAGGACGCACACGACGCCCGATCCGATGAAGTAGCCCTTCTGGCCGAGCGAGTTCGCGTCGAGCTTCGTGTCGAGGTCGTTCGGCGTCATCACCGGGAAGGACGAGCCGCCCATCATCACGGCCTTCAGCGACCTGCCGTCCGGAACGCCTCCACCCACCTCCTCGATGAGGTGGCGCGCGGTGATGCCGTGCGGCAGCTCGTACACGCCCGGTCGCGCGACGTTGCCGGAGAGGCAGAAGAGGCGCGTGCCCGTCGAGTCGGGCGGCGCACCGATCTGCGCGTACTCGGCCGGGCCGACCTCGAGCACGACCGGGATGGTCGTGATCGTCTCGACGTTGTTGATGAGCGTCGGCGCCGCGTACAGGCCCTCGATCGCCGGGAACGGCGGCTTCGAGCGCGGCTGGCCGCGTTCTCCCTCGAGCGACGAGAGGAGCGCCGTCTCCTCGCCGCAGATGTACGCGCCGGCGCCGCGGTGCACGATCATCTGCACGTCGCCGAGCAGGCCGGCCGCGCTTGCCTCGTCCACGGCGGCCTGCAGGACGTCGTACTCGGTCGAGTACTCGCCGCGGATGTAGATGAAGACGAAGTGCGACTGGATCGCGTGCGCCGCGATGAGGCAGCCCTCGACGAGCCGGTGCGGGACGCGCAGCATGATCTCGCGGTCCTTGAACGTCCCGGGCTCGGACTCGTCGGCGTTGACCGTGATGTAGATCGGCTTCGCGACCTTCTCCGGCGACGGGATGAAGCTCGCCTTGCGTCCGGTCGGGAAGAACGCGCCGCCGCGGCCGCGCAGGTTCGACTCGATCAGCAGCGCGATCACTTCCTGCGGCGGCATCGCGCGCGCCTTCAGAAGCTGCGCGTAGCCGCCGGCCGCGCGGTACGACGCGAGATCGCGCAGCGGCGTCTCCTCCGCTCCTCGGAGGACGAGCAGCTCAGACATTGCGCAGCTCCTCGACGATCGCGGGAACGTCGCTCGGGCTTGACCGACTGCTTGTAGCGATGGTCGACCGCGACGATGGTCGGTGTCGAGCAGCCGCCGAGGCACTCGACGGCGCGCAGCGTGATCTCGCCGTCCGCGGTCGTCTCGCCGGGCCTGACGTCGAGCTCGCGTTCGAACGCCTCGAGCACGGCCTGCGCGTTGACGAGGCCGCAGCAGACGTTCGTGCACACCTCGATCGTGTGCCGCCCCACGGGCTCGAAGTTGAACATGTCGTAGAAGCTCGCGACCGACATGCAGTACGCCGGCGTCAGGTCGAGCGCTTCGCCGACCTCCTCGATCGCCTCGCGCGAGAGCCAGCCGTGCTGCTCCTGCGCGAGCCGCAGCGCGGGAAGGATCGCGGACTTCGAGTCGGGATAGCGCTTCGCCACCTTCTGGATCTCGGACTGCAGGCTCATCGGTCCGTATCTCCCATGACGGCGTCGAGCGAGCCGACGATCGCGATCAGGTCGGCGATGAGCGCGCCCTCCGAGCACGTCGCGGTCGCCTGCAGCGCGGCGAAGGACGGTGCGCGGAAGTGCACGCGCCACGGCTTCGGGCCGCCGTCGCTCACGACGTAGCAACCGGACTCGCCGCGGGGCGACTCGATCGCGACGTAGATCTCGCCGGCGGGGACGCGGTAGCCCTCGGTGACGATCTTGAAGTGATGGATGAGCGACTCCATCGACGTGTGCAGCTCCTCGCGCGGCGGCAGCACGACCTTGCGGTCGTCGGCGATCCACGGCTCGCCCTCCATCCGCTCGAGCCGGTCGAGGCACTGGCGCGCGATCTTCGTCGACTCCGCCATCTCGTCCATGCGCACGCGGTAGCGGTCGTACACGTCGCCGCCGGTGTACACCGGCACGCGGAAGTCGACCTGGTCGTACGCGAGGTACGGCTGGTCGCGGCGCAGGTCCCAGTCGACGCCGGACGCGCGCAGCACCGGGCCGGACTGCGCGAGCGCGATCGCGTCGTCGGCGGACAGGAGGCCGACGCCCTGCGTGCGCTCGAGCCAGATCTTGTTGCGGTCGAGCAGCGTCAGGTAGTCGTCGAGCGCCTTCGGCATCACCTCGACGAACTTGCGCGCCTCGGGATAGAAGCCGGCGGGGATGTCCTCCGCGATGCCGCCCGCCTGGAAGTAGCGCGTGTGCATGCGCTGGCCGGCGACGAGCTCGAACAGGTCGAGGATCGTCTCGCGCTCGCGGAAGCAGTACCAAAACATCGAGATCGCTCCCAGCTCGAGCGCCGACGTCCCGAGGAACACGAGATGCGAGTGGATGCGGTTGAGCTCGCAGAGCAGCATGCGCATCCAGATCGCCTTCTCCGGCACCTCCATCTCGAGCAGCTTCTCGATCGCGAGGACGAAGACGAGCTCGTTGTTCTGGTAACCGACGTAGTCGATGCGCTCCGGATACGTGATCGCCTTCCACCACGTCTTCTGCTCCATGTTCTTCTCGAAGCCGGTGTGGAGATAGCCGATCACCGCCGAGAGCCCGACGACGTCCTCGCCGTCGAGGTCGACGATGAGGCGCAGCACGCCGTGCGTCGACGGATGGTTCGGCCCGAAGTTGACCTGCATGATGTCGTCGGTCTCGCGCAGCGCCTGCGGGACGTCCATCACCGTCGGGACGCGCGACGGAATGCGCGAGCCCTCGTAGATCGGATCGCCGACGATCGGCCAGCGGCGCGCGCGCCCGACGTGTGCCAGCGTCGTCGTCATTCGGCGGGGGAGAACCGGACGGGCTCGCCGCCGATCGGGTAGTCCTTGCGCAGCGGGTGGCCTTCCCAGTCGTCCTCCATGAGGAGGCGCGCGAGGTTCGGGTGGCCGTCGAACTGGATGCCCATGAGGTCGTACTGCTCGCGCTCGAGCCAGTCGGCCGCCGGCCATACCGCGACGACGCTGTCGAGCGAGTCGCCGTCGTCGAGCCAGCACTGGAGGCGCAGCCGCGGTGCGCCCTGGCGCAGCGCGAGAAGCTGGTAGCTGACCGAGAAGCGCGCGGGCTTCGCGTCGGGCGATGCCTGGAGTCCCTGCGTCATCGGCAGGTTGAGATCGCGCCCGTTCGCCGTGCCGATGTACCCGGACACGCCCTTGCCGCCCCAGTCGAGGTAGTCGGTCGCGACGATGTCGCTCAGGAGGTTGAAGCCGAGCTCGTCGCGCGCGTGCTCGCACGCTGCGCGGATGTGCTCGCGCTCGACGACGACCGTCGTCTCGCCGAACGCCTCCGTCGTCGAGACGTAACCCGGGACCTTCGCGAAGTCGTTCACGTCGCCACCTGCTTGCGCTCGTACGCGGGCGGGACGCCGGCGAGGTGCGCCTCGTGCAGGCGGATGATCCCTTCCATCAGCGCCTCGGGACGCGGCGGGCAGAACGGCACGTAGATGTCGACGGGGACGATGCGGTCGACACCCTGCAGGATCGCGTAGTTGTTGAACATGCCGCCCGAGCTCGCGCACGCGCCCATCGCGATCACCCACTTCGGCTCGAGCATCTGGTCGTAGATCTGCCGCAGCGGCGCCGCCATCTTGTGCGCGACGCGCCCGGACACGATCAGCAGGTCGGCCTGGCGCGGCGACGAGCGGAACGCCTCCATGCCGAAGCGCGCGAGGTCGTAGCGCGAGCCGACGATCGACATCATCTCGATCGCGCAGCAGGCGAGCCCGAACGTGTCGGGCCACATCGACTTCGTCTGCGCCCAGCGCACCGCCTTGTCGAGCGTCGTGATGCCGAGCGCCTGCTCGAGCTCCTCGACGCCGAGCTCCTCCTCGAAGCGGGACGGGCCCTTCGTCGGCCACAGCAGCCGTTCGGACTGCAGGCCGGAGTCGCGGAGGCGGATCGGGTCGTCGCTCACCAGTCCAGCGCCCCTTTCCGCCAGATGTACACGTACGCGACGACGAGGATGAGGATGAAGAACGCGAACTCGGTGAACCCGAACCATCCGAGCGCGTGCAGCTGGATGGCGAGCGGGTACAGGAACACGATCTCGATGTCGAAGACGATGAAGAGCATCGCCGTCAAGTAGAAGCTGACGGTGAAGCGCTGCGGCCGCATCTGGCCCTCGCGAGACGCCCGATTCGAACGGCACGACGCGCTGCCGCGTCCGCGCCGTCGGCCGCGTCGCGAGCGCGAACGAGAAGATAGATCATCGTGGCCGGGATCGCGAGCGCGAAGAGCCCGTAGATCAGGAAGGGCAGCCAGTTGCTCAGCATCGGCTGGGCGACGTTACCAAGTCCGCACTTGTTCACGCTCGACACCAGGAGCGGTGCGAGAGACGGGTGTTACAAAGTCGTTTGGAGGCCGCCCTCGCTGGTACGATGGGAGGCATGGAGCTCCAGGAGCGCACCGACAGCATCGTCTCGCTGACGCCGGCGGCGGCGGAGAAGATCCGCGGCCTCATGGCGACGGAGACCGACGTCTCGGTCCTTCGGGTCGCGATCGAAGGCGGCGGCTGCTCCGGCTTCCAGTACGGCCTCGGCTTCGACCGCGGCGCCCAGGAGGGCGACCACGAGTTCGAGATCGAGGGAGTCAGGGTCGTCGTCGACCCGTTCAGCGCCCCCTATCTGAAGGGCGCGACGGTCGACTACCTCGAGACCATCCAGGAGTCCGGGTTCAAGATCGACAATCCGCAGGCGGTCTCGTCCTGCGGTTGCGGTCACTCGTTCCAGGTGGCCGAGGGCGAGGCGCCCGCCGAGGGCGCCCAGGGCTGCGGCTCCGGCTGCTCGCACTAGTGCGCACCGTCCACCGGGTCATCCTTTCCGTCTTCACCCTCGGCGTCATCGTCCAGTTCTTCCTGGCCGGCCTCGGGGTCTTCCGCGTGCAGCACGGCGCGTCGAGCTCGCGCTTCGACCACGTCTTCGAGCCGCACCGGGTGCTCGGGAACGTGCTCCTCATCGTCGCGCTGCTCGTCCTCGTCGCCGCGCTCGTCGGCCGGCTCGGCCGCGGCCAGGCGCTGCTCGGCCTGGTGCTCACGCTGCTCGTCTTCCTCCAGTCGGTCCTGGCGAACGCCGGGCCGTCCGGTGTGCGGGCGACTCCATCCCGTGGTCGCCGTGCTCATCCTCGGCCTGGCCGGCTCCTTCACCGGTCGGCTTTGGCGTGAGCAGCGTGCGGGATTGTCCTGAGTCCCGCTCCGGCCTAGGTCACTAGCATCAGGGCGATGGACGCGCTTCGCGTCGCGATCGTTGGCTCCGGGCCGGCGGGCTTCTACGCCGCCGGTGCGCTCCTCGGCGGTGAGACTCCCGTCGAGGTCGACCTGTTCGAGCGCCTCCCGACGCCCTGGGGCCTCGTGCGGCTCGGCGTCGCGCCCGACCACCCCAAGCTCAAGACCGTCTCGCGCGCGTTCGAGAAGATCGCCGATCGTCCTGGCTTCCGCTTCCTCGGCAACGTCGAGGTCGGCCGCGACATCGAGCACGCCGACCTCATGCGGCTGTACGACGCCGTCATCTACGCGGTCGGCGCGCAGACGGACCGCCGCCTCGGGATCCCGGGCGAGGACCTGCCCGGCTCCTGGCCGGCCACCGAGTTCGTCGCCTGGTACAACGGCCACCCCGACCACCACGCGCACGAGTTCGACCTCGACGTCGAGCGTGCCGTCGTCATCGGGGTCGGCAACGTCGCCCTCGACGTCGCGCGCATGCTCGCGCTGACGCCGGAGGAGCTCGCGTCGACCGACACGAGCGACCGCGCCATCGCCGCCATCAACGCGTCGCCGGTCCGGGAGATCGTCGTCGTCGGCCGCCGCGGGCCGGCGCAGGCCGCCTTCACGACGCCGGAGCTGATGGAGCTCGGCGAGCTTGCCGGCGCCGACGTGATCGTCGATCCCGCCGATCTCGAGGGCGCCGTCGGCACCGACACGAACTCCGAGCGCAACATCGAGGTGCTGCGCGAGTTCGCCACGCGCGAGCCGTCGGGGAAGCCCAAGCGCGTCGTGCTGAAGTTCTTCCGCTCTCCGGTGGCGATCCACGGAGAGGATCGCGTAGAGAGCATCGAGCTGATCAAGAACGTGCTCGATGCAGACGGCCGAGCCGTGCCGACGGAGGAGCGCGAGACGCTCTCGTGCGGGATCGTCTTCCGCAGCGTCGGCTACCGCGGCGTCTCGGTCCCGGGCGTTCCCTTCGACGAGAAGACGGGGACGATCCCGAACCAGGGCGGCCGCGTCGAGCCGGGCCTCTACACCGCCGGCTGGATCAAGCGCGGCCCGACCGGCGTGATCGGCACGAACAAGAAGGACGCCACCGAGACGGTCGAGCTGCTGCTCGAGGACGCCGCAGCCGGGCGCCTGCCGCGGAGCGACGCGACCGCGGCCGACGTCGACGCGCTCCTCGACGAGCGCGGAGTGCGTCGCGTCATGTACACAGGGTGGCTGGCGATCGACGAGCGCGAGCGGGCGGCCGGCGAGAAGCAAGGACGGCCGCGCGTCAAGCTCGGCACGTGGGACGAACTGCTCGACGCGGCGGAACAGGTCGCGTCCCTACCTTCGGAGGCACGATGAGCAAGACGGAAGCGAGACAGGAGTTGTGGGGCGGCGAGACCACGAAGGCGATCGCGAACTTCCCCGTCTCGGGCGAGCCGATCCCGGCGCCGGTCGCGCGCTGGCTCGGCCGGATCAAGGGCGCGGCCGCGCGCGCGAACGCGGACCTCGGCCTGCTCGACCGCGACAAGGCGGACCGCATCGCCGCCGCCGCCGAGCGCATCGCGAGCGGCGAGCTCGACGACCAGTTCCCGATCGACGTCTTCCAGACCGGCTCCGGCACCTCCTCGAACATGAACGCGAACGAGGTGATCGCGACGCTTGCGGGCGAGGGCGTGCACGCGAACGACGACGTGAACATGGGGCAGTCGTCGAACGACGTCTTCCCCTCCGCCGTCCATCTCGCCGCGCTCGACCAGATCGTCAACGATCTTCTTCCGGCGCTGGAGCAGCTCGCGAACTCGCTCGAGGTGAAGGCGGTCGAGTTCGACGACGTCGTCAAGTCCGGCCGCACGCACTGGATGGACGCGGTGCCCGTCACGCTCGGCCAGGAGTTCGGCGGCTACGCCGCGCAGGTGCGCCAGGGCTACGACCGCGTCGGCTCGACGCTCGAGCGGCTCGGCCAGATCCCGCTCGGCGGAACCGCGACCGGGACGGGGCTCAACACGCACCCCGAGTTCGCGGCGCGCGTTCGCGCGATCCTCGGCGAGGAGACCGGCCTGCAGATCTCGGGCCCGGCCGATCCGTTCGAGGCGCAGGCCGCGCGCGACGGGATCGTCGAAGCGTCCGGCGCACTGAAGACGGTGGCCGTGTCGCTGACGAAGATCGCGAACGACATCCGCTATCTCGGGTCGGGGCCGCGCGCCGGCCTCGCCGAGATCGCGCTCCCCGAGCTGCAGAAGGGGAGCTCGATCATGCCGGGCAAGGTGAATCCGGTCATGCCGGAGGTCGTCACGCAGGTCGCCGCGCAGGTGATCGGCAACGACACCGCGATCACGATCGGCGGCATGCAGGGCCACTTCGAGCTGAACGTGTTCGTGCCGCTCATCGCGCGCAACATCCTCGACTCGGTGAAGCTCCTCGCCTCCGCATCGCGTCTCTTCGCCGAGAAGTGCGTCGACGGGATCACCGCGAACCGCGAGACGTGTGAGCGCTACGCGGAGCTGACCCTGTCGGCGGCGACCGCGCTCAACCCGTACATCGGCTACGACCGCGCGGCGGAGATCGTGAAGGAAGCAGCGGCGTCCGGACGGTCGCTGCGCGAGGTCGCGCGCGAGAAGGGCGTCGACGACGCGACGCTCGACGAGGCGCTCGACTACCGCAAGATGGCCAAGCCGCACGGCTAGGGAGAACCTGCCGAATCCTCCACGTTGAAATTCCGGCCTACGATCTGCAGGATCGTCTGCACGGTGGAGCGTCCGCAGCGCTCCGGCTCAAACGAGGGAGGGAACGTCTTGTTGAACCACCGACGGAGGTGGAGCCTGCTTCTGTTGCTGGCCGTCGCAGCAGTTGCAGTTGTCGCCGCTTCAGCGACCAGTTCTTCCGCGAAAGCGGCGTACATGAGCGTGTCGCAGGGAGCCGGCGCAGCCGCGCTCGCCGGGTACACGCCGTTCGATCCGACCGATCCGAGCACGCCGGAGACGGTGACGTTCGTCCTTCGTGCTCGGAACCAGAGCGAGCTCGAGTCGCGGGTGCTGGCCGGCATGCCGGGTGGCTTCCTGTCCACGAGCAGGTTCGCCAACACGTACGGCCAGCCGAGGGCGGTCGTGCTCGCCATCCAGGCATATCTGGCCAGGTTCGGCATCCACTCGCATGCGATGCCCGACAACCTCGACATCCAGACGACCGGGACGGCGGGCCAGTACAACAACGCCTTCCAGATCGTCCAGCAGAACTACATGGTCCCGAACGTCGGCCCGCACGGCGATCACGGCCATGGCCACGGCCACGGCCACGGGACGATCACCGTGCACGGCTCGCCGCAGAATCCGAAGGTCCCGTCCGAGTGGGGCCCGTACATCCTGGCCATCCTCGGTCTCTCGAGCTACCCGACGCAGCAGAGCGACATGATCGGCACTGCTGACGGCGTCGCCACGCAGGGGCTGAACAACACCGCGCTGCAGCCGTCCGACTTCGCGACGCGCTACAACCTCGATCCGGTGACCGCCGCCGGCGGAACCGGCCACGGGCGCACGATCGGCATCGTCACCCTCGCCGCCGACCGGCCCGACACCGTCAGCCAGTTCTGGAACGACATCGGACTGACGGGATCGCAGGCGTCGCAGAGCCGCATCACGACGATCAACGTCGACGGCGGCCCGGGCGCACCGAACGAGGCGTTCGGCTCGGACGAGACGAGCCTCGACATGGAGCAGTCGGGTGCGCTCGCTCCTGACGCGAACCTGAGCGTCTACCAGGCGCCGAACACCGACGCCGGCTTCGTCGATGCGTTCTACCAGGCCACGTCCGACAACACCGCGGACACCGTCTCGGCGAGCTGGGGCGAGTCGGAGACGATCATCAAGGCGTTCACGAACATCGGCTTCGAGGACTCGAACTACGCCAACGCGTTCAGCCAGGCATTCCTGGAGATGGGCGCGCAGGGGCAGAGCATGTTCCTCTCCTCCGGTGACTCGGGTGCGTATCCGGCCTCGCGCGACTTCGGCTCGACCGATCGCACGGCCGGCAATCCCGACGACAGCCCGTGGGCGACGTCGTCCGGCGGCACGACGCTGCCAGGCCCGTTCGACGTCCACGGCATGACGTTCAACTTCCCGACCGAGCGCACGTGGGCGTGGGATTACCTCTGGGGCCCGCGGAGTGTCGCACTCGGTGAGCCGGAGATCGACTACGCCGAAACGCACGTGGTGGGCAGCGGAGGCGGCTACAGCGGCTTCTTCTCGATGCCCTCGTACCAGAAGGGCGTGAAGGGGACCGCGAACTACAGCGCCGTCGAGTACCTGCAGCCGACTGCCTTCTCGACGACGAATCCGTACTTCGGGATCGACTTCGGTCTCAGCCTGCCGTACGACTGGAACTTCAACCCGACGCCGAACGTCACCAAGGGCGGAGCGGGCAACGCCGGTCGTGCGACACCTGACGTGTCGGCGGACGCCGACCCGGAGACGGGCTACCTCGTGCTGTACAACTTCGGCGACTCGTCCGATCCGAGTGCTCCGCCGTCGTACGAGCAGTTCGGCGGCACGAGCTTCGTCGCTCCGCAGCTGAACGGCGTCGCGGCGGCGATCGACTCGCTACTCGGTCATCGCGTCGGTTTCTGGAACCCGGCGATGTACAAGTTCGCCACGTCGAGGAACTCGCCGTTCACGCCGCTCGACGCGACGGGGACGTCGAACGACAACCTGTACTACACGGGTACGAAGGGCAACATCTACAACGTCGGCTCGGGCCTCGGGACGCCGGACCTCGCGAAGCTCGCGGGCGACTTCGGCCTCCTCAGCCAGCTAGCGCCGGACCGATCGATGCTGGGAAGGGCCGCCTCCGGGCGGCCCTTCCCGTTCCTACGCCGAGATCGCGACGCTCGCGGTGAACGCGAGGGCGTTGCGATGCACGTGGATCGTGTACGTGCCGGCTGTCGCGGGATTGCCGATGCCGGCGGCGCGCGTCAACGTGAGCGTGAGCGTCCCCGGCCCGATCGACATGCAGCTGACGCCGTGGCGCTTCATCGGCATCCCGATCGCCACGTCGTGCCCGGAGACGGACACGAAGCGCGACGGCTTGCCGTTCACGAGGACGGAAGCGGCGTCGATCGCGCGCGGTACGGCCGCCGCTGCAGGAAGGGTCACGACCGCCTTGCCCAGGCCCGGCGCGCCGCAGACCATCTCGTAGTGCACCTTCACCGTCAGCGCGACCGGCTTCGCTCCGGCTTTCGTCGACGAGAGCGTCGCCGTCGTGACCGGGCGGTTCGGGCCGCCCGGATTGACCGGGATCGGCTGGATCGGCGGCACCGCAGCCGAAGCAGACGCAGCTACTACGAGGGCTGCTGCAAGAGCACTTCCGACCCCGGCGACGCGAGTGTTCACGTCAGGGCGATTCTAGCGCGCCTCAGGCGCCGCCGGGCTCGGCCGTATGCGGGTGCTTCTGGTGCCAGTGATCCAGCTTGCCTTTGTGCCCGAGGTCGCCGGGGTTCGGCACGCCGGGATTGTCGAACGGCGCCACGTCGAGCAGGTCGGATACGAGGTTCGCGACGTTCGGCGTGCCGAGACCCGTCGCGTCGTCGAATCCCGTGCCGGCGAAGAAGCCCTGCGACGGGTCGGCGCTCGGATCGTTCCCGCTGCCGAGGATGTTGTTCCCGCTCGTGATGTCGTGGAAGTCCTGCGCGAAATTGCGGTGGTTCTTCGCGATCGCATAGAGCGCCGGCGCGACGAGGCCCAGTCCGCGCTCGCCTCGCATGCCGCGTGCCTGGTTCGCGACGGCGACGATCGCGGCCCACTGCGGCGTTCCGGCGCTCGTCCCGCCGATGAGCGAGAAGAACGGATCCGTCGGGTCGCAGCCGTCCGGATTGTCCGGCGTGTAGCACGACGTGACGATCACGACGCCGCCGAGTACGGACGCGTTGTACGAGACGTCCGGCACGATGCGGCCCTTGTTGTTCGTGACGCCGTTCTGCCACGGTGGGCGCTGGAAGATCCCGCTCGGCGCGCCGCCGGTGGCGACGGGCTCGGAACAACACTCGGTCTCGTTCCAGACCTCCTCGCCGCCGTAGTGGCCGTTCTGGACGAGACCGGCGCCGAGGATGACGCCGCTGCCGTAGAGCTGTTCGTACGGCGATCCCTGCGTCCCGCCGACAGCGAGCACGAGCGGGTCCGAGGCGGGATACGACGCGACGGGAACCGGCGGCGTGTCGCCGGCGCTCGCGCCGAGGTCGCCTGCGGACGCGAGCAGCGAGTCGCCGATGACGGTCGCCCCGACATAGATCAGGTGCTCGGCGAGGGTGGACTTCGCCGTGTCCGGCGCGTTCTCGTCCTGGCCGAAGCTCTGCGAGACGATCGCGCCCGGATAGCGCGGGAGGACCTGCGCCAGGGCGGCGTTGATGTCGTTGTTGTCGTCGGAAGCGGCGACACCGAGGACGATCTTCGCGCCGGGGGCCATCGCGTGCGCGTACTCGACATCGAGCGTCGTCTCGCTCTGCCAGTCGGAGAGGGCGCCCGAGCCGTCGGTCGCTCCCGTGCCGTGCGCGTTGATGATCGTGAACGACGGCGGATCCGGGAGATTGAAGACCTGGTCGAAGTTCGCGAGGTCCTGCTTGATGACCGGGCTGCCGTACGCGTCGATGATGACGATCGTCTGCCCCTTGCCGTCCAGGTTCTTCGGGAAGTTGTACGCCTGCCCGAGCTCGAGCGGGCCGTAGCAGGCGATGAACAGGCCGCCGCCGACGTCGAGCGGGCACGGCGCCGCTGCGGGGCCGCTCTTGTGCTTCATCGTCCCGACCTGCGGACCGAAGATGTGCGGAGGCGTCCCGACCGCGGTGTACGCCGGGTCGGACGACGAAGACGCGGCGCCGGCGACCGCCAACGCGGCGATTCCCACCGCGAAGGTTGCGGCGACAGCTCTGCCCAATGTGGTCCGCTTCACGGTGATCGTCTCTCCTTTCCGCAGGCGTCGCAAAGCGCTGCGGCCGCAGTCGATTGGTCGCATCGTGCGCGTCTTGCCGTCGGACTCTATCCCCCGAAAGCGGGCTTTTTCGAGCACGGGCACACTGGATCCAGTGATTGCCGCCGCTCTGTCACTCGTTCTTCTCCACGGGGTCGTGATGCGCGGCCCGATCACGCCCGTTTGCCGGACGGGAATGCCCTGCAACGAGCCGGCCGTGGGCGCCGTCCTCGCCTTTTCCCGGAGTGGCCAGGTCGCAGCACGGGTGAAGGTCGGTGCCGCCGGGCGCTATGCCGTGCGGCTCGCGGCCGGGACCTACACCGTGCGGCAGGTACCGGCGCCGCGGATCGGCTTCGGGTTCCGCCCGGACCGCGTCCGCGTCGGGACGGTCTCGACCCGGGCCGACTTCTTCATCGACACCGGGATCCGCTAGAGCGAAAGCGCGGCGTGCCGCTGCTCGTCCGCGCGGTAGCTCGAGCGGACCAGCGGACCGGAGAAGACGGAGCCGAAGCCGAGCTCCTCGCCCTGCTCGCGGAACCAGCGGAACTCGTCCGGGTGCACCCAGCGGTCGATGCGCGCGTGCTTCGCGCTCGGCTGGAGGTACTGCCCGATGGTGACGACGTCGACGCCGTTGGCGCGCAGGTCGCGCAGCGTCTCCACGACCTCGTCGTTCGTCTCGCCGAGGCCGACGATGATCCCCGACTTCGTCATGACGTCGTAGTCGGCGATCTCCTTCGCCCGGCGCAGGATCCAGAGCGCCTTGTCGTAGCTCGCCTTCGCGCCGCGCATGGACGGATGCAGGCGCCGCACGGTCTCGATGTTGTGGTTGAAGACGTCGGGGCGCGCGCCGAGCACGGTCTGGAGCGCTTCCTCCTCGACTCCGAGGAAGTCGGGCGTCAGCACCTCCACCGATGCCTCCGGCAGCTTCGTCTTCAGCGCGCGGATCGTGGCCGCATAGTGGGCGGCTCCGCGGTCCGGCACGTCGTCGCGGTCGACCGATGTGACGACGACGTGCTTGAGCGCCATCTGCGCGGCCGCCTGCGCGACGCGCAGCGGCTCGAGCGGGTCGGGCGGCGCGTCCGGCCGGCCCGAGTGGACGTAGCAGTACCGGCACGCGCGCGTGCACGTGTCGCCGAGGATCTGGAACGTCGCCGTGCCGCGGCCCCAGCACTCGGAGATGTTCGGGCAGCGCGCCTCCTCGCAGATCGTGTTCAGCGAGAGGCCGTGGACGAGCTTCTGGACGTCGAAGTACTGGCCGTCGCGCGAGGGCGCCTTCACCTTCATCCACTCGGGCCTGCGCGGCCTCTCTGCGACGGGAAGCGATGAGTCCATGGGCGGAATCCAGTCTAGGTCGCGAAGCCCATTCCACAGCCGCTACCCTGAAACGGACTGAGCCGTCCGGTTACAGATTGGAGATCGTTTCGCATGCGCCAGCGCCACTCGACGAATCCCTGGGTCGTCCTCGTCCTCATCTGCATCGCGCAGTTCATGGTCGTCCTCGACGCGACCATCGTGAACGTCGCGCTGCCGTCCATCCAGAAGGATCTCGGCCTGAGCGAGGCCAACCTGCAGTGGATCATCAACGCGTACACGCTCGTCTTCGGCGGCTTCCTGCTGCTCGGCGGCCGTGCAGGCGATCTCCTCGGGCGTAAGCGGCTCTTCCTCATCGGCCTCGTCATCTTCACGACGGCGTCGCTCCTGAACGGGCTCTCGTCGACCTCCGGCCAGCTCATCGGCTTCCGCGCGCTCCAGGGTCTCGGCGCCGCGCTCGTCTCCCCTGCCGCGCTCTCGATCATCTCGACGACGTTCGCGGAGGGCAAGGAGCGCGCGAAGGCGCTCGGCGTGTGGGCCGCGATCGCCATCGGCGGCTCGGCGTTCGGCCTCGTGCTCGGCGGCTGGCTGACGCAGTCGTTCTCGTGGCCGTGGATCTTCTTCGTCAACGTGCCGGTCGGCGTGTTCGCGTTCTTCGCGGCGCTCCGTCTCGTGCCGGAGTCGAAGGACGAGCACGCGCACAAGGGCTACGACCTCGGCGGCGCGGTGACGGTCACCGGCGGTCTGATGACGCTCGTGTACGCGATCGTCAAGGCCGAGACCAAGGGCTGGGGCTCGACGACGACGATCGGCTTCTTCGTTCTCTCGGCGGCGCTGCTCGTCTCGTTCGTCCTGATCGAGCTGCGCTCGTCGGAGCCGCTCGTGCGTCTGTCGATCTTTCGCATCCGTTCCCTGCTGACCGCGAACGTGACGATGTTCCTCGTCATGTCGGGCATGTTCGCGATGTTCTTCTTCAACACGCTGTACGTGCAGCGCGTGCTCGGCTACCACCCGCTGAAGGCGGGCGTCGCGTTCCTGCCGTTCACCGCCGGGATCATGCTCTCGGCCGGCTTCGCGTCGACTCTCGCGCCACGGATCGGGGTTCGGCCGGTGGCAGCAGTCGGGATGGTCCTGACCGCCGATCGGGATGCTCCTCTTCGCGCGCATGCCCGTGCACGGCTCGTACGTGCCGGACGTTCTGCCCGGAATGATCGTCGGCTCCCTCGGCATGGGCGCGGTGTTCATGCCGCTGACGCTCGTCGCGACGACCGGGCTGCGTGACGACGACCAGGGCCTCGCATCCGGTCTGTTCAACACGTCGCAGCAGATCGGCGGCGCGCTCGGGCTCGCGATCCTGTCGACGCTCGCCGCGAGCCAGACGCACGGCGGATCGAAGGCGCAGCTCGTGCACGGCTTCCACTGGGCCTTCGCCGGCGCAGCGGGGCTCGTGCTTCTGGCGCTCGTCGTGATGCTGTCTCTCCTGCGGAAGCGCCACGTCGCGCGGATCGAGGCCGACGCGACAGAGCCGCTCATCGTCGGCGCATGAGAGCAGACGCCAAGCGCAATCTCGACCGCGTCATCGACGCCGCCTGCGAGTGCTTCGCCGCGGGCGGCGTCGACGTCAGCATCGACGAGGTGGCGCGCCGGGCAGGCGTCGGCCACGGCACCGTCTTTCGTCGCTTCCCGACGAAGGAGGCGCTCCTCGACGCCGTGCTCGGCAAGGAGATGGACCGGATGCTGCTCCTCGCAGAGAGTGCGCTCGCCGAGCCCGACCCGGGCGAGGCGTTCGCGGGATTCTTCCGCGCAGCCGCCGAGGGCTACGCGCGCAATCGCGCACTGGTCGAGGCGAAGGAGCGCTGCCGCGAGCTTGCGCAGATGCCCCTCCTGCAGGAGGCCGCAGACGAGCTCGTGCGGCGCGCGCAGAGCGCAGGTGCGCTTCGCCGCGACCTGACCGCCGAGGAGATCTTCGAGCTCGTGCCGGCAGCGAGCCGGTTCCCCGACGTGATCCTCGACGGGCTAGCCGGCGAGACCCGCGTGGAGCGGCTGCGGCCAGAGGCCGGCGCCGTCCTCAGCGGGAAGATCGTCTAGCTCGAGGTCGAAGACCTCGGCGATCGCCGCGGCCGCGTGCGGCCGCACGTCGTCGACGGTCACCGCCTGTCCTGTCTCGCGCGCGATCGTCGTGAACATCGCATCGTCGAGGCCGCACGCGGTGATCCAGTCCGTGAACGGCGCCGGATCGAGGTCGACGTTGAGCGCGTAGCCGTGCGTCGTCACCCAGCGCGACACGTGCACGCCGATCGACGCGATCTTGCGCGGCGGGCTCGTCAGCCACACGCCGGTGAGCCCGTCGACGCGCTCGCCCACGAGACCGAACGGCGCCACCGTGCGGATGAGCGCCTCCTCGAGGTTGCGCACGTACTGCTTCACGTCGCGACCGTGCCGCTTCAGGTCGAGGATCGGGTAACAGACGAGCTGGCCCGGGCCGTGGTACGTCGACTTGCCGCCGCGGTTCGTCTCGACGATCTCGACCTCCGCGCCGTCGGGAACGTGCAGCTCCGCGCTCTCGTCCGTCCTGCGACCGAGCGTCACCACCGGCGGATGCTCGAGCATGATCACCGTGTCCGGGATCGCGCCCTGCGAGACCGCGCCCGCGAGCGACCGTTGCAGGTCCCACGCCTCCTGGTACGGAACCTGCCCGAGCTGCAGCAGGTAGGCGCCCTTAGTCACGCCCGTACCAGGTACCAGTCGTTCTTCCCTTGCTTCCGTTGCGCGAACGGCCGGTACCTGGTACGGGAGAACCTCAATCGTTGTCCCAGTTCTCGAGCCGCTCGCGCAGGTCGCGCAGGAAGCGGCCGGCGTACGCGCCGTCGACGAGGCGATGGTCGTACGTGAGCGTGATGTTCATGATCGGCTTGATCGCGATCGCGTCGTTGCCCTCGTCGTCGGTCACGACCCAGGGCCGCTTCACGAGCGCGTACGTGCCGAGGATCGCCGACTGCGGCTGGTTGATCACCGGCGTGCCGTGGAACGTGCCGTAGCCGCCCGGGTTCGTGATCGTGAACGTGCCGCCCTGCACGTCGTCGGGCAGAAGCTTCTTGTCGCGCGCGCGTGCAGCGATGTCTGCGATCCCGCGCGCGACGCCGAGGAGGTTGAGCCCTTCCGCGTTGCGGATGACCGGGACGATGAGCCCCTTGCCCTCCGCAAGCTCGACGGCGATGCCGAGGTTGACGTAGTTGCGCGTGACGATCGAGTCGCCGCGCAACTCGCCGTTGATGTACGGGTAGTCCTTGAGCGTGTCGATCGTTGCGCGCGCGACGAACGCGAGGTACGTCGGGTTGACGCCGTACGCGGACTGGTACTCCTTCTTCAGCGTGTTGCGCGCGGCGACGATCTTCGACATGTCGACCTCGATCGCGCTCGTCACGTGCGCGGCGGTGTCGACCGAGCGGCGCATGTGCTCGGCGATACCGCGCCGCATCGCGGACACCGGCTCGATCGTCTCGCCGGCCTGAGGCGGAGCGGCGGCCTGAGGCGCTGCGGGCGCAGGCTTCGGTGCTGCGGGTGCCGCAGCCGGCGTCGCGGGCGCCGACGGTGCGGCAGGGCGGAGGGCCGTTCTCGACGACGGCGAGGATGTCCTGCTTCGTCACGCGTCCGCCGCGGCCGGTGCCTTGAAGCGCATTCGGATCGATGCCGTGCTCGGAGGCGATGCGCGCGACGACGGGCGACACGAACTTCCCGTTGCCGGACGCCTCGGCCGCTGCCGGCGCCGGCGTGGGTGCCGGTGCCTCGGCGACGGGAGCAGGAGCGGGAGCAGGTTCGGGCGCGGCCTGCGGTGCAGCGACCGGCGCGGCAGGCGCGGGCGCCGGGGCGCGCCGGCGGAGCCGCCGATCTGCGCGAGCTTCGTCCCCACCTCGACCGTCTCGCCTTCCTGGACGAGGATCTGGACGACCGTTCCGGACGCGGGGCTCGGCACTTCCGTGTCGACCTTGTCCGTCGAGATCTCGAGCAGCGGCTCGTCGGCCTCGACCTGCTCGCCCTCGCGCTTGAGCCACTTCGTGACCGTCCCCTCGGAGACGGAGACGCCCATCTGCGGCATGACGACGTCGATTGCGGTCTCGGTCGCCATCAATACCCGGCCAGGTCGCGGAGGCCGGCGACGACGTCGTCGACCTGGGGGATGAACGCCTTCTCGAGCGGCGGCGAGAACGGCACGGGAGTGTCGGGCGCCGCGATGCGCTTCACCGGCGCGTCGAGATCCTCGAACGCCTCTTCTGCGATCGTCGCCGCGATCTCGGCGCCGAAGCCGCCGGTGCGCGTGTCCTCGTGCAGGACGAGAGCCTTCGACGTCTTGCGCACCGAGTCGAGCACCGCGGCCTTGTCCCACGGCATGATGCTGCGCAGGTCGAGCACCTCGACCGAGACGCCGTCGTTCTCGAGCTGCTGCGCAGCCTCCTCGGCGGTGTACACCATCGCGCCCCACGTGATGACCGAGATGTCCTTGCCGAGGCGGTGCGTGCGCGCCTTGCCGATCGGCACCGTGTAGCGCTCCTCGGGCACCTCGCCCTTGATGCGGCGGTACAGATGCTTGTGCTCGAAGAAGAGAACGGGGCTCGGATCCTCGATCGCGCTGATCAGCAGTCCCTTTGCATCCTCCGGCGTCGCCGGGCAGACGCACTTGAGACCGGGGATGTGCGCGAACGACGACTCCGGGTTCTGCGAGTGGAACGGCCCGCCGGAGAATCCGCCGCCCGAGGGAAGGCGCACGACGATCGGCACCGGAGTGCCGACGCGCCAGCGCTGCTTCGCCGCGACCGTGACGAGCTGGTCCCACGCGCACGAGACGAAGTCCGCGAACTGCATCTCCGCGACGGGGCGCAGCCCCATCATCGACGCACCGGTGCACGCGCCGATGATCGCCGTCTCCGCGAGCGGCGCATCGAGGACGCGCCACGGCCCGAACTCCTCCTGGAAGCCGAGCGACACCTTGAACGCGCCGCCGTAGACGCCGACGTCCTCGCCGATGAGGAAGACGCGCTTGTCGCGCCGCATCTCGGTGCGCAGCCCGTCGGAGATCGCCTGGAGGTACGTGAGCTCTGCCATTACTTGTGGTGGGGCGTGTCGAGGTCTTCGGCGGACGCGTACACGCCGTCCAGGAGGTCTGCGGGATCCGGCATCGGCGACTGCTCCGCCTGCTGCAGCGCGTCGTTCAGGAGCTTCTTCACGCCGGTCGAGATCTCGTCCTCTTCGTCGTCGGTCAGGTCGATGTTCGTGCGCAGCCAGGTGCGGAAGCGCTCGATGGGGTCGGACTCCGCCCACTTCTCGAACATCACCTTCGGGACGTAGAACGCGTCGTCGTGCACCGCATGTCCTTCCATGCGGAGCGTCAGGCACTCGAGCAGCGTCGGTCCGCCGCCGGCGCGCGCGCGGTCGATCGCGCGCTTCGCCTCGCGGTAGACGGCGAGCACGTCGGTGCCGTCGACGACGACGCCTTCGAATCCGTACGCCTGCGCGCGGTCGGCGACGTGCTCGGTCGCGTACTCGAGATGCGTCGGCGTCGAGTACGCCCACTGGTTGTTGTCGCACACGAACACGACGGGAAGCTTGCGCGTGCCGGCGAACGTCATTCCCTCGTGCGTGTCGCCGCGCGCCGAAGCGCCTTCGCCGAACCAGGCGAGCGCGACGCGCGCCTCCTCGCGAATCCGGAAGGCGAGGCCCGCACCGACGGCGACCGGGAGCATCGCCGGCAGATGGCTGACCATCGCGATCAGCCCGAGCGATCGACTCCGCCATGTGCACGTTGCCGTCGCGGCCGTGCGTCGGGCCGTCCTGCCGGCCCATGTACTGCGCGAAGATGTGCCACGGCTGGACGCCGCGCGTGATGTGCACGCCCATGTCGCGATGGAGCGGCGTGCCCACGTCGTCCGGGCCCATCGCCGTCGCGACGCCGACGGCCGCTGCCTCGTTCCCGCGGCCGGTGTAGAACGAGCCGGGGATCTTGCCCTGCCGGTAGAGGATGTGGCCGCGCTCCTCGACGCCGCGCGTGATGAGCATGTTCCGGTAGACGCCGAGCAGGTCCTCGCGGTCGAGTCCCGCCTCGCGCACCTCGTGCAGCGAGCCGACCGGCTCCGCTTCTCTCGCGACCGCCACGAGGGCTAACTCTAACGCCAGGCGTAGCTCGGCGCCGACGGCGTCGAGGCGGGCGCGTGTCTCCTCGTCGCAGAGGGCGCCCACGACCCCGGCTTCGTAGGCGGCGCGCGGGGAGAGGCCGAGCGACTCGGCCGCCTCGTAGTCGCGGGTGAGATCGGTGTCGAACATGGCCGGGTCGTCGGTCGAGATCGAGCAGAGGACGCCCGCGGCGACGAGCCGTGGGAGCGGGTGCTCGGCCAGGGACGCGACCGCGCCGGTGCGGAGATTCGAGAGGGGGCAGACGTCGAGGACGGTTCCGCGCCCGGCGAGCTCGCGGACGAGGCCGGCATCCTCGACGGCGCGGATGCCGTGCCGCAGCCGGTCGGCGCCGAGCGCCTCGAGCGCGCCGCGCACGGAGGCGGGCCCGGCGACCTCGCCCGCGTGCGGGACCGAGCCGAGGCCGAGCGAGCGCGCGAGCGCGAACACCTCCGCGTACGGCTCGGGCGGGAACTCCGCCTCGAGCCCGCCGAGCCCGACGGCGACGACGCCGCGGTCGCGGTAGCGCGCGGCCCACTCGACGGTCGCGCGCGCCTCCTCCTGCGTGAAGCCGCGCGGGATGTCCGGCGTCAGCCGCACCTCGACGCCGTGCAGCTCGCGCGCCTGCTCCGCGCCGTCGCACGCGCCCTCGTACACGGTCTCCCACGAGACGCCGCGGCGCACGCGCTCGGCCGGGCTGAAGATCCCCTCGAGATAGACAGCGCCGTGCGACTTCGCCTCCGCTGCGTAGTCGACGACCATCTGGCGGAAGTCCTCCGCCGTCTGCAGCGCGTTCGTCGTGAGGATCCAGACCTCGATGAAGTGGCGGAAGTCGCGGAAGCGGTACAGCTCCTCGAGGTCGTCCGGCAGCGGATAGTCGTTGCGCTTCGCGATCTGCTTCAGCGTCGGCGCACGCACCGTGCCCTCGAGGTGCACGTGCAATTCGATCTTCGGGAACGGGGTCATCGGTTCGCGTCGTTGTCGAGCCACGTGCCGGCGACGCGCGACCAGAACTCCGGCTGCGGCGCGTAGCCGAGTGAGCGGTAGAGGTCTTGCGCGTCGTCGGTCTGCAACCCGATGTGCTGTCCGGGAACTGCGTCGGCGAGCATGCGCATCAGCGTCGATGCGATCCCCTGCCGGCGGTACTCGGACTTCGTCCAGACGTCGACGACGTATGCGTTGCAGACGCCGTCCGACAGCATGCGCGCCATGCCGACGACGCGACCGCCGTCGCGCGCGAACGCGACGTGCTGCGACTGCTCGAACGACAGCCGGAGCGCGTTCGCGGAGCGCCCGTTGTCGAAATGGTCGGCGGCGAGATCCGCCTTCGCCTGCTCCCAGTCGACGCCGTCGAGCGACCTGTCGAAGCCGATTGTCACTACTCTCAGCCTATGGGCAAGGCCTCGGACTGGCTGCGCGAGGAGCGCCGCAAGGTGCTCGGCGACTGGGTCGCCGTTTGCCTCAAGTGCGGCGCAGGCCGACGCTGGTTCGAGGAGTTCGAAGCGGAGGTGCCGGACGAGTGCCCGCAGTGCGGCGGAACGCTTCTTGCGCCGCTGCCCGAGTTGCAACGCGGCGTTCTCGTCCATCGCAGCCGTCGACTGCGAAGAGTGCGGGAAGCCGATCCGCCCCGACGAGCTCTTCGGCTCGCCGATCAAGCGTCGCCGCTAGAACGGATCGTTGTCGAAGCCGGGCACGACCGGCCCGCTGAGGATCTGCGAGAAACGGATGACGGTGACGACGTCGTCCGCGTGCACCTCGCGGTTGTAGAGCTGGCCGAGGAACGTCGCCATCTCGTCGTTGCGGCGGATCTCGGGATTGTCGTGCTCGATCTCGCGCGGTGACAGCTCGCCGAGCGTCTTCACCTCGACCTTGTCGATGACCGCGTCGAAGACGTACTCGCGCGCGCTGAAGCGGTTGCCGCACAGCACCTTCACGACCATGCCCTTCTTGTACTTCCCGGCCTTGTCGCCCAGCCGGATCGTGGCCGACTTGCGGCCCGTGCGGAGCTGGTCGGCGACCATTGGGGAGTAGAAGTTGAGTGCGTACATCGGTTCGCGGTGACCGGTCAAGCGGGGAAATCATATGGCAGTGCCGGTTCCACGTGGCTTCGCGTCACCTGATCCGGCGACGTGCAGCCCAGGAGGCCGAGCCCGAGCGTCAGCTCGTCGTTGAGGATCGACAGCACCGACGCGACGCCGGCCTCGCCGTCGACCGCGAGACCGGACGCGAAGGCGCGGGCGGCGAACGCGGCGCGCGCTCCGAGCGCGAGCGCCTTGAGCACGTCGTTCCCGCGACGGATGCCGCCGTCGACGTACACCTCGCAGCGCCCGGCGACCGCCTCGACCACCTCCGGCAGCGCGTCGAGTCCCGGCGGCCACGCCGTCGAGCTGCCGGCCGCCGTGGTTCGAGACCCAGACCGCGTCGGCGCCGTGCTCCACGGCCAGGATCGCGTCCTCGCGCGTGAGGATTCCCTTGAGGACGAGCGGGATCGGCATCTCGCTCCGGATCCACTCGAGGTCGCTCCACGTCAGCGTCGGTGACGTCTCGAACAGGTTCGCGTACGGCAGGTCGAGGTCGGGCGGTGGGTTCATGAACCCGAGGCGCAGGTCGCGCTCGCGCCGGCCGACGTACGGAAGGTCGACGGTGAGGACGACAGCGGAGTAGCCGCTCTCGCGCGCCTCGTGGATGTGCTCGATCGTCCGCTGCCGGTCGCTGAGCACGTACAGCTGGAGCCAGCGCGGGCCGTCTCCGGCTGCCGCGATCTCCGGGTGCGTGCTCGTCGTCAGCGTCGACACGCACATGAGCGCGCCCGCCTTCGCCGCGGCGCGAGCGGTCGCCACCTCTCCCTCGGGGTCGATCAGCCGCTGCATCGCGAACGGCGCGATCCCGAGCGGCGAGGACACCGGCGTCCCGAGCAGCGTCGTTGCCGTGCTCACCGCGCCGACGTCGACGAGCATGCGCGGCCGGAACCGCCAGCGGGAGTACGAGGCGGCGTTCGCGCGGAGCGTCACCTCGTCGCCGGCGCCGCCTTCGAAGTAGCACCAGACGCCCGGCTCGACCTTGGCCGCGGCCGCATCGAGGTAGTCGGCGACGTTGATCATCCGGCTGCGACCCTATCGCGCGCCTTCGCCGCCATCTCGCGCTCCCCGCCGTAGGCCAGGAGCCGCGGCGCCTCGTCGAGCGGCAGCCACCGTGCGTCAGCGACCTCGACCCGCATCGCCTCCTCGATCGCTCCGATCCGTCCCCGGCCGGCCCGGAGCAGGAAGAAGCTGACCACCTTGAAGATCCGCTCGCCGTCCCAGGTGTAGACGTACTTCACGTCGCCGAGCTTCTCGACGAGGCGGCCCTCGACCCCGGTCTCCTCGCGCACCTCGCGGACGGCCGTCTCGGCGGGCGTCTCGCCGGGGTCGATGTTCCCCTTCGGCAGCACCCAGATCCCCTCCGCGCTTGCCCTGCGGGCGGATCGCCGCCACGTGCGGCGCTCCGCCGACCGTGCGGAGGAGGACGCCACCGGCCGAGAACTCGCGCTTCATCCCGCTGTTCTAGCCGCTTGCGGTACCCGAGCGGGACCACTACAATGCCTCAGCACTCTCGGGGTGAGAGTGCCAGACAGTGTCACAAAGTCGCAGTCAGGAGGCAGTTGCATGAACCTGAAGCCGCTTGGTGACCGCCTGATCGTCGAAGTCCTCGATGAAGAGGACGTCACGTTCAGCGGCATCGTGCTGCCGGATACCGCGAAGGACAAGCCGCAGCGCGGCCGCGTCCTCGCAGTCGGCCCGGGCAGCCGGGACGACAACGGCAAGTTCGTCCCCATGGATCTGGAGGAAGGCGACGAGATCGTCTTCTCCAAGTACGGCGGGACCGAGATCAAGGTTGGCGTGGACGAGTACCTGATCCTGCGCGAGAACGACGTTCTCGCGAAGGTCGTCGGGACGCGCGAGCTGGCCGGCGCAAAGTCGAAGTAGGAGGACTGAACCAGACATGGCTCACAAGGAGCTGAAGTTCAACGAGGATGCGCGGCGCGCTCTCGAGCGTGGCGTGAACATCCTCGCCGACGCGGTCAAGGTCACCCTTGGCCCGAAGGGCCGGTACGTCGTGCTGGACAAGAAGTTCGGCGCGCCGACCATCACGAATGACGGCGTCACCATCGCCCGCGAGATCGAGGTCGAGGACGTCTTCGAGAACCAGGGCGCACAGCTCGTGCGCGAGGTCGCGACGGCGACGAACGACGTCGCCGGCGACGGCACCACGACGGCGACCGTGCTCGCACAGGCGATCGTCCGCGAGGGCCTGAAGAACGTTGCCGCAGGCGCGAACCCCATGGGGATCAAGCGCGGCATCGAGAAGTGCGTCGACGCAGTCGTCGAGAACCTCAAGTCGCAGTCGAAGAGCGTCTCGGGCAAGGAAGACATCGCGCGCGTCGCGACCGTCTCCTCGCGCGAGCGCGAGATCGGCGACGTCATCGCCGACGCCATCGAGAAGGTCGGCAAGGACGGCGTCGTGAACGTCGAGGAGGGCCAGACCCTTGGCCTCGAGCTCGAGTTCACCGAGGGCATGCAGTTCGACAAGGGCTACCTCTCGCCGTACATGATCACCGACGCCGAGCGCATGGAGGCCGTCCTCGACGAGCCGTTCATCCTCGTCGCCAACCAGAAGATCGGCGCCGTCAAGGATCTCCTGCCCGTGCTCGAGCAGGTCATCCAGGCCGGTCGTCCGCTGCTGATCGTGGCGGAGGACGTCGAGGGCGAGTCGCTCGCGACGATCGTCGTCAACAAGCTCCGCGGCACGTTCCAGGCCGTCGCCGTCAAGGCGCCGGGCTTCGGCGATCGCCGCAAGCGGATGCTCGAGGACATCGCCATCCTCACGGGTGCCGAAGTCATCACCGAGGAGATGGGCCTCAAGCTCGAGAACACGAAGATCTCGCAGCTCGGCAAGGCCCGTCGCGTCGTCGTCGACAAGGACTCGACGACCATCATCGACGGTGCCGGCGACTCCGAGTCGATCAAGGGCCGGATCAAGCAGCTGAAGGCCGAGATCGAGAACACGGATAGCGACTTCGATCGCGAGAAGCTCCAGGAGCGCCTCGCGAAGCTGTCCGGTGGTGTCGCCGTCGTCAAGGTCGGCGCGTCCACCGAGACGGAGATGAAGGAGAAGAAGCACCGTGTCGAGGACGCTCTTCAGGCCGCTCGCGCGGCACTCGAGGAGGGTCAGGTTCCCGGCGGCGGCGTCGCGCTCATCAACGCGGCGGACGCTGTCAAGGAGAAGCTCCTCGCGGAGCTCGAGGGCGACGAGCAGACGGGCGCGAAGATCATCATCCGCGCGCTCGAAGAGCCGCTTCGCCAGCTCGCGACGAATGCGGGCCTCGAGGGCTCGATCGCGGTCGCGGCCGTTCGGAGCGCCCAGAAGGGCTGGGGCCTGAACGTCGACACCGGTGAGGTCGAGGACCTGCTCAAGTCGGGTATCGGCGATCCCACCATGGTCACGCGCTCCGCGCTGCAGAACGCAGCGTCGATCGCGAAGAACATCCTCACCACCGAGGCGATCGTCGCCGAGGCGCCTGAGCGTGCCGGCGCCGGAATGGGCGGCGGCATGCCCGACATGGGCGGGATGATGTAACGAGCCTTCGGGCTTCTGCTTGACGCGAAGGGCGGCCGCGAGGCCGCCCTTCGTCGTTCTAGAACTCGTAGCGCTCTTCTTTCCAGTAGTCCGCGTTGTTGTTGTAGCCGTAGCGCTCCCAGAATCCCGGCTTGTCGGCGGCGGTGAGCTCGAGGCCGTTCAGCCACTTCGCGCTCTTCCAGAAGTACTTCGTCGGAACGAACAGGCGGACCGGCCAGCCGTGATCGAGTGTGAGCGGCGCGCCGTCGGCTTCGTACACGATCAGCGCGTTCTCGTCTTCGATCGCGGCGAGCGGCGAGTTGGCGGTGAAGCCTTGCTCCGCATGCGCGATGACGAAGTGCGCGCTCGGCTTCGGGTTGCACAGCTTTGCGATCTCGCGCCAGTGCACACCCTTGAACTGCGCGTCGAATCTGCTCCAGCGCGTCACGCAATGGATGTCGGTCGTCACCTCGGTCGCGGGCAGCGCCTTCAGCTCGTCGAACGAGAGCGTCACCTCGTTCTCGACCTCGCCCCACACGCGCAGCGTCCAGCGCTCGATGTCGATCTTCGGCACGTCGCCCGCGTGCAGGACGGGCCACTTCTCCGTCAGGTACTGGCCGGGCGGCAGCCGCGCCGGGTCGTAGCCGGCGTTGCGCACCTTGTCCTCGGCCTTCGAGCGGAAGAGCGGCATCGCGTTCGTACACTAATCGGGATGGATATAGCTACACGCCCGCGTGCCTTCGTCCGGGTCGCCGGACCGGACGCGCGCGACTATCTCCAGCGCATGGTCTCGAACGACGTTGACGCGCTCGGCGTCGGCGACTCGTGCCCGGCGCTGCTCCTGACGGCGAAGGCGCGGCTGATCGCGCCGCTCGTCGTCTGGCGCCGCGGCGAGGAGGACTTCCTGCTCCTGACCGAGCCCGAGCTCGGCGAGACGGTCCGCGCGCAGCTCGTTCGCATGCGCCTGCGCGCGCAGTGCGAGATCGAGATGGAGGAGCACGCGTCGCTCCTCGTCTTCGGAGGCGACGGCATCGCCACCGACTTTCCCGGCGCCGTCGAAGTGCTCGACGCGGCTCTCGAGCCGACGATGGACGACGACGAGCTCGAGCTCCGCCGCATCGAGGCGGGCGTTCCGCGCTGGGGCCGCGAGCTCGACGACGCGATCCTGCCGGCGGAGGCCGGCCTCGACGCGACGCACATCAGCTTCGAGAAGGGCTGCTATCCCGGACAGGAGCCGATCGCGCGCCTCCACTACCGCGGGCACGTCAACCGCAAGCTCCAGGTCGTCGAGCTCGACGCGGAGCCCGCCGTCGAGCGCGTCACGAGCAGCGCCCGCAGGCCCGACGGCTCCACCGTCGCGCTCGCGTACGTGCGCACGAAGTAGTGCCGAGGCTCGAGCCCGCCGCCTGGTGGTCGGTGCGCGCCGCGCACAGCCTCAAGCCGGCGACGTATCGCTGCCCGCTCTGCGGCTATCGGCTGCACGCGATGGCGCCGCACATCCTCATCGCGCCGGAGGGAGACACGAGCCGCCGCCGCCACGCGCACACGGAGTGCGTGCAGGCCGCACGCGAGCAAGGACGGATGCCGAGCTACAGCGAGTGGCGGAAAACGCAGCCGCGCAAGGGCATCCGGCTACACTGGCCCTTCCCCAGGCGCCCGTAGCTCAGGGGATAGAGCGCTGCCCTGCGGAGGCAGAGGTCGCATGTTCGAATCATGCCGGGCGCACTTCGATCTGCTCCAGAGCGGCGACGGCATCTTCCAGCCGTTCGTGCACGCTCGCCGCGACGTACACCGTCCACGGATGCGCCCACGCGCCGCCCGTCCACGCGACGACGGGCTTGCCGATCGTGTGCGCGTACCACGCCTCCATCGCCGTCCCCTCGTCGGGCTCGGCGAACGCTCGGCTCGGTGAACGCTGCGAGCACCGCATCGCATGCGTCGATGTCGGCGAGGTCGCCCTCGACGATCTCGCGCTCGTTCCCTTCGGTTCGCCCGCGGAAGTCGCGTCGCATCGGGTCGACCGGCTCCCACCCGCGCGCGAGCACGAGCTCGGTCGCGCGGCGGCGGTAGTCGTCCGCGAACGGCGGCCCGGCGAGATAGACGCGCGGCACGAATAGAGTGTCGCTCATGGAGTTCGTCGCGCTCGGACATGCGGGGAGCGAGCACTACGCGGGGCTCGAATCGTTCCCGAATCCGGGCGTCACCGAGGTCGAGATGACGAGCGACGAGCTCACCGCCGTCTGCCCGATCACCGCTCAGCCCGACTTCTACGTCGCCCGCATCGCGTACCGGCCGAAGGCGCTCTGTCTCGAGTCGAAGTCGCTGAAGCTCTACCTCGCGCGCTTCCGCAACGAGGGCGCCTTTGCGGAGGCGCTCGCGGTACGCATCAAGGAGGACGTCGCCGCCGCGCTCGAGCTCGATCCCGCGTCGGTCACGGTGACGCTCACGCAGAAGGCTCGTGGTGGCATCACCATTGCTGCGACGGCCTAGCGGCCTTCTCATCGTCGCGTGCGCGGCGATCGCGCTCGTCAGCATGACGTTGAGCACGGTCGGGCCGTTGCTCCCGCACTTCAAGGCGTCGATGCACTCGTCGCTCTACGCCGCGCTCGTCGTCGCAGGTCATCCGGCCGGCTCGCTGCTCGCAGCGATCCCGACACTGCTTCTCTCGCGCCGCATCGGCCTCTCGCGCGTCATCGTCGCCGGCGGGATGCTCATGTCGGCTTCGAGCCTCCTCTTCATCTGGCCGGGCTCGGGCTGGTGGATCGTGCTCGCGCGCGTCGGCTTCGGCTTCGCCGCGACGATCGTCTGGCAGTCGGTGTTCGCCTGGGCGATCACGAATACCGGGCTCTCGCGTCGCGCGCGCACGATCGGGATCCTCACGGGCGCCTCGACGGCGGGCAGCCTCGTCGGTCCGCAGCTCGGCGCGCTCGCCTCGCACGTCGGCGTATGGCTCTGCGCGGCGCCGCCGTGCGCGCTGCTCGTCGTTTGCACGCGCTTCGGGGGCCTGCCTGCGTACGAGCTGCTGCAGCGTCCCGACGTCGCGCGGTTGCGCAGCGTCGTCGGATCGCGCGACGGGCTCGGCGGCGTGAGCCTGTCCAGCCTCGGCGCGGTGATCGGGCTCGGCACGACGGTGACGCTCCCGCTCGCTCTCAGCGGTCGCGGCGTCGGCGCGTTCGGGATCGGCGCGGTCCTCACGGTCGCGTACGCCGCGCTCGTGCTCGGCAACCCGCTCGCCGGGCGCATCGCCGACCGCGGCCGGACGCGCACGCTCGTCGTCGTCGCACTCGGATTGCTGACGCTCGTCTACCTCGGAATCGAGATGACGAGAGTGAACGTCGTCGCGATCCCGCTCGCGTTCGTCGCGCTCTGCCTCACCGGCACGCCGATGCTCGCTGGGAACGTCCTGCTCAGCCGGGCCGCGACGCATGCGAGCCTCGACCAGACCGTGAGTCAGACGCTCGCGACGCTCGCGTGGGCGCCCGCCGCGATCGTCGGATCCGTCACTGCGGGCGCTGTGTCGTCGCCCGACGTCGCACTGTTCGTGCTCGCGGTCATCGCGGGCGTTGCGGCCGGCATCGCGACGCTCGAGCGCGCGCAACGACACCGGCCGCAGATCGCGTGAGCGTCAGCCTGCGAGCGGCTTCCCGGTCTCGAGCAGCGTCTTCAGGCCGCTGAGCACGAAGCTCCAGCCGCCGGCGACGCTCGTGGCCGTCTTCGGGGCGCCCTCGAGCTGGTCGTGCACCACGGTGAGCTTCGAGTAGCCGCCGTCCTGCGGCTCGATGTCCCACGAGACGCGGCTGTCGTCCTCGATAGCCGTCTCCGGGTCGTAGAGCGCGAGCCAGCTGTGCACGAGGCGACGCGGCGGATCGATCTCGAGCACGCGCCCGCGAACGAGATCGTTCCCTTCGCCGGTCACGCTCCGGTACTCGTCCGGCGTCACCGTCACGTGCGAGCCGAAGAAGTACTTCTGCGTGAACTCCGGCTTCGTGATCGCGTCCCAGATCTGCTCCGGCGTCGCCTTGATGAAGACCGAATACACCTGTGTCGTCTGTGCAGTCATGGTGGTCATGCCGTGTCCTCCAGTTCGTTCTTGAGATCCGCGAGCGCCGCGACGCGGTGCTCGGTGTACTTGTCGATCCAGCGGTCGTGGATCAGGCGGATGGGCACGGGGTTGAGATAGTGCAGCTTCTCCCGCCCCTGTCGCCGTGTGACGACGAGGCCCGCGTCCTCGAGCACGCGCAGGTGCTTCATCACCCCGAAGCGAGTCATCTCCTGGCTCCGACTCGAGCTCGGTGAGCGTTCGGCCGTCACGCTCGAAGAGCCGGTCGAGGAGATGCCGCCGCGTCGGATCGGCGAGAGCCTTGAAGATGCGGTCGTCGTCATCCACCTGCAGGAGAATAGGTGACCAAAGAGTCACATGTCAAGCCGCTTCATCTGACTGAGGAGGACGTGGCCCGCCTGCTCTCGCCGGCCGCGGCCGTCGACGCGATCGAGGCGTGCTTCCAGCGCATGGCGCGCGGGGCGGTCGTCAACCGGCCGCGCTACCGGCTCCCGCTCGAGCACGGTGCGCTCGCGGTGATGGCCGCGTCCGACCTCGAGCTCGGCTACGCCGGCGCGAAGGTGTACGCCGGCTTCCGCGAAGGCGCGCGCTTCGCCGTCCTCCTCTTCCGCACCGATCGGCCGGAGCTCGTCGCCGTCGTCGACGCCGACAAGCTCGGCCAGCTGCGCACCGGTGCGGCGAGCGCTGTCGCGGCGAAGTACCTCGCGAAGGCCGGCGCCTCGACGCTCGGCGTCATCGGCTGCGGCTGGCAGGCGGAGACGCAGGTCGCGTGCATCCGTGCAGCCGTTCCGTCCATCGAGCGTGTCGTTGCGTACTGCCGCACCGAAGAGTCGCTGCACGCGTTCTGCGCCGCGCACGGCGCCGAGCCGGCGCGAGAGCTGCGCAGGACGCCGCCGGATGCGACGTGGTCGTGACGGTGACGGGCTCGCCCGACCCGGTGCTGCGCGGTGACTGGCTCGAGCCCGGCGCGCTCGTCTGCGCGGTCGGCGCCAACGACGGCAAGCGGCGCGAGCTCGACAACGTCGTGCTTGCAGCGCGCCGCGTTCGTCTGCTGCGACTCGCGCGAAGACGCGCAGCTCGAGTCGGCCGACCTGATCGAGCCCGTCGAGAGCGGCGTGCTCGACTGGCTCGAGGTGCACGAGCTGCAGGAGGTCGTGGCCGGCGAGCTCGCCGGCCGGCAATCGGACGACGACATCGTCGTCTTCAAGTCGAACGGGCTCGCTGCGTGGGACGTCGCTGCGGCGGCTGCGGTGGTCGAGCGCGCTAGCGCGCGGCTGAGCGCCGCGCGAGCGGCTTCGATGGCCTGCTCGCCGAGCGCGTGGACGATCTCCGGACGCGACAGAAGCCGTCGCTGCTGCTCGAGGCTCAGGCGGTTCTGCACGTACGGATCCTGGAGGATTTCCTCGACGCGCCGTCCGTTTCCGTGCTCGCGCAGGACGTACGCGGCGACGTTCTCCTCCGCCGACGACCGCGCGAACAGGAAGGAGAACGGGTTCCGAAGAAAACTGCCGAGCCTCTGCACGAGGTCGATTGTATAGTCGGTGTCGTGCAGGTCTCGACCGACCGCGGGTGGTTCGCGGAGCGGGTGCTCCACGGAGTCGACGACGCCGGTAGCGAGGAGCGCGTCGTCATCTGGATCGAGCGCAAGGCCGGCGCGGTGTGGGCAGTCGGGCGCGCCGTGAATCCGCACGAGCGAAACGACCACGGACCGAGGCACGACGACTACATCTTCGAGGGGTACGAGCTCGAGGACGCGCTCGAGCAGGCGAACGCCGCGCTCGAGGACGACCTGACCGTGTCCGAGGCGGACGGCCGCGCCGAGCACCTGCGCCCGTTCACGCGCGACGAGTGCCTCAAGCCGCTCGAAGCGTGGTTCTTCGGGCGTACGGCATAGCGCATCGTCGATAGTTCGCAGCCATGGTTGTGCGCGTGGGCTTCAGTGCCGATCCGGACGACGCCTTCATGTTCTGGGGGCTCGCGTCGGGGACGGTCGATCGTCGCGGCTTCGAGTTCGAGCCGGTGATCGCCGACATCCAGTCGCTCAACGAGTGGTCGCTCGAAGGACGGCTCGAGGTGACCGCGATGTCGGCCGCGACGTACCCGCGCGTTCACGAGCGCTACGCGCTGCTTCCGCACGGCGCGAGCTTCGGCTCCGGCTACGGCCCGATCGTCGTCGCGCGCGAGAAGCTGTCGCTCGACGAGCTCAGGAACGAGGAGATCCTCGTGCCCGGAAAGCTCACGACCGCGTTCCTCGTCCTCGAGCTCGCGCTCGGCGGAGAGTTCGCGTGTCGCGCGATGCCGTTCGACGAGATCCTCGACGAGGTGGTGTCGGGTCGCGCGCGCGCCGGCCTGCTCATCCACGAAGGCCAGCTCACGTACGCCGACTCCGGCGTCGAGAAGTGCCTCGACCTCGGCGAGTGGTGGCTGCTCGAAACGGGCCTCCCACTTCCGCTCGGCGTGAACACGATTCGGCGCGACCTCGGCGCCGACGCCATGCGCGAGATCTCCGCGATCCTGCGCGAGTCGATCGACGCTGCGCTCGCGCATCGCGAGGAGGCGCTCGAGTACGCGCTCGGCTTCGGCCGCGGGCTCGACGACGTGCGCGGTGACCGCTTCATCGAGATGTACGTGAACGACTTGACGCTCGACTACGGCGACGAAGGCCGCCAGGCAGTGCGCGAGCTGCTCGAGCGGGCGCACTCGGGCATTACCGTCGAGTGGGTCGAATGAGCCGCGCGGTGATTCTCTCCGGGGTGCGCACGCCGATCGGGCGGTACGGCGGCGTGCTCGCGGGCGAGCGCCCGGACGATCTCGCCGCGCTTGCGATCGCCGAGGCGGTCGCGCGCTCCGGCGTCGACGCGAACGAGATCGAGGACGTCTACTTCGGCTGCGCGAACCAGGCGGGCGAGGACAACCGCAACGTCGCGCGCATGGCGGCGCTCCTCGCCGGGCTGCCGCAGTCGGTCGCGGGCGTCACGGTCAACCGCCTGTGCGCGTCGGGCCTCACCGCCGTCGCGGCGGCATGTCATGCCGTCATGGCGGGCGACGGCGACCTGTTCGTCGCGGGCGGCGTCGAGTCGATGACGCGCGCGCCGTACGCGTTCGCGAAGGCGGACAAGGCGTACCCGCGCGGGAACGTCACCGTGTACGACACGCACCTCGGCTGGCGCTTCCCGAATCCGAAGATGGAGGAGATGTTCCCGCTCGAGTCGATGGGCGAGACGGGCGAGAACGTCGCCGAGCGCTACGGCATCACGCGCGAAGATCAGGACGCGTTCGCGCTCGCGTCACAGCAGCGCTGGGCGGCGGCCGCGGAAGCGGGGCGCTTCGACGAGGAGCTCATGCCCGTCGGCGACGTCGTGCGCGACGAGCATCCGCGGCCGGACACGACGCTGGAGAAGCTCGCGGCGCTGAAGCCGGCGTTCCGCGCCGGCGGCACCGTGACGGCGGGGAACTCGTCCGGCATCAACGACGGCGCCGCCGCGCTCGTGATCGCGTCCGAGGAACGGGCGCGCGCGCTCGGCGTCGAGCCGCTCGGCACGTTCGTCGGCAGCGCGGTCGCAGGCGTCGATCCGCGCGTCATGGGCATCGGCCCGGTTCCCGCAGTGCGCAAGCTGCTCGCGCGCGCGGGCGTCGACGTGGGCGACATCGACCTCGTCGAGCTGAACGAGGCGTTCGCGTCGCAGAGCCTCGCGGTCGTCCGCGAGCTCGGGCTCGACCGCGACAAGGTGAACGTCAACGGCGGCGCGATCGCGATCGGCCACCCGCTCGGCATGAGCGGTGCGCGCCTCGTCGTCTCGCTCCTGCACGAGCTGCGCCGGCGCGGCGGGAGATACGGCCTCGCGACGCTGTGCGTCGGCGTCGGCCAGGGACAAGCGGCGTTGTTCGAACGCTGATGGACGACCTCGACCTGCGCCGGAGGACGTACGCGCACATGGTCGAGCACGGACGGGCGCCACAGCCCGAGGAGCTCGGCGACCGCGACGCGGTGATCGCCGGCTGGCGCCGGCTGCACGACGCGCACGCGCTCGTTCTCAATCCGGCGACGGACGAGATCCGGATGCTCAACCCGTTCTCCGCCGTCCCGACCGCCTACCGCGTGCGCGCGAGCGACCGGTGGTGGTACGCGAATTGCGCGTGGGACGCGTTCGGTGTCTGCGCCGCGCTTCACGCCGATGGACGCATCGAGACGTCGTGCCCCGATTGCGGCGAGCCGATCGCCGTCGAGATCCGCGGCGAGCGGCCTGACGACGAGAGCCTGCTCTTCCATGTGCTCGTCCCGGCGCGCAGTGGTGGGACGACATCGTCTTCACCTGAACGACGATGAACCTCTTCCGGTCGGAAGAGCACATCGAGCGCTGGCTCGGCGGCCGCGAGCCGGGCGCGACGATCTCGATCGAGAAGCTGAGCGAGCTGGCGTACGCGTGGTGGGACGACCGCGTCTCGCCCGACTGGCTACCGCACACGCGCGAGCAGAACCAGGCGATCCTCGACCGCCTCGGTCTCACCGGCGTCCTTCTGGCGGCTTCGCGCCTAGCCGACCGGCGGGCGGATGTAGATCACGCCTTCGTGCTTGATGGGCACGAAGGGCGCGCCGATCTGCATGATCGAGCTCCTCGACGGTGGCGAAGACCTCGCCGTCCCCGTCCTGGGTCGGGACGACGATCCCCACCTCGTTCTCCGCCTCTGCTTCGAGTCCGTGCTCGCGCAGGAGGCGCGAGGAGCTTGTCGCGATCGGGGATGCGGGCGGCTTCGACTTGGACGGTCATTGGATCCAATACCTGACCTTTCATCGACGTGGCCAAACGTCCGGCCCGTTCTCGGATCCAAGTGTGGCGGCTGCGGCGGACGAGGTCAACCGCTATTTTCCCCATTGATGGCCGTCGCGACGGGCAACGAGTACGGGCTCTTCATCGACGGCGAGACGACCGAGGCCGCCTCCGGCGAGCTGCGCGACCTCGCCGAGCCCGCCACCGGCGAGCCGCTCGGCAAGGCGGCGATGGCCGGCGAGGCCGACGTCGACCGGGCCGTGGCGGCGGCACGCGCCGCGCTCGACGGCGCCTTGGGGCCGGACGCCGCCGAACGAGCGCGCGCGCCTCCTCCAGGCCCTCGCCGACGCGATCCAGGCCAACCGCGCGGAGCTCGCCGAGCTCGAGTCGCGCAACGTCGGCAAGGCGATCTCCTCGGTCAAGGCCGAGGTCGCCGGCGCGGTCGAGAACTTCCGCTTCTTCGCCTCCGTCGTCGGCTCGATCGCCGGCCGGTCGAACCCGATCGGCGGCTCGCTCCTCACGTACTCGCTGAAGGAGCCGGTCGGCGTCTGCGCGCAGATCGTCCCCTGGAACTACCCGCTGCTGATGGCGACGTGGAAGCTCTCGCCGGCGCTCGCCGCCGGCTGCTCCGTCGTCCTCAAGCCCGATCCGCAGACGCCGCTCTCCGTGCTGCGCATCGCCGAGCTCGCGGCCGAGGTTGGCTTCCCCGCCGGCGCGATCAACATCGTTCCCGGCGACGGCCCGACGACCGGCTCGTACCTCGTCAAGCATCCCGGCGTCGACAAGGTCGCGTTCACGGGATCGACGAAGACGGGCGGCGAGATCATGCGTCTCTGCTCCGACCCGATCAAGCGCGTGACGCTCGAGCTCGGCGGCAAGAGCCCGAACCTCGTGTTCGCCGACGCGGATCTGGACGACGCGATCCCGAGCTCGGTGTGGTCGATCTACTACGCAGCCGGCCAGAGCTGCGAGGCGCGCTCGCGCGTCCTCGTCGAGAAGTCGATCTACGACGACTTCGTCTCGCGCTTCGCCGGGCTACGTCCAGCAGCTCAAGGTCGGCGATCCGCTCGACCCGGAGACGCAGGTCGGCTCGCTCATCTCGACGGCGCATCGCGACCGCGTGCACGGCCTCGTCGAGCGCGGCCGCGCAGAGGGAGTGGAGGTCGTCACGGGCGGCGGCCCCGCCGACGGCAAGGGCGCCTTCTACCAGCCGACCGTGCTCGCGAAGGTGTCGAACGAGATGACGGTGGCGCAGGAGGAGATCTTCGGCCCGGTCGTCGTCGCGATCCCGTTCGAGGACGAGGCGGACGCGATCCGCATCGCGAACGACGTGAAGTACGGGCTGTTCGCGACCGTGTGGACGGGCGACCCTGCGCGCGGCCATCGCGTTGCGCGCGCGATCGAAGCCGGCATGGTCGGCATCAACACGCCGTACACCGCATTCCCCGGCATCCCGTTCGGCGGCTACAAGCAGTCCGGCTTCGGCCGCGAGCTCTCGATCGACACGCTCGAGCTCTACCTCGAGACGAAGGGCGTTCTCGTGTCGACGAGCGCGAAGCCGTTCAATCCGTTCCGCCTCTAGTGCCGAAGGCGTCGAGACCGAAGTTCGCCGAGGGGTACGGCGTGCCGGACGGCGAGGACGGCATGCTGCCGTGGAGCTGGGCGGCGGAACGTCTCGCGAACGGACACAACTACTGGGTTGCGACGAGTGGCCCGCACACATCGCCCGTGTGGGCGCTGTGGCGGAGCGGCGCGCTCGTCTTCAGCTGCGGGAAGACCTCGCGGAAGGCACGCGAGCTCGCGCGTGATCCGCGCATCGTCGTGCACCTCGAGAGCGGCGCCGAAGTCGTGATCGTCGAAGGCAAAGCCGAGACGACGAGCGTCGACGACTCCATGCTCGACGAGTACGAGCGCAAGTACGCCTTCCGCCCGGACAAGGACGAGGGCTGGTACCGCGTCCCGCCGAAGCGTGTGCTCGCGTGGACCGAGGCGGACTTTCCCCGCAACGCGACGCGCTTCGACTTCTAGGTCACTTGCGCAACGAGAGCGCCGCGCCGACGGCGAGGAGCGCGATGCCGGCGAGGCGCGGCCAGTGCAGCGAGATCTGCTGCGAGCCGAACAGGCCGAAGCGGTCGATCAACGCGCCCATGACCAGCTGGCCGGCGATGAGGATCCCGACCGTCGCCGTGACGCCGATGCGCGGCCCGGCGTACGTGACGGTGAAGACGATGAGCAGACCGAAGAGCCCGCCCGTCAGCATCCACAAGGGCTGATGGAGCGCGCGTTCGTACCCCGCGAGGCTCCGTCGCACGACGAGCAACCCGACGAACGCGACCGTTGCCGTGAGCAGCGTCGAGAAGCCGAGCGCCTCGCCGACGCCGATCCGCTCACCCAGCCGCGACATCACGGCGACCTGGATCGAGCCGGCTAGACCGGCGGCAACCGCAAGCGTCGTCGCAAGCGCACCTCCCGACACGCGGCCTAATGTAACGGTCTGTGATCTTCCAGGCCGAACTGGAGACGATGCCGCGCCCGGAGCTCGAGCGCCTGCAGCGCGAACGCTTGCGCGAGCGATTCGGCGTCGAGCTCGAGGCGCTCGCCGAGCAGCCGTTCACGACGAAGTCCGATCTGCGCGACGCGTATCCGTTCGGAATGCTGCGCGTGCCGCGCGACGAGTGCGTGCGCATCCACGCGTCGTCGGGAACGCGCGGCAAGGCGACCATCGTCGCGTACACGCAGGGCGATCTCGATCTGTGGGCGGACTGCTGCGCGCGAGCGATCGCGGCCGCCGGCGGCGGGCCGGGGACGCTCGTGCACATCGCGTACGGGTACGGCCTCTTCACCGGCGGGCTCGGCTTCCATTACGGCGCAGAGCGCCTCGGCTGCACCGTCGTTCCCGCGTCGAGCGGCAACACGCCGCGCCAGGCCCAGCTGCTCGAGGATCTCGGCGCGGAGATCCTCTGCTGCACTCCGAGCTACGCGCTTGCGATCTCCGACCACGTGCAGGACGCGGGCCGCCTGAAGCTCCGCGCCGGGCTCTTCGGTGCCGAGCCGTGGTCGGACCGCATGCGCGGCGCGATCGAAGAGGCGCTGAACATCTGTGCGATCGACGTGTACGGGCTGTCGGAGATCGTCGGCCCGGGCGTCGCGGCGGAATGCCTCGAAGGTCTCGGCGGCGCGCACGTCAACGAGGACCACTTCCTCGTCGAGACGATCGACCCCGACACCGGCGCGGCCGTCGGCGACGGCGAGGTCGGCGAGCTCGTCTTCACCACGCTGACGAAGGAGGCGATGCCGCTGCTGCGCTACCGCACCGGCGACCTTGCTTCGGTCACGCACGATCCGTGCGCCTGCGGCCGGACGTTCGCGCGCATGTCGCGGGTGAAGGGCCGCACGGACGACATGCTCATCATCCGCGGCGTCAATGTCTTCCCGAGCGAAATCGAGCGTGTTCTGCTCGGCGTCGACGGTCTCGAGCCGCACTACCAGCTCGTCGTCGAGCGAATCGAGCGCCTCGACGAGCTGACGGTGCAGGTCGAGGGGGCCGTCGATCCCGCGCCCGTCCGCGAGCGGCTCGAGCGCGCGCTCGGGTTGAGCGCGCGCGTCGAGGTCGTTGATCCGGGATCGATCCCGCGCAGCGAAGGGAAAGCGCTGCGCGTGCTCGACCGTCGAACCTAGGCGGCAGCGGTCGGGTCGCCCTGCCAGAGCGAGAAGGAGTTGCCCTCCGAGTCCTTGCACGCGGAGAACCACCCGTGCGTCGGCACCGGCGTCTTGTCGCCGGCCTCGCCGCCGAGCTCCTTCACCTTCGCCATCGAGGCGTCGATGTTCGGCACGTCGTAGTAGTACGTCGGGTGCCCGGCCTCGCCTTGCATGATCGCAACGCCCGAGTTCTCGCCCGTGCGCGCCATGCGGTAGTCGAACTCCTCCGACATCGACGGGCCGAACTCCCATCCGAACAGCCCGCCCCAGAACGCCTGCGCCCGATCGGGGTTCCCCGCCGGAAACTCGATGTGAACGATCTCTCCAGCCATCGCGTTTACGCTCCTCCTGGCGAAGCTGGCACTCCCGCTCGTCCGTCGCGCGAGATCTCTATCGACTTTTCATCGTTAGCAACTGAAAGGAACCGGAATGTATCGCGTGGTCGTCCTCTACGAAGAAGCGCCGGACGCGGCGTCGTACGCCGAGCACGTCGAGGTGTGCAACCGCGTGCCAAACAGTGTCTTTCGTTACGGAACGGTGACAGGCGCGCCGATGGGCGAGCCGACGCACGCGTTCTACGCGGAGTGGGAGTTCGCCGACATGGCGGCGTTCGACGCCGCGGTGCGCAGCGACGAGTTCATGGCCACGGGGAAGGACGCGTACAAGCGCGGTCTCCCGAAGATGTCGGTGGAATTCGTCGAGCTCAGCTGAACTTCGGAGCTCGACGCTCGCGGACGGCGGCGACGCCTTCCGCGACGTCGGGCCCCGTCATGTCGAGGAACTCGAGCGCGAGCGACGCGTCGAACGCAGGCCCAGCGGCGCGCAGCCAGTTGTTGAGCGCGAGCTTCGTGTGCTGGATCGCCGCCTGCGAGCCGGCGGCGAGCCGCCGCGCGATCTCGAGTGCACGCTCCTCCAGCTCGTCGGCGGGAACGCACAGCGACACGAGACCGATGCGCTCGGCCTCGACGCCGTCCACCGGCTCGCACAGGAGCAGGTGGTACTTCGCCTTCGCCATGCCGCACAGCAGCGGCCACACGATGACGGCGTGGTCGCCCGCTGCGACGCCGAGTCGCGTGTGCCCGTCGACGATGCGCGCGGTCGGCGCGGCGATGCTGATGTCGGCGAGGAGCGCGACCGCGAGCCCGGCACCGACGGCGGGGCCGTCGATCGCGGCGACGATCGGCTTGCGGCAGTTGACGATGTTGTAGACGAGGTCTCGCGCCTCGTGGAACACGCGCAGCCTCGTCTCCCAGTCGCGCGCGATGTCCTCGACGAGATCGAGGTCGCCGCCCGAGCTGAATGCGCCGTCCGCTCCGCGCACGACGACGACGCGGGTGTCGGGATCGCGGTCGATCGTCTGCCAGATCGTCGCCAGCTGAGCGTGCGCCTCGTGGCCGACCGCGTTGAGCTTCCCCGGCGTGCGGAGCGTGATGCGGAGGATCCCGTTCTCGGGCCGGTCGATCTCGAGACTCGTAAACTCGCCGTACACGTGGAAGAGCCTAACGTCCTCGTCGAGCGCGACGGCCGCGTCGGCATCGTGCTCATGAACCGGCCCAAGCAGCTGAACGCGCTCTCCGGCGAGCTGATGGAGGCCGTCGTCGCTGCCCTGACCGAGCTCGACGACGATCCCGAGATCCGCGCGATCGTGCTCGGCGGCGGCGAGCGCGCATTCGCCGCGGGCGCCGACATCGCGGAGCTGTCCGCAGCCACGCCGGTCACGCTGTACGAGAACCGGAGGCTCGACCGGTGGGACGCGATCCGGAACGTGCGGACGCCGATCGTCGCCGCCGTCTCCGGCTTCTGCCTCGGCGGCGGCTGCGAGCTGGCGATGCTCTGCGACCTGATCGTCGCCTCGGAGAGCGCGAAGTTCGGTCAGCCGGAGATCAACCTCGGCGTGCTTCCCGGCGCCGGCGGTACGCAGCGCCTCACGCGCGCGGTCGGCAAGGCGATCGCGATGGACATGATCCTCACCGGCCGGATGCTGTCCGCGCACGAGGCGCTCACGCACGGGCTCGTTGCGCGCGTCGTCGCGAAGGAGGCGTGGCTGAGCGAGGCCAAGCGCGTCGCCGGCGAGATCGCTGCGAAGGGGCCGATCGCGGTACGGCTCGCGAAAGAGGCGGTCGACCAGGCGTTCGAGACGCCGCTCGCCGCCGGCGTCGAGCTCGAGCGCAAGTCGTTCTTCCTCGCCCGCGCGTCCGAGGATGCGGGCGAGGGGCTGAAGGCATTTCTCGAGAAGAGGAAGCCGGACTTCACAGGCCGCTGATTCCGTCCTAGAGTCAGGGACGGGGCATGGTTCGCCGGGTCGTAACCATCGCCGCCCTTGCGGCGGCGCTTTTCGCGTCCACGGGAGTGGCGCGCGCCGACGCGCCGACGAACGTCTTCTCCGGCGTCGGCGTCTTCGTCGACAACCCGCAGGACTTTCCCGGACGCTCCGACGCTCGCCGGCGGCTGCAGGCCGCGCACTTCACGTGGATCGCGCTGCCACATCGACGACGTCGGCACGCTCGACTGGACGCCGATCCGACTGGATCCCGATCGATGCGCGCGCACGGCATCGAGGTCGGGCTGTGGGGCGTCGAGGGCCTGAACCCGATCGCGGTGCGGCGGTCGCCAACCTTGCGATCGGACTGTACGGCCTCGACTTCTACATCGCGGACGCCGAGGAGCCCTACGAGGGCAAGCGGCGATCGACCGGCTGGGAGCGCTCCGAGGTGTTCGTCCGCGCGTTCCGCGCGCTGCAGCCGACGATTCCGTCCGCGCTCGTCACGCTCGGTGCCGCGAAGGCGCCGTACGTGCTGCCGATCGATTTCGCCGCGTGGCGTCAGCGGCGGCTTCGACCTCCTGCCGGAGGCGTACTACAACCAGTACAAGGGCGACCGGCCGGATCTGACCGTCGCGCATGCGCAACGGGCCGGGCTGGGCGCTCTCGGCGGTCCATCCGGTGATCGGCGTGTACCACCACTATCCCGCCGCGAACTACGTGCCGCTGCTGCAGAACCTCGGGACGCACGGGTTCTCCGTCTTCCTCGGCGACCAGATGACGCAGGCCGACTTCGCCGCGCTTGCGGGCGTTGCTGCGGCGACCCTCGCAGCGGGTTAGGGTCTGCGCATGGCCGAGGTCGAGGTGACGCGCGACGGCGCGGTGCAGACGATCACGCTCAATCGTCCCGACGTGATGAACGCGTTCAACCGCGCGCTGCACGCCGGGCTGAACGCGGCGCTGAAGGAGGCGCGCGATCCCGAGGTGCGCGCGGTCGTCATCACCGGCGCGGGGCGCGGCTTCTGCGCAGGGCAGGACCTGACGGAGTTCGGCGAGGTGCGCGACGTCGGCGACGCTCTGCGCGCGACGTATCACCCGAACGTGCTCGCCATCCGTGCGCTGGAGAAGCCGGTGATCGCCGCGGTGAACGGTGCGTGTGCGGGCGCGGGGCTCTCGCTCGCGTGCGCGTGCGACATTCGCATCGCATCCGACGCGGCCGTCTTCGTCCCTGGCTTCGTCGGGATCGGGCTCATCCCGGACGCGGGTGGCACGTACTTCATCCACCGGTTGCTCGGTGCGCCGCGCGCGTTCGAGTGGATGTCGTCGAACCGCCGGCTGACCGCGGCAGAGGCGCATGCGTGGGGCCTCGTGTCGGAGGTGGTCGAGGCGGAGTCGTTCGCCGCGCGGACGGCCGAGCTCGCAGCGACCTACGCGGCCGCGCCGACGCGCGCGATCGGGATGACGAAGCGCCTGTTCGACCACGCCGACAACGCGACGCTCGAGGAGCAGCTGGAGATGGAAGCGCAGCTGCAGGCGGTCGCGACGCAGACGAGCGATTTTCGCGAGGGCGTCGCCGCGTTCGGCGAGAAGCGCCCGCCGTCGTTCAGCGGGAGCTGAGGAGGCCGAGCACTTCGCCGTCCTCGGGGAAGCGGTGCTCGCGCTCCTTCGAGAAGATCGTCTCGCCGTCGGCGATGACGTCGTACTGGCTCTTCGCGCCCTCACGCGCGGTGGCGTCGAACCCGTGTTCCTTCAACTCGGCCGCGAGACTCGCGGCCCGTCGGTCGTAGCCGCTTCAGACGGGGCAGTACAGGATCTCGACGTCACGGCGTGAGCGTAGCCGGACGGGCGGTCGCTAGCTAGATCGTCTTGAACTGCTCGAACGGCTGCCGGCAACTCGTGCAGTAGCGGATCGAGCGGCACGGGGTCGGGCCGAAGAGGTTCTCGAGCTTCGTCTCCGTCGAGCCGCAGTACGGGCAGCGGTGCACCTGCGACTGCAGCTGCACGAGTCGCGGCGCCGGCGGAGCGAAGCCCGCCTCGCGCAGCTTCTCGCGGCCGGCCGCCGTGATCTTGTCCGTCGACCACGAGTCGTCGTTCACGACCTCGACTCTTGCCTCCGGCACCTTCGCCTCGATCGCGCGCACCATCGCCTCGAGCGCGGGACAGCCGAGGAACGTCGGCGTCAGCTCCACCTGGACGGCGTCGTCGGAGACGTCGACGGAGCGGATGACGCCGAGGTCGACGAGCGAGATGACGGGAATCTCCGGGTCGGCGATCGTGTCGAGCGCGGCCCAGACGGCGGCCTCGGTCACCATTGCGCGCCGGCCGGTGCGGACCGCCGCACCATCGTCATCTCCTCGTGCAGCGCCGCGAACGCGTCGTCGAACGTGCCGCGCTCGATCGCTGCGACCTCGTCGATCCCGACGCGCGCCGACAACTCCGCGCGCTGCTCCGGCAGCACGACGCCGAGTGCATACGGCCACAGCTCGTGCACTGCGTCGCGGAAACGCGGCTCGTTGCGCAGTCGCTCGTGCCACATCTCTGCGTGCATGCGGTGATACACCTCTTCGCGGTTGATCTTCGCCGCAACCGGGACGTCGTCCATCAATGCGGTGATGCGGATCTCGTCCGCGACCTCGTACAGCCAGCGCCGCGCGATCGTGTGCGCCCACTCGAGCAGATGCAACTGCACGAGCGGCGCGCAGCGGTATTCGTCCGGGCGCGCGATCGAACGCGAGCGCATCCGCGTCGTCGGCGAGCAGCTCGTACACGGCGCGCGCGTGACCGATCTCGTTCTGCGCGATCGACGAGAACGCGACGTCCTCCTCGAGCATCGGCGCGATGCCCGTCCACTCGCTGTCGCGCCAGCCGATGACGAGCTCGTCGTCAGCGAGGCCGAGCAGAAGCTCGTTCACGTGCCTCCTTCAACCGCGCCTTGATCGAGTAGCCGTCCACGCGCCGGTACTTGAGGTCGAACTCGTCCGCCCAGCCCTCGACGTCGTGGATCGCATCGCGCGGGACGAGCCACAGCGCGTTCGACTCGCCGCGGCGGCCGTACTGCTCGCGCGCCCACGCCTCGGCGAACTCCGCGTCGGGCGCGACGACGGAGCCGGCGTGCTCGAACGCCTGGCCCTTGCGCTCCTGGCGAAAGACCTCGTAGATCATGCGGCGAGCACGACGTCGCGCACCCATTGCTCCTGATCGAGGAAGCGGCGACGGAACGCGAGCCGCTCTTCCGTCTTCGGCCCGTGACCGGTGACGACGTGCATCAACTCGGCCCAGTCCGGCTCGGTGTACTCCCACACGCCGTCGTCGTTGCGCCGCAGCTTCGGGTCGGGCACCGTCAGGCCGAGCTCCCAGATCTGCGGGACGTAGCCCTCGAGGAACTGCTGCCGCGCCTCCTCGTTCCCCTGCGACTTGATCCGCCAGACGTACATCGGGTCCTCTTCCTTCGGAATCGGGTTCCCGTGGAACTGCATGAGCGGGCCCCACCACCGGTCGAGCGCCTCCTGCACGAGCTCGAACTGCGCGGGCGTGCCGGTGACCATCGCGAGGATGACGTCGCGGCCGTGGAGGATGTGGAACGACTCCTCCCAGCAGATCTTCTTCATGATCCGCGCGTACGGCGCGTACGAGCACTTCAGCAGCGCCTTCTGGCTGATGATCGCGGCGGCGTCGACGAGCCACGCGATCACGCCGATGTCGCCCCACGTCTTCGTCGGGTAATGGAAGACGTTGTGGAACTTCGCCTTGCCGTCGACGAGGTCTGCGAGGCAGCGCTCGCGCGGCTTGCCGAGGTCCTCGACGACGCGGTAGATCAGCTGCGCGTGCCCGACCTCGTCCTGCACCTTCGCCGTCAGCGCGAGCTTGCGCTGGAGCGTCGGCGCACGGAGGATCCACTCGCGCTCGGGCAGGACGCCCATGAGCTCGGAGTTGCCGTGCATCTCGATGAACTTCACGAGCTTCGCCCGGTAGTCGTCCGGCATCCAGTCGCCGGTCTCCACCTGTCCGCCGCCCTGCACGTACTCGAGAAAGGCCTGCTCGTCGCGCATTTCCACCGCCCTTCCGAACGATCGTTAGCCTCCGCAGTGTAAATGAGCGCGCGCCGGAACGAGCTGACGAGGGCCGCCGCCCGGCTCTTCGCCGAGAAGGGCTACCACGGCACCTCCGTCGGCGACCTGGCCGAGGCGCTCGGCGTCCAGAAGGGCTCGCTCTACTCGCACATCGAGTCGAAGGCCGACCTCCTCTGGGAGGTGGCGAGCGAGGGCGCCGCCGCCTTCCACGCCGGGCTCGACACGGTGCCGGAGGACGGGCCGGTCATCGACCGCATCCGTGACGCGCTGCGTGCCCACCTTCGGGTGGTGGCCGAGCAGCTCGACGTCGCCACCGTCTTCATCCGCGAGTGGCGCTACCTCGAAGGCGAGCGCCGCGAGGCTTTCGTCGCCGAGCGCCGCCGGTACGAGGAGCGTTTCCGCGCCCTCTTCCGCGAGGGGCGCGAGCTCGGGGAGCTGCGCACCGACCTGGACGACGGCACGGCGGCGCTCCTCGCGCTCTCGGCCGTGAACTGGGCGTACACGTGGCTGCGGCCGGGATCGGACACCGACCCGCTGGCCGACCGTTTCACGGCGCTGCTCGTGGACGGCATGCGCGGTTACAACACGCCGTAAATCGGGCAGAGACCAGCGCGAGATGCGCATCGCTCTCGTCGTGGCCACCGCTCTCGCACTTGCCGTACCCGCTGCCCTTGCGGACACGCAGCCGCCGCAGGCGCTTTCTCCAGCGGTCGTCCCGGGTGCGGGGTTGAGCGGTATCGCCGGCGTGCGCGCCGCGCGCTTCCGCCACGTCCGCGCCGCGGGCATCACCTCCGCCGGCACGTTCCGCATCGACTTCGCCGCCGGTCCGGGCCGCAAGCTCGTGCTCGTCCATCACGGCGCTCCCGTGTTCCGCGCTCTTCGCTTCACCTCGATGCGCTGGGCCGCCCGCTCGGTCTCGATCAGCGGTATAGGGCTCGCCGGCGGCGTTCGCGTGCACTTTGTCGCGCTTGCGGTCGACGGCGGTGCGCGTGACGTCTTCCGGATCGGCTGGCTGCACCGGGCCACGCTCGGCGGCGTTCTCTCGCATGGCGCCGTCGTGATTCACTGACGGCCTGACCAAGGTCACCCTGATCGTCAACCCGTTCGCCACGCACGTGACGCAGGCGAAGCTCGCTCACGTGCAGGCCGTGCTCGAGCCTGCCACCGATCTGGTGGTCGTGCTCACCGAGCGTCCGAATCATGCGACCGAGCTCGTCGCCGCCGCGCTCGACGACGGCCGGGAGGCGATCGTCGTGTTCTCCGGCGACGGCGGGTTCAACGAGGCACTGAACGGCCTCACGCGCGACGTGCCGATCGGTTTTCTTCCCGGCGGCGGAACGAGCGTCCTCTCGCGCGCGCTCGGCATGCCGTCCGATCCCGTTCACGCCGCGCGCAGGCTCGTCGAGGCGATCCAGCAGAAGCGCACGCGCCGCATCACCGTCGGCCGCGTGAACGGGCGGCGCTTCGCGTTCGGTGCAGGCGTGGGCATCGACGCCGAGGCGGTTCGGCGCGTCGACCGCATGGGCCGGACCGACGAAGGGAAGCGTCCCGGCGACCTCGCGTTCGCGCTCGCCGTCGTGCGATCGCTCGGCTCGCACCGAGGGCACATGGAGCCGACCCTCGAGGTGAAGGGGTTCGGCCGCGCGGCGTTCGCGTTCGTCGCGAACGGCAGTCCGTACACGTACGTGAAGCGGCTCCCGCTGCCGATCGCCTCGGAGGCGCAGTTCGAGCTCGGCCTCGACCTCGTCGCCCCGGTGCGGGTCCGGCGGCGCACGCTGCTCCCGACGGCGCTCTCGATCCTCGCCGGTCACGTGCGCGGACGGAGGGACACCCTGTACGGCCACGACCTCGACCGCGTGGAGATCGTGTGCGACGGCCCGACCGCACTGCACGCGGACGGCGAGGACCTCGGCGACGTCGAGGAAGCGATCTTCGAGGCCGAGCGCGGAGCCGTCTCGGTCTTCGTCTAGGCCCACTAGGCTTCAGCGATGGCCCAGGTGGCACAGGGCGAACCGGAGCTGCGCCGCGTCATCGACGAGGATCGCGAGCTCGACGGCGTCGGCGAGCAGGAGCTGCTCGATCTCTACCGCTCGATGGTGCTGCTGCGGACGTACGACGAGCGCTCGCTCGTGTACCACCGGCAGGGCCGCATCGGGACGTACGCGATCTTCTGGAACCACGAGGCGATGCAGGCCGGCTCCGTGTACGCGCTCGCCGACGAGGACTGGATCTTCCCGAGCTATCGCGAGTCGGCGATCGGATTGCTGCGCGGAATGCCGCCGTCGACGGTGCTCAGCTGGTGGCGCGGCCACCCCGCAGGTTGGTGGAACCCCGCCGACTACAACGTCGCGTCCATCTGCGTGCCGATCGCGACGCATGTGCCGCACGCCGTCGGTCTCGCGTGGGGCAAGAAGCTGAAGGGCGAGCGCGCGTGCTCGATCGCGTACTTCGGCGACGGTGCGACGAGCGAGGGCGCGTTCCACGAGGGCGCGAACTTCGCGGCCGTGATGCAGGCGCCCGTGATCCTGTTCTGCAACAACAACGGCTGGGCGATCTCGACGCCGGTGTCGGCGCAGACGCGTGCCGAGACGCTCGCCGACAAGGCGGTCGGGTACGGCATGCCGGGCGTGCGCGTCGACGGCGGCGACGTGCTCGCCGTGTACGAGGCGACGCGCGAGGCGGTCGAACGCGCGCGCGCCGGCGACGGGCCGACGTTCATCGAGGCGGTGAGCTATCGCGCCGCACCGCACGCGACCGCCGACGATCCGCGTGCGTACATCGACCTCGAGCGCGTCGAGCTGGAGAAGAAGAACGAGTGCCTCGGCCGCTACGAGCGCTACCTGCGCAAGCTCGGCGTGCTCGGCGACGACCTCGAGGCGGAGATCAAGGCCGAGGCGGCCGACGCGATGCGGCTTGGCATCGCCGCTGCGGAGGCGGAGCCGGATCCCGATCCGGCGCTCATGTTCGAGCACGCATACGTGTTCCCGCCGCCGAACCTGCGCGAGGGCTGGGATGGCTGAGCGGCTCCTCGTGGAAGCGGTGAACGACGCGCTGCATGTCGAGCTCGCGCGCGACGATTCGGTGATGGTGATGGGTGAGGACGTCGGTCGTGCCGGCGGCGTCTTTCGCGCCACCGCGGGATTGCGCGAGCGCTTCGGCGAGAACCGCTGCGTCGACACTCCGCTGGCGGAGGCGGGGATCCTCGGCACGGCTGTCGGGTTGTGCATGGCGGGGTGGAAGCCGGTGTGCGAGATGCAGTACGACGCGTTCTCGTATCCGTGCCTCGACCAGCTGATCACGCACGTCGGCCGCTATCACTGGCGCACGGGCGGGAAGATGGAGTTTCCGATCACCGTGCGCATGCCGTACGGCGGCGGGGTGCGCGCGCCGGAGCTGCACGACGACTCGCCGGAGACGTACTACGTGCACACGCCGGGCATCAAGGTCGCGATCCCGTCGACGCCCGCCGACGCGAAGGGGTTGCTCGCGGCGGCGATCCGCGATCCCGATCCGGTGGTCATCCTCGAGCCGAAGCTCATCTATCGCACGGAGCGCGGCGAGGTTCCGGACGGCGACTACGTCGTCCCGCTCGGCAAGGCGCGCATCGCGCGCGAAGGCACTGACGTGACGCTCGTCGCGTACGGGGCGATGGTGCCGCTGTGCCTGCGCGCCGCGGACGAACTGCAGGGCGAGGCGTCGTGCGAGGTGCTCGACATTCGCTCGCTGCGCCCGCTCGACGAGGACGCGCTCCTCGCCTCCGCAGGGAAGACCGGGCGCGTCGTGATCGTGCAGGAGGCGCCGCGCACCGTCGGCTTCGGTGCCGAGCTGGCGGCGATCCTCGCGGAGAAGGCGATCCTCGACCTGCGCGGCCCCGTGCTGCGCGTCACCGGCTTCGACGTGCCGTATCCGTACTGGAAGATCGAGGACGCATATATGCCGTCGGTCGAGCGGGTGAGCAATGCAGCTCGTCGGCTGCTTGAGTTCTAGTTGGAGCGCTCACCTCGCCTGTGACTGAGGGCGGTACGCCATCGAATTCTGAGCGCCTGCGCATCTGGCTCGAGCCCGGCGAGTCGGGCTTCTGGCTGCGCAACGCTGCGACGGGCGAGGCGCTCTCGCACCGCGATCCGCGCATCCTCGTCGTGAAGGTCGCCGGCGTCTCGTACCGCACCGAAGGTCTGCAGGACGATGCGTTCGCTCCCGGTCGACGGCTCGCGCTCGTCCCCGAGCCCGACAACAAGCACGATCCGGACGCGGTCGCGGTGTGGGATGCGGACCGCCGCTTGCAGGCCGGCTACATCCCGCGCACGTTCGCGCCTGAGCTGCGCGGCGACGAGCAGGCGATCGCGCTGTGGGAGTTCCGCGACGACGAGGGCCGCCGCGTCGGCCTGCGCGTGCTCATCGCGCAGCCGGATGCGTGGATCCAGGAGCCGCGCACGTGAAGGGCTTCTTCTGCCTCGACTACGAACCGGAGCAGTCGGTCGCGCCCGGCGAGCCCGTGTCGTTCCACGCGTTCAACGCGGGGTGGCACTGGGATCCGGGCGACGAATCGACGCGGCCGGAGGACGGCGGCCACGCACTCGCCGGGCCGTTCGAAGTGCGTGGCGCGCGAGCAGGCCAGACGCTCGTCGTCCGCATCGACGAGGTGACGCCGCGCGGTTGGGGTGAGACGTTCGGCGACGGCGAGCGCTTCGAGTGGGCGCTCGACGGCGACACGTGGCGCATGGGCGCGCACGCCGTTGCATCCGCTCCCTTCCTCGGCGTCATCGGCATGTCGCCACCCGAGCCGGGTAAGCACTCGACCATTCCCCCGCGCCGTTGGGGCGGGAACATCGACTGCAAGCTGCTCGTCGCCGGCACGACGCTCTACCTCCCCATCCCCGTCGACGGCGCACTGCTCATGGCCGGCGACTGCCACGGTGCGCAGGGCGACGGCGAAGTGTCGGGCACCGCGATCGAGGCGCCGCTCGAGCGAGCGACGCTCACGCTCGACGTCGTCGACCTCGAGCTGCGCTCGCCGATCGCGCGCACGCCCGATGCGTGGTTGGCGTTCGGCTTCGACGAGGACCTCGACGCTGCCGCCGCGCATGCGACCGAAACCATGCTCGACCTTATGGAGCGCGAGCTCGGCATCTCGCGCGCGGAGGCGCTCGCCGTCGCGAGCGTGTCGGTCGACCTGCACGTGACGCAGGTGGTCAACGTCGCGAAGGGCGTCCACGCCATACTGCGCGCGTGAGCTACGAGTTCAAGCTTCCCGACCTCGGCGAGGGGCTCACCGAAGGCGAGGTCGCTCGGTGGCTCGTGACCGAGGGACAGGAGATCGCCGAGGACGATCCGCTCGTCGAGATCGCGACCGACAAGACGACGGTCGAGATCCCGTCGCCTGCAGGCGGGACCGTGTCGAAGATCCTCGTCGGCGAAGGCGAAGTCGTACCGGTCGGCACAGTGCTCGTCGTCATCGGCAACGGTGCTGCGCCTGCGCCTGCGCCGGCACCACAGGTGTCTGACACCAAGGCGCGCGCGACACCGCTCGTGCGACGGCTGGCGCAGGAACTGGGCGTCGACATCGACGCGCTCACGGGCTCCGGCCCGCAAGGACGCATCACCGAGCAAGACGTCCGCGGTGCAGCTGCGCCAGCGGAAGGACGGCGCGAGCCGATCCGCGGCATCAAGCGACAGATGTTCGAGCACCTGACGAAGGCGCACGCGGTTCCGACGATCACGTGGGTCGAGGAGTGCGACTTCACCGGTGTCGACCTGAAGCTTCTCGTGCCGCTCGTGCTGAAGGCGTGCGCCGAAGCGCTGAAGGAGTTCCCGGAGCTGAATGCACGCGTCGAGGACGGCGATCTCGTCCTTCTCGATCGCTACGACATCGGCGTGGCCGTGCAGACCGAGCAGGGACTCGTCGTTCCCGTCGTGCGCAGCTGCGACTCGCGTTCGCTCGAGGAGCTCGACGCCGACGTGCGACGGCTCGGCGAGGCCGCACAGGCCGGAACGCTCGCGCCCGAGGACCTGCGCGGCGGAACGTTCACCGTCACGAGCGCCGGCCGCTCGGCTGGACTCCACACGACGACGCTGCTCAACTTCCCCGAGGTGGCGATCCTCGGGATCCACCGCATCGACGACCGCGCAGTGGTGCGCGACGGCGAGATCGTCGTCCGCCGGATGGGGAACGTCTCGGTCACGTTCGACCATCGCGTCATCGACGGCAAGCGCGCGGCCGACTTCGGCCTCTCCGTGATCGCGCGACTACGCGACAGCGCGTAGGTGCGAGTCCAGCATCTCCTCGATCGCCGGCGTCGTCACGCGGCCGTCGAGCCGCGCGACGATGCGCCGGCCTTTCACGAGCCGCAGCGCGGGGGCTGAGCCCACGCCGAAGCGGGCGGCAAGGTTGGGCCGCTCGTCGATGTCGACCTTCCTGACCTCGAGGTGATCCCGTTCCTTGCGCGCGATGTGCGCAAGGAGGCTCTCCATGCGCCGGGCGGGCCCGGAGATCTGCGAGGTGAAGAAGACGAGCAGGGTGCGGTCGTCGTCCATTTGTTATCCACAACGCAAAACTCTCGTCTGGAGGTACGTCAATACACTCCAGAGCGATGGGCGCTTGGTACTGGATCGGCGTCGCGGCCGGCCTCGGCGCAGCCGCCGGTGTCCTACTTGCGGGCGCTCTGCGGGTCGCGGTGATCGCCGTCGTTCTCGTCGCCGCGGCTGCGGGAGCTGGGATCGGCGTCGCCGTCGACGCCTGGCAGCCGGGCAGCTGGGGCGACATCGTCGCCGGCGCTGCAGGAGGGCTCGCTGGAGCATTCGGCGCTGCACTAATCGTGCGCGGCGCGCTCCGCCGCGGCGGGACGGCCGGCGGGACGGCCCTGATCGTCGCCGGCGCCGCCGTGCTCACTGCAGGCATCGCCTGGATCCCGGCGCTCGGATACCTCGAGGCGCTCGCGCTTCCTGTGCTCGCCCTGCGTCTGCGGCGCCGGCAGCCCGAGCGCTACGCCGGACTGCGCACGCTCGCGCGGGACTGAGTGAATGTTCTCCGGTGTCAGACACGGCAACCGGTGTCTGACACCGGCGTAAAATGAGGAAGGTCGTCCTCATCGTCGTCGACGGGATGACTCCCGACGCGTTCGAGCGCGCAGCCGAGAGTGGACGCGCGCCCGCGCTCGCATTCCTCGCGGCGAACGGCGACTACCGGCGCGGCACGTCGGTCTTTCCGTCATTGACGCCGGTGTGCCTGTCGTCGATCGCGACGGGCGCAGGACCCGATGTCCACCACATTCCGCATCTCATCTGGTGGCACCGCGAGGAGCGTCGCATCGTCGAGTACGGCTCGTCGTTCTCCGCGATACGCGCAGCCGGGCTCACGCAGTCGCTCGCGGACACCATCTACAACATGAACCACGAGCATCTCTCCCGCGGCGCGACGACCGTCTACGAGGCCGTCGAGGATGCGGGCCTCGTCGCCGCCGCGGTGAACATCACGTGCTATCGCGGCACGACGCGCTACATGCCGACGCTCCCGTGGGTGACGAAAGCGGCGTACGGGCCGAAGCGGTTCTTCTACTACGGGCTGTTCGAGTCCGACCACACGGGCGCGCCGTTCGCCGTTCGTAGTCGCGCCGCAGGTTCGACTGACGCGTACGCGGCAGCCGTTGCACGCTGGCTCATCACGCGTGACGGCTTCGACTTCATCGCGTACTACCTCTCCGACTACGACTACTCGTCGCACGTGCACGGCCCCGCAGGCGCCGACGACGTCTCGCTCGAACGCATCGACGCCGCTCTTCAGACGCTGCTCGACGCGGCCGGCGGCGGCGACGCATTCCTCGAGCGGTACGCAGTGGTGCTCGTCTCCGACCATGGTCAGACGCACGTCGATCACGGCGCGCGGCTCGAGGTGCCGCTCGCTCGGTTCGCGGACGAGATCGTCCTGTGCGCGTCGAATCGCGCCGCGCAGGTGTACCTCCAACCGGGTGCGAGGACGGACGCGGCAGAGCTCGCGCGCGCGCTCGACGGCGAGCCCTCGGTCGACGTGACGCTTCGGCTCGACGGCGACCGCGTCATCGCTCGGTGCGACGGTGCCGACGGGTCTCCGGGCGAGCTCGAGCATCCGGACGCCGTCGAGCGCTCACGCGCTGCGCTCGCGAACCCGAACGCAGGCGAGCTGCTTGTGTCCGCGGCGGAGGGCTGGGAGTTCGCCGACCTCGGCGGCCGTCACCACGCCGGCGGCGGGAGCCACGGCTCGCTCGTCGCAGGCGACTCCTACGTCCCCCTGCTCACGATCGGCATCGACGCGCCGATCAGCCGCATCACCGAGATCACGCCGGCCGTCCTCGCGCACTTCGGTGTCGGCGTCACTGCCGATGCTCGCTGAGCGCGAGGCCATGGTCGAACGCCAGCTGCGCGAGCGCGGCATCTCCGACGAGCGCGTGCTGGACGCGATGCTGCGCGTCCCGCGCGAGCTGTTCGTGCCGGAGGAGTTGCGCGACCGCGCGTACGACGATGCAGCACTTCCGATCGGCGAAGGGCAGACGATCTCGCAGCCGTACATGGTGGCGCGCATCTGCGAGGAGCTCGCGCTGCGCGGCGGCGAGCGTGTGCTCGACGTCGGCACCGGATCGGGCTACCAGGCAGCCGTCCTCGCCGAGATCGCCGCCGAGGTGCACTCGATCGAGCGCATCGCCGTCCTGGCCGACCGGGCGCGCGAGCGTCTGGCGGCGGCCGGATACGCCGGCCGCGTCCACGTGCACGTCGGCGACGGCAGCCGCGGCCTGTCCGAGCACGCGCCGTTCTCGGCCATCGCCGTCGCGGCGGCGGCGCCGCAGGCGCCCGAGGCGCTGTACGAGCAACTGGAGCCCCGCGGCCGGCTCGTCGTCCCGGTCGGCGACCTTCGGGAGCAGCAGCTCCAGCTCATCGTCCGCACCCCGGAAGGCCCGGCCGTCCTCCGCACCGTCCCCTGTCGATTCGTCCCTCTGATCGGCGACGGAGGATTTTGAGTTTGCCTAGCGCCCACTGGGATAGGAAGGATCTCGGCATGGGGTCGCTTTCCGCCGCCGACCTGGTCGGCTCACCCGTACGGCTGCACGGCATCCTCCTGGGCCGTCCCGTCGACCTCCTGCTGGACGCCGGCGCGCGGCGCGTGGTCGGCTTCGTCGTCGAGAGCGGCGACGAGGCGCCCCGCTTCCTGCCGTTCGCGGCCTCCCAGCCGGAGGAGGACGTGATCGCGGTCGCGTCCGCCCTCATGCTGCTCGACGACGTCGGCTTCTACCGCAAGCGCGGCGTCTCGTTCCGCTCGCTCCTCGGCACCCGGGTGGAGCAAGAAAGCGTCCCTGTCGGCACTCTGATCGACATGCACGTCGACAGCACGGGCGCCGTCACCGAGCTCGAGGTCGAGAACGACGGCCTTCGGCAGCGCCTCGCCGCCGTCAGCGCGATGCTCTCCACTCCCGCAGCCGCCACCGCCGCCTGACCGATGGTGGCCTTCGCACTCGCACTCCGTGCCCGGGACAACTGGACGCAGCTGGCGAAGTTCTGCGTCGTCGGTGCGGTCGGCTATGCGATCAACCTCGCCGTTTACGCGGTGGTGCTCCACTCGGGTCTGCACTACCTCGTCGCCGCCACGCTCTCGTTCCTCGTCGCGGTGACGAGCAACTACACGTGGAACCGGCTTTGGACGTTCCGCGACCGCAGGCGCGGTGTCGCGGCTCAGGGCATGCGCTTCTTCATCGCGGTCGGTGCGTGGCTGCACGCTCACGCGATCACTCACTAGGCTTCAGGCGATGGCCCAGGTGGCACAGGGCGAACCGGAGCTGCGCCGCGTCATCGACGAGGATCGCGAGCTCGACGGCGTCGGCGAGCAGGAGCTGCTCGATCTCTACCGCTCGATGGTGCTGCTGCGGACGTACGACGAGCGCTCGCTCGTGTACCACCGGCAGGGGCGCATCGGGACGTACGCGATCTTCTGGAACCACGAGGCGATGCAAGCGGGATCGGTGTACGCGCTCGCCGACGAGGACTGGATCTTCCCGAGCTATCGCGAGTCGGCGATCGGATTGCTGCGCGGGATGGCGCCGTCGACGGTGCTCAGCTGGTGGCGCGGTCATCCGGCCGGTTGGTGGAATCCCGCCGACTACAACGTCGCGTCGATCTGCGTGCCGATCGCGACGCATGTGCCGCACGCCGCAGGTCTCGCGTGGGGCAAGAAGCTGAAGGGCGAGCCCGGCGTGCGCGATCGCGTACTTCGGCGACGGTGCGACGAGCGAGGGCGCGTTCCACGAAGGCGCGAACTTCGCGGCCGTGATGCAGGCGCCGATGATCCTCTTCTGCAACAACAACGGCTGGGCGATCTCGACGCCGGTCTCCGCGCAGACGCACGCCGAGACGCTCGCCGACAAGGCGGTCGGGTACGGCATGCCCGGCGTGCGCGTCGACGGCGGCGACGTGCTCGCGGTGTACGAGGCGACGCGCGAGGCGGTCGAACGCGCGCGCGCCGGCGACGGGCCGACGTTCATCGAGGCGGTGAGCTATCGCGCCGCACCGCACGCGACCGCCGACGATCCGCGCGCGTACATCGATCTCGAGCGCGTCGAGCTGGAGAAGAAGAACGAGTGTCTCGGACGGTACGAGCGCTACCTGCGCAAGCTCGGCGTGCTCGGCGACGACCTCGAGGCGGAGATCAAGGCGGAGGCGGCCGACGCGATGCGGCTTGGCATCGCAGCAGCGGAGGCGGAGCCGGATCCCGATCCTGCGCTCGTGTTCGAGCACGCGTACGTCTTCCCGCCGCCGAACCTGCGCGAGGGTTGGGATGGCTGAGCGGCTCCTCGTGGAAGCGGTGAACGACGCGCTGCACGTCGAGCTCGCGCGCGACGACTCGGTGATGGTGATGGGCGAGGACGTCGGCCGCGCCGGCGGAGTCTTCCGCGCGACCGCGGGGTTGCGCGAGCGTTTCGGCGAGAACCGCTGCGTCGACACGCCGCTCGCGGAGGCGGGCATCCTCGGCACTGCCGTCGGCTTGTGCATGGCCGGGTGGAAGCCGGTGTGCGAGATGCAGTACGACGCGTTCTCGTATCCGTGCCTCGACCAGCTGATCACGCACGTCGGGCGGTATCACTGGCGCACGGGCGGGAAGATGGAGTTCCCGATCACCGTGCGCATGCCGTACGGAGGAGGGGTGCGCGCGCCGGAGCTGCACGACGACTCGCCGGAGACGTACTACGTGCACACGCCCGGCATCAAGGTTGCGATCCCGTCGACGCCCGCCGATGCGAAGGGGCTGCTCGCTGCGGCGATCCGCGATCCCGATCCGGTGGTCATCCTCGAGCCGAAGCTCATCTATCGCACGGAGCGCGGCGAGGTGCCGGACGGCGACTACGTCGTCCCGCTCGGCAAGGCGCGCATCGCGCGCGAAGGAACGGACGTCACGCTCGTCGCGTACGGCGCGATGGTGCCGCTCTGCCTGCGCGCCGCGGACGAGCTGCAGGGCGAGGCCTCGTGCGAGGTGCTCGACATCCGCTCGCTGCGCCCGCTCGACGAGGACGCGCTGCTTGCCTCCGCGGGGAAGACGGGGCGCGTGGTGATCGTGCAGGAGGCGCCGCGCACCGTCGGGTTCGGCGCGGAGCTGGCCGCGATCCTCGCGGAGAAGGCGATCCTCGACCTGCGCGGCCCCGTGCTGCGCGTCACCGGGTTCGACGTGCCGTATCCGTACTGGAAGATCGAGGACGCGTACATGCCGTCGGTCGAGCGGGTGAGCAATGCAGTCCGGCGACTCATCGAGTTCTGACCGTCTCGCGCATCTGGCTCGAGCCCGGCGAGTCCGGGCTTCTGGCTGCGCAACGCCGCGACGGGCGAGGCGCTCTCGCACCGCGACCCGCGCATCCTCGTCGTGAAGGTCGCCGGTGTCTCGTATCGCACGGAAGGCCTGCAGGACGACGCGTTCGCTCCAGGTCGCCGGCTGGCGCTCGTCCCCGAGCCCGACAACAAGCACGATCCGGACGCGGTCGCGGTGTGGGACGCGGACCGGCGCCTGCAGGTCGGCTACATCCCGCGCACGTTCGCGCCCGAGCTCCGCGGCGACGAGCAGGCGATCGCGCTGTGGGAGTTCCGCGACGACGAGGGCCGCCGCGTCGGCCTGCGCGTGCTCATCGCGCAACCGGATGCGTGGATCCAGGAGCCGCGCACGTGAAGGGCTTCTTCTGCCTCGACTACGAGCCGGAGCAGTCGGTCGCGCCCGGCGAGTCCGTGTCGTTCCACGCGTTCAACGCCGGTTGGCACTGGGATCCCGGCGACGAGTCGACGCGTCCGGAGGACGGCGGCCACGCACTCGCCGGCCCGTTCGAGGTGCGCGGCGCGCGAGCAGGCCAGACGCTCGTCGTCCACATCGACGAGGTGACGCCGCGTAGTTGGGGCGAGACGTTCGGCGACGGCGAGCGCTTCGAGTGGGCGCTCGACGGCGACACGTGGCGCATGGGCGCGCACACCGTCGCATCGGCGCCGTTCCTCGGCGTCATCGGCATGTCGCCGCCCGAGCCCGGAAAGCACTCGACCATCCCGCCGCGCCGCTGGGGCGGGAACATCGACTGCAAGCTGCTCGTCGCCGGCACGACGCTCTATCTGCCGATCCCCGTCGACGGCGCACTGCTCATGGCCGGTGACTGCCACGGCGCGCAGGGCGACGGCGAGGTGTCCGGGACCGCGATCGAGGCGCCGCTCGAGCGAGCGACGCTGACGCTCGACGTCGTCGACCTCGAGCTGCGCTCGCCGATCGCGCGCACGCCCGATGCGTGGTTGGCATTCGGCTTCGACGAGGACCTCGACGCGGCCGCCGCGCAGGCGACCGAGACCATGCTCGACCTCATGGAACGCGAGCTCGGTGTATCGCGCGCGGAAGCGCTCGCCGTCGCGAGCGTGTCGGTCGACCTGCACGTGACGCAGGTGGTCAACGTCGCGAAGGGCGTCCACGCCATACTGCGCGCGTGAGCTACGAGTTCAAGCTTCCCGACCTCGGCGAGGGGCTCACCGAGGGCGAGGTCGCCCGGTGGCTCGTGACCGAGGGACAGGAGATCGCGGAGGACGATCCGCTCGTCGAGATCGCGACCGACAAGACGACGGTCGAGATCCCGTCGCCCGCAGGCGGGACCGTGTCGAAGATCCTCGTCGGCGAAGGCGAAGTCGTTCCGGTCGGCACGGTGCTCGTCGTCATCGGAACGGCGAATCGCAGCTGGTGTCAGACACCGTTTCGGTGTCTGACACCAAAACGCGCGCGACGCCGCTCGTGCGCCGGCTCGCACAGGAGCTCGGTGTCGACGTCGACGCGCTCACGGGCTCCGGCCCGCAGGGCCGCATCACCGAGCAGGACGTGCGCAACGCCGCCGAGTCGACACCGACGCCGAAGGACGGCGCGAGCCGATCCGCGGCATCAAGCGGCAGATGTTCGAGCACCTGACGAAGGCACACGCGGTCCCGACGATCACGTGGGTCGAGGAGTGCGACTTCACCGGTGTCGACCTGAAGATGCTCGTGCCGCTCGTGCTGAAGGCATGCGCCGAAGCGCTGCAGGAGTTCCCGGAGCTCAACGCGCGCGTCGAGGACGGCGATCTCGTTCTGCTCGATCGTTACGACATCGGCGTTGCCGTGCAGACCGAGCAAGGCCTCGTCGTCCCCGTCGTGCGGAGCTGTGACTCGCGCTCGCTCGAGGAGCTCGACGCCGACGTGCGCCGGCTCGGCGAGGGCGCGCAGGCCGGGACGCTCGCGCCCGAGGATCTGCGCGGCGGAACGTTCACCGTCACGAGCGCGGGGCGCTCGGCGGGACTTCACACCACGACGCTGCTCAACTTCCCCGAGGTGGCGATTCTCGGGATCCACCGCATCGACGACCGCGCGGTCGTGCGCGACGGCCAGATCGTCGTCCGCCGGATGGGGAACGTCTCCGTCACGTTCGACCATCGCGTCATCGACGGCAAGCGCGCGGCCGACTTCGGCCTCTCCGTGATCGCGCGACTACACAGCGGCGCGTAGATACGACTCGAGCATCTCCTCGATGGCCGGAGACGTGACCCGGCCGTCGAGTCGTGCGACGACGCGCCGGGCCTGCACGAGCCTGAGCGCGGGAACGGAGTCCACGCCGAACCGGGTGGCCAGGTCTGGCCGCTCGTCGATGTCGACCTTCCTCACCTCGAGCTGATCCCGCTCCTTGCGCGCGATGTGCGCAAGGAGGCTCTCCATGCGCCGGGCGGGCCCGGAGCGCTGAGAGGTGAAGAACACGAGGACGGTGCGTTCCATCTGTTTCCACAACGCAAGACTCTCGTCTGGAGGTACGTCAATACACTCCAGAGCGATGGGCGCTTGGTACTGGATCGGCGTCGCGGCCGGCCTCGGCGCAGCCGCAGGCGTCCTGCTCGCAGGCGCTCTGCGGGTCGCGGTTATCGCGGTGGTGCTCGTCGCCGCGGCGGCGGGCGCGGGGATCGGCGTCGCCGTCGACGCGTGGCAGCCGGGCAGCTGGGGCGACATCGCCGCCGGCGCCGCGGGTGGGCTCGCCGGAGCATTCGGCGCGGCACAGATCGTGCGCGGCGCGCTCCGCCGCGGTGGGACGGCAGGCGGGACGGCCCTGATCGTCGCCGGCGCCGCCGTGCTCACGGCCGGCATCGCCTGGATCCCGGCGCTCGGATACCTCGAGGCGCTCGCGCTTCCTGCGCTCGCCGTGCGTCTGCGACGCAGGCAGCCGGAGCGCTACGCCGGGCTGCGCACGCTCGCGCGGGACTGAGCGTGACAGCGAAGAAGGTCGTCCTCATCGTCGTCGACGGGATGACTCCCGACGCGTTCGAGCGCGCGACCGAAAGTGGACGTGCGCCCGCGCTCGCGTTCCTCGCCGCGAACGGCGACTACCGGCGCGGCACGTCAGTCTTTCCGTCACTGACGCCGGTATGCCTCTCGTCGATCGCGACGGGCGCGGGACCGGACGTCCACCACATCCCGCATCTCATCTGGTGGCACCGCGAGGAACATCGCATCGTCGAGTACGGCTCGTCGTTCTCCGCGATACGCGCGGCCGGCCTCACGCAGTCGCTCGCGGACACGATCTACAACATGAACCACGAGCATCTCTCCCGTGGTGCGACGACCGTGTACGAGGCCGTCGAGGATGCGGGCCTCGTCGCCGCCGCGGTGAACATCACGTGCTACCGCGGAACGACGCGCTACATGCCGACGCTTCCGTGGGTGACGAAGGCGGCCTACGGGCCGAAGCGATTCTTCTACTACGGGCTGTTCGAGTCCGACCACACGGGCGCGCCGTTCGCCGTTCGCAGTCGCGCCGCCGGCTCGACGGACGCGTACGCGGCCGCCGTCGCCCGCTGGCTCATCACGCGTGACGGCTTCGACTTCATCGCGTACTACCTCTCCGACTACGACTACTCGTCGCACGTGCACGGGCCGGCAGGCGCCGACGACGTCTCGCTCGAGCGCATCGACGCGGCGCTCCAGACGCTGCTCGACGCAGCCGGTGGCGGCGACGCGTTCCTCGAGCGGTACGCGGTGGTGCTCGTCTCCGACCACGGGCAGACGCACGTCGACCGCGGCGCACGGCTCGAGGTGCCGCTCGCTCGGTTCGCGGACGAGATCGTCCTGTGCGCGTCGAATCGCGCCGCGCAGGTGTACCTCCAGCCGGGTGCGCGAACGGACGCGGCCGAGCTCGCGCGTGCGCTCGACGGCGAGCCCTCGGTCGACGTGACGCTGCGGCTCGACGGCGACCGCGTCGTCGCCCGGAGCGACGGTGCCGACGGGTCTCCGGGAGAGCTCGAGCATCCGGACGCCGTCGAGCGCTCACGCGCTGCGCTCGCGAACCCGAACGCAGGCGAGCTGCTCGTGTCCGCGGCGGAGGGCTGGGAGTTCGCGGACCTCGGCGGCCGCCACCACGCCGGCGGCGGGAGCCACGGCTCGCTCGTCGCAGGTGACTCCTACGTGCCCCTGCTCACGATCGGCATCGACGCGCCGATCAGCCGCATCACCGAGATCACGCCGGCCGTCCTCGCGCACTTCGGTGTCGGCGTCACTGCCGATGCTCGCTGAGCGCGAGGCCATGGTCGAACGCCAGCTGCGCGAGCGCGGCATCTCCGACGAGCGCGTGCTGGGCGCGATGCTGCGCGTCCCGCGCGAGCTGTTCGTGCCGGAGGAGTTGCGCGACCGCGCATACGACGATGCAGCGCTTCCGATCGGCGAAGGGCAGACGATCTCGCAGCCGTACATGGTTGCGCGCATCTGCGAGGAGCTCGCGCTGCGCGGCGGCGAGCGCGTGCTCGACGTCGGCACCGGATCGGGCTACCAGGCAGCCGTCCTCGCCGAGCTCGCCGCCGAGGTGCACTCGATCGAGCGCATCGCCGTCCTGGCCGATCGAGCCCGCGAGCGCCTGGCGGCGGCCGGATACGCCGGCCGCGTCCACGTGCACGTCGGCGACGGCAGCCGCGGCCTGCCCGAGCACGCGCCGTTCTCGGCCATCGCCGTCGCGGCGGCGGCGCCGCAGCCGCCCGAGGCGCTGTACGAGCAACTCGAGCCCCGCGGCCGGCTCGTCGTCCCGGTCGGCGACCTGCGGAGCAGCAGCTCCAGCTCATCGTCCGCACCCCGGAAGGCCCGGCCGTCCTCCGCACCGTCCCCTGCCGATTCGTCCCTCTGATCGGCGACGGAGGATTTTGAGTTTGCCCAGCGTCCTCTGGGATAGGAAGGATCTCGGCATGGGGTCGCTTTCCGCCGCCGACCTGGTCGGCTCACCCGTCCGGCTGCACGGCATCCTCCTGGGCCGTCCCGTCGACCTCCTGCTGGACGCAGGCGCGCGGCGCGTGGTCGGCTTCGTCGTCGAGAGCGGCGACGAGGCGCCCCGCTTCCTGCCGTTCGCGGCCTCCCAGCCGGAGGAGGACGTGATCGCGGTCGCGTCCGCCCTCATGCTGCTCGACGACGTCGGCTTCTATCGCAAGCGCGGCGTCTCGTTCCGCTCGCTTCTCGGCACCCGGGTGGAGCAAGAAAGCGTCCCTGTCGGCACTCTGATCGACATGCACGTCGACAGCACGGGCGCCGTCACCGAGCTCGAGGTCGAGAACGACGGCCTTCGGCACCGCGTCGCCGCCGTCAGCGCGATGCTCTCCACTCCTGCCGCCGCCACCGCCGCCTGACCGATGGTCGCCTTCGCACTCGCACTCCGTGCCCGCGACAACTGGACGCAGCTGGCGAAGTTCTGCGTCGTCGGTGCGGTCGGCTACGCGATCAACCTCGCCGTCTACGCGGTGGTGCTCCACGCGGGCCTGCACTACCTCGTCGCGGCGACGCTCTCGTTCCTCGTCGCGGTGACGAGCAACTACACGTGGAACCGGCTCTGGACGTTCCGTGACCGCAGGCGCGGTGTCGCGGCCCAGGGCATGCGCTTCTTCATCGTCTCGCTCGGCTCGCTGGGCGCGAACCTCCTCGTGCTCGACGCCCTCATCTCGCTCGGCGCTGGGAAGTTCGTCGGCCAGGCGATCGCGATCGTGCTCGTCACGCCGCTCAACTTCATCGGCAACAAGCTCTGGTCGTTCCGCCGCCACCACGCGTAGCCTGTCGGCGTTGGCGCGCCGTTTCCTCGCCGTCCTGATCTGCGCTGCTGTCCTCGTCCCGGCTGCGAGCGCCGCGTCGACCGTCACGGCGCCGGTCTACGACCAGCACGGCCATCTCATCCAGACGCCGTTCGCTCCGACGGCGAATGCCTCTCGGCTGACGGGGGCGCAGGCACTCGCGATCGTCCACGCCAACCCAAAGGTCAGGGACTGGCTCACGCGCTATCCGGCGACGGGCTTCTCCGACGAGGAGACGTACGACACGACCACGCATCAGTGGACGGTGAAGATCTGGTGGAACCACCACAACGTCGGCGAGGTCGTCGAGGCGACGGTCGACGACGCGAGCGGCGCAGTGGTCAGTGCGTGGACGGGACCGCAGGTCGCATGGGGGATGTTGCGCGGCGTCCAAGGGCGCGTTCGGCGGCGACAAGATCAACGACCCGTGGATCTGGGGTGCGTTCTGCGCCGTGTTCCTCATCGGGCTCGGCAACTTCCGGAAGCCGCTGTCCCTGCGCAACCTCGATCTGATCATGCTGCTCTCGCCGACGGCGTCGCTCTGGTACTTCAACCACGGGAACGTCTTCACGGCGGTGCCGCTCTTCTATCCCGCGCTCGTCTGGGTCGTCCTACGCGGCATCTGGATCGGCGTCACCGGGCGCGGCTCCGGCTCGAGCCCGCTGTGGCCGACCTGGGTGCTGCTCGCACTGGCGGTGTTTCTCGCGGGATTCCGCGTCGGCCTCAACGTCGAGGCGTCGAACGTCATCGACGTCGGCTACTCCGGCGTGATCGGCGCGCAGCGGATCGTGTCGGACGGGCGCGCACCCTGGGGGAACTTCCCCGTCGAGGATGGCCGCCCGGCCTGCGGGCCTGCCGACAGCTCGGGTGAGATCCGCAACCACGTGCAGACGAACGGCCGCTGCGAATCGGCGAATCCGCAAGGCGACACGTACGGGCCGACGGCGTACGAGGCGTACATCCCGGGCTACCTCGCGTTCGGCTGGAGCGGGAAGTGGGACACGCTGCCCGCGGTGCACTTCACGTCCATCGCGTTCGACCTGCTCGCGATGCTCGGGCTCTTCCTCGTCGGCCTGCGCTTCGGCGGCGCGCGATTCGCGGCCATGCTCGCGTTCGCGTGGGCTGCGTATCCGTTCACGCAGTACGCGTCGAACTCGAACACGAACGACGCGATCATGCCGTGCCTGCTCATCTACGGGTTCTGGCTCGCGTCGTCGCCGGTCGGACGCGGCGTCTTCGCCGCGTTGTCGGGGTGGAGCAAGTTCGCGACCTTGATCGTCGCGCCGTTGTGGGCGACGTATCCCGACCGGCGTCCGTCCTCGCGCTTCATCGCCGGCTTCGCGATCGCCACGGTTTTGGCCTTCTCCGTGATCCTGCTCGAGCCGAGCCCGGTGCACGAGCTGCGCGTCTTCTGGGACCGCACGGTGAAGTGGCAGCTCGGCCGCGACTCGCCGTTCTCGCTCTGGGACTGGCGGCAGTACCACGCGCGCGGCCTTCCCGACCTGCGACTCCTGCAGCACGTGCTGCAGGGACTGCTCGTCGTCGCCGCGGTCGCGGTCGCGTTCGTCCCGCGGCGGAAGTCGCCGCTGCAGCTCGCCGCGCTCACGGCGGCGCTGCTTGCCGGCTTCGAGCTCGTGCAGACGTACTGGCTCTACACGTACATCCCGTGGTTCTTCCCGTTCGCGGCCATCACCGTTCTCGCTCCCGCGGCGCTCAACCGCGCGCGGCGCCGCGTCGAGGACCTCGACCTGCGCACGTACCCGGTGCCGTCCTCGTCTTAGATCTCGACGCGGAGGAGCTCGATGCGCTCGGCGTGGCCGCCGTCGGTGCAGTCGACGACGACGCCCTCGATGCGCACGCCGCCCTCCGCCGGGCGGAACCGCACCGGTAGCCGCGTCCGCATGCGGCGGATGGCGAGCTCGGCCTCGACGCCGATGACGGAGTCGTGCGGCCCGGTCATGCCCGCGTCGCTGATCGCGGCCGTTCCGCCCCGGAGGATGCGCGCGTCGTTCGTCTGCACGTGCGTGTGCGTGCCGATGACCGCAGTGACGCGTCCGTCGAGCCAGCTCGAGAGCGCGACCTTCTCGCTCGTCGCCTCGGCGTGGAAGTCGATCACGACGACGGGCGTCACGAGCCGCGCCTCGTCGACGAGGCCGTCCACCATCTCCCACGGCGACTCGGCGGCGTCGATGAACAACTGGCCGAGCAGGTTGATCACCGCGACGGACACGCCGTTGCGCGCCTCGACGACGGTCATGCCGCGTCCGGGCAGGAGCGACCCTGCATTCGCAGGACGGATGACGCGCTCGCTCGCGTCGAGGTAGGGACCGATGCCGTCGCGGCGGAACGCGTGGTTGCCGAGCGTGACCGCGTCCGCGCCGGACGCGAGCAGCTTGTCGGCGAGCTTGCCGGTGATGCCTGCGCCGTCGGCGATGTTCTCGCCGTTGACGATGCAGAGGTCGACGTCGAGCTCCTCGCGCAGGCCGGGCAGCCGCTGCTCGACCGCGAGCCGGCCGGGCGGTCCGAACACGTCTGCGAGAAAGAGGATCCTCAGTTCAGTGCCAGCGCCGCGGACGGACGAACTTCGATCGAGACGTGGTCGCCGGCGTCGTTCGTGTAGCGCGCGAGCGCCTGGCGCTCGACGCGCGAGAGATCGACGATCGACGCGACCTTCGTCCTGCCGCTCACGACGTCGTTGCCGACGCGAAGCGCCGCGTCCGGTCGCACCTGCGTGAGCGTGACCACGAGCGACGGCGCGTTCTGCGGCTGGATGTCGATCTGCGAGCCGAAGTGATGGCCGGCGACGACGTACGGCGCGATGCCGACGACCGTCCCGTCCACCGGCGAATAGACCTCGGTTCCCGGCGTGCCGCCGACGTCGAGCGCCGAGAGCGTGCCGCCGTCGAGCCGGTACCACACCGGATGGCCGCCGCCTCCGCCGAACACGGCATGGAAGACGCGCTGCACAACGCCTTCGTTCCCCTGTCGCCCGAGCGGCGCAAGCGTGAGCGCGCCGTCGTTCGCCGAGTGGTAGCCGATCGCGGTCGTCTGGCTCTGCGTGATCGGCATCTGCAAGCGCACCGGTCCGCGCACGGCGACGATCTGCGGGAACGGCTGCGTCGCGTTCGCGATCGAGCGCGCGACAGAGAGCGAAGCGAGGTTCGTCGACGCGCCGCCGCCGAACGCGGTCAGCGCTAGTGCGACCACGAGAACGAGGGCGAGAACGGTGAGCAGCGCGAATCGCCGAGCTCGGCGCGCGTCCCGCACCTCCCGACGTTCGACGCGCCGCCTCCTGCTGGAGCGCGAGGACGGCATGTCGAGCGGCACCGTATCGGACGGCAGGGGGTCGTACAACCGGGGTTCCACCCATTCGAGGGCGAGAGCGCCCTCCGTCCAGTCCCAGGAATCGGCCCGAATCCGGCTGACCTCCGCGATACCATCGCTCGCATGGCGCCGGGCCCCGCCGCGACGAGGATCCTGATCCCGCGCTGGGTGCAGCTGGTGGGGCTGCCGCTGGTGCTCTTGTTCGCGTGGGTGGTGGCGGGAGCCGTGCGTCACGCGGTGTTCCTCTTCCTCGTGGCGCTGCTCATCGCCCTTCTCCTCAATCCGCTCGTTCGCGGACTGGGTCGGGTGTGGATCCCGCGCGGGCTCGCGGTTGCGATCGTCTATCTGGTGTTTGCAGCAGCGCTCGCACTCGCAGTTCTCGCTCTGGCAACTGTCGTCGTGCAGCAGACGCGCGACGCGAGTCACCGGGTCGACAAATACTTTACGGTCGTCTCCGGACAAACCCAGGAGACGGGCGCCGATCACGACCTCGCGCGCTTGCAGCACTGGTTGAACGCGCATCACCTGAAGCAGATCCACGTCGAGAAGAGCGGCAAGAAGTTCCTCAACTCGATCGGGACGAAGGACGTCGAGAAGTACACGACGAAGGCGCTGAACTGGGCCGAAGGCGCAGGGCTCGCCGTCGTCACGCTGCTCTTCAGCGCGTTGCTCGTCGTCGTCGTCTCGATCTACATGCTGCTCGACATGCCGCGACTGAAAGCGACCGTCGACCGGCGCTTCCCGCCGCACCCCGGCAGCAAGCCGCTGATCGAGCGGATGGAGCAGGCGCTCGCGAGCTACGTGAAGGGCCAGGCTCCTGCTCTCGCTCATCATCGGCGCGAGCTCCGGGATCGGCGTGTGGATCCTCGGGATGACGGGCGCGCTGCCGCACGGCGGCAAGTACGCGCTGCTGTTCGGTGCGTGGGCCGGCGTCACCGAGCTCATCCCGTACGTCGGCCCGTGGCTCGGCGCGCTGCCGCCGGTGCTCTACGCGCTCGTGACGCACCCGATCTCGGCGCTCTGGGTCGCGCTGCTCTACCTCGGCATTCAGCAGCTCGAGGGCCACCTCGTCGTGCCGAACGTGATGGGGCGCACGCTGCGCCTCCATCCGCTGCTCGTCATCTTCGGCCTGCTCGCCGGCGCGGAGATCTACGGCTTTCCCGGGATCCTCGTCGCGCTGCCGCTGCTGTCCGCGCTACGCGCTGCCTGGGAGTTCTTCTCCGAGCGTCTCGCACTGCAGGCGTGGGACACGGACGAGCCGATCGCGGTCGACGTCGACGTCGTCCCGCCGCCCGCAGCGCCGCATCGTGACCCTGAGCGCCCGCTTCTGCGCGCCCTCCGAGTCGCGCGGCGGTACGGCGAGCTCGTTGCGCTCGCGCCGACCGATTTCGAGATCCATCCCGGCGAGACGGTCGCGCTCGTCGGCCCGAACGGCGCCGGCAAGTCGACGCTGCTCGCGATCCTCGCCGGCGCGCTCGACCCGACCGAGGGAACGGTGGAGACACACGCGCGCGTGGGCTGGGTGCCGCAGAGGCCGGCGCACTACTCGAGGCTGTCGCCGCGCGAGAACCTCGAGCTGTTCGCGCAGCTCGAAGGCGTTCGCGATGCGCGTCGTGCGGCAGCGCAGATGCTCGAGCGCTTTGCGCTTCCGACCGGCTCGCGGCCGTCGGGCGAGCTCTCCGTCGGCAACCGGCAGCGCCTGAACGTCGCCATCGCGCTGCTCGGCGAGCCGCGCGTGCTCCTGCTCGACGAGCCGACGGCCGCGCTCGATCCCGGACAGCGGCGGCGCGTGTGGGAGGTGGCGGATGCGCTGCGCGCGCGAGGGCGGCGCAGTCTGCTTCGCGACGCAGAACCTCGAGGAGATCGAGCACGCGAACCGCACGATCGTGTTGCAGGACGGTCAGGTCGCATCGCTGACCGTCGACGAGGTGTTCGGATGAACGCGATCCTCTTGCTGCTGCGCAAGGACCTGCGCGTGCTGCGTCGCTCGCCGCTGCTGCTCGGCGCGCTCGTCGCGTATCCGATCGTCATCGCGGTGCTCGTCGGCCTCGTCGCCGGCTACGCGAGCGCGAAGCCGCGCGTCGCGTTCGTCGACGACGACGGCCTTCCGCAGGTGATCGCGGTCGGAGGTCATCGCTTCCACATCCAGACGGTGATCAACGACGTCGCGAAGCAGGTGACGCTCGTGCGGCTCTCCGACGCGGAAGCCGCGCGCGAGCTCGCCGACGGAAAGGTGGTCGCGACCATCACCGTTCCGACCGGCTTCCTCGGCGACCTGGAGACGACGGTCGTCAGTCCCCATCTCACGCTGAAGACGGGCAGCGGCGGTCTCGCGCCACGCGTGACGCAGCAGGTGCAGTCGCTCGTCTACCAGCTCAACCTGAAGCTGCAGGGCGGCTACATCGCCGCGAACCTCGAGTTCGTGAAGCTGCTCCTGCACGGAGGGAAGGGGCAGTTCGTCGGCAAGCACTTCGACGTGCTCGGCCTCGACCGCACGGCGACGGAGTTGAAGAAGCTGCCGCCGAGCAAGCGCGTCGCCACGATCGCGAACTTCGTGCGGCAGGCGAAGGAGGGTCTCGCGCAGACCGGCGCCGCTCTGCGTGCGACGGCGAATCCGATCACGCTGCAACAGGCGAAGACGCACGGGCGCACGTGGCTGCTGTCCGCGCAGGTGCAGTCGTACGGGATCGCCGTGACGGTCACGTTCCTCGCGCTTCTGCTCGCGGCCGGCGCGACGGCGGCGGAGCGGGACGAGGGCACGATCGGCCGCCTGCGCCGCGGCCTCGTGTCGCGCGGGCAGCTCGTCTGGTCGAAGGTCGCGCTCGCGGCCGTCGTCGGTGTTGCACTCGGCGCCGCGATCGCCGTCGTCTTCGGGATCGTCGCCGACGCCGGCGGCGTCACCGGCGGCGAGCCCTGGTCGCGCCTGCCGCTCCTCCTCGTCGGTGTCGCGCTCGCGGCCGGCGCCGTCGGCGCCGCGGGTGCGCTGCTCGGGTCGCTCGCGCGCGAGGCACGGACGGCCTCGCTGGTCGCGGTGCTCCTCGTCCTGCCGGTCGTGTTCCTCGGGCTCGTCCCCCGCGCCGCGCTGCCGTTCGCGTACTGGCTGAGCCTCTTCCTGCCGTTCGCGCACGCGGTGCGGCTCTTCGGCGCGGCGCTGTACGACACGAGCCCGTGGCACCGGGTCGGGATCGAGGCGCTCTGGCTCGCCGGGATCGGCGCCGTCTCGTGGGCGCTCGCCCGCCTGGGCGTGCGTACTCTTTCTGCGTGAGCTCCTTCCCCGAAACCCGCCTGCGCCGCTTCCGCCGCACCGGCGGCCTGCGCGGCCTCGTGCGCGAGACGCACCTGTCGCTCGACCAGTTCGTCATGCCGCTCTTCGTCGCCGACGAGGCGCTCGTCGACGAGGGGCTCCCGGCGATGTCGCGGTTGACCGTCGACGGGCTCGTCCGCGAGGTGGACGGCCTCGCCCGCTCCGGCGTGCGCGCCGTCATCCTCTTCGGGATCCCGGAGCGAGAAGGACGACGAGGCGACCGGCGCGTGGGAGGACGACGGGATCGTGCAGCGCGCGCTCCGCGCGCTCCGCCCGGAGTTCCCCGACCTCGTGCTCGTCACCGACGTGTGTCTGTGCGAGTACACGTCGCACGGACATTGCGGCGTCGTCGTCGACGGCGAGGTGCACAACGACCGCAGCCTCGAGCTGCTCGCGCGCACCGCGGTCAGCCACGCCGAGGCCGGTGCAGACGTCGTCGCGCCGAGCGACATGATGGACGGCCGCGTACTCGCACTGCGCGAGGCGCTGGACGACCACTCGTTCGAGTCGACGCCGATCCTCTCGTACGCGGCGAAGTACGCGTCCGCGTTCTACGGCCCGTTCCGCGAAGCTGCCGGATCGGCCCCGTCGTTCGGCGACCGTCGCGGGTACCAGATGGATCCTGCAAACGTGCGCGAGGCGCTGCGCGAGTGCGAGCTCGACCTCGAGGAAGGTGCGGACGCGCTCATCATCAAGCCGGCGCTCCCGTATCTCGACGTCATCCGCGCGGCGCGCGAGGCGTTCGATGCGCCGATCGCGGCGTACAACGTGTCGGGCGAGTACGCGATGGTGAAGGCGGCGGCGCGCAGCGGCTGGCTGGACGAACGGCAGGCTGCACTCGAGTCGCTGACGGCGATCAAGCGCGCGGGCGCGGATCTCATCATCAGCTACTGGACCAAAGACCTTCCCGCGTGGCTCTGACCACGCGGTCAGATCTCTACCGCCGCGCGCTCGAGCTGATTCCCGGCGGCGTCAACTCGCCCGTCCGCGCGATGAAGGCGGTCGGCCTCGACGAGCCGTTCTTCGTCACCCGTGCGGAAGGCGCGTATCTCGAGGCAACCGACGGCGCGCGCTACCTGGACTGGGTCATGTCGTGGGGTCCGCTGATCTTCGGGCACGCCGATCCGCAGACGGTCGAAGCCGTGCGCGCCGCGGCACTGCGCGGCACGACCTTCGGCGCGTCGACCGAGGCGGAGGTCGACCTCGCCGCCGAGATCGTCGACGCGGTTCCCTCGGTCGAGCGCGTGCGCCTCGTCTCGTCCGGGACGGAGGCGGCGATGAGCGCGATCAGGCTCGCGCGTGGGTTCACGAAGCGCGACCGGATCATCAAGTTCGCCGGCGGCTATCACGGCCACACCGACTCGATGCTCGCGAGCGCGGGCTCCGGCCTTGCGACGCTCGCCATCCCGTCCACGCCCGGCGTTCCGACCGCGGTGACGGCCGACACGATCGTCTGCCCGTACAACGACCTCGACGCAGTCGCCGAAGCGGTGCTGCGCTACGGCGAGGGGCTCGCCGCGATCATCGTCGAGCCGGTCGCGGGGAACATGGGAGTGATTCCGCCGGCGCCGGGCTTCCTCGACGCGCTGCGCGACCTGTGCGACGCGTCGGGCGCGCTGCTCATCTTCGACGAGGTCATCACCGGCTTCCGTGTCGCGCGCGGCGGCGCGCAGGAGCTGTTCGACGTCATGCCGGACCTGACCATCCTCGGGAAGATCGTCGGCGGCGGCCTCCCGCTCGCTGCGTTCGGCGGACGCGCCGACGTCATGTCGCTGCTCGCGCCGTCGGGCCCCGTCTACCAGGCGGGCACGCTCTCGGGAAATCCGCTCGCGACCGCGGCGGGCCTCGCGGTGCTGCCGCGCCTGCGCGATCCGGAGGTGTACGCCGGGCTCGAGCGCCGCGCGGCGCGGCTTGCAGAAGGCCTCGCGCCGTTCGGCCGCGTGCAGCGCGTCGGCGCGATGCTGACGCTCTTCCAGACGGACAAGCCGGTACGCAACTTCGAGGACGCGCAGCAGTGCGACACGGATCGCTACGGCGAGCTGTTCCGGCATCTGCTCGACAACGGCATCTACGTCGCGCCGTCGCAGTTCGAGGCGATGTTCGTCTCGCTCGCGCACACCGACGAGGACATCGACAGGACGATCGCGGCATGTGGGACGCGATAGCCAACGGCGCAGCGGAGGAGAGCGCGCTGTGGCGGGAGGCGCTTCGCCCGAGCGACGAGCGTCAGCTCGTCGCCGTGTTCTCGCCGCTCGCGCAGACGCGCTTCGCGCTCGGGCTCGAGACGATCTACGAGGGGTACCTGACGCACTACGGCACGTCGCGGCTCTTCGCGCCGCAGGATCCCGACGTCGCGCTCCTGCTCGGCGACTACCTGTATGCGCACGGGCTCGTGCGCGTCGCGTCGTTCGGCGAGACGGACGCCGTCGCCGACCTGTCCGAGCTGATCTCGCTCTGCAGCCAGCTGCGCGCGGAGGACGCCGAGGGCGACGGCGCGCTGTGGGCCGCGAGCTCCGCCCTCCTCGGCAGCGGGCCGCGGCTGGACGAGGCCCGCGCCGCGCTCCGGCTGCGCGGCGACTCCGCTCCGCTCGAGGCGGCCGCCCGCGAGGCGGCGGGCGACGCAGCCGTGAACGAGGCGCTCGCCGCGCACGCCGCGCTGCGATAGGTTTTCGCCGTGCTGCATCTGCTCGCCGTGGAGACCGCTGCCGAGGAAGGCAAGAAGACCGTCCTCATCATGCTCGGCGTCGGCCTCATCTTCGTGACCGTGATCGCGCTCGGCGAGCTGACGCACTGGCTGCGCCACCGGCGCTAGGGCGATGCTGAAGGATCTGCGCGACTGGATCGCGCTGCTCGAGCGCGAAGGCGAGCTCGTCCGTGTCACGGCCGAGGTCGATCCCGACCTCGAGATCACCGAGATCGTCGACCGCACGGTGAAGTCCGGCGGCCCCGCGCTCCTGTTCGAGCATCCGAAGGGCTCGGAGCATGCGCTGCTCATCAACCAGTTCGGCACGGAGCGCCGCATGTGCCTGGCGCTCGGTGTCGAGAAGCTCGACGACGTCGCGCGCAAGCTCTCGGACGTGCTCGAGATGCAGCCGCCGACGGGGCTCATCGAGAAGGTGCGCGGACTTGCAGAAGCTCAAGTCGATCGCCGACTCGCTCCCGCACACCGTGCGCAAGGGCGCATGCCAGGAGATCGTGCTGCGCGGAGACGAGGTCGACCTCGGACTGCTGCCGATCCAGCGGTGCTGGCCCGGCGACCCGGCGCCCTTCATCACGCTGCCGGCGGTGATCACGCGCGACCCGCGCGACGGGACGCGCAACGTCGGCATGTATCGGATGCAGGTGATCGACCGCGCGACGACGTTCATGCACTGGCAGATCCACAAGGACGGCCGCGCCGACTGGCTCGCGAGCGGCGACGGGCGCATCCCCGTCGCGGTCGCAATCGGCCTCGACCCGATCACCGCGTACTCGGCGAGCGCGCCTCTGCCGAAGCACATCGACGAGCTCATGCTCGCCGGCTTCCTGCGCGGCGAGCCGGTCGACGTCGTGCAGTGCGTCAGCGTCGACCTCGAGGTGCCCGCGAACGCGGAGATCGTGCTCGAGGGGTACGTCACGAAGGACGAGCTCGGCGAAGAGGGCCCGTTCGGCGACCACACCGGCTACTACACGGCGGCCGAGCCGTTCCCCGTCTTCCACGTGACCGCGATGACGATGCGGCGCAACGCGATCTATCCGTCCATCGTCGTCGGCAAGCCGCCGCAGGAAGACGCGTGGCTCGGCAAGGCGACGGAGCGGATCTTCCTGCCGGCGGTGCGCACGACCCTGCCCGAGATCGTCGACTACGACCTTCCCATCGCCGGCGCGTTCCACAACTGCTGCATCGTCTCGATCCGCAAGTCGTTCCCGGGCCAGGCGCAGAAGGTGATGCACGCGTTGTGGGGCCTCGGGATGCTGAGCCTGACGAAGTGCATCGTCGTCGTCGACGCAGAGGTGGACGTCCACGACTACGCGCAGGTGCTCTTCTACGCGGGCGCGAACGTCGATCCCGCGCGCGACGTCATCGTCAGCGAGGGCCCGACCGACCACCTCGACCACGCGTCGGAGCGCCAGTTCGTGAGCGGGAAGCTCGGGATCGACGCCACGGCGAAGCTCCCCGAGGAGGGCGCGCGCCCGTGGCCCGAGGAGATCGAGATGGCGCCGGAGGTCAAAGATCTGGTCGAGCAGGCGCTGGTCGGAGTACGGGTTGCCCCCGCACAACACGCCCCGATCAGGTTGAATCACGGCCGGATGCACGAGGAGCACGGCCCTGCCCCGACCCTTTGGCCGCTCGGCTTCGCCGTCGGCATTGCGGTTGCGCTCGTCGGCCTGATCATCAACCCGGAATGGGTTGCGTCGATCGGGGCCGGAGTCGCGATCGTGTTCGGCTTCCTCTGGGCGCGCGACGCCACCTCGGAGATGCGGCGGCAGGCGCCCGTCGTGCACGCCGAGGTGCGCGAGGCGACGCCCGCTGAGACCGCCGCCGCGCCGCCCACGCCTGCACCGACCGAGCGCTTTGCGCGCAGCCGCTTCCTCGAAGGTGCGACGCTCGGCCTCGGCGGCCTCATCGGCGGGATCGTCACCGTCCCGGTCGCAGGCTTTGCGCTGCTGCCGTCGTTCCTCGGCCAGAAGGGCCACAAGGTCGACATGGGCCCGATCGACAGCTACCCGGTCGGCAAGTGGTTCATCGCGACGTTCATGGTCGATCCCGCCGAGGGCGAGGTGACGCGCCGCACGGCGTTCGTCCGCAACAACGGCCCGGTCGGCGCGAAGAACGAGCCGAGCTTCACGATCATCTCGAACCGCTGCGCCCACCTCGGCTGCCCGGTTCAGGCGAACGGCCCGACGGGAGCGATCCTCGGCGAGAAGAACGTCACCGAGCACACGAAGAACGGGTCGATCCTCCTGCGCCCGGTCGTGCCCGCAGGCTTCGGCTGCCCGTGCCACGGCGGCCAGTACGACACGGAGGGCAACCGCACGGCAGGCCCGCCGGTGCGCGCGCTCGACCGCTACTCGTTCGAGGTCGACAACGGCCATCTCGTCCTGCGCAGCACGTTCTCGGTGTCGCACGTCGTCGGCAGCGGCGCGCAGGCGCAGATCCACAAGTACAAGGAAGCCGGCCCGGGCGAGCACGTCGACGGGCCTGAGCAGTGGTTCTATCCCCTCAACCCGCCGCACCACTAATGGCGGCCCGTCGCCCGCCGAGCAAGGCGCAGGTCCGCCGCGAGCAGGTCGCCGCGATGGTCAACTACCCGCTCGACTGGGTGGAGGAGCGCAGCGGCCTCGTCGGCGCGACGAAGTACTTCCTCTTCCGCAACGTCCCGTCGGACATCAACTGGATGCAGACGCTCGGCTCCGCCGCGCTCACCGCGTTCATCGTCCAGGCGGTGACGGGCGTGATCCTCGCGATGTACTACAAGCCCTCGCCGCACGACGCATATCCGTCGATCCAGAACATCACCGACCACGTGACGATGGGCTGGCTCGTGCGCGGCATGCACAAGTGGGGCGCGAGCGTCTTCATCATCCTGCTCTTCCTGCACATGGGCCGCGTCTTCCTCTTCGGCGCGTACAAGTATCCGCGCGAGCTGAACTGGATCATCGGCGTGCTGATCCTCGTGCTCGGTCTCACCGAGGGCTTCACCGGGTACCTGCTGCCGTGGGATCAGACCGCGTACTGGGCGAGCGTCGTCGGCATCAACCTCAACGGGACGGCGCCGTTCCTCGGGCCGTGGCTCGCGCAGTTCCTGCGCGGCGGACAGGAGATCGGCGGCGACACCTTGTCGCGCTTCTACTCGCTTCACATGCTGATCATCCCGGGCGCGATCATCGGCCTGATCACGCTGCACCTCTACCTCGTCATCCGGCTCGGCGTCACGTCGCCCCCGTGGTCGAAGGAAGCCGCCGGCGACGGCCCGGAGCCCGAGCCCGCTCCTGTGCGCACGGGGCTGACGCGACCCGCGTCGCACGGCGCGTCCGGAGGCGGTGACTGATGAGCGAAGAGAAGCCCAGCGCGCTCGACGTTCGCCGCAAGGGATTCGCGCGCTACAAGAAGGACGTCAAGGAGCGCGGGAAGCCGTTCTTCCCGTACGGCATGTTCCACGACACGGTGATGAGCCTCATCGTCGTGTGCGTCATCGTCGGGCTCGCGGTGATCTGGAAGTGGACGGCGTACGGCCCGCATCACGATCCGCTGCACAAGGGCCTGCTCGGCCCCGAGGTCGCGCCGCCGGCCGACCCCGGCACGGTGAGCTTCGTCCCGCGGCCGGACTGGTACTTCTATTTCCTCTTCTATCTCCTGCGCATCTTCAAGTGGCCGGAGACGGTGTTCCTCGGGACGATCGGCGTTCCGACGATCGCGCTGATCCTGCTGCTGATGCTGCCGTTCATGGATCTCCGTCTCGAGCGGCGACCGTCGCGGCGGCCGGTGGCGATGGTCGCGGCCGTGCTGACGATCCTCTCGATGGCGATCCTCACGTGGAAGGGCGCGACCGCGAAGGAGGCGCTCGCCTCCGAGGTGATCGCCGACGTGCCGTCGTGGGTCAGCCAGGAGAAGCTGCCGGCGGGGGCGGTGCCAGGCGCCAAGCTGTTCGCGACCGCGGGCTGTACGGCCTGCCATACATATCTCGGGACGGGATCGTCGAACCTCGGCGCGCCCGATCTGACGTCCATCGGGACGCGCAATCTCGGCGTCAGCTTCCAGGTCAGGCACCTCCAGTGCCCGTCCTGCGTGAACCCGGGCTCGCCCATGCCGAAGTTCGCCTCGCTCGGGGACTACGCGGCTCCAACAGCTCGCGGTCTTCCTCGAAGCCTCCAAGGGGAAGCGCTAAGGCGTCGCTTGCGATGCCGACCATAGGCTGCACCGGCTTGGCCGGTGCGGCCGATCCTCTAGCAGCGACAATCCCGGGGAATGCACGTTTTCCTCGGGATCACGGGCGCTTCGGGCGCCCCGTATGCCGCCCGCCTGCTCGAGGCGCTGGCCGCGGCCGACTGCGAGATCGGGGTCTCCGCCTCGAGCGCCGGCGTCGAGGTGCTCGCCACCGAGCTGTACGGCAACGCCAAGCTCTCGCGCGACGAGACGCTCGCCCGGCTCCTCGAGCGCGCGCCGAGCGCGACGCTGTACGACCCGAACGACTGGAAGGCTCCGTACGCGTCCGGGTCGGCGAAGGTCGACGCGTACGTCATCTGCCCGTGCTCGATGGGAACGCTCGGGACGATCGCGTCAGGGGCGATGCAGAACCTCATCCATCGCGCCGCGTCCGTCGCGATCAAGGAGGAGCGGCGGCTGATCCTCATGCCGCGCGAGACGCCGCTCTCGGCGATCCACCTGCGCAACATGCTCACGCTCCGCGAGGCAGGCGCCACGATCCTCTTCCTCGCGCCCGGCTTCTACCACGGCGCGGAAACGGTGGACGACCTCGTCGACTTCGTCGTCGCGCGTGCGCTCGACCAGCTCGGGCTCGAGCACGTCGCCGCGAAGCGGTGGGGCGCCTCAAGGTGAAGGATGATTCGGAGGGGGTGATCGCTTCGCACGTAACTGAAGCGCGTAGCGCAGAGACCGGGACTGCCCGCGGAGGGCGTGCAGCGGATGTTCGACCGCATCGCGCCGGTGTACGACGCGATGAACCACGTCATGACCGCCGGCCTCGACCGTCGCTGGCGGCGCATCACCGTCGAGCAGGCCGTGCGTCCCGGCGATCGCGTCCTCGACGCGTGCTGCGGCACGGGCGACCTTGCACTCGCCGCGCGCGCGCACGGTGCCGACGTCGTCGGCCTCGACTTCTCCGAGCGGATGCTCGAGCGCGCGCGGGCGAAGTCCGCCGGCATCGAGTGGGTGCGCGGCGACCTGCTCGCACTTCCCTTCGAGGATGCGTCGTTCGACGCGGTCACCGTCGGCTTCGGCATCCGCAACGTCGACGACCTCGAAGCGGGGCTGCGCGAGCTTCGGCGCGTCCTTCGCGCGGGCGGCCGCATCGGGATCCTCGAGATCACGAAGCCGCGCGGTGCGCTCGCGCCCTTCTACCGCCTGTGGTTCGACCGCGTCGTCCCGCTCCTCGGCAAGGTGCTGCCCGGCGGGGCTGCGTACACGTATCTCCCCGCGAGCGTGCGCCGCTTCCCCGGACCGGAGGAGCTCGCGGCGCTGCTCGAGTCGGCGGGCTTCAGCGCCGTTCGGTTCAAGCTCTTCGCCGGGGGTATCGTCGCCCTGCACGTGGCGGAGGCGGGTCAATGACGAGCCTGGCGGAGATCCGGGAGGCTCCCGGGCTGGAGCGCTACCTCGACGCGATCGAGGAGCGGCTCGCGCGCACCGTCGCGACGCATCCGGGTCTCGTCGCGTCCGTCGGCAACGAGGCGCTCGCCGCCGGCGGCAAGCGGCTGCGCCCGCTCCTCGTCTTCCTCTCCACGCCTGAGAACAAGGAGCCGTCGATCGCGGCAGGCGTCGCGGTCGAGCTCGTGCACATGGCGACGCTCGTCCACGACGATCTCATCGATCGCGCGCACTTTCGCCGCGGCAAGGCGGCGGCCTGGTCGATCTACGGCCCGGAGGCCGCGCGCGCCACGGGCGACTACCTGTTCGCGCGCGCCTTCGCCGAGCTGGCCGCGACCGGCGACGCGGCCGCTGTCGAGATCCTCGCCGACGCGACGCTCTGCCTCGCGCGCGGCGAGGCGCTGCAGCGGACGCAGACGCACGACCCCGCGACGACCGTCGACGCGTACATCGAGCGCTGCGCGCTCAAGACCGGGAAGCTGTTCGAGGCGGCGTGCAGCCTCGGCGGCGGGCCCGGTGCATACGGCCTCGCGCTCGGCGTCGCGTTCCAGATCTCCGACGACGTCCTCGACTGCGCCGGCACGACGATCGAGACCGGGAAGATCGCCGGCACCGACCTGCGCGACGGGACGCCGACGCTGCCGCTGCTGCTCGCGGCGCAGCACGACGCAGTCGTTCGCGAGGCGCTCGCCGGCGGCCCGCTCGACGGCGCCCTCGTGCGGGTTGCCGCGAGCGGCGCTCTGGAGCGTTCCCGTGAGGTCGCCCTCGACTACGCTAGGCGCGCCCGCGCGTGCCTCAACGGCCAGCTCTTCCGCGAGGAGCTCGAGTCGTTGACGCATGCGGTAGTCGACCGAGAGAGGTAGGCCCGTTGGCCGTCCTGGACACGCTGGAGACCTTCGCTCCCATCCGGGAGAAGATCGAGGCGGGCGAGCGGCTCGACTTCGAGGACGGCGTCGCGCTCATGGAGTCGGACGACCTGCTCGCGCTCGGCGAGCTCGCCGACCTCGCGCGCAGGCAGCGCGGCGGCGGCGACGAGGTCTTCTTCGTCCAGAACCTCTATCTCAACCAGACGAACGTCTGCCGCGTGAAATGCAAGTTCTGCGCGTTCGCGAAGACGCAGAAGCAGGAGGAGGCGTACACGCAGACGGCCGACGAGCTCGCGGCCGACGCGGTCGAGATGTACGCGCACGCGAAGTTCACCGAGATCCACTGCGTGAACGGCGAGAACCCGCACGTCGACCTCGAGTTCTACGCGGACGTGCTGCGCAAGCTGAAGGTCGCGCTGCCCGACGTCCATCTCAAGTTCTACACGGCGTCCGAGATCCACCACATGTCGAAGCTCGAGGGCTGCAGCCACGAGGAAGTGCTGCGCGTGCTCAAGGACGCGGGCCTCGGCTCGCTGCCCGGCGGCGGAGCCGAGATCTTCGCCGACCGCGTGCGCAAGCTGATCGCGCCGGGCAAGGAGCACCCCGACGAGTGGTTCCACGTGCACGACGCCGCGCACCGCATGGGGATCCCGACGCACTGCACCCTCCTGTACGGGCACGTCGAGACGTACGAGGAGCGCGTCGACCACATGCTCCGGCTGCGCGCGCAGCAGGACGAGACCGGAGGCTTCCTCGCGTTCATCCCGCTCGCGTTCCATCCCGAGAACACGGTGTTCGAGCGGCGCGGCTTCAAGTTCACGACCGGCGCGGACGACCTGAAGATGATCTCGGTGTCGCGCCTGCTGCTCGACAACATCCCGAACGTGAAGGCGTACTGGATCATGATGGGCATGCCGATGGCGCAGGTCGCGCTGCACTTCGGCGCGAACGACGTGCAGGGCACGGTCGTGCGCGAGCAGATCTTCCAGGCGGCCGGCGCGACGAGCGGCACCGAGCAGAAGGTCGACGAGCTCGTGCGCTTCATCAAGGAAGCCGGCCGCGTTCCCGTGCAGCGCGACACGCTGTACAACGAGCTGCACCGATGGTGAAGCTCGGCCGCATCTCGTACGTGAACATGGCGCCCGTCTTCTACCGGGTCGACCACGAGGTGGAAGAGGTGCTCGGCGTCCCGACCGAGCTGAACCGGCTGCTGATCGACGGCGAGCTCGACACCGCGCCGATCTCGTCGATCGAGTACGCGCGCAACGCCGACAAGCTGCGCCTCCTGCCGCGTCTGTGCGTCGCCTCCGAGGGCGCCGTCGAGTCGATCCAGCTCGTGTCGAAGAAGCCGCTCGAGCAGGTGCGCGTCGTCGCGGTCACGCCCGAGTCGGCGACGTCGGTCGTCCTGACGAAGGTGCTGCTGCCTGAGGCGGAGCACGTGCCGCTCGGCGAGGACGCGGACGCGACGCTCCTCATCGGCGACGCGGCCTTGAAGTCGGCGTTCGAGGATCCGACGCCGCACTACGACCTCGGCCGCCTCTGGCTCGAGCGCACCGGACTCCCGATGGTCTTCGCGGTGTGGGCGTGTCCGGAGCCGCTCGCGGACGGGCTCGCGGAGCTCGAGGACGCGCTCGTCGCGTCCGTGCGCGTCGCGCGCGCAGAGCCCGAGCAGCTCGCCTTCGAGGCATCCGAGCGGTACGGCTACCCGGCAGGCTTCCTCGCCCGGTACTTCGAGAAGCTGCGCTACCGCTTCGGCCCGCGCGAGCGCGCCGGCCTGTACACGTTCCTCGAGATGGCGCGCGACGCCGGCGAGCTCGACGTCGTCCCCGAGCTGCGCTTCGTCCAGACGACGGGCGCCGCGGTCGCATGAACGAGATCCTCGAGAAGGCCGTCGAGGGCGAGCGCATCACCGACGAGGAGGCCGTCGCGCTGCTCCGCTCGCGCGATCTCGTCTCCGTCGGCCGCGTCGCGAACGAGCTGCGCAACCGCAAGCACGATCCCGAGCGCGTCACGTTCATCATCGACCGCAACCTGAACTACACGAACATCTGTTACACGGACTGCGACTTCTGCGCGTTCTATCGCCGCCCCGGCGACACGCGCGAGGGGTATCTCCTCCCGAAGTCGGTCATCTTCAAGAAGGTCGAGGAGACGCTCGCGCTCGGCGGGACGGGCCTGCTCATGCAGGGCGGCCACCATCCCGACCTCGGCGTCGACTACTACGAGGATCTCTTCTCGTCGATCAAGGCGAAGTACAAGATCCATCTGCACGCGCTCTCGCCGTCCGAGGTGCAGCACATCGCGCGTCGCTCGAAGCTGACGATCCCGGAGGCGCTCACGCGACTGCGCGACGCCGGGCTCGACTCGATTCCCGGCGGCGGCGCGGAGATCCTCGTCGACCGCGTGCGCAAGATCATCGCGCCGAAGAAGACGAAGACGGGCGAATGGCTCGGCGTGATGCGCGAGGCGCACCGTCTCGGCATCTCGACGACGGCGACGATGATGTACGGCCACGTCGAGACGCTCGAGGAGCGCGTCGAGCACATGCGCAGGATCCGCGAGCTGCAGGACGAGACCGGCGGCTTCCGCGCGTTCTTCTCGTGGACGTTCCAGGACGACGGCAACCGCATGGGCGCCGAGGTGCCGGTCGAGTCGCGGCCGACGTCGTTCGACTACCTGCTCACGCAGGCTGTCTCGCGGATCTACCTCGACAACGTGCCGCACATCGGCTCGTCGTGGGTGACGCAGGGCAAGAAGATCGGACAGGTCGCGCTCCAGTTCGGCGCCGACGATCTCGGCTCGGTGATGATCGAGGAGAACGTCGTCTCCGCCGCGGGCACGACGTACCGCACGACGGCTGACGAGTTCGTGCACCTCATCCGGTCGCTGGGCAAGACGCCGGTGCAGCGCGACACGCTGTACCGCGACGTCCGCGTCTGGAACTAGCTACCCTCGCACGGGGTCGTGCTTCTCAAGTTGCTCATCGCTGCTGTCGCGGTCGGCGCGCTCGCCGGCGCCGCCGACGCTGCGTATCGCGCGGCGACGCAGAAGACCGTCTCGCAGCAGACGCTCATGCCCAACGTCACGTACCAGCGCCAGGTGCAGTTCACCTCGCGCGGCCCCGTCGTCCTCGACGTCGTCACCGCGCCGAAGCCGGACGGCTCGCTGTACACGCTCGGTCCCGCGCTCGCGCACGGGTCGCTCTTCGGGACGGAGCCGCTGACCGGCATCGAGAAGGACAACAGCTCGCTCGCGACCGTCGTCGGCGTCAACGGCGACTTCTTCGCCGGGAACGGCCCGCCGACGGGCATCGTCATGCAGGACGGCGTCGCTCGACGCGGCGCCGATCTCGTCCCGCTCGAGCCTCGTCGTCGCGCCCGACGGCACGCTCACCGTCTCCACCGTCGCGTTCGACGGGACGTGGCGCGGCTCGGGCCAGCGGCGCCAGCTCGACCTGAACGACAACGCCGGTCGCCGGTCACACGACGCTGTACACACCTGCCTGGGGCGCGACGACGCCGGCGGAGGACGGCGTCGTCGAAGACGTCATCGGGTCGCTGCCGCGGCTGCAGTCGAACGTCGTCGCGAGCGGCGTCGTCACCGAGCAGGACGGCGCCGGCGGCATCCCGATCCCGCCCAGCGGCGCGGTGCTCGTCTCGCGCGGCGCGCAGGCGCCGCACCTCAGCGCCGAGGCGCAGCCGGGCCAGACGGTCGAGATCCGCCCGACGCTCACGCCGAATCTCAACGGCAAGCTCGCGGCTATCGGCGGCGGGCCGCTGCTCGTCTCCGGCGGCAAGGCGGTCTTCCGCGCGAACGAGAGCTTCGACGACTCCGTGCTGAACGTGCGCGGCGCGCGCAGCGCCGTCGGCCAGCTCGCGGACGGCCGCATCCTCCTCGTCACCGTCGAGGGCGGCGGCTCCGCGTACAGCGCCGGCATGACGAACTACGAGCTCGCGAACGCGATGGTGAAGCTCGGCGCCGTCACCGCGATGGGGCTCGGCAGCGGGACGCCGGCGAACATGGCGTTCGACGGCACGCTGCTCACGCGTCCGTCGACGAAGACGGAGCTGCCGATCGGCGACGCGCTGCTGCTCTCGTACACCGGTGTATACGCGTCGCCGCCCTCGTCCGACGTCGTCTCGCCGAACGGCGACGGCGTCGACGACACCGAGACGTTCTCGTACAAGCTCGTCGCGCCGGCGCAGGTGATCGCGACGCTGACCGGCCCGAGCGGCGCGCTCTCACGCTCGCGCAGGACGTCGAGCAGCCCGGCGTGCACACCGTCGTGTGGAACGGCCAGCCGAACACGGAGGGCCAGTGGAAGTTCGTCGTCACCGCGCTGGAGACGGGTCGCACGACGACGGCCGAGCGCGACGTGCTCCTCGACAACACGCTCTCCGGCCTGCAGGTCTCGCCGCCGAGCGGCCACCTCGCGGCCGGCTCGACCACCGTCACCGCAGCCTTCCAGCTCACGCATCCGGCGACGGTCACCGCGACCGTCGAGACGCGCACCGGGATCGTCCTCGCCACGCTCGTGAACAAGAGACTCCAGCCGGGCGCGCAGTCGCTGCCGTGGAACGGGCGGCTGTGGACGGGATCGCTCGCGTTCACAGGCGCCTACCAGGTTCACGTCGTCGCGACGAACTCGATCGGCACCGTCTCGCTCGTCGCTCCGTTCACCGCGCGCCGCTAGACTCGCCCCGCCGTGCTCCTCGCGAGCGTCTCCTCCAGCTTCACGAACCAGGTCGCCTCCCACGGCGTGTACGCCGTCTTCGGGCTGATGGCGATCGACGCCCTCTTCCCGGCGTTCAGCGAGCTCGTGATGCTGTACGCGGGCGCAGTCGGCGCCGGCGCGTTCGCGTCCGCCCACCACGTCTCGCTCTTCGGCGCGAACATCCACTTCGGCGCTCTCGCCTTCGTCGTCATGGCGCTCGCCGGCACCATCGGCTACCTCGTCGGAGCGATGATCGGCTACGGGATCGGCCGCCTCGGCGGCCGCGTCCTGCTCGAGGAGCACGGGCGCTGGTTCCACGTCACGCCCGAGCGGCTCGATCGGGCCGAACGCTGGTTCGCCCGCTGGGGGAACTGGGGCGTGTTCCTCGGCCGCGTCACGCCGGTCATCCGCTCGTTCGTCTCGTATCCGGCGGGCGCGCTCGAGATGCCGTTGACCCCGTACACCGTGCTCACGGCCGTCGGCTCCGCCGTCTGGGCCTTCGCCATCGCCGGCATCGGATACGGCCTCGGGTCGAATTACCGCCGCTTCGACCACGGCTTCAAGTACGCCGAATACCTCGTGGTTGCAGGCGTCGTCGTCGCCGCGGCGTACTTGATCTACCGCTGGGCTACAGTTGGTCGTCGCCGTGTCTCAGATACCGCTGATTGACGTCAAGGCGCAGTACGCGCCGCTGATCCCGGAGCTCGAGGCCCGCTTCCGCGAGATTCTCGACAGCGGGCAGTTCATCCGTGGGTCGCACTACTGGGCGTTCCAGGAGGAGGCGGCCGCATTCCTCGGCGTCTCGAAGGCGGTCGGCGTCGCGAACGGCACCGACGCGATCGTGATCGTGCTCGACGCGATGGACATCGGCCCCGGTGACGAGGTCATCTGCCCGGCGTTCACGTTCTACGCGACCGCCGAGTCGATTGCGCGCCGCGGCGCGACGCCGGTGTTCGCCGACATCGACCCGGCGACGCTGAACGTCGACGTCGAGGATGTCGCGGCGAAGATCACATCGCGCACGCGCGCGATCATGCCGGTGCATCTGTTCGGTCGGCCCGCGCCGATGGACGAGCTCGTCGCGCTCGGCGTGCCCGTGATCGAGGACGCCGCGCAGGCGTTCGGCGCGCCCGGTGTCGCACAGAAGGGCATCGCGTCGACGTACAGCTTCTTCCCGACGAAGAACCTCTTCTGCCTCGGCGACGGCGGCCTCGTCGCGTCGAACGACGACGAGCTCGCCGACCGCGTGCAGATGCTCTCGTTCCACGGCTCGCGCGACAAGAGCACGTTCGACTTCGTCGGCTACAACTCGCGCCTCGACGAGCTGCAGGCCGGGATGCTCCGCATCTTCCTCGGCCATCTCGACGAGTGGAACCGCGGGCGCCGCGAAGCGGCCGCGCGCTACGCCGAGCTCGGCCTCGGCGACCTCGTCGAGCTGCCGCACGACGAGCCGGGCCACATCTACCACCTGTTCGTCTGCCGCTCGCCCGAGCGCGACAGCATCCGCGCCGCGCTGACCGAGGCAGGCATCGCCTCTGCCGTCTACTACACGACGCCGCTCCATCTCCAGCCTTCGCTCCGCTTCCTCGGCAACGAGCCCGGCTCGCTGCCGAACACGGAGCACGTCGCCGAGGAGAACTTCTCCGTTCCGCTGTGGCCGGGCATGCCCGGTCGAGGCACAGGAGCGCGTCGTCGAGGTCGTCCGCTCCGCGGTCGGCGTCGGCGCTCGCGCATGACCGGCCTCGGTAGATCCCGCTTCCTGCAGGTCCTGACCGATGCGGCGATCGTCGCCGTCTCGTGGTTCCTCGCGTTCGAGCTGCGCTTCGACCACGGGCTGCCGGTCTACTACGACACGCTGCTGCGGCGGACGATCCTGCTCGTCGTCGTCATCAAGGTGTCGGTGTTCCTGCTCTTCGGCTTCCACCGCCGCTGGTGGCGCTACGTCTCGGTGCGCGACATGTGGAGCGCCGCGCGCGGCGTCGTCGTCGCGTCGCTCGTCGCCGACGTCACCGTCTATCTCGTCTCGCCGGTGCACAACGTGCGGCTGCCGCGCTCGATCGCGGCGACCGACCTCCTCATCACGCTCGCGCTCGTCGCCGGCGCACGGCTGCTCGCGCGCACGGTGATGGAGCGCCCGCGCGGCGGCGTCGTCGCCCGCGGCAAGGAGGTCATCGTCGTCGGCGCCGGCGACGCGGGCCGCCTGATCGTCCAGGAGATGCAGCGCTCGCGCCTGCTCGCGTACACGCCGATCGGCTTCGTCGACGACGACGAGCGCAAGCGGAACACGCGCATCCTCGGCGTCCGCGTCCTCGGGACGATGAGCGAGCTGCCGCGCTTCGTGCGCGAGTACAAGCCCGACGAGGTGCTGATCGCCATCCCGTCCGCCTCGGGCGAGATGCGCCGCCAGGTGGTCGAGGCCGCGCAGGCCGCGAACGTCCCGGTGAAGACGCTCCCGGGCCTGTACGAGCTCATCTCCGGCGACCTCGACCTCGCCGGCCAGATCCGTCCGGTCCAGGTGGAGGACGTTCTCGGCCGCGAGCAGGTCGAGGTCGACTTCGAGCAGCGTCGCCGCCTACCTCAAGGGTCAGACCGTGCTCGTCACCGGCGCCGGCGGCTCCATCGGGGCCGAGCTGTGCCGCCAGATCGCACGCGTCGGGCCGACGCGGCTCATCCTCGTCGACATCGCCGAGACGCGCGCTGTTCGACATCGAGCGCGAGCTCGTGGACGAGCGCTACTTCACCGCTGCCGTGCCGAAGCTCGTCGACGTTCGCAACCCGAAGGCGATGCGGCGCGAGGTGTTCGAGAAGTACAAGCCGACGATCGTCTTCCACGCGGCGGCCTACAAGCACGTGCCGCTGATGGAGACGCACCCGCTCGAGTCGGTGCGCAACAACGTCGTCGGCACGCGCATCGTCGCGGAGCTGTCGGCCGAGTTCGGCGTCGACCGCTTCGTGCTCATCTCCACCGACAAGGCGGTGAACCCGAAGACGGTGATGGGCCAGTCGAAGGCGCTGTGCGAGTGGATCGTCGAGTCGTTCGGCCACCGCCGCGACGTCCCGACGCGGTTCGTCGCCGTGCGCTTCGGCAACGTACTCAACTCCTCGGGCTCGGTCATCCCGACGTTCCGCCGGCAGATCGAGCGCGGCGGCCCGGTGACGGTGACGCATCCCGACATGACGCGCTTCTTCATGACCATCCCGGAGGCGGTGTCGCTCGTCGTGCAGGCGGGCGCGATCGGCGGCCGCGGGCAGATCTTCGTGCTCGACATGGGCGAGCCCGTGAAGATCGTCGACCTCGCGACGAACATGGTTCGCCTCTCCGGGCACGAGCCGCGTATGCCGGGCGACACGCAGACGAGCCCGCGCGACATTCGCATCGTCTTCACCGGCTCGCGCCCCGGCGAGAAGATCCACGAGGAACTGTGGAGCGGCTACGAGTCGGTCGGCGAGACCGAGCATCCGAAGATCAAGCGGCTCTCGCGTCCGCCCGTCGACGGGGCCTGGCTGACGGAGCAGCTGCGCGAGCTCGAGGAGCTCGCCGACCAGGGCGACACGCTCGAAGTCGTGGGCAAGCTCACCGCGATCGTGCGCGATCCGAAACGCGAGTCGCTCCCGACTACGGGCTCGCCGGCGGGCCTCCCACGCACCGAAGCGTCACCGCGAACGGCAGACGAATCGTCGCCGTCCGCGTGAACGTCGACAGGTAGCGGTAGCGCAGCTGCACGCGCTCGACGAAGACGTCGGGCGACTCGGCCGTCGCGCCCTTGCAGCGCAGTCCGAACCGCACGACGACGATCGCGTCGTCGCCGGGATCGATGCGGAGGCTCCGGAACGGGAGCAGCTCACCGGGATCGGCACTTGCCGTCGACGATGTTGTCGCCAGCAGCTCGGTGGGGCCGATCCAGGGCGGCGCCTGCGGCGTCATTCGCTGGACGTCGATGACCGTCACGGCGAAGCGGCCGCCGTTGTGCAGCGTGAACGCGGTGTCGAAGCTGTGCCGGTTCCGCCGCGTCGGGAAGAAGACGGGCTTCCCGCCCGAGCCCGACACAGGCTGGACGTCGGCGCCGATGCCCGGGCCGGGCGCGAATCCGCTGTCGAGCGCGCGTAGCGGTTGGTACGAGCCGAGCCATAGCCAGAGACCGAGGGCAGCGACGACGACGACGAGGAGCGCGCCCGCCGAGACTGCGAGTGCGCGCCTAGCCACGAGCCGAGAGCAGCAGTTCGAGCATCAACGCCGGGTCGCGGCGGATTCTCTCACCGGCCCCGGCATCGCGCTTCGTCAGGTCGAGCGCGCGCGGGTCGGTGAGCGGCTTGAGCCGCCCCTCGCGGATGAGCGCCTCGTCCACGCCGCCGAGCCGTCCGCCGTACGTCGTGTACACAGGCACGCCGAGCGCGGCCGCCTCGCGGTTCATCGTCCCGCCCGCGGAGACGACGACGTCGGCGAGCGCGATGAGGCTCTGCGCGTCCACGGCCTCCTCGGGGAGGATCACCGACGGCAGCGCGAGCTCGCGCACGTACTCCCGCTGCTCCTCCGTGCGCGGGATGACGAACGCGTGCACGTTCTCGAGCCGCCCGAGATGCTCGAGCGTCATCGGGAAGAGCGGGTTCGAGTGCCGGTGGTAGAGCGAAACGTCGGGCGGAGGGCGCAGCACGACGAGCACGCGCGCGGGATCGACGCCGAAGCGGTCGAGGAGCGAGGCGTCCGGCTCGAAGTCGGAGAGGTAGTACTCCTCCTTCAGCCCGGGATACTGCACGAGCTTCGGTGGCTTCACGCCGTACTTCGTCAGGCGGTCGGGCGGGATCGCCTCCGGCACGACGACCTTCGTCGCCGCGCGGCACCCGAGCTGGTGCTGGAGCGTCGCGAACTCGTAGTCGAACGTGTCAGAGCTGGGAACGCCGAGCCGGCGCGCGGTCAGGCACAGCTCGTGCGAGCCGTGCGCGAGCGCGACGTCGAAGTTGCGGTCCTTTGCCCAGTGGTGCAGCGCATTGAGCCGACCCGCCATGCGCCGCGCCTTCTGCACGCGCGAGCGGCCGCCGTGCTTGCCGATCACCTCGGCCGTGAGGCCGTGCAGCTCGAGCAGTTGCAGCGTCTGCGCGTAGTCGCGCGCGGTGATCTGCACGTCGTCGCCGCGCTCGCGCATGATCTCGATCAGCGGACGGAACACGAGCACGTGCGCGCTCGCGGTCATGTCGATCCACACCCTCATACGAGCAGCGCTTCCATGCGTGCCGAGCGGAGGCGCGGCGGGTCCTGCTCGACGTGGTGCTCGTACCAGAGCGTGAACGCGAGCAGCCCCCACAGCAGGCGGCTGTTGTCCTCGCGCCGCGCGACGTGGTCGTCGATGAGACGCGTCACCGGCTGCGGCCGGAAGAAGCCCTGCCGCGCGAGCGTCTCGGGGGAAAGCGTCGCGCGCGCGAACGGCTCCAGCTCGCCGCGCAGCCACGCGGCGGCGGGGATGGAGAAGCCGCGCTTGCGCCCGTGCACGACCTCGCGCGGCACGAGCGGCTCCGCCGCCTTGCGCAGCAGCACCTTCTTCGACAGGCCGCGTACGCGGTGCTTGCGTGGGAGCGCGAACGCGAAGTTCGTCACCACCGGGTCGAGGAACGGGACGCGCACCTCGAGCGAGTGTGCCATCGACGCGCGGTCGGTCTTCACGAGCAGGTCGTCGACGAGATAGATCGCGAAGTCGACGTCCTGCAGGCGCGCGAGCTCTTCTGCGCCCACGCTCTCCGCGTAGCGCGCGCGGTACACGTCGACCGGGTCGAAGTCGCTGCGGCGGCCGGTGAGCTCGGCGCGCGCGTCGGCGGAGAAGATCTCCTTCCAGCCGTGATGGCGCTCGAGCGGCGGCAGGTGCGCGGCGCGCACGAATCGCTTCGCCCGGTATTCGAGCGAGACTCTTCCGCCCGACGCGGGCAGCCGCTCGACGAGCGGCGAGGCGAGGCGCGCGAGCGGGCCGACGCGATCGGCGAGCAAGTCGGCGGCGTACGTGTAGTAGCCGCCGAAGAGCTCGTCCCCGCCCTCGCCCGATAGTGCGACCTTCACGTGCTCGGCGGCGAGCTGCGAGACGAGGTACGTCGGCAGTGCGGACGAGTCGGCGAACGGCTCGTCGAACGCCGCGGCGAGCGTTGGCAGCAGCACTTCCGGATCGGGATGGAGGAGCAGCTCGTGGTGGTTCGTGTCGTAGCGCTCGGCCACGAGGCGCGCGTCGTCGCGCTCGTCGAAGCTGCGCTCCGCGAAGCCGATCGTGAACGTGTGCACCGGCTCGGAGCTCTCCTGGGCCGCGAGCGCGGCGAGGAGCGAAGAGTCGACGCCGCCGGAAAGCAGCACGCCGACGGGCACGTCGGCGAGCAGGTGCGCGCGCACCGAGTCGCGCATGCGTGCGCGCAGCTCCTCGACGAGCTCCGCCTCGTCCTCGTCGCGCAGCTCGCCCTCCTGCACGGGCGCGGGATGCGCGTACCGCTCGAGGCGGTGCTCGCCGCTCTCCTCCCAGACGAGCAGGTGCCCGGCCGGGAGCTTGCGCACGTCCTTGAAGATCGAGTACGGCGCCGGGATGGAGTTGAAGGCGAGGAACGCCTCGAGCGCGTCGAGGTCGATCTCGCCGCGCGGCAGCGCGCGCACCTCGGAGGCGAACTCGAGCGTGCCGCCGGTCGCCCGGTAGTAGAGCGGCTTGATCCCGTAGCGGTCGCGCGCGAGCACGAGGCGGCGACGCCGGTCGTCCCACAGCGCGACCGCGAACATGCCGCGCAGGCGGCGCGCGAAGTCGAGGCCGTGCTCCTCGTACAGGTGGACGAGCGTCTCCGTGTCCGAGTGCGTGCGGTACTCGTGGCCGGCGCGCCGCAGCTCGTCCATGAGCTCCGGGTGGTTGTAGATTTCGCCGTTCTGGACGACGACGCAGCTTCCGTCCTCGTTCCAGATCGGCTGGTCGCCGCCGGCGAGGTCGATGATCGCCAGGCGTCGCGACGCCAGCGCGATGGGGCCTCCGACGACGTCGCCCGCGGCATCGGGCCCGCGATGCACGAGCATCGCGCTCATCGCCTCGAGCCGCGCGCGGTCGGGCGCGCCTGCAATTCCACAGATCCCGCACATCGGGGCAGAACTCTAGGTGGGGCAGCGGCGCGGAGCGCTCGCGAACGCAGCTGCGGCGGGCTTGGCGCGCCCTCCGCGCCAGATGAGGCCCGAGTGCCAGCCCGCGACCCGGTGCTCGTCGACGAGCTCGAAGTTGAAGAACGCGTGCACGAGCGGCTGGCAGGCAGCCAGGCCGATCGCCTCCGACACGTCGCGCGCCTGCTGCGCGGGCGTGATCTTCGTCGTCTGGAAGCCGTCCTCGAGGTACCAGATGGACGGCGAGCGGCCGAACGCGTGGAGCGCGTCGACGAGCTTGGCGTAGTCCCCTTCGCCGACGAAGTCGCCGCGGTGGACGGCGCTCGGCAGCTCGCTCGGCGTGAGCGGGTACGGGTTGTGCCCGAAGCCGTCGACGAGCGGACGCGTGCGGCCGCTCGCGCGGTACGCGGATGCGAGCGCGCCGAGGAAGGCGATCGGGTTGTGCGCGGAGGCGGTCGAGTCGAGCACCTGCACGCGCGCGGAGTGCAGCGCGTCGTAGCAGCGCGCGAGTAGCGACTCGTACTGCGCAGGCGTCCCACGCCAGTACGCGCGTGCGTTCGCCTCGTTCCAGACGACGACGGCGCGCGCGTCGGGGACGAGTGCGAGCGCGGCTTTCGCGTAGCCGCAGAAGCGCTGCTGCTGCCAGGGCGCGGTCGGCGTCTGCGCGCCGAAGCCGAACACGGCGAGCACGACGTCCGTCGTGCGTGCGGCCGTCTCCGCGCGCGCGAGCTCGACGCGGCGAACTGCGGTAGGCGCGATCTCGCCGCGCCACGGCACCCACACGCGCACCGCGCCGGCGCCGACCGACTGCTCGCGGCGCACAGCGGTGAGCGGGAACGGCGTCCACTTGAGCGTGTCGTCGTCCACGCCGACGATCAGCGGCAGCGCCGGCTTCGACGCGTGCGTCACCTTCCAGACGCCGAGGGCGATGAAGCCGACGGCGATGGCCACTCCGAGGAGTTTCAGTCGGCGACGGGGGATGTCAGGCCTCGTAACGATTGCTTGAGCACGCGCCAGCCGGTGGCGAAGACGGTGCGGAGGTAGAGGCGCACCGAGCGGTCGGCGATCCACTCGAGGTCGTGCGCGAGCTTCTCCGCCATCGACGTCTCGTAGCCGCGCCGCACCTGCGCGAGGCCGGTGAGGCCGGGGCGGACGACGAGCCGCTGCCAGTACGCGGGCAGCTCGTGCGCGAGCTCCTCGAAGAAGACGGGGCGGATGGGGCGCGGGCCGACGAGGCTCATGTCGCCGCGCAGGACGTTCCAGAACTGCGGGATCTCGTCCAGCTGCGTCGCCTTCAGCCGCTTGCCGAGCGGCGCGAACTCCTCCTCGGTGCGGCGCACGAGCTCCTCGCCGAGGTACGGGCCGAGGCGCGACTCGGCGTCCGGCTTCAGCGTCCGGAACTTCAGCATGAGGAAGATGCGCCCACCGCGCCCGACGCGCTCGCCGCGGTAGAAGACCGGGCGGCCGCTCGTCGTGAGCAGGACGAGCGCGATCGCGACGGCGAGCGGAAGCGTGACGACGAGGAAGAGCGTCGAGAGGACGACGTCGAGCGCGCGCAGGAGGACGTCTCGCGGTCGGGCCGGCGCTCCGCGCGCCAGCTCGCGGTAGCCGCGGACGAGGGTGTCCTCGGTCACGAGTCGATGCTAGTGACCTCGCCGGAGAAGGCAAAGATAAGCAAGGCGCGCGCCGAGGGCTACTAGCCATAGAAGAGGCGGCCCGCTGTCCAAGAGACGGGCCGCCCCCTGAAACTGGGCAGGAGCATTGCGACTCCCCCGAGAGGCCCTGTGCCTGCGGCCAAACCAGGGCATCGCCACAGTCCCGCTGACATTAGTACCGCAGCCTGCGGCTGTCGGCTGGACCAATTTGGGTCTTATAAGGTTCCCTCATGGGAGGTAGCGGCTAGGTGCGCTTGGCGATGGGTTCGCCAAGTACATAACCCCCCGCTTGGCTTCTATGGACACGCGGCAGCTCGCGGCCTTCTGCGCCGTCGTCGAGCGGCGGAGCTTCTCGCAGGCGGCGGAGCAGCTCGGCGTGACGCAGCCGGCGGTGAGCCTCCAGATCCGCTCGCTCGAGAAGCGGCTCGGCCGGCAGCTGCTCGACCGCTCCGGCCGCCGCGTGGAGCCGACGGAGGCGGGCCAGCGGCTGTACCGCAGCGCGCAGCGGCTGCTCGCGCAGGAGGAGCAGCTCCTCGCCGAGCTGGGCGAGGAGGCGGAGGGCGACCTCACCGGCCGCCTCGAGATCGGCGCCTCCACCGGCCCGGGCGGGACGGTGCTGCCGATCGTGCTCGGCGAGTTCCAGCGCCGGCACCCGGAGGTGCGTGTCGCGCTGACGGTGTCCGACACGCAGCACGTGATCGAGCAGGTGGCGCGCCGCGAGCTCGAGCTCGGCGTCGTCGGCGCGCAGCGTCGCCACCGCGGCGTCGTCTTCGAGCCGTTCTTCCGCGACGAGGTCGTGCTTGCCGTTCCGCACGGTCACCGCTTCGCCGACCGGCGCGTGTCGATCGACGAGCTGCGGGAAGAGCCACTCGTGCTCATGCAGGAAGGCGCCGGCGTGCGACAGGTGATCGAGGACGAGCTGCGCGAGCGCGGCGTCAAGCTGCGCGACCTCGACGTGCGCCTCGAGCTCGGCCTGCAGGAGTCCGCACGGAGCGCCGTGCTCGCCGGCTACGGCGTGACGTTCATCTCGCGCGCCGCGATCGATCAGGACGTCGCCGCCGGCGCGCTCGCGATCGCGCGCGTCGAGGGGCTGGAACCGTCGCGCGAGATCCTGCTCGCCCGTTCGACCGGCCGCGCGGAGACGCGCGTCGTGCAGGCGTTCGTCGACTTCGCGCGGGCGCGCCTCGCGTGATCGTCCGCTGGGGCCCGCTCGACCTCGTCGCCGAGGAGCTCGCCGAGCTCGGCATCGGCGCGCCGCTGCTCGTCGCCGGCCCGCGCTGGGACGCGCTCGAGCTTCCGTTCGAGCCGGCCGCGCGCTGGAAGGAGGTGCCGTCGGTGCGCGTCGAGGAAGCGTCCGAGCTCGCGCGCGACGGCGTCGTCGCGATCGGCGGCGGCAGCACGATCGATCTCGGCAAGGCGATCTCCGCGACCTCGCGTGTCCCGCTCATCTCGGTCCCGACGACGTACTCCGGCGCGGAGTGGACGCAGTACTTCGGCGTGCGCGATCCCGACCGGCGCATGCGCGGCGGCGGGAGCGGTGCGCGTCTCGCGGGCATCGTCTACGACGTCGGTCTCACCGTCGGCCTCCCGCGCGAGGAGACGGTCGGCACGTCGATGAATGCGCTCGCGCACTGTGCGGAGGCGCTGTACGCGCACGGCCACAATCCGGAGTCGGACGAAGTCGCGCTCGAAGGTGCACGACTCATCTCCGAGTTCCTTCCGCGCGTCGTCGAGTCGCCGCTCGACCGCGACCTGCGCACCGAGCTTCTGCGCGGCGCGTCCAACGGCGGCGAAGCGCTCGCCGGATCGATGCTCGCGCTCGCGCACGCGATGGCGCAGGCGGTCGGCGGCAAGTACGGCCTTCCGCACGGGACGCTGAACGGCATCTGCCTTCCGCCCGTGCTCCTCTACAACGCGCGCTACGCCCCCGCGGCGGTGCGCGCCTTCGGCGAAGCGGTCGGCGGCGACCCGGCTGTGCGCGTCGAAGAGCTCACCGCACTCGGCGGGATCACGCGCCTACGTGATCTCGGTGTTCCCCATGAGGATCTGCCCGAGCTCGGCGCATCGGCGGCGCAGCGCGGCGGCAACCAGGCCAATCCGCATCCGGCGACCCCGAAGGAGATCGAAGAGCTGTTGCGCTCGGTCTGGTGAGTCAGCGGTAGTGCCGGAGCTCGTCGCGCGCGAAGCCCCATGCGGCGAGAGCGCCGAAGCCGACCGCATAGACGAAGAGCGCGAGCCAATGGGATGCGCGCCACGGCGAGCCGCTGACGGCGGGCCAGAGAACGTCGCCCCACTGCCGCGTCGGCGTGAACGGCGAGATCGTGCGCGCGACGCGCGGTAGATCCGCCGGGCCGGTCCACAGGCCGCCGGCGTACGCGAGCAGCATGTACAGGATGTTCGCGACCGGGAGCGCGCTCTTCGGCGATGTCCAGTAAGCAATTGTGAGGCCGAGCACGACGAACGGCACGGACCCCGCCAAGAGCGCGACGCCGAGTCGCAGCCAATCGGCCGTGGAGAGCGATACCGAAGTCGCGCCCAACGCGATCCCGACGACGACCGCGACCGACGCCAGCGTGAAGACGAGTGCGGTGACGACGCGCGCCGCAATCCGGACGGCCGGCGGCGCAGGCAGCGTCCGCAGCCATGCCTGCCACGGCGTGCCGCGCTCGATCGCACCCGACACGCCGAACTGGAAGAACCCGACGCCGAGCACTGCGAAGGCTGCGTACGACGCGAGCTGCAGATTCGGATGATGGGCCGCGCGCGGAAGCCCGAACAGCACGAAGACGACGCCCGGGAACGCGAGCGTCCCCGCGCTGAATCCGGGGAAGCGCACGAGCTCGACGATCTGGACGCGCGCGTGGACGAGCGTGAGCTTCAGTGCGTGGCGCGAAGGAATGCCTCCTCGAGATCGGGCACCGGAGGCCCGTCGGCAACGACTTCGCCGCGGGAGAGAATGATCGACGCGGTGGGCGAGTGCCTCCGCCTCTTCGATCGAGTGCGTCGTGAGCAGCACGGTGCCTCCGGCGTCGGAAAACGATGCGATCGCGTCCCACGCGCGGCGGCGCGATTCGACGTCGAGCCCGGTCGTCGGCTCGTCGAGGACGACGAGCTCCGGGTCGCCGCGAACGCGAGTGCGAGCGCCAGTCGCCGCCGTTGTCCACCCGAGAGCGCGCCGTTCTGCTGACGAAGCAGGTCGTCGAGCCCGAAGCGATCAGCGAGTGTCGCGAGCGGCGGCGACGTCGCGGAATGCGCGCGCGCCAGCTCGATGATCTCGTCGACCGCGGATCGTCGGAGGGAAGTCCATCTGCTGCGGCGTCGTCCCGAGGCGCACCCGTGCGCGCCAGTCGCGCGGGTCGCGGCCGAAGAGCCGGACGATGCCGTTGCTCGGCCGCCGCAGCCCGACGACGAGACTGACGAGTGTCGTCTTGCCGGCGCCGTTCGGGCCGAGCAGCGCGACGAGCTCGCCGCGCTCGACGGTCAAGTCGAATGGATGGAGTGCGCACGGTTCGCGGAAACGCTTCTCGACCCGTCGGAACTCGATCGCCGCGGTGGCCGGAGCGCGCCGGGCCAGGACAGCGAGGACGTTGTAGACCGCGTGCGCGAGCGCGCACGCGACGAGGCTGCCCGTCAGCGCGAAGAGCGCCCCGAAGACAGTGCCCGTCACGAGCTGAACGGCGGAGCCACGCGTGCGCAACGCCGGAAGGTGCGTCGCTGCGAACGCCGCCGACGTCACCGCGACCGCGACCCATAGGCCGGCGGTCTGCGCGACGCGTCCGAGTGCGAACGCGCGCCAGATCGCCTCCTCGCTCATGCCGGCGGTCGGCGACGACCAGCGCCGTCGCGAACGCGAGCGGTGTGAGCAACACGCGAGGCCTCGCGCGTGCCAGCAGCAGGAAGAGTGCGAGGCCGGTCGCGACGCCGAGCGGAGCGGACGCGAAATGCGCGAGCGGCGCGCGCGGCGGTGCCGTCGGCGCGAGCCAGAGCATCACCGGCCCGAGCGCGGAGAGCGCCGCGACGGGCACGAGCGCGCGGCTCACGACGAACCGCCGAGAACGACGGCGTAGACGACCGACTCCTCGAGCCCGTCGGCACCGACGAGCTCGTCCACCTGCGCGTCGTAGAACCCGCCGAGCGGAAGTGCGGCCAACCCGAGCGCCGACGCGGCGAGCACCGCGTTCTGGACGACGTGTCCGGCTTCCAATAGCGCGAAGCGGTAGCCGCGCTGGCCGTACTTGAACCGCGTGCGTCCGAAGACGGCGAGCACGAGCACAGCCGCTGCGCCGCGGTGGAGGAGACCGGTCAGAGGGCACGCAGCCTCGAGCGCCGGCCAGGGATCGCCCAGCTCGTGCTCCTCGAGCGCGTGAAGCTCGGGGTCGTACCGATGAACGCCGGCAGCCACGCCGTCGACGTGTCGGACTGCGGCGTACAGCTCGAGCGGATAGAGCGCGCCGCCGGACGGAACCGTCCGTCGATCCTCGTCGCGCCGGCCGTACGCCGTGTCGAGGATCGTCGCGAGGTCTGCCTGTTTCAGCGTCGAGCCGTCGAAGTCGCGGCGGCTGCGGCGCCCGTCGAAGGCCGTCCAGAGCGAGCACGATGGGCGCTCCGGTCGCGGGAGCGGATGCGCGCGACGTTGCGGATGTCGCCTCACCGGATGCGCCGCGACGACGCGGAGCATGTCGCTCGACTCGAGCCGCACGATGCCCGCCGCCTGCCTGTGTGCGAGTGCCGGATGGAGCTTCGAGGCCTCGTGGAAGAGCTCGGCCGGATCGTCGAACGCGGGCTCGCCGTCGCCGTACACCTGTGCGCGAAGCAGTCTCACGGGAACGGATGGGGATCGGGATTGAAGCCGCCGGCGGCGAACCCGGCCAGCCGCGTGCCGCCGAGCAGTTGCGCCGAGTGCTCGACGTCGAGCGCACACAACTCCGGTGCGATCACCCGGATGACCGAGAGGCCCGCCTCGCCGCACGTCGGGCGACGTGACGTCCACGGCATACGCGCTTGCGTGGCACTCCGCCAGCCGACTGCACAGTGCGTCGAGCCCGCCTTGTACCGGGTTCACGTCGTCGACATGTGTCCGCCGCGTCGAGCCGTCGAGGAAGTCGACGCGCGACGCGTGCCGTGGATCGGCATAGAACCGGATGTGGTCGTCGAGCTCTTCGATCTCTTCCGCGTCCGGCGCCTCCACTCCGCTCGCGCCGAGCGCGCGCGCCCACGTGCGCACGCGGATCGCCTCGTCCAGCGCCTTCGTCACGGCGCGCTCGACCGAGAGGGCCGCAGCCGCGCCGACCCCGAGCGTTCCGCCGCCGCGCACCACAGCGGCGACGGTCGGCACGTCCCAGATCACGCTCAGGTCGATCGCGCTCCACTGTAGGCCGGTCGGCCGCAGATACGTCTCTCTCGAACGACCGCAGCCGGGCGTCGCCGTTCCAGTGCAGCAATGGCCAGGAGATCCGCGCCTTCCACGTGAGCATGAAGGCGTCACGCTCGAGCAGCTCGAGCAGGGCGGAGAGTGTCGCGCCCTCGGCGGTCGTGTGACACGCGAGCCCGCTGCTCGTCGTGCGGCAGAGCGGCGGCTCGTGCTCGTGGCCGGCGAGGTGTACGAGCTGCGCGGGCAGCCACGCGGGCGTGCGATCGGGCAACGAGACGCCGGCGATCCACGCGAGCGCGTGTCGACGTCGAAGCGGAGCGTACGGGAATCCCGGCGTCGCGTACTGGCTTTCCGAGAAGAGCGCGAAGCGCGCGGGGTCGACCGCGCGCGGACCTAGCTCGCGCGCGGTCGCCACGACGCACGCATCCGGATCGACGATGGACGCGGAGTAGCGCTCGACCGCTTCACCGATCGCGGCCGATCGGGCATCGCGCAGCGAGAGTCCCGACCCACCGCCGACGAGCGCGTGCGGGTACGCGCTCTCGCACCAGACGGCGGGGAGCCGCGCGTCCTCGGGGCCAGCCAACGCCTCCTGCGTGCCGCGGACGACCCCGACGAGCGGCGACACGAGCGTCTCAAGCGGCAATGTCGCTCCACGGTGCCGACAGCTGCGCGTCGCGCTACGGGTGAGCACGCCGGGCAACGAGGAACGCGGTAGACGTAGTGCCGCGTGCAGCGCAGCTCGGGCGTGAGCTCGACGGCGAGGAGGACGCCGGTGTCGCTCGCATCCACGCGTGTCAGTTGCCGGAGGACCACGTGCGCGGCGAGACCGGCGAGCACCGCGTCGAGCGACGGCGCTCCGAGGTAATGCCCGGTCGTCCTGTCCGGCGCCGGCGCGATGGTTGCGTCCCGCCGCCACCGGTAGCACGCGTGGCATGCGGTCTGGCCCGCGACGAAGACGGGGCCGACGGCGGCGAACCGTCCGTCGAACGGCAGCACCTGCATCCACGTCGTGCGCGCGTCGAGCGCTCGCTCGTTCCACTCGTCGAGGCGCGGAAGCTCTGCATTCGACGGAGCGGCGACGACGAGCCCGCCGCGCGGCGTCGTCGTCCCAGTCGAGCCGCTCCACGCCGAGCACCCCGCTTGCCTGCAGGATGCGTCCGAGCGGCTCGGCGACCCGGCCGCGCCGACGATGCACGCCTCGGCGACGCTCAGGCGCGCATGCACCTCGGCCACCGTGTGGCCCGTCGTCGCCGCGAGTAGCTCCGCGCACCGGCCGTCGACTGTGGGCTGGCGACGGACTCGGTGAGCAGATCGTGCGCGCGCAGGAGGGAGAGCGCGTGCTCGATCGCGGGTCTGACCGCCTCGCCCAGCTCCGCGACGACGTCGTCGACGGTGCGCGTGCCGTCGAGGAGCGGCAACAGATGCGGGATGAGCCGCTCGGCCGCGGCGCCCTCGAACTCGAGGACAGAGCCCGCGTAGCGCAGAACGGAGCGGCCGCCCTCGGCCGACAGGCGGTACCACGGCTTCAGCAGCGGCCGCTCCGCGGTCTCCATCCGCTACTGCGTCTTGCTCTTCGAACAGGAGCAGCACAGGATGATCGCGATGCAGAGCGGGTAGGCCGCGTACGCGTTCCCGACCGCAGGCGATCCCTTCTCGGTGACGCGGAGGTCGAGCAGCTCCTCCGCAAGCTCGTCGAACATCGTTCGCCTCCTCGCGTGGACGACAGTCGGCGCACCGTACCGTTGTCAAGATTGACAATCAAGATGGCACTTTCGGCCATGGCCAACGCACCTCTGTCATATCGATTGCTTATTGGTGCAATAAGTCACGCACCGGGTACTGTTCCGCATGACGTGGCGAAAGAGCCTGCATTCGACGTGCTCGTCATCGGGAGCGGGGCCTCGGGCCTCGCTGCCGCCGTGTCCGCCCATAAGCAGGGCGCGCGCGTAGCGATTGCGACGAAGGGCTCGCTCCAGTCGTGCAACTCGGCGAAGGCGCAGGGCGGCATCCAGGCCGCCTTCGGCGAGGACGACTCGCCCGAGCAGCACGCGCAGGACGTCTGGAAGAGCTCGCACGAGACGGCGAACATGGAGCTCGTCGAGGTGCTCACCTCCGAGGCGCCGTCGGCCATCCACTGGCTCGAGGAGCTCGGCGTTCGAGTTCACGCAGCGAAAATGGCGGCTACCGCCTCGCGCGCTGCGGCGGCGCGTCGCGCAAGCGGCTGCTGCAGGTCGGCGACCGCACCGGGCACGCGATCACGAAGGCGCTGCGCGACGCGGTCGAGAGCTCGAGCATCACCCTCTTTCCGAACAGTCCGCTGCACGAGCTCAAGCCCGGGTGGATCGCGCGCGTCGGGCGACCACACGGTCGACGCCGACACCGTCGTCCTCGCCGCCGGCGGGCGCTGCTTCCGCGAGGCGGAGGAGCGCGGCGAGCTCTCCACGAACCATCCCGGCGCGACCGGCGAGGTGACGAAGATCGCGCTCGAGCTCGGCGCCGAGTCGCGCGACCTCGACGCGCTCCAGTACCACCCGAACGGCGGCGCGTGGCCCGAGACGATGCAGGGCTACTCCATCCCGGAGACGACGCGCGCGTACGGCGCCGTCCTCCTGAACGCCGACGAGGAGGAGTTCACCGACTCGCTCGGCCCGCGCGACGTCGTCGCGCAGGCGATCGTCGACGAGGTGGCGAAGGGCAAGGGCGTCGAGACGCCCGACGGCCGCCCCGCCGTGTGGCTCGACACGACGCGCATCAGCGCGCACGACGCGGAGCTCTCGCTCCCGTACATGCTGCGCCGCTACCGCGCCGGCGGCATCGACCCGCTCGCGGAGAAGATCCTGACCTACCCCGTGCTGCACTACCAGAACGGCGGGCTCGTCATCGACCGCGACTCGAAGACGACGCTCGACGGCCTCTACGCCTGCGGCGAGATCGCAGGCGGCACGCACGGACGCAATCGCATGATGGGCAACTCACTCTTGGAATGCGTCGTCTTCGGAAGGAGAGCCGGTGCCGCAGCTGCTGGACACTGATCTGCACGCCGCGGTGGAGGACGCCGCCGCGCACCTGTACGTCTGGGCGCTGAAGGACATCCCGCAGGACCTGCGCGACGCGCTCAAGGCCGCCGCCGGCCGCGAGACGTCCGTGCCCGGGCAGCGCGTGCTCAACACGATCCTGCAAGAACGTCGAGGTCGCCGACGGCGAGAACAACCTCGTCTGCCAGGACACCGGCATCGCCGTGTACACGTGCCGCGTCGGCGAGCACTTCCCGCTCCATCCCGCGCGCATCTACGAGGCGCTGCGCGACGGAACCGCGCGCGCGACGCTCGAGCATCCGCTGCGCTCGAACGCGGTGCACACGATCACGCGCGAGAACACCGGCCCGAACATCGGCTACCGCCTCCCGATCGTGCACTGGGAGTTCATCCAGGACTGGGACGGCCTCGACGTGAAGTGCGTGCCGAAGGGCTCCGGCTCCGAGAACATGAGCTTCCTCAAGATGTGCGTCCCCGCCGACGGCGTGACGGGGATCAAGAAGTTCGTGCTCGAGTCGATCGTCGGCGCCGGCGGCAAGCCGTGCCCGCCCGGGATCGTCGGCGTCGGCATCGGCGGCTCCGCCGACTACGCGATGTACCTCGCGAAGGAGGCGATCGCGCGGCCGATCGGCACGCGCAACTCCGACCCGATCGTGGCCGAGCTCGAGGACGAGCTCATGGGCCTCCTGAACGAGACCGGCATCGGGCCGATGGGGCTCGGCGGCGACGTCACCGTCCTCAACTGCCACATCGAGCACGCGGACACGCACATGACGCTCAACCCCGTGGCCGTCAACTACCAGTGCTGGGCGGCGCGGCGCGCGAGCGCGCACATCGCCGCCGACGGAACCATCGACTTCGACCGCGAGGCCTAGAGATGGCCACGCATGAAGTGACGTTCCCGATCACCGACCCGCAGGAGATCCTCAAGCTGCGCGCCGGCGACGAGGTGACCGTGCAGGGCCACATCATCGGCATCCGCGACCGCACGCAGATCCGCATCTTCGACCAGGGCGTCGAGCCGCCGATGGATCTCGAGGGCGCGTTCCTGCTCCACACCGCGCCCGGCGTGCGCAAGCTCGCCGAGGGCAAGTACGAGAAGGTCTGCATCGGCACGACGACGAGCGCGCGCATGGTGCGCTTCACCGAGCCGCTCGGCGCGCAGTACGGCGTGCGCGCGATCTGCGGCAAGGGCGGCTTCCCCGACGAGGCGATCGCCCCGATGCAGAAGCTCGGGATGGTCTACTTCGCCATCGTCGGCGGCGCCGCCGCGCTCGAGACCACGCAGATCGAGGAGATCGAGGAAGTCGCGTGGGAGGAGCTCATGCCCGAGTGCCTGTGGAAGTTCCGCGTGAAGGACTTCGGGCCGCTCACCGTCGGCATCGACGCGCACGGCAACTCGCTCTACCACGACGTCCAAACGGCCGCGACGAAGAAGCTGGAGGAGCTCTATGCCCGTTTTTGATCTTGGCCTCACGCGCGACGGCGGCCTGACGCACGTGCTCGACAAGGGCCTCGGCCCGCGCGGGTGGGAAGACGTGCTCGAGGTCTCCGGCGACCACATCGACATCGTCAAGCTCGGCTGGGGCACCGCGTACGTCACGCAGAACCTCCGCCGCAAGCTCGACGTCCTGCGCGGCAAGCCCGTCGTCATCGGCGGCACGTTCTTCGAGGTCTGCTTCGTCCGCGACAAGCTGGACGAGTACAAGCGCTGGCTCCAGGGCCTCGGCATCTCGCACGTCGAGATCTCCGACGGCACCGTCGACATCCCGCGCGACCGCAAGCTCGAGCTCATCCAGGACTTCGCGAAGGACTTCACCGTCCTCTCCGAGGTCGGCTCGAAGGACTCCGAGGTCGTGTTCGCGCCGTACCAGTGGGTCGAGTGGATCAAGGAAGAGAAGGACGCGGGCGCGTGGAAGGTGATCACCGAGGCGCGCGAGGGCGGGACGGCCGGCATCTTCCGCAAGGACGGCGACATGCGCACCGGCCTCATCGACGAGATCGCGCACGAGATCGACTTCCACGACCTCGTCTGGGAGGCGCCGACGAAGGCGTCGCAGGCGTGGTTCATCCGGCACTTCGGCCCGAGCGTCAACCTCGGGAACATCCCGCCGGAGGAAGTCATCCCGCTCGAGACGCTCCGTCTCGGGCTGCGCGGCGACACGCTGAAGGAGGTGCTCGGTGTCGAGCCTGCTCCAGCTTCCTGACGTCGAGGCGATGACGGCGGAGGACTCGCTCCTCTGGGCGTACGAGCGCTTCGGCTCCAAGCTCTGCCTCACCTGCTCGTGGCAGAAGCAGTCGTCCGTGCTCGTGCACATGGTGAGCGAGCTCGGCATCGACATCCCCGTCATCGAGCTCGACACCGCGCTCTTCTTCCGCGAGACGTACGAGACGCGCGAACGGCTCGTCGAGCGGTACGGGCTCGAGCTCATCCGGCCCGAGGTCATCTCGGTCGCCGAGCAGCACAAGCAGGAGGGGCCGAACCTGTGGGAGTCGAACCCCGACCGCTGCTGCCACGTGCGCAAGGTCGAGCCGCTCGAGCGCGCGCTCAAGGACTACGACGCGTGGATCTCCGGCATCCGCCGCGAGCAGAGCCTCACGCGCAAGGACGCGCAGCGCGTCGAGTTCAGCGAGCGCTACGACGTGTGGAAGATCCAGCCGCTCGTCGACTGGGACGCGAAGCGCGTCGACGCGTACATCCACGTGAACGAGATCCCGTACAACCCGCTGCACGACGCGGGCTATCCGTCCATCGGCTGCATCCCGTGCACGCGGCCGGTGAGCCGGGACCAGGACGAGCGCGCGGGACGCTGGGCCGACTCGGACAAGATCGAGTGCGGCATCCACACGAAGTGATCGGGTTCACACTCTGGTTCACCGGCCTCTCCGGGTCGGGCAAGACGACGATCGCGAATCTCGTCGCGCCCGAGCTGGAGCGGCGAGGCCTGCTCGTCGAGAAGCTCGACGGCGACGTCGTGCGCACGCACCTCTCGCAGGGGCTCGGCTTCTCGAAGGAGGACCGCGACACGAACGTCGAGCGCATCGGCTGGGTCGCGTCGCGGCTGACGCGGCACGGCGCGGCCGTCGATCGTCTCCGCCATCTCGCCGTACGCGGAGGCGCGCCGCAAGGCGCGCGCGCTCGTCGAGGACGCCCACGGCGTGTTCATCGAGATCCACGTCGCGACGCCGGTCGAGGAATGCGAGCGGCGCGACGTGAAGGGCCTGTACGCGAAGGCGCGCGCGGGGGAGATCCCGGAGTTCACCGGGGTCAGCGACCCGTACGAGGAGCCGGCGAGCCCGGAGCTGCGCCTCGACACGACCACGCTCTCGCCCAAGGAGTCGGCGCAGCTCGTCATCGCGAAGCTCGAGGAGCTCGGCTGCCTCGGAGTGCCCGCGTGATCGACCGCGTCAAGCTCACGCACCTGCAGCGGCTCGAGGCGGAGGCGATCGACGTCATGCGCGAGGTCGTCGCCGAGGCCGAGAACCCGGTGATGCTGTACTCGATCGGCAAGGACAGCTCGGTCATGCTGCACCTCGCGCGCAAGGCCTTCTATCCCGCGCCGCCGCCGTTCCCGTTCCTGCACGTCGACACGACGTGGAAGTTCCAGGAGATGTACCGCTTCCGCGAGCGCATGGTCGACGAGCACGAGTTCGACCTGCTCGTGCACGTGAACGAGGACGGGCTCGCGCGCGGCATCAACCCGTTCGACAGCGGCTCCGTCGTCCACACCGACGTGATGAAGACCGAGGGGCTCAAGCAGGCGCTGGACAAGTACGGCTTCGACGCCGCGTTCGGCGGCGCGCGCCGCGACGAGGAGCGCTCGCGCGCGAAGGAGCGCATCTTCTCGTTCCGCTCCGCGCAGCACCGGTGGGACCCGAAGAACCAGCGGCCCGAGCTGTGGCGCCTCTACAACGCGCGGCACCGCCGCGGCGAGTCGATGCGCGTCTTCCCGCTCTCCAACTGGACGGAGCTGGACGTCTGGCTGTACATCTATTTGGAAAGTATTCCGATCGTTCCGCTGTACTTTGCGGCCGAGCGGCCGATCGTCTGGCGGGACGGGACGATGATCATGGTCGACGACGAACGCATGCCCCTCGAGCCGGGCGAGGTGCCGGAGCTGAAGAAGGTGCGCTTCCGCACGCTCGGCTGCTACCCGCTCACCGGCGCGGTCGAGAGCAACGCCGCGACGCTGCCGGAGATCATCCAGGAGATGCTGCTCGCGCGGACGTCCGAGCGCCAGGGGCGCGTCATCGACCACGACGCGAGCGCGTCGATGGAGAAGAAGAAGGTCGAGGGCTACTTCTAGTGGTCTCGGATCTCATCTCCGAGGACATCCTCGCCTACCTCGATCAGCACGAGCACAAGAGCCTCCTGCGCTTCATCACGTGCGGCAGCGTCGACGACGGCAAGAGCACGCTCATCGGCCGGCTGTTGTGGGAGTCGCAGCTCCTGTTCGAGGATCAGCTCGCCGCGCTCGAGGTCGACTCGAAGCGCGTCGGCACGCAGGGCGACGACCTCGACTTCGCGCTCCTCCTCGACGGGCTCGCCGCCGAGCGCGAGCAGGGCATCACCATCGACGTCGCCTACCGCTTCTTCTCGACGGACAGGCGCAAGTACATCGTCGCCGACACGCCGGGCCACGAGCAGTACACGCGCAACATGGTCACGGGCGCGTCGACCGCCGACTGCGCCGTCATCCTCGTCGACGCGCGCAAGGGCGTGCTGACGCAGACGCGCCGGCACAGCTACCTCGTCTCGCTCATCGGCATCCGCCACGTCGCGGTGGCCGTGAACAAGATGGATCTCGTCGACTTCTCCGAGGAGCGCTTCCGCGAGATCACGGCGGAGTACCTCGAGTTCGCCGCGCAGCTCGGCCTCGAGGAGATCACGCTCATCCCCATGTCGGCGCTGCGCGGCGACAACGTCGTCGACGCCTCCGACGCGATGCCGTGGTACGGCGGGCCGACGCTCATGCAGTACCTGGAGGACGTCGAGGTCGACCAGGAGCGCATGCAGGACGCGCCCTTCCGCATGCCGGTGCAGTGGGTGAACCGGCCGAGCTCCGACTTCCGCGGCTTCACCGGGACGATCGCGGGCGGCTCCGTCGCGTCCGGCGATCGCGTCGTCGTCCTCCCGCGCGGCCAGGAGACGACGGTCGCGCGCATCGTCACCTTCGACGGCGACCTCGAGCGCGCGGTCGCAGGCCAGGCGGTGACGCTCACGCTCGAGGACGAGATCGACGTCAGCCGCGGCGACGTCATCGCGCCGGTCGATTCGCCCGCGCAGGTCGGCGACCAGTTCGAGGCGACGGTCGTGTGGATGGCGGACGAGCCGCTCCTGCGCGGCCGCACGTACCTCATGCGCGTCGGGGCGAAGACGGTCGCGGCCACGGTCGCGCCGATCAAGTACAAGCTCGACGTCGACACGCTCGACCGCATCGCCGCGAACCACCTCGAGCTGAACGCGATCGGCGTCGTCAACGTCGAGCTGAGCGAGTCGATCGCCTTCGACCCGTACGCGGAGAACCGCGACACGGGCGGCTTCATCCTCATCGACCGCATCACGAACCACACGGTCGGCGCCGGCCTCTTGCAGTTCGCGCTGCGCCGCTCGCACAACGTCCCCTGGCAGGCGCACGAGGTCGACCGCGCCGCGCGCGCCGCTGCAAAGGGGCAGGAGCCGTTCGTCGTCTGGCTCACCGGACTGCCGGGCGCGGGCAAGTCGTCGATCGCGAACGCGGTCGAGCGGCGGCTGTACGCACTCGGCCGGCACGCGTTCATGCTCGACGGCGACAACCTGCGCCACGGGTTGTCCAAGGATCTCGGCTTCACCGACGCCGACCGCGCCGAGAACAACCGGCGCGCGGCCGAGGTGGCGAAGCTCATGACCGACGCGGGTCTCATCGTCATCGCCGCGTTCGTGTCGCCGTTCCGGGCCGACCGCGCCACGACGCGCGCACGCTTCGGCGAGGGCGAGTTCGTCGAGGTGTTCGTCGACGTCCCGCTCGAGCTCGCCGCCGAGCGCGACACGAAGGGCCTGTACGCGCAGGCGCGCGCGGGCGGCCTCGCGAACCTCACCGGCGCGGGCGGGACGTACGAGCCGCCCGAGAGCCCCGACGTGCACCTCGACATGGCGACGCTCGGGATCGAGGAGGCGGCCGACCGCATCGTCGCCGTGCTCGAGGAACGCGAACTGCTGTGACCTGGCAGTTCGTCCTCGCCGGGCTCGCGATCGGCATCCTCGTCGGCATGACCGGCATGGGCGGGGGCTCGCTCATGACGCCGATCCTCGTCTTCATCTTCGGGTTCAACCCGGCGACGGCGATCGGCACCGACATCCTGCACGGCGCGATCTTCAAGACCGTCGGCGGCGCTCGCCACTACAAGCTCGGGACGACGCAGGCGAAGCTCAGCGGCTGGATGTTCCTCGGTAGCGCGCCCGCGTCGCTCCTCGGCGTCACGACGTCCACGTGGCTGAAGCACAAGTATGGGAGCGGCATCCAGACGACGGAGGGTGAGGTCCTCGGCGCGGCGCTCCTGCTCGGCGCGCTCGGCATGCTGCTGAAGACCGCCATCCGCGTGCGCGAGGTCGGCGACGGTGCGTTCGTCATGGGGCGGCGCGACAAGATCGCGGCCGTGCTCATCGGGCTCTTCGGTGGCTACATCGTCGGGCTGACGTCCGTCGGGAGCGGCGTCTTCTTCGGGCTGACCCTGCTGTTCGTCTTCCCACTGCGGGCGCACAAGGTCGTCGGCACGGACATCCTCCACGCTGCCGGCCTACTCTGGGTCGCGGGCGTCGGGCATCTCATCGCCGGCAACGTCGACCTGCACGCCATGGCATGGCTGCTCATCGGTTCCATCCCGGGCGTCCTCGTCGGCAGCCAGTTCACGATCCACTTCGGCGACCGGACGCTGCGGCTCGTGCTCTCGCTCGTACTCTTCGCCTCGGGCGCGAAGCTCGTGGAGCCGAACGGCTACGGCTGGCTCGCCTGGACGGCCGGCTTCGTCGTCGTCACCCTGCTGACGACGCGGGCCGTGCGGCTGCGCGATGGTGCGCGGGTCGTCACGGTCGCACGCGTAGACTGACGCCGCTTTGCAGCGGATTCTCTCGACGGCCGTCATCGTCGGCCTGCTCGCGGCGACCGCCGCCGCCTTCGCGATCACCGAGCGGCTGAAGCTCACGAAGAGCCCGATCATCGGCATGAAGGTCGTGCGCGAGTACGTCTCGCCGCGCGCCCACACGACCGCGGACTTCTCCATCCGCTTCCGGCGCGCCGACCGGGTGACGGTCTCGATCCTCGACTCGCACCGCCACGAGGTCGACACGCTCGCCTACCGCGTGCTGACGCGGCGCGGCCGGCGGTCGTTCGTCTGGAACGGCCGCACGGACGCGGCGACGGTCGCCCCCGACGGGACGTACCGGATGGAGGTGCACTTCGTGAACCAGCGGCGCACCATCCTCATCCCGAACCCGATCGTGCTCGAGTCGAAGCTCCCGGCCGTCCTCGACGCGGGTGCGGTGCGTCCCGTGTTCTCGCCCGACGGCGACCACCAGTCGGACACGGTGACGATCCACTACAAGCTGAGTGAGGACGCGCACGTGCTCGTCTTCGTCGACGGGAAGCGCGTCATCCGCGGGCGCTCGCACAAGGCGAAGGACAAGGTCTCGTGGAACGGCAAGGTGGACGGGAAGCTGCTCCCGCCGGGGACGTACACGCTCGTCGTCGGCGCGGTCGATCTCGCCGGCAACCGTGCGACCAAGATGCAGCAGGTCGCCGTCACGCTGCGCTACATCGCGCTCTCCGCGACGCGCGTCACGGTGAACCCGGACGCGCGCTTCCGTATCCGCGTCTCGACCGACGCGAAGCGGTATCGCTGGACGCTCGGCACGCGCTCCGGCTTCGCGTCGGCGCCGGTGTTGAAGCTGCGCGCCGCGCGCTCGCCCGGTACGTACCGGCTGACCGTGCGCGAGCACGGCCACGTCGACACCGCGACGGTGGTCGTTCGTTGATCGGCCTTGCGCGGCTCGCCGGCCCGGTCGCGTGCCTCGGGCTGGCGCTCCTGCTCCTCGCGCGGACGCGGCGCGACCGGCTCGCGGGGCTCGGCTTCGCCGCGCTCGGCGCGTGCATGCTCGCCGCGTCGTTTGCCCCGCACGACTATGCGGAGGCGGTGGGCGGGACGCTCGGCGCGCTCGTCGGTCGCGGCGCTCCTGGCCGCGGCGTTCCAGCGGGAGCCGTGGCTCATGCCGCTGCTCGCGCTCGCGTGCATCCCGATCCGCGTCGGCGCGCTCGGGCATCAGCTCCTCGTTCCGCTGTACGTCGTCGTCCTCGCGGCCGCGATGCAGATGGCGTGGCAGATCGCGCACGGCGACATACGCGCCCGAGAGCTGCGCGCGATCACGTGGCCGCTCGCGCTCTACATCGCGTGGGTCGGGCTGTCGCTCGGCTGGACGCAGGACGCGCACGAGGGCGCCGTCGAGGTGCTCGCGTTCTATCTCCCGTTCGCCGTACTCGCGCTCGCGGTCGCGCGGCTGCCGTGGAAGCGGCTCGGGCTCTGGTCGCTGTACGCGGAGCTGACGATCATGGCGATCGTCTTCTCCGTCGTCGGCTTCTACCAGTACGAGACGCGCAACGTGTTCGAGAACCCGAAGGTCATCTACTCGAACGCGTACGCGGCGTTCTTCCGCGTCAACTCCGTCTTCTGGGATCCGTCCGTCTACGGGCGCTTCCTCGTCGTCGCGATGATCCCGAGCGTCGTCTTCGTCGTGCTCGGTCGCTTCAGGCGTCGTCGCGCTGGATCGCGACGGCTGCGATCGTCGTCATCTGGTTCGGGCTGCTCATCTCGTTCTCGCAGTCGAGCTTCGCCGCGCTCATCGTGGCCGTGATCTGCATCGCGTTCGTCGCCTGGCGGTGGAAGGCGCTCCTCGCCGTCGGGCTCGCGGTCATCGTCCTCGGCGGGATCGCCGTCGCGCAGCCGACCGTGCGCCGCTCGCTCGAGCACCACACGAAGAGCGGGCTGAACAGCGCGTCGAGCGGCCGCTACAACCTCGTCGCGAACGGAATCCGCATCGCCGTGGCGCATCCGGTGCGGGGTGTCGGCGTGGGCGGCTTCAAGCACGCGTACGCTAGGCGCGTGCAGCGGCTCCACGGGAAGAAGAACCTGAGGACGGCGGCGTCCCACGACACGCCGGTGACGGTGGCGGCGGAGACCGGCCTCGTCGGCTTCGCGCTCTTCGTGTGGCTGCTCGTCGCCTGCGGCACGGACGTGTTGCGCACGAGGCGTCTCGTCCCGCTGGCGGCGGGGCTGTCGGTCGCGGCCATCCTCGTCCACTCGCTCTTCTACAACGACTTCTTCGAGGACCCGACGACGTGGCTGCTGCTCGGGCTCGTCGCGTTCGCGCTGCCGCCGAAGGAGCCGCGAGAGGCGGTGCCGGCGTGATCGAGCACTGGAAGCGCGCGCTCGTCCTCGCGCCGCACACCGACGACGGCGAGTTCGGCTGCGGCGGGACGATGGCGCGGCTCGTCGAGGCGGGCTGCGAGGTGCGCTACGTCGCGTTCTCGATCGCGACGCGCTCGCTGCCGGAAGGCTTTCCGCCGGACACGCTCGCGCGCGAAGTGCGCGACGCGACGACCGAGCTCGGCATCCCCGAGGAGCGGCTCACGGTGCACGACTTCGACGTGCGCACGTTTCCCGAGCGCCGGCAGGAGATCCTCGAGCATCTCGTCGCGATGTGGGAGGACTGGAAGCCGGACGTCGTCTTCCAGCCGAGCCTGCACGACATCCACCAGGATCACCAGACGATCGCGCAGGAGGGCCTGCGCGCGTTCAAGCGCACGACGATCCTCGGCTACGAGATCCCGTGGAACAACTTCGACTTCGCGTACCAGTGGTACGTCTCGCTCGACAAGAGGCACATCGAGCGCAAGGTGGCCGCGCTCGAGAAGTACGCGTCGCAGCAGCACCGTCGCTATGCGAATCCCGAGTACGTGTGGAACGTCGCGCGCACGCACGGGATCAACGTGAACCGCGAGTACGCCGAGGTGTTCCAGGTGTACCGCGTCATCACGTAGAGGCACGGCGGGGTTTCAGGCGAGACGCCTGTCGCGCACGTAAGCGGTATGTCTCGACCGCGCTCTCTACGGACCTGCGGCTTCTACGAACTCTGCCCCATACTTCGCCGATAGCGCCACGAGTTTCGGCACATCGAGATCCGACGGCGGTGGCAGCGCTCGTTCGCGCGCGGGCTCGCCGGCTTCGCGGACGAACCGCTCGAACCCCGTTGGGACAGTGATCGCCAGCGTCCGTAGCGTTTCGTCGCCATCGGTCGCGTAACCGTGTGGGATGCCACGCGGAAGCCATACGAAATCTCCCGCTGTCGCCCGCCAGTGATCATCACCGCAGAAGCCTCTCGCCGCACCTTCGAGGATGTAGAAGGCCTCGTCCGCCTCGTGGTGGATGTGCGGCGCGACCGCGAAGTCTGCGGGATGCGTGAACTCCACCAATGCGAGCGCTCCGCCCGTTGATTCGGTAGACGCCTTGATTAGCGCGAGGCAGCCGACGAACCAGACTGCCTCAGCGGTCTCCGAGGTGATGACCGAGTGCTGCGCACTACCGGATGCAGCCATCGCTGGTTTCTCCTTCCCGCTACGGGACTGAGTCGGATCGTAAGGAGCCGTAGCATAAGCCCCTGAGCCGACCACCGTGGTCCCTGTCGAGCCATCTCGGGGGCGCTCGTGTTCGACGGCGACGACTGCCTGGGTTGGTGCCAGTTCGGCGCGCCCGACGAGGTGCCGAGGATCAAGAGCCGTGCCGCGTACGAGAAGGGCCTGACGACCCTGCCGGACTGGCGAATCGCCTGCAACTTCGTCGGCAAAGGGCTGGCTCAGGGGACACTCCCGCACGCTGGCGCAAGTCAGGGCGTCGTTGCTCCTCAGCCCGTCGGGCACGACAATCTCTTCATGCGCGTCGCGGTCTTAGTCGCTCTCATACTCGTTGTGTGCGGCTGTGGCAGCCATGCTCACGTGACGAACGCTGGCACTCGGCTCTACGTCCCAGGTCCCGATGGTCCTCCCAGTTACGAGCCAACCGGGGGCATCTACGTCAGCCCCGATGGAGCCGACCAGTGGGGCATCGACCACTGGTTCAGTTACGGCGGCCTAACTGCCCGAGCATCAGGCGGGCAGTCCGTGAACAACTGCACCCCCTCATGTGTCGCCGGTCATCACTCAAGCGCGACGGTCACGGTCGTGTTCAGCGGGCGCGTGCCGTGCCAAGGGAAGACCGCCTACGCCGAGATGACCGTTACTCGGACGTCGGACGCGTCGGTCACACCCGTCGGCAGCGGTCTCGACCTGACCTCCTTCTGCGGGTACGTCGCGTACCGCCCTGGACTTTCCTGCCTCACCCGAGATCGGAGGGCCGTGAGCGTCCACCAGCAGAAAAGCTGCTTCGTTTCCGCAAATCGAATCAGGGCTCGCAAGATCGCAAGTGCGCGTGGGACGACGCTTGAACTGCTTGCCCCCGGAGACCGCATCGCGTTCCGGCGCAGTGAGTCTGCGTGGCGGAGATATCGGCAAGCGTCCTGTGCGGTCGTCGCGTCAATCTACGCTGGAGGCACGTACGAGCCTGTCCTCCGAGAGGCGTGCATGTTCGACCGCGACAATGCCCACCTGCTCGACCTAGCGACATTCGCGTCGTTCGGATGACGTAGGCCGCGGACCCACGGCCAGCCGCCGTCAGGGAACATTCCCGAACACTGGCGCAGACGAGAAGGGTCGAACTCGAGCCGTATCCAAACAGTGAAGTTAGAGTCGTTTCAGAGGGGTGTGCTTTGTTTAAGACGATGTCCGCTTCGAGAGTCCGCTGTCTATTCTTCGCCGCCGCTCTCGCGGGTCTCTCCTTACTGGCATCGGGGTGCGGCGGATCGAAGTCGCCGTCGGTCGCGAACCTCGGGACGACATCGAGCAGCGCCGCCGGCAGCGCCAACGCCACCGGCGGTACCGCCAGTTCGGGCTCGCCGTCGAGCCAGACGCAGTTGCAGAAGGACCTGCTGAAGTACGCCCAGTGCATGCGCGCCAACGGTGTTCCCAGCTTCCCAGACCCGAGCGCCAGCGGCGGTTTCACGCTGAGCGGTGGGAAGAATCCCTCATCGCCTGCGTTCAAGGCGGCGCAGGCGAAGTGCCAAAGGCTCATACCCGGCGGCGGCCCACCCGCTTTCGGTTCGACGACGCATCCCTCCGCGCAGGCGCTTGCGCAGATGGTGAAGGTCGCGCAATGTATGCGCCGGCACGGCATCTCCGGGTTCCCGGATCCGACGACGTCGATCCCATCCGGCCCACACGCCGGCGGTGGCGTAATAGCCGATCGCGACGGAGTGATCCTCGTGTTGCCGAGCTCGCTCGACATGCAGTCGCCGCTGTTCCTGAAGGCGGCGGCCGCGTGCGGGTTCCAGCTAACCAACCACTGATAGGAACCGCGATCGATTGACCTGACCGACTCTCCGTCGGGGAACATTCACGCACACTGGCGCACTCCGCCGCGCTATCGCTCGGAGGGGGTCGCAACGATCAGCCGTTCAAGGCTGCTCGGACGGTCGGCGCAAATGGCGACACAGTGATGACCGAACCGGGATCGTTAACTCTTGCGCAGTAGTCCGGATCCCTGTATTGGAAAGGCATGTGGCGTGGGAATGTGAATGACCCGATTCCCGTGCCGAGGGCGGTTGGCGTCGCGATCTTGAGCACCGTGGCTTGGCGCGACGATCCGCCCACGCATGCGTTCTTGTTCAAGACGAGGAATGCAGCGTGGCCGGGCTGGACGCGGACCGGTTTAGGTGGCCGCGCAGAGATCATCTGGTCGCCGCCGTGACTAATCCGAAAGGGGATCACGCCGTGCATGTCGTAGACCGTCACTCGCGGATGCCCGTAGAGGACGCACACGTGCGTGCCGCGGTTGACGAATCGAAGCGCGAGCGTGTGTTGCTCGGTCGCTTCGCTGATGTACGGCCCGAGCGTCACGGCGAGCTGCGACATGCGGCAGTCCGCTGTCAGAGCTGATCGTGCTCCCGAGCCGGCGCCCGCGACCAGTAGCGAGACGAACAACACGATCGGGAGCGTCGCGGCCCTGGCCATCCCACACATCATCGCCCGTTGGCCTAAGACCGCAACGGCCTGCCACCTTGTGTCCAGGGCGATAACCCTCGCCCGTCGGGGGACATTCCCGAACGCTGGCGCAGCCGAGGGCAGAGTCCTTGTACGCCGCGTCCGCCTAGAACGCACGGTTAACCTGGTCGTCTATGCGTTTCGTCGTCATTCGCGAACAGGGAAGCGGATGGGACCCGTCTCGGCCGATGCGGCAACAGGACCACTGGCCAGATCACGTCATGTTCGTCAACGGCATCGTCGACCAGGGATCGATGCTTCTCGGCGGGCCGCTCAGCGAGTTCGATAGGACCAGTGAGCCCGTGGACCCCACCGACGCTGTCGGACCGAACCGGACATACAGGGCATTGATCGTGCTCGAGGCCGATACAGAAGAAGAGCTGGCGAGGCTGCTGGACGATGACCCTTGGAGCAGACATCACGTGCTCGAGACTGCCGCGATCTATCGGTGGGAGATGCTCGTAGGAGAAATCGTCTCGGCTTGAACCGCGCGATCAATCCGGCGCGACGCTCAGCCCGAGTGCGATTGCCTCGTCTCGGGTCATTGCCTCTCCCGCCTTGACGGCGGCCACGTAGCCGTCGCCCAGGGCCGTCCGCGCACTCTTCTCGACACGGCCAAGAACCGCCTGCATGAAGGGCTCGTCGCCCACGCCCACGCCGGCGACGTGCCACATCTGGCGGGTGGCGCTGATCAGCCGGATACCGGGCTCGGGGTCGCCTCTCCCGCAGAGCGAGAGCCCGATGGTGAAGAGACAGTCCCACACCGGTGCGATCTGCGTGTCGTTGGCGGCCTCGAGCTCGCGGATCTTGCGCACCGCGCGCTGTCCCGTTGCGATGCTCTCGGAGTACGTCTCGAGCACGAACAGGCTGAGTGCGAGATCGCCGAGCCAAACGGCCTGCTCCATCAGCGTTCCCGAAGCAGCGGCGGCGTCTGCTCGTGCGCCAAGGATTTCCCGGCTACGTTGAGCAGCCTCCCGGTCGTTCTCCTCGGCGGCTCGTCCAAGCAACGCCCAGGCGAGCATCGCGTCAGCCTCAGACGAAATTCGAGCCTTCGCCGCTACGGCCGCAGGGTCGTCGCTGTCGAGAGGCTCGCCGAGCGCTGCGAGCCGCTCGGCGAGCTCGAATGCTTCGTCGTAGTTCCCGACGCGTGCCTCGAGCGCGCAGCGCGACAAGATCACGGCTGCGTTCCCCTCCGCGTCAGCGAGTTCTTCGAACAGAGTCTCGGCTTCGTCGAGCCAGCTGCGGGCGCGAGCGAAGTCTCCGATGAGAGAGGCGGTGCGCGCAGCGCTCACGAGCGCGTACGCACGATCCGGTTGCGCGCCTCCGGGCAAGGCGATGCTCGCTACGGCTCTCGGGTACCAGTCGCGCGCCCCGACCCCGGTGAAGCCCCTGACGAGGCCGAGGCGGCGAACGAACTTGAGCGCGCTCGCACCGTCACCGGTCGCCACTGCGCGGGCGTGGGCTTCGGCGAAGTTCGCGCGGTCGGAGACGACGAGACCGCGTTGCTCGTCAGTCACCGCGAGCCAGTCGTTCACGTCCAAGCTGTCCAACGAGACTCGCGAAGAATGCGGAGTGCCGGCTGCCGGCCGCTTCGGCCTCGCCCTCGCGCTCGAGCTCTCGCTGCGCGTAGTCCCGGATGCTTTCCAGCATCCAATACCGGTCCTCACCGCTCATGCCGATTCGATGCCGGATCAGGCTCTTGTCGAGCAGCGACTCGAGCGAATCGAGATCGGCTTCTGCGACAGCTTCGGCCGCAGCCAGAGTGCAGCCCCCAGCGAAGACGGAAAGCGCTCGGAGCACGCCTCGCTCCTGAAGGCCGAGGAGCTCGTAGGACCAGGCGATCGTCGCCTCGAGCGTCCGCTGCCGCTCCTCGACGTCACGGTTACGGGACGTAAGGAGCTCGAGCCTCTCGCCCAGCCGCTCGCGGATCGCATTCGTAGAGAGCGCCCGGACCCGAGCGGCGGCGAGCTCGATGGCGAGCGGAAGCTGGTCGACAGCGTCGCAGATCGCATCCACATGCCCGTCAGGCTGAAAGCCGGGCCGCACAGCCAAGGCGCGCTCGACGAAGAGCGCATGCCCGTCGCTGATCGCCATCGGCGGCACCTCGTAGATGCGTTCGGCCTGAAGACCGAGGCGTTCACGACTCGACGCGACGACGACGACCTCCGGGCAGCCGCCCATGAGCCGGCCGACGAGGTCGGCCGCTCCCGCTACGAGATGCTCGCAGTTGTCGATTACCAGAAGGGAGCGCTTGGCGCCGAACGCGGAAATGATCGAAGTCCCAAGCTCGGCTCCCGGCTCGCTGTGAACCTCCAACGCCTGGGCGAATGCCGCTGCGACATCGTGCTCGTCGCGTACCGGCGCGAGAGGGATCCAGTGCACGCCGTCGCGAAATCGATCCGACGTTTCGGCGGCTGCCTGGAGGGCGAGTCGCGTCTTTCCCGTTCCTCCGGGCCCAGTGAGCGTGACGAGCCTTGCATCGGCACGATCGAGGAGCTCGACGACCTCCCGAAGCTCGCGCTCGCGACCGAGGAACGCAGTTGCGGGAATCGGAAGATTCGTCCGATGAAGGGTCTTCAGAGCGGGGAACTCGCCGTCGCCGAGCTGGTAGACGCGCTCCGGCGCAGTGAGGTCCTTGAAACGGTGATCGCCGAGGTCGGTCAGGTTCTCATATCCGACGAGTGGCGCCGTCGCCGCTGACACGAGCACCTGTCCGCCGTGCCCGGCTGCCGCAATCCTGGCGGCGCGATGGACGTCGTGGCCGACATACCCCTCGCCGGTGACGAGCGGCGCTCCGGTGTGCAAGCCGACGCGAACGCGGATGGGACCCGGTGCCAGGGACTCTGTCAGCGCGGATGCAGCGGAGAGAGCGCCGCCCGCAGTAGGAAACGCAAAGAAGAAGGCGTCTCCCTGCGTATCGACCTCGACGCCGCCATTTCGACTACACGCGTCCCGGATCATCGCGCGGTGGCCGGCCAGCGCATCCGCGTAGGCTTCTGCGCCCAGTTCGTTCAGCAGCGACGTCGAGCCTTCGACATCGGTGAACACGAAGGTGACGGTGCCGGTCGGAAGCTCGTGCCGCACGCCTGAACACTGGCGCAAGCAAGCATGCTTTGCTAGTCACATGGCAGGCTTGCGGAGCCTCATCGATTGGCTCGTCCCGACAGACCAGCCCGAAGAACTTGCGGTCGCGGTGGCGGAGAACGAGTCGCAAGCGGAGCTGATGACGCAGCTACTCCGCGGGGCAGGGATCCCCTCGAATTACCGGAGCATTCAAGGAGTCAACTTCTGGGCTCCGTGGAATCCCATTGGCCCAAGGGAGATCATCGTCACGGCGGCTGACGCTGCGCGAGCAAAGCAGGTCCTCTCACAGGAAGGGCATCCCCACCACGAGCACCCTCAGCGGCCAAGGCGTGGCGGACGCCGTATGCAGCGTCGACTGAAGTAGCGGTCGGGGGACATTCCCGGCGTCCGGCGCGGCTTACGACGACGATGGTTCTATGCGGAAGACCGGGTGCCGCTCGGCTTCGGCCACGAATGCCTCGAGCGGCGAGGCAGGTGAGGCATCGAAGAAGGGCCGAACGACCCGAACCTGGCGGAGGTACTCGCGCAGAACCGGGGCACTCTCCGGCGAGCTGACCTCACTCACCTGGATCTCCTCGTGGTGTCGGCCGCGACTGAGGGTCGCTCGACCTGCGGCGCGAACATTCCGAACCCAGCTCACCTCGCCGTAGGGGCCGACGAGCCAGCGCTCACCGTCCTCGAGCAGGATCACAGGCGTCGAATACGTCCGGCCGCTCTTCCGCCCGCGCACGCTCAGGAGGTAGGTGTGCCCACCTGCGATACCGAGCCGAAGCAACCCCTTCACGAGCACATTGACCAGGCGTCGGGCAGGACCAAGCCGGTAGCTCTTGGGCATCAGTCGACTATCGCACAGCCTGCGCGGCGCTCACACTCCGCGGGCAATTCTCGGTTGTACGATCACAACGTGCTCGCGATGACGGGGCTCGTGCAGCGGTTGGCCGACGCCGAGGCCGCGTACGTCGCCGCCAACCCGGAGTCGCGCCGGCTCCACGAGGAGCGCGCGCAGTTCATGCCGGGCGGGAACACGCGCACGACGATCCACCAGCCGCCCTTCCCGCTCACGATCGTCCGCGGCGAGGGAGCACGCATCACGGACGCGGACGGTCACGAATACACGGACTTTCTCGGCGAGTACACCGCCGGGCTGTACGGACATTCGCATCCGGTCATCCTCGAGGCGATCCGGACTGCGCTCGCGGACGGGATCGTGCTCGGCGCACCGAATCGATATGAGACCGCACTGGCCGAAGCGGTCTGCGCGCGCTTCCCCTCGGTCGACCTCGTCCGCTTCTGCAACTCGGGCACCGAGGCCAACCTCCTCGCGCTCTCCCTCGCGCGCGCGGTCACCGGCCGCTCGCGTGTGCTCGTCTTCGCCGGCGCGTACCACGGCGGGATCCTGCTGTTCTCGCACGGCATCTCTGCGTTGAATCCGCCGTTTCAGTGGATCGTCGGCGAGTACAACGACGCCGAGGCCGCTGCGCGGCTCGTCGCAGAGCACGCGCACGAGCTGGCCGCCGTCATCGTGGAGCCGCTTCAGGGAGCAGCCGGAGTGATCCCGGGCGATCCCGCCTTCCTCCGCGCGCTTCGAGAGACGACGACCGAGAACGGGGTGCTCCTCATCTTCGACGAGGTGATGACATCGCGGCTCTCGACGGGCGGTATGCAGCAGTTGCTCGGCATCGACCCCGATCTGACGACGCTCGCGAAGTTCGTCGGCGGCGGCCTGTCGTTCGGTGCGTTCGGCGGCCGCGCCGACCTCATGGGCCGCTTCGACCCGTCACGGCCCGACGCGCTCCAGCACGGCGGAACGTTCAACAACGACGTTCTGACGATGGCCGCCGGAGCGGCCGGACTGACACAGGTGCTGACCGAAACGGAGATCGCACGGCTGAACGGTCTCGGCGACCGGCTGCGTAACCGGCTCAATGCGTTCGCCGTCGAGCGGAGCATCGAGTTCTGCGCGACCGGGTACGGCTCGCTCGTCGGGCTGCACTTCACGTCCGGCCCTATCCGAAACGAGGGCGATGTTCCCGACGCGGCGGAGCTCCGTGGCCTCCTTCACCTGCACATGCTCGAGCGCGGGCTCTCGTACGGCCGCCGCGGCTTCATCTCGCTCTCGCTCCCGCTCGACGAGCCGGAGATCGACCGCTTCGCCGCCGCGGTCGAAGACTTCCTGACCGGCGTCTGACCTGCCATATTCCCGGTCGTGCCGGAGTACGTCGTCAAAGCACTGGACGAGTCGACCTGGCCTGCGTTCGCCGCGCTCGTGGAACGCAACAACGGCGTCTTCGGTGGCTGCTGGTGCATGGGGTTCCACGAAGACAGCAAAGAAAGGGTGCCCCCCAAGCGCGAGCGGAAGCTCGCCCGGGTGCGCGCAGGCACGGCGCACGCGGCCCTCGTGTTCGACGGCGACGACTGCCTGGGCTGGTGCCAGTTCGGCGCGCCCGACGAGGTGCCGAGGATCAAGAGCCGCGCCGCGTACGAGAAGGGCCTGACGGCCCTGCCGGACTGGCGAATCGCCTGCAACTTCGTCGGCAAAGGGCTGCGGCGTCGTGGCGTCGCGAGCGCGGCGCTCGCGGGCGCGCTCGACCTCATCGCCGGTCTCGGCGGCGGGACGGTGGAGGGCTACCCGGAGGACGCAGCCTCGGTCCCGGCCGGCTTTCTCTTCAACGGTGCTCTGTCGACGTACGAGGCGCTCGGATTCGTCCGCGACCGCCAGATCGGCAAGCACCGCTGGGTCGTCACGAAAGTGGTCGCCCCGAAGCCCGGAGAGAGGAACGCGGCGCTCCGCCGAGAACTTTCGTCGTCGTGGACCGGCAACTGCACCGCTACTTCCTGGGCCTCGTCGGCTTCGCCTTCGTCGTCACGTGGACGACGATCGGCGCGACCACCGCGGTTCTCGCCGTTGTCGTGTGCGCGGCGCTCGTCGCCGGGCCGCAGCAGCTCCAGCGGCGCCGCCGCCCCGCGCGGCCGCGTCCGGTGAGGGCACGCCCGCTGATGGATGAGGCCGAGAGCCTCCCGCTCGTCCCCGACGAGCCCTCGCTCATCCTCGAATTCGGCTAATCACCCACCCGGGTCGCGCGCCGTCAGGCATGCTTGCCGAGGCGGTTCTCCTGCGGCAGGGAAAGGTGCGTGTCTGTGGCTTCGCGTTCGACCCGCGGTGCATTCGGTCAGGGTGAGTGGGTTGTCATGGGCAATGACGGCATCGTTCACCTCGCGGAGACGTCGAACGGCCTGCCCGCGAACGGCGCACGCTGCGGCGCGGTTGGAACGGCCTTCATGGTCTCGACGCCGGAATGGAACGAGGCGCGCGTCTGCGAGCGCTGCGTCGCGCTCTCGCAGGCCGACGCCGCGTAACTGCCTCAGCTGAGGTCGACGATGCGCTCGGCGAGCGCAGAGTGCCGCCGCCGGCCCTCGGCCCGCCCGACCGCGGTCGCGAGCGCGCGCCGCTCGCCGACGATCACGCACAGCCGCTCGGCCCGCGTGACCGCCGTGTACAGCAGCGGCCGCGAGAGCATCACCGCGTAGGCCATCGACCACGGCGCGATCACCGCCGGGAACTGCGAGCCCTGCGCGCGGTGCACGGTCAGCGCCCACGCGAGCATGTACGTCTCGAGCGCCGACGCCGGCACGACGATCTCGCGCTCGCCGTCGTCGAGCGACAGCGTCGCCTCGGCCTCCTCCTCGTCCCACCCGATGACGAACGCGACCTCGCCGTTCATCACCTCGCGGTCCGGCGTGTAGTCGTTCTTCGTCTGGACGATGCGCGAGCCGACGCGTAGCCCGGTGCGCGCGAGCACGACCGCGTGCGATCCAGGATTGAGTCGTTGCTCGAGCTCCGTGTTGAGCGCGTCGAGACCGACGGTGCCGCGTCGCATCGGAACGAGCGTCATCACCTCGGTGCGCGGGTCGAGCCCGTAGCGCGCAGGGATCCGTTCGCAGGCGAGGTCGATGACCGCGTCGCGGATCGACTCCTGTTCCTGCTTCGCGACGAAGAAGAAGTCCTCGTCCAGCTCGGTGTCCTCGCCCAGCGTCGCGCGCGCGTCGTCGGGTGACATGAACGGCAGCTCGCCGGCGTTGATCCGGCGCGCGCTGCGCACGATCAGCGAGCGCGCCGCCTGGCGGTAGATGGCGGTCAGGTGCACACGCGGGACGATGTCGCTGTCGACGAGATCCGCGAGCACGCGGCCGGCGCCGATCGGCGGCAGCTGGTCGGTGTCGCCGACGAGCAGGACGTGGCAGTCGCCGGCCGCGCGGAAGAGCGCGTCGGCGAGCTCGAGCGAGAGCATCGACGCCTCGTCGACGATGACGAGGTCGTAGTCGTCCGAGAGCGGGTCGTCCTCGTTGCGCTGGAAGCCGCCCTCGAACGGCGAGTACTTGAGCGCGCGGTGGATCGTCATCGCGTCGTGACCCGTCAGGTCGCGCATGCGGCGCGCTGCCTTCCCCGTCGGCGCGCACAGGAGGATGCGCATGCGCGCGCGCTTCGCGATCTCGACGATCGCCCGCTGCGTGTGCGTCTTGCCGGCGCCGGGGAGCCCGGTGAGGAGGACGAGCGCACGTGTGCGCACGAGCTCGACGACGGCCCACTGCTCGTCCGACACCTGCACCGCGGGGCGGTCCGGCTCCTCGAACAGCTCGGTCGCGGGCGCGCTCAACCGCTTGGCGAGCGTCTCCGCGAGGCGGCGCTCCGTCTCCCACAGCTCGGTGCGATAGACGCGGTCGGTCTCGATCACCGCGTCGCCGTCGACGACGAGCGCGCGCACCGCCGACTCGAGCGGCTCCACGTCCGCGATCTCGAGCAGCTTCCCGGCGCGCGGCCACAGCTCGCCGAGCGGCAGGAACGTGTTCCCGTCCGACTCCGCCTCCTCGAGCGCGAAGCGAACGCCGGCGCGGAGGCGCTGGGGGTCGTCCAGCTCGATGCCGAGCGAGCGCGCGATCCGGTCGGCGGTCTTGAAGCCGACGCGCGGCAGCTCGATCAGGCGATACGGATCGTGGGTGAGCACGTCGACGACGTTCTCGCCGTACTCGCGCACGAGGCGGCCCGCGAGTCCCGCGGCGATGCCGTGGGAGAAGAGGAAGGTCTCGACCTCGCGGATCGTCGCGACGTCGCGCCACGCCGCGATCGCCCGCTCGACGCTCTTGCGCGAGACGGCGCGCCCGGCCTTCGTCCGCACCTCGCGAAGCCGTTCCGGGTCGCGGTCGAGCTCGGAGAAGACCTCGGCGGCGCCGAAGTGCGCGACGATCGCCCGCGCGAACGTCGGCCCGATCCCGGGCACGCGCATCCGCAGCCACGCCTCGACGCCCTCCGGCGACCGGGGCAGGGCCGACCGGAACGTCTCGACCGAGAACTGGAGCCCGTAGCGCGCGTGCTCGGCGTACGCGCCGGCGCAGACGAGGTGGTCGCCGGCTCCCGACGTGGCCGAGCGGGCCTGCCAGCGTGACCGGCTCGCCGTCCGCGCTCTCGCCCACCGTGGCCGACCAGACGGCGAACTCGAGGTCGGGGGAGACGTACCGCGGCCCGGAGCGGGAGAGCGTCACTTCGAGCTCCATTTCGACCTTCAGTTCGACCACGTTTCCGACGATATAGGGAGTCTTGTGACCCGTCTGCTCGGACTTCCCGCCCTGCTCGTCGGTGGTCGCCGTGGGCGGCTACCTGTACGCGCAGAACGCCAAGTCGAACACCTCCCCGCCCGTGCAGCAGGCGATCACGCAGGCGCAGGTGAACGTGGCAGCGACGAACTTCCAGGGCGCGAGACACGGCGATGCAGGCCTTCTTCGCCCAGAGCGGCACGTACGCCGGCGCGGCCCTCCCGCCCGGCACCGGCGTCATCCTCGCCCGGGCCGACGCGACCTCGTTCTGCCTGCAGACCCCGGCGGGCGACCAGCACGAGAACGGCCCCGGCGGCGCGCCCGCCTCCGGCGCCTGCTAGTTAGCTCCGGCCGCTCCGCGGGTACCACTCTTCACGTCGTGTCGACGGGCCCCCTCCGCGCCGAGCTGGTGGACGAGCTGGAAGCGCTCAAGTTCGCGCTCGCGGACATGTCCGGCGGAGATATCGCGGCCGAGGAGGCCGTCGCCATCGCCGCCGAGATCAGCGCGATCCGGCTGCAGCTGAAACGCCTCGCCCTCGAGCGGCGAGGCAGTCCAGCAGCGGCTCGAGCGTCACGGCCTCGTGCCGTAGACGGACCCGCTTGACAGCGGCGGCGCGCTTTGACAGATTGCCGTCTGCCAAGTCCCTGTGGGCCCTCGGGTTCACGGGGACTAGGCATTTTTAGGGCCCTTTTTAGAGGACGAGCTCTGCGAGGACGCGCAGCGCTTCCGGCTGCGGCGAGCCCACGATGAGCGTCGTCACGGGCGTCTCACGCCATGCGGCGAGACGGTCGGCGATGCGCTCCTTCGGCCCGACGAGCGCGACCGCGTCGACGAGCTCGTCCGGCACCGCCGCGATCGCCTCGCGCTGGTGGCCGCCGAGATAGAGCTCCTGGATCTTCTCCGCCGCGTCCTCCCAGCCGTACCGGCGCGCGAGCGCGTTGTAGAAGTTCTTCCCCTTCGCGCCCATCCCGCCGACGTAGAGCGCGAGATACGGCTTGAGCGAGTCGCGCAGCGCCTGCACGTCGTCGCCGACGAGGACGTTCGCGGTCGCGGCGATCTCGAAGCCGTCCGGGGGCGCCGGGAACGCGTCGCCGAAGCGCTCCGGGTCGACGAAGATCGGCAGCCAGCCGTCGGCGATCTCGTACGCGAGCGCGACGTTCTTCGGCCCGATGGCAGCGAGGTAGATCGGGATGTCCGCGCGCAGCGGACGCAGCATCAGCTTCAGCGGCTTGCCGAGCCCGGTCGCGCCGGGCCCGTCGTACGGGATGCGGTAGTGCTCGCCCTCGTGCTCGACGACCTCGCGCCGCAGCGCCGCGCGCACGATCTCGACGTACTCGCGCGTCTTCCCGAGCGGCTTGCCCCACGCCTCGCCGTGCCAGCCCTCGACCACCTGCGGCCCGGACGTGCCGAGCCCGAGGAGGAAGCGGCCGCCGGACATGAGGTCGAGCGTCGCCGCCGTCATCGCCGTGTTCGCGGGCGTGCGGCCGGGGATCTGCATGATCGCCGAGCCGACCTTGATCCGGCTCGTGCACGCCGCCATCCACGCGAGCACGGTGACCGCGTCGGTGCCCCACGCCTCCGCCGCCCACACCGAGTCGTAGCCGAGCCGCTCGGCCTCCTGGACGAGCGGGACGAGCGACGCGGGATTCGTCCCGGGCGCCGCGTAGCCGATGTTCAGGCCCAGCTTCATTAGGCTGACTCTATGGCTGCATCCCGAGCTGGCAGCGGAGCAGGCGTACGTCGACAACGCGTACGAGGCGCTCGACAAGATGCGCACGACGCTCGAGGGCGCGCAGGACCGGGTCGCGACCGAGTTCGCCGCCGTCGCGATGGAGGCGTGGCTCAAGCGCCGCCACAAGACCTTCCAGGACGCCGAGCGCGGCCTCTGCTTCGGCCGGCTGACGCTCGACGGGACGCTGCGCCCGCTGTACATCGGCCGCCGCTGGGTGCACGACGACGCGCACGAGATGCTCGTCGTCAACTGGCAGGCGCCGGCGGCGCGGCCGTTCTACACGGCGACGCCGAGCGAGCCGCAGCGCGTTACGCAGCGGCGCCGCTTCCGCACCGACGGGCGCCGCGTCGTCGACATCTCCGACGAGTCGCTCGACGGCTCCGCCGTCGAGGGCGCGACGGTCTCCGACTTCCTGCTCGAGGAGCTCGACCGCCGGCGCGAAGGGCGCATGCGCGACATCGTCGCGACCATCCAGTCCGACCAGTACCGGCTCATCACCGCCGAGCCCGAGGGCGCGCTCGTCGTGCAGGGCGGGCCGGGCACCGGCAAGACCGCGGTCGGCCTGCATCGCGCGTCGTGGCTCCTCTTCACGCACCGCGAGCAGCTCCGGCGCGTGCTCGTGGTCGGGCCGAACCCGACGTTCATGGACTACGTGTCGCACGTGCTGCCGGCGCTCGGCGAGGAGGCGGTCGAGCAGCGCGCGGTCTCGGAGCTGCTCGACGGGATCGTCGTCGAGCGCGAGGAGGCGATGGACGTCGCCGCGCTCAAGGCCGACCCGCGGCTGAGCGAGGTCGTGCAGCGCGCGGTCGAGCTCTCCGTGCGGCCCGCGCCGGAAGAGCTCGTGCTGTACGCGGACGGCGTGTTCGTCTCGGTGAAGGAGCGCGACGTGCGCGAGCTGCTCGACGCGGCTCTCGAGGACGGCGCCGCGCTGCAGCTCGCGCGCGAGCGGTTCCGCATGGCCGTCCTGCGCCGCTTCTACGAGCGCTACGGCGAGCTGCTCGGCCCGCGCGCGCTGCGCAGCTTCGAGGAGCTCGAGAGCGCGCTCCGCCGCAACGGCTTCCTGACGAAGTACCTCGACCGCGTGCTGCCGCTCCCGCGCGCGGAGAAGCTCGTCGCGCGACTCCTCACGTCGCCGGCGGCGCTCGCCGAGGCCGCGGAGGGCCTGCTCGACCGCGGTGAGCAGCGGCTGCTCCTGCGCGACCGGCCGCGGCGCGTGTCCGAGCTGCAGTGGAGCGCGCACGACCTGCCGCTCCTCGACGTCGCGCGCACGCTGATCGAAGGGCCTGCGCGCGCGTACGGGCACGTCATCGTCGACGAGGCGCAGGATCTCTCGCCGATGCAGCTGCTCATGGTGTCGCGCCGCGCGGTGGACGGATCGCTGACGATGCTCGGCGACGTCGCGCAGGCGACCGGCCCGGTGACGTACGGACGCTGGCAGGAGCTCGAGCCGTACCTGCCCGAGGACATCGAGGTGCGCATCGAGGAGCTGCGGCATGCGTACCGCGTCCCGGCGGAGATCATGGAGCTCGCGCTCCCGCTCCTCGACCGGATCGCGCCCGACGTCGAGCCGCCGCTCGCGTACCGGCAGGGCGGCGCGCCGCCGAAGCTCGTGCGTGTCGGCGAGGACGAGCTCATGTCTGCGGCTGCGCGCGAGGCGGCCGCGTTCGACGACGGCCTCCTCGCGATCATCGGGCCGCGGTCGCTCGTCGAGTCGGAGGTGCTGGAGGACACGTTCCTCCTAACGCCGCCGCAGGCGAAGGGCCTCGAGTTCGACCATGTCGTCGTGATCGAGCCGGCGCTCATCGTCGAGGAGGGCGGCGAGCGCGGCCTGCGCGAGCTGTACGTCGCGCTGACGCGTCCGACGAAGACGCTCGTCGTCGTCCACTCCCGGGAGTGGCGATGAAGTACTGGGAGGACTTCGAGGTCGGGAGCGAGACGATCCACGGCGAGCACGAGATCACCGCCGACGAGATCGTGAGGTTCGCGAAGGAGTTCGACCCGCAGCCGTTCCACATCGATCCCGAGGACGAGGGGCCGTTCGGCGGGCTGATCGCGAGCGGCTGGCATACGGCGTCGCTGTACATGGGCATGTTCGTGCGCAACGTCCTGCTCGACAGCGCGAGCATGGGATCGCCCGGCGTCGAGGAGCTGCGCTGGCTCGTCCCCGTCCGCCCCGGCGACGTGCTCACCGGTCGCAGCCGCGTCGTCGACGCTTGGCCGAGCGAGAGCGATCCCGGGCGTGGCACGATCATCGGCGAGCACGAGCTCGTCAATCAACGGGGGGAAGTCGTGATGCGCATGCGCGCCAGAGGATTCATCGCCCGGAGGCCCGCGTGAGGACGCGGTCGCTCGGCGCGGAAGGGCCCGAGGTCACCGTCGTCGGGCTCGGGACGAACAACTTCGGCGGCCGGATCGACTACGCCGCCTCGAAGGCCGTCGTCGACGAGGCGATCGAGCAGGGCATCACGCTCTTCGACACGGCGGACATCTATTCGCAGGGCACGAGCGAGGAGTTCATCGGCCGCGCGCTCGAAGGGCGCCGCGACGCGGTGCTCATCGCGACGAAGTTCGGCAAGGAGATGGACGCGAACCCGTCCGAGTCGCGCGGCTCGCCGGAGTACATCCGCTGGGCGGTCGAGGAATCGCTGCGCAGGCTCCGCACCGACACGATCGACGTCTACCAGATGCACGAGCCGGATCCCTCGACGCCGGTGGAGGAGACGCTCGGCGCGCTCGACGAGCTCGTGCGCGAGGGCAAGGTCCGCTGGATCGGCTCCTCGAACTACTCGCCCGCGCAGATCGAGGAGGCGGACACGATCGCGCGCGACCGCGGGCTCACCCGCTTCGTCGCCGCGCAGAACGAGTACAGCCTCGTGAAGCGCGAGGCCGAGGACGAGCTGCTGCCGTTGTGCGACAGCCTCGGCATCGGCGTGCTCCCGTACTTCCCGCTCGCGAGCGGGCTGCTCACCGGCAAGCACACGCCGGGCGCAGACGCCGACGGAGGGACGGCTCGCGGGCCGGGAGATTCCCGCCGAGCGCTGGGAGCAGGTGGCGGCGCTGCAGCGGTACGCGGACGAGCGCGGCGTCACCCTCCTGGACGTCGCGATCGGTGGGCTGCTGGCGATGCCGGCGATCGTGTCGGTCATCGCCGGCGCGACGAAGCCGGAGCAGGTGCGCGCGAACGCGAGGGCCGGAACGTGGGAGCCGAAGCAGAACGATCTGGCAGAGCTCCTCGCCTTGCGCTAGCCGGCGACGTCGCCGTCGTCCGGGAGCTCTTCCGCGAGTACGCGGACTCGCTCGAGGAGACACAAGCCGTACCTCGTCGGCTTCGACGAGGAGGTCGCCGCCTCCCGGAGGGCTTACGACTGCATCCTCCTCGTCGACGGCGCCGGCTGCGTCGCGCTTCGGCGGCTGGACGAGCACGCGTGCGAGATGAAGCGCCTGTACGTGCGCCCCTCGGCGCGCGGCACGGGCGCGGGCCGCGCGCTCGCGGTCGCGCTCATCGAGCAGGCGCGCGAGCGCGGCTACTCCGTCATGCGGCTCGACACGCTCCCGTCGATGACGGAGGCGGGACCGCTGTACCGCTCGCTCGGATTCGTCGAGGTCGAGCGCTACAACGACAACCCGGCGCCGGGCGTCCGCTTCATGGAGCTGCAGCTCTGAGCACGCGGGCGAGCCGCTTCCGTTCGGCGGGCAGATAGAAGCCGAGCAGCGCGAGCGCGACCGGGTACGCGAGCACGAGCAGGAGGGACGGCGCAAGCGGCAGATGAGCCGCGCGTGCGGCAACGGTCAGAGCCGCGGCGACGCCGACGGCGGTGACGATTCGCCGCCATTGGTACGGCACCGGGAAGACGCGCTGTGCGTACAGCGTCATGCCGACGAAGAGCGCGAAGTAGGCGACGATCATCGAGATCGCGGCGCCGACCATCCCCCAGCGCGGGATGAGCCAGAAGTTGAGGCCGATGCTGACCGCGGCGCCGACACCGGTGACGACCCAGTTGAACTGCGTCCGTCGCGCGCGGCCGCTGCCGATCGCGAGCACCGTGTAGCCGGCGTACAGCGTGAAGGCGAAGGCGAGGAGCGGCACGCCCTTCTCGGCGCGCTGATAGCGCGGGTCGGTGAGTACGCGCACGAACCAGGGCGCCAGCGCGCCGAGGGCGAGCGCCGCCCATGACGTGAGCGTGAGCAGGTACGTGAGCACGTACGCGTACGTGCGCTTCGCCTCGCCGTCGTCTTCGATCGAGTACGCGAACGCCGGCCACGCGGTGCGGAACGCCACCATGACGAACGTGATCACGCCGGCGACCTTGAGTGCCGCCGAGTAGACGCCGGCCTCGGCGAGGTTCTTGTACCAGATGACGAACTCGCGGTCGACGAAGCTGATCGTCCACAGCGCGAGTGCGGACGGCACGAGCGGCATCCCGAACTTCTGCATCGCGCGCAGGAGCGGCCGGTCGAACTCGAGGCCGAGCTGCTCGAGGCGGTAGATGACGAGCACGACGTAGACGGTGAGCGTGCCGGTGAAGTTGCCGACGACGAGGCCGACTGCGCCCCAGTGGAAGACGGCGACGAACAACACCATCGCCGCGACGGTGATGAGCACGTTCGCGACGCTGGCGATCGCGTACTGCGTCGAGCGTTCTTCGACGCGGAAGAGCGCGGTCAGCTGCTGGTAGTTCGTCTGCGCCCACAGGCCGACTGCTCCGGCGCGGACGAGGGTGGGATCGTGACCCAGTCCCAACCAGTGGCCGATCGGGCCTGCGAAGACGACGCCGAGCGTGAGCCCGAGCGTCGACATCGCCATCGTGAACCAGAACGACGTCCGGACGACCGTGAGCTTTGCCGCGTCGCTCCTTCGCGTCGAAGTAGAAGCGGAAGAACGCGCTCGAGATCCCCATCTGCAGCGCGATCGCCAGCGACCGCGGTCGCTGCCGTGACCGCCTCGACGCGGCCGTACGAGCCCGGAGGCAGGTAGTGCGTGTACAGCGGCAGGAGGAGCGTCGCGAGGATGCGCGACACGAGCCCGCCGAGGCCGTAGATCGCCGAGTGGCGGCCCAGCCGCTTGAGCTCGTGCCCGAGTCTCACTGCAGGCCAGCGTAGAGGTCGAGCAGCCGATCGCCGACGACCGACAGGTCGTGGACGTGCTCGACGTACGCGCGGCTCTCCGCGCCGATGCGGCGGAGCTCCTCGGGCGATGCGACGAGCTCGCGCAGCACGTCGGCGAGCGTCTCCTTCGTCGCGTGCACGATCGGCACCTTGATCCCGAACGCCTCCTCGGTGCGTTTCGTCGCCTCCTCGTGCAGGAACGCGACCACCGGCTTGCCGAGCGCCATCGCCTCGATGGCGAACATCCCGTACCAGCCCGCGTTCAGCTGGTCGACGACGAGATCGGCCGCGCGATAGCGCTCGAAGGCGGCGCGATGGTCGACGCCCTCGACGAGCTCGAGGTTGAGGCCGAGCTTCTCGGCGGCGGCGACGACCTCCTCCGTTCCCTTGCGCGAACGCGAGGACGGCGCGTGCAGCACGACCGGGTGCTCGTGGTTCTTCGGCGGTGCGGGCTCGATCGCCTGCACGTCGATCCCGGGCGGGATGACGTGTGCGTCGGGAACCCAACGGATCGCGTCGTACGAACCGATGACGATCGCGCCCGCGCGCCGCGCCCACTTGAGGTCCTCGGGCGGCCGGCCGCGGATGTCGGAGCCGAGGAAGTGCATGACCGACGGCTTGTGCATCGCCCACAGCAACGGGAACTGGACCGACTTCGGCACGAGCGTGAGCCCGAAGTAGAAGTGGAAGATGTCCGTGAGCGGCGCGAGCTTTGCGAACGCCTTCCACTGCGTCGCCTGCTGGCGGACGAGCCCGCCGCGGCGGTGGAGATCGATGTCGGCCTCGGGATGGAGGCGGTAGCGATTGAAGACGACGAGCTTCGCGTCGACGTCACGGGCGCGAAGCGCCTGGACGTTCGCCCACGGGATTCCGGCCGTGTTGACGGGGCAATGCGTGACCCGCAGGGCGGTCACGCGTCCCATTCGACTTGGTCGAAATACCTGAGCGCTGTTCGCCCCGGCCGGACGCGGGCGCGCATGCTTTCGAGCTCGTCGTCGGAGATCTCGCCGAGCGCGCGCTTCACGCCGAGCCACGGGAGGTTGAGATCCTCCTGGTAGACGACGGTCGAGATCCGCGGGTTCACCTCGATCACATGGTGACCGACGAGCTGGATGTTGAAGAACCACTCGATCGCGAGCTCTTCGACGATCCGGTCCGACAGTTCCATCAGCTCGTCGTCGGCGAGCGTGACGAAGTACATCGCGAGTCCGGCGCGCATCGACTCGCGCGTCTTCGGATGGCCGAGCACGACGCGTCTGCCGTCCGCGATCCCGTCGATCGTGCGCTCTCCGCCGGTGGCGAGCTCCATCACGAGCAGCTCGGTGCCGCCCTGCTCGGGCAGCAGCTCGAGCGCTTCCTCGAGGCGCATCGACACCGAACCTGGCCGCTCGTGCAGCAACTGGTGCGCGCGGTCGACGGTCGGGTCGAGGATGCGGAAGCCGCGCGAGCCGGAGGAGAACACCGGCTTGAAGCACACGGGCCGATCCGGGTAGCCGAGCTCGAGCGCGGCCGCTTCGACCTGGCGCGCGCCGGCGACGCGGCGGAACTCGATCGTCGGAACGCCGATGCGCTGCAGCAGCGAGTACGTCTCCGCCTTGTCGTTCGAGCGTCGCACCGTCTCCGGCTGCGAGACGAGCACCGGAACGGGGAAGCGTCCGCGGGCCTCGGCGAGACCGGGGAGATCGAACGACGATTGCGGGAGCACGACGTCGGCGCCTTCACGCTCGACGATCTCGAGCACCGCGTCCGCGTATCCGGGATCGGATCCGGCCGGGACGAGATGGAAGGCGTCGCACAGGTGGCGGCCGATCGAGCGTTCCGACATGTCGACGCCGACGAGGCGCACGTCGCGCTCGCCGTTCTCGCGCAGGCCGCGCAACAGTGCTGCGGTGCCGGGTGCGCCGGCGGCGGTGACGACGATCGTCGTCATGCCATGTCGATCCGGTCGGCGACGAGCGCGTCGATCCACTCGGCGCGCTTCGCGTCGAGCATCGACTCCATCGATTCGCGCATGGTCGATCCCTCGTACACCCAGATCTCCGGATGGACGAGCAGCTGCAGCCATTCGAACGCGCCGGCGGCGAGCTCCTCGTGCGGACAACCCTCGCGCCAGTGCTGGTTCGAGTCGGAGCGGTAATGGCCGGGCGTGAAGTACGGCTCCTCCATGACGTTGACCGCGCCGCCGATCGGCTCCGACATGAACGGCGGGTCGGGGTTGTGCCAGGCGACGACCTTGTCGAAGCGCCGGTCGAGCTCGGCGCGCGGGTACACGGCGTGGAGCCCGACGGCGTGCCCCCACTGCCGCAGCTGGCGCTGCGCGTACAGGCCGACGTGCGAGTCGAGGTTGTAGAAGCCGCTCTCGGTCATGAGGAAGTACGTCGCGCGCACGCCGAGCTCGTGCTCCAGGCGCGCCATCTCGAGCGCGGCCTCGAGCGAGAGATCGACGTCATGGCGGAGGAAGACGATCACCGGCGCGCGGGTGCCGGTCGAAGCTCGCCCAGTCGTAGCCGCCCGTCTTCGCCGCCTCGAGCAGCTCGCGGTAGTGATCGAGCGTGAAGTCGCACGTCATGCGGGCTCCACTTCTACCTGGAGCAGCCGCGCGGCCGCCTCGGCGCGCTGGAGCGCCTCGACGTTCGTGTCGGCGACGGCGATGACATAGCCGCGGCGGTCGCCGTCGAGGCGCACGGGACGGATCGTCTCGCCTTCCTGCAGGTACGTCTCCGCCTGCACGACGCCGTTCGCGGCGAGGACGGGGTCGAGCGAGCCGATCGACACGACGCGCCCCGTCGGGAGTGGGCCGGGCGACGCGGTGAGGAAACGGATCGCGAGCGGCTGCTGCACGCGAGGCCGCGCGACGTCGTCCGGCACGGGCTCGCCGAGCGCCTGTCGGAGCGCGACCTCGATCAGGTCGACGCCGACGGCGTGGCGCGCGAGGTCGGCCATCTGGCCGCCGGGGATGCGCGCGGCGACCTCGATGACGAGCACGCCCTCGTCGGTGACGAGCAGCTGCGGGAACGCGATGCCGTCGCGCAGGCCGAGCGCGCGCGTCGCGTGCACTGCGACGCGTTCCGCCTCGGCGAGCGCGTCACCGAAGATCGTCGTGGGATAGACGTGGATCCAGCCGACGCCGAAACCGACGCCGGGCGGGCGCAGTCGGTCGGAGAGCGTCAGCACCTCCGGCTCGCCGCCGCGTGCGATGACGAGCCCGTTCAGCTCGAGACCCTCGTGGAAGCGCTCGAGCACGACCTCGCCTCCCGCCGACTCCGCCAGCGCCGCGTGCAGGTGCGCGTCGAGGTCGTCGATCGACTCGAGCCGGAAGATGCCGCGCTGCCCGCCCGAGTCGGCCGGCTTCAGCACCGCCGGGAACCCGACGGTCTCCGCCGCGGCGCGCGCCGACGCGAGGTCGCGCGCGGCGGCGAACCGCGGCTGCGGGACGCCGACCTCCGCGAGGCGGCGGCGCATCGCGATCTTGTGCGTCATCACGTGCGCGACGTCGGTCCCGATGGTCGGGAGCCCGAGCTCCTCGGTGACGGCGGCGACGATCGGAACCGCGCGGTCGGCCGAGACGGTCAGGGCACCGTCGACTGCGTGCTTGCGCGCGACCTCGATCACGCCTTCGACGTCCTGGAAGTCGACCACCTCGCCGACGTCGGCGAGCGCGAGGCCCGCGGCGTCCGGATTGCGGTCGACCGCGACGACGCGCAGGCCGAGCTCCTGCGCTCGCGCGATCGCGCGGCGCTGGTGCCGGCCCGCTCCGACGAAGAGGATCGTCTTGCCCTGCATCGGGGCGACGCTATTCAGCGACCGGCGACGATCGCGTAGTCGAGGCCGTCGTTGAGGTGGATCGTCTCGGTCTCGCCGAACCCGGCGCCGCGTACGAGCAGCTCGAGCGTCTCGGGGACGAGCGGCTGTGCGTGCGTCAGGTCGGCGTAGTAGTTCCGGAGCGCGGCGAGCGACGAGGGGTCGATCGTCTCCGCGATGAGGAGCCCGCCGGGCCGCAGCTTCGCGTGCGCGAGGTCGAGGAGCGCGACGAGGTCGGGCGGCGGCAGGTGCTCGAGCAGCTGGAGCGCCGTGACCGCGCCGAGCGACTCGTCCTCGCACGCAGCGAGCGCGTCGTGCGCCGTCGCCTGCGTCGACGTCGAGCTCCTCCGCGCGGGCGAACGCGACCATGTCGGCGTTCGCGTCGGCGCCGCGTGCCTCGATGCCCGCGTCGCGGAGCAGCGCGAGCAGCTCGCCGCGCCCGCAGCCGAGATCGAGGACCGGCGCGTAGTCCGCGGAGCCGGTCGACGTAGGGACGCTGCCGCTCGCGGACGTCGTCGGTCGAGCCGCGCAGCCGCGACTCGAATGCGAAGTAGTCGGGCAGCGCCGACGCGCGCGGCTGCGGCGCGACGGTGTCCGACACCGATCCGTGGGGGCGGCGCTCGAGGCGCAGGAGCCGCTCCTCGAGCTCGGCCGCGCGCCGCTCGGCCGCCTCGGCCCGCGCGGCCGCGTCGTCCAGCCGGCTCGAGAATGCGTCGAAGAGCCGCAGGAGCGCAGCGTTGAAGCTCCGCTGGCCCATGGCGAGCGGCGCGGCCGCCGCGTACTGCAGCCGGCGACGCAGGCCGCGCGCACCGTCCTCGACGGGCGAGGGCGCCCGGAGTTGCTCGGCTTCCTCGCGCGCGTCCACGCGATAGACCTTAAGCCGCCGCTGCGGCGCGGCTCGCCGAGAGTCTCGCGTCGCGGACAGCGAGGCGGATCTTCTCGCTCAGGCGCGCGGGCCGGAGCTCGGCGAGCAGCACCGCGCCGGCGCCCGGCCCCGAGCTTCCGTAGCGTGCGGCCTCCGCCTCCGCCGGCGTCGCCGTGCGCCAGCCGTCGTCCGCGTGCAGATACAGCTCGTCCTCGAACACGACGAAGCCGTATCGCTCGAACAGCTCGATCCACTCGAGCGGCGTGCGCTGCACGTGCCAGCCGTGGTCCTCGTGCACGCCGGTGGGGACGCTGAGGAGCAAGCGCCCGTCGCGCGCCAGCACGCGATGCAGCTCGCGCAGCGCAGCGTCGTGGCCGTCCTCGTCGCGCTCGGCGTCGACGCCGTACACCGTGTTGTCGAGACCGACGTGCTCGAGCGTCGAGACGCAGAAGACGAGATCGAACGCTGCCATCCTCGAACGGAAGGTCGCGCACGTCGGCGATGACGTCTGCCGGCTCCGCGAGATCGACCGTGACGAGACCGGGAGCTGCGAGGTCGCGCAGTCCTTCGAGGTACGCCGGGATCGCGTTCGCGGAGCCGACGTCGAGGACACGCGGCTCCCCGGCATAGCGCGCGAGGCACCACGGGATCTCGATCGCGCGCTCGTCGCTCCACACCGGCGCGTGTAGCTCGCGCGGCCGGCCGGCTCGCAGCTCGCTCGAGCCGTGCGCGCGCGAGCCCGTCGTCGAGCAGCTCGACGAGCTCGAACTCGCGGCTCTCGACCAGCTCCCGAACGAGCCGCGCGCGTGAGAGCCAGACCGCCTCTACCCGCTCCGCCGCGTCGCGGGTCGGGATCGCGACGCAGCACGAGGCGCCACGCCTGCTCGACGAATTCGTCCATGAGCGGAGGCTAGAGTGGCGGCGATGTCTCTGCAGGGCAAGCGCATCGTCATCACCGGAGGGGCCGGCTTCATCGCGACCACGCTCGCGCGCCTGCTCGTGGACGCGAACGAGGTGATCGCGTACGACAACCTCCATCGCGACGCCCTCGGCGCGACCGAGCTGCGGGAGCATCCGAACTTCACGTTCGTCCAGGGCGACGTGCTCGACGCCGCGCACGTGACCGAGGTGGCGAAGGGCGCGACGCACATCGTCCACTGCGCCGCCATCGCCGGCGTCGACACCGTGCGCGAGAGCCCGGTGCGGACGATGCGCGTGAACATGATCGGCACGTACAACGTGCTCGAGGCCGCGCTTGCGACGATCGACTCGCTCGAGCGCATCGTCGACTTCTCGACGAGCGAAGTGTTCGGCACGCACGCCGACAACGTGCACGAGGGCCACGTGTCCACGATCGGATCGGTCGGCGAGGCGCGGTGGACGTACGCGGTGTCGAAGCTCGCGGGCGAGCACATGGCGCACGCGTACCACGACGAGTTGAATCTGCCGACGGTCACGGTGCGCCCGTTCAACGTGTACGGGCCGGGTCAGATCGGCGGCGGTGCGATTCGCGCGTTCATCGAGGCCGCTCTTGCCGGCCGCGACCTCACGATTCACGGGGACGGTTCGCAGATCCGCGCGTGGTGCTACGTCGACGACATGGTCGAGGCCGTGCTCCTCTGCCTCGAGCGCGACGAGGCCGTCGGCCAGAGCTTCAACATCGGCAACGACCGCTCCGTCGTGACGATCGTCGAGTTGGCGGAGCGCATCAAGCGTCTCACCGGCTGCCCGGGCGAGATCGTCTTTACGCCGCTCACCTATGTCGACATCGAGATCCGTAGTCCAAACGTTGCGCGCGCCCGCGAACTGCTCGGCTTCGAGGCGCATGTCGATCTCGACGAGGGCCTCGAGAGGACGATCGCGTGGTACCGCAGCAGGCAGCTGACGTCCGCCTAGCGTTTCCCGAGCTCGGCGAGGAGGAGCTCGCCGAGGTCGCCGCCGTGCTCGCGACCGGGCAGCTCACGATGGGCCCGAAGGTCGACGAGTTCGAGGCGCTCCTCGCAGAGGCCGCGGGCACGACGCATGCGGTCGCCGTCTCGTCCGGCACGGCCGCGCTGCACGTCGCCGTGCTCGCGCTCGGCATCGGCGAGGGCGACGAGGTGCTCGTCCCCGCGTACACGTTCCCGGCGACCGGCAACGTCGTCGCGCTCGCGGGCGCACGCCCCGTGCTCGTCGACGTCGACCCGGTGACGATGAACATCGACGCGGAGGACGCGGCGCGCCGAGTGACGCCGCGGACGAAGGCGGTGCTCGCGGTGCATCTGTTCGGACGCCCCGCGCGTCTCGAGGAGCTTCCCGACCTTCCTGTGCTCGAGGACGCGGCCGGCGCGCTCGGCGCCGAGCACCGTGGGCGCCCGTGCGGGAGCCTCGGCCTGCTCGCGTGCTTCTCGTTCCATCCGCGCAAGATCGTCACGACGGGAGAGGGGGGCGCGGTCACCACGAACGACGCGCAGCTCGCCGAGCGCGTGCGCTCGCTGCGCCATCACGGCTGGTCTCCGTCGGACGCGTACGACGACATGCCGCAGCCGGCGTTCAACTACCGCATCAGCGACGTGCTGTGCGCGCTCGGGATCCCGCAGATGCGCCGGCTCGGCGACCTGCTCGCCGCGCGGGAGGCGATCGCGGCCGGCTACGCCGAGCGGCTCGCGCATCTCGACGTCGTCCTTCCGCAGGCGGACGAGGGCGACCGCCACGGCTGGCAGGCCTACGTCCTCCAGGTCGACCGCCGCGACGAGGTGATGGCCGCGCTGCGCGCGCAGGGAATCCAGTGCCAGATCGGGACGTACGCGCTCCACCGGCTCGGCGCCTACCGCGACCAGGGCCCCTTCCCCGGCGCGGACGCGGCCTTCGAGCGGGCGCTCGCCCTGCCGCTGCACGGGCGGCTGACCGAGTCCGATCTCGACCGGGTGGCGGCAGCACTTGACAAGGTTGTGAGTCATCACTAACCTACGGCCATGGCAGTAAGGCTCTCAGCCGCAGAACGGAAGGACGACGTCCTCGACGCCGCGATGATCGAGTTCGCCGAGCGCGGGCTCGAGGGGACGTCGACCGAGGACATCGCCCGGCGCGGCCGGCATCTCGCAGCCCTACCTCTTCCGCCTCTTCGGGACGAAGAAGGAGCTCTTCATCGCCACCGTCAGCCGCTGCTTCCGCGAGACGCTCGAGCTCTTCCAGCGGGCGGCCGAGGGGCAAGCGGGGCGAGGAGGCGCTCCACGCCATCGGCCAGGCCTACATGGAGCAGCTCGAGCCGCGACCGGACGTGGCTGCGGGCGCAGATGCAGGCGTACGGCGCGTCGCGACGACCCCGAGATCCGGCGGTCGTCCGCGACGGCTACGGCGACCTCGTCGCCTACGTCCGGCGCGTGCTCCGAGCCGACCGGCCGACGGGCTGGCCGCGTTCTTCGCGACCGGGATGATGCTCAACGTCCTCGCGTCGATGCAGGTCAACGACAACCCCGAGCCGTGGATGCAGCGAGCTGCTCGACGGCTGCGGCAAGGACCTCTAGGTCTCTCTTTTTTGCACATTGGAGGAAGTGATGACTCACACACAAAAGCGCTCGATGTTCTGGACGCTCGGCATCACCTCTGTCGCGCTCTTCATGGTCAGCCTCGACAACCTCGTCGTCACGACGGCGATCCCGGTCATCCGGCGCGACCTGCACGCGTCCATCTCGCAGCTCGAGTGGACGGTGAACGCGTACACGCTCACGTTCGCCGCGCTCCTCCTCACCGGCGCCGCACTCGGCGATCGGTTCGGCCGCCGGCGCCTCTTCGCCGGAGGCCTTCTCCTCTTCACCGCCGCGTCCGCGGCGGCGGCACTCTCGACGACCGCGAACCAGCTCGACATCGCGCGTGCGCTGCAGGGCGTCGGCGGGGCGATCGTGACGCCGCTGACGCTCACCATTCTCTCCGCGGCCGTGCCGCGGAACCGGCGCGGCCTCGCGCTCGGCATCTGGGGCGGCGTCGGCGGGCTCGCCATCGCCATCGGCCCGCTCGTCGGCGGAGCGATCGTGAACGGCGTCTCGTGGCACTGGATCTTCTGGCTGAACGTTCCCATCGGCCTCGTTCTCGCGCCGCTCGCGCTCTCTCGCCTCGAGGAGAGCCGCGGCGCCGACTCGAGCCTCGACCTCCCGGGCCTCGGTCTCGTCAGCGCGGGCCTGCTCGGCATCGTCTGGGGCCTCGTCCGCGGCAACGCGCACGGGTGGACGAGCACCGGCGTCGTGCTCCCGATCGTCGCGGGCGCCGCGCTCGTCGCCGCCTTCGTCGCGTGGGAGCGGCGCGCGACCTCGCCGATGCTGCCGATGCAGTTCTTCCGCAACCGGACGTTCGCCCTCACGAACATCGCCTCGCTCCTGATGTTCTTCGGGATGTTCGGCTCGATCTTCCTGCTCGCGCAGTTCTTCCAGACGGTGCAGCACTACTCGCCGCTCCAGTCCGGGCTGCGCATCCTTCCGTGGACGGCGATGCCGATCTTCATCGCGCCCATCGCAGGCGCACTCTCCGACCGCGTCGGCGGCCAGCGTCTGATGGCGCTCGGACTGACGCTGCAGGCGACCGGGCTCGCCTGGATCGCCGCGGTGCAGACGCCGACGATCGCGTACTCGTCGCTCGTCATCCCGTTCATGCTCTCGGGCGCGGGCATGGCGCTGTTCTTCGCCCCGGTGGCGAACGTCGTCCTCAGCTCGGTCTCTCCCGAGCACGAGGGCAAGGCGTCGGGCGCCAACAACGCGATCCGCGAGCTCGGCGGCGTCTTCGGGGTCGCCGTCCTCGCCTCGGTGTTCGCGCACGCCGGCGGCTACCGCACGGCAGTGACGTTCACGCACGGCACGACGTCCGCGGTCTGGGTCGGCGCCGGCGTCGTCGCGCTCGGCGCGGTGGCGGCGGGCCTCATCCGGCACAAGCCGGCCGCCGTTCGGGCGGCCGAGACGGCCGAGGCGCTTCTCGAGGCGGCCTAGCCGGACCTGTCGCGACAATGGGTCGGTGCGTTTGCTCGTTCTCGGCGCCGGCCCGCCGCAGCTCGGAGTCCTCGCCGCCGCCCGGCGGCGGGGACTGACCCTCGTCGCGGCCGACCGCGACCCGTCCGCTCCGGGATTCCGATACGCCGACCGGCGGGCGATCGTCTCGATCGAGGACGAGCCCGCCATCGACCGGCTCGCGCGCGCGGAGGACGTGGACGGCCTCATCGCCGCCGGCACCGACCACGCCGTCGGCATCGCGGCGCGCGTCGCGCAGCGGCTCGGCCTGCCGCACCCGGTGCAGCCGGAGGCGGCGGCGCTCGCCGTCTCGAAGCTCCGGCAGCGCGAGCGGCTCGCCGCCGCAGGCTTCGCGCAGCCGCGGTCGATCGCCGTGCGCACCGCCGCCGAAGCCGCGGCGGCCGCGGGCGAGCTCGGCTACCCGCTCGTCGTCGAGGCGCCGAACAACCTCGGCGAACGCGCCGTCCGTCTCGCGCGGACGGCCGACGAGCTCGCCGCTGCGACCGCGGGCGCGCTCGCCGAGTCGCGCGGCGACTACTGCCTCGTCGAGGAACTGCCCGGCCTTCGCCCGGTGACGGTGAACGCGTACATCGTCGGCGGCCGGTTCGTGCCGTTGACGGTGACCGATCCGCAGCCGGCTCCGCCGCCCGCGTTCGGCGTTCCGCTCGCGCACCGCTGGCCTGCCGATCTGTCGCGAGGACGAGACGCAATCGGTGTCCGAGACCGCGGCAGCGGCCGCAGCCGCGCTCGGGATCGAGGACGGCCCCGTGATCGTTCAGCTGCTGCTCTCGCCGGACAGGCCGCTCGTCGCGAAGGTGTCCGCACGCCTCGGCGGCGGCGCCGACGCGGAGCTCTGCCGCGCCGCGCTCGGCGTCGACCAGAGCATGCTCGCCGTCGCCTCGGCGCTCGGCGAGCCCGTGCACCTGCACGAGCTCGAGCCGACCACGGTGGCCGGCGGCGCGTGCGTGCGCTTCCTCGTCGCACCACGCGGCGTCCTCACGGAGACCGACGGTGTGGAGCACGCGTTCACCGTCCCCGGCGTGCGCGCGATCCGCATCTACCGCAAGCCGGGCCACGTGTTCGGCGAGCTGCTGCGCGCGTCCGATCGCGCAGGCTCGATCGTCGCGACCGGACGCACGCGCGAGGACGCGGAGGCGGCCGCCGCCGAATCGGCGCGGCGCATCCGGTTCGTCACCGCCCCGGCAGAGGCGGTCGCGTGACGCGCGCCGTGCGCGTCGGAGCGACACTCGTCGTCACCGGCCTCTGCACCGCGTACATCCTGTGGAAGATCGACGTCGGCAAGACGTGGCACGTGCTCGTGCACGCACGCCTCGTCTGGTTCCTCGCCGCGCTCGCGATCATGGTCGTCTCGGTCTGGCCGATGGCCTGGCGGTGGCAGAAGCTGCTCGCCGCGCGCGGCGTGCACGAATCGCTGCCGCGCCTCGTGCGGACGTACTTCGTCGGCTACGCGGCCGGCCAGGTGCTGCCCGACGGCGCTCGGCGGTGACGCGTCGCGCATCTACGAGACCGCGCGCCGGCACGAGGGCGTCGGCGGCGCTGCGGCCGGCACCGTGCTGCTCGAGCGGGCGCTCGGCGGGGCGGCGACGCTGACGCTCGCGGTCGCGGGCTTCGCGCTCGCGGTCGGGCACTACAGCGTCGGCGGCTACCTCTGGGTCGAGCTCGCGTTCGTCGTCGCGACGATCGGGCTCGGCATCGTGCTCTTCTCGCGCCGGGTCGCCGCGCGGTTCGAGCCGCTGCTGCGCTTTCGGATTCTCCGCGACGTCTACACAGCGCTGCACTCGTTCCGCGACGACGCCGGGTTGCTCGTGTCGATGTTCGCGCTCACGCTCGCCGTCCAGGCGGTGCGCGTGCTCGCGATCTGGTGCTCGGGCAAGGCCGTCGGCGTCGACCTGTCGCCGAGGCCGTACTACGTGATGGGCCCGCTCCTCTTTCTCGTCGCGCTCGTGCCGTTCACCGTGAACGGGCTTGGCCGTGCGCGAGTCGTTCTTCGTCTCGTTCCTCGGCGCGCTCGGCATCGCCGCCGATCCCGCGTTCGCCACCGGGTTCCTGTTCTTCGTCGTCACGATCGCGCTCGCGCTCCCGGGAGCGGCCATCGTCGCGACCGAGGCGCTGCGGCGATGAGCGACGTCTCGGTCGTCGTCGTCACGTACAACGCGCTGCCGTGGATCGAGCGCGCGCTCGACAGCGTGCGCGGGAACGAGACCGTCGTCGTCGATCACGGCTCGACGGACGGCACCGTCGCGCTCGTCCGCGAGCGCTTCCCCGAGGTCGCCGTCGTCGAGGAGGAGAACCGCGGCCTCGCCTACGGCTGGAACGCCGGCATCGCGCGGACGTCGGGCCGGTACGTGCTGCTGCTGAACGCCGACGCGTGGATGCACGACGGAGCGCTCGACGCGCTCACCGCGTTCGCCGACGCGCATCCGCGAGCGGCGGTCGTCGCGCCGCAGCTGCGCAACGTGGACGGGACGCTGCAACGCTCGGTGCGCGGCTTCCCGACGCTGTGGCGCATCGCCACCGAGTACCTCTTCCTGCGCAAGCTGGCGCCGCACTCGACCGCGCTCAACGCCTTCTACGCCGGCGGCTTCGCGCACGACGAGCAGCGCGAGGCGGACTGGATCATGGGTGCCGTGTGGTTCGTGCGGCGCGCGGCGATCGACGAGGTGGGCCCTGCGGACGACTCGTTCTTCCTCTTCAGCGAGGAGACCGACTGGGCGCTGCGTTTCCGGAACGCGGGCTGGGACGTGTGGTTCGACCCGGACGCCGTCGCCACGCACGTGCTACGGCGGCTCGCACAAGGGGTCGATGCTCGCGGAGAACGTGCGGAGCCAGCTGCGCTTCCTCGAGAAGCACCACGGGGCGGGGTACGCGCGCGCGGCGCGGGCGATCCTGCTCGTCGGCCTCGTGCTCCGCCGCAGGTTCGACGTCATTCGCGCGCTGTGATCCTCTGGCTCCGTCTCGCGTTCGCGACCGCCGTGCTGCTCCTGCCGGGCCTGCTCGTCGCGCGCGCGCTCGGGCAGCGGGCGCTGTCGGCCGTCCTCGCCTGGTCGGTCGCCGTCGTCGCGGCAGCGCTCGCGCTGACGTTCGCCGTGCACGGGTCGCTCTGGCTGACGCTCGGCCTCGATCTCGGCGCCGGAGCGGTGGCCGCGCCGTTCGCGATTCGTCGCCGGGCGCGGAGCGAGCCCGAGCCGGGCGGCGCCCTCGTCGCGCTTGCGGGCGATCGTCCTCGGCGCGCTCCTGTGGGGGATCGAGGGCGTCGTGCGCGGGGACGCGATCTTCCATCTGGGCCGCATCCGCAAGCTCGACGACTTCGGCGCGCTCTCGCTGCGCACGGTCGACGAGTTCAAGAACGGCGGGCTTCATCCCGGGTACGCGTTCCCGCTCTGGCACGGTTGGCTCGCGCTCGTCGCCAAGGTGGCCGACGTCGACCCGACATCGGTCGTGCTGCACGAGTCGAGCCTGCTCGCGCCGCTCGCGCTGCTCGTCGCGTACGAGGCGGGCCGTGCGGTCTTTCGCTCGGTGTGGCTCGGCGTCGCGGCGATGGTCGCGCAGGTCTCGCTCATCGCATTCGCGCCCGGCAACGGCGGCTCGTACACGTCACTCGAGCTGCCGGGCACGGTCGCGCGGCAGCTGCTCGTGCCCGCCGTCCTGACGCTCTTCTTCACGTTCGTGCGCGCGCCGTCGTGGCGTATCGCCCTCGCGCTCGGAGCCGCGAGCACGGACCTCGCGTTCATCCACCCGACGTATGCGCTCTTCCTTGCGCTTCCGCTGGTCGGGTTCGCCGCCGTGCGCGCGCGACGCGACTGGCGAAGGAACGTGGCAGCGCTCGCCGCGTACGGGCTTCCGGCCCTCCTCGTGTTCGCGTGGCTCGAGCCGATCGTCTCCGAGACGCGTTCGCACAATCCGACGACGGCCGAGCGTGCGGGTCAGCTCCGGCACTACGCGCACGACCTCGTCGTCCACTCGCAGACGAGCTTCCATCTCGCGCCGAGCATGGCCTCGCGCGCCGGCGCGATCGCAGTCGCTGCGCTCGTGCTCGTGCCGCTCGCCGGTCTTGCGTCGCGTCGCCGCTGGAGCGCGCTCGTGCTCGGCGGCAGCGTGCTCGTGCTCGGGCTCGAGCTCTGGTCGCTCCTCTTCCCGCACTTCTCCGACCTCGTCTCGCTCTCGCAGTCGCGCCGCGCCGTCGGGTTCGTGCCGTTCGCGTTCGCGCTCGCGGGCGGCGCAGCGGTGTTGACGCGCTTCCTCCGCCTCGCCGTGCTGCCCGTTGCGCTCGCGGCGGGGATCGCCGTCCAGCTCGCCTATCCGCACGGCGTCGGGTGGCCGGCGTGGATCGCGCTCTTCGGCGGGCTCGCCGCGCTTGCGCTCACCGCGGTGCGGCCGCGCCTCTCACTCGAGCGGCCCGGGCCGGTCGCCGCCCTCGCCGTCGCGCTCTTCGCGCTGCCCGTCGTCGTGCACGGCTTCTCGCACTGGCACGCGGCGGTGACGAACGACCCGCGCGCGTTGTCGCCGGGGCTCGTGCAGTTCCTGCGTCACGACGTGCCGCGCGGCTCGATCGTGTTCGCCGACCTGGAGACGAGCTATCGCATCTCCGCCTACGCACCGGTGTACGTCTGCGCGGCCCCGCCCGCCCATGTCGCCGACACGAAGGCGAACGCGCCGGAGACGCGCCGCGCCGCGTGGCTTGCGTTCCTCGGCACCGGCGACCTGTCCATCCCCAGGCGCTACGACGCCGGCTGGCTCGTCCTCCGGCGTAAGCAGCAGGTCGCGCGCGCCGAGGCGCAGGGCGCGCGTCCCGTCTACCGGGACGCGAGCTTCATCGTCTTCAAGCTCTGATCGCCGACCACGTCGAACTCGAACGCGGCGGAGCCGGTGTTCCCGCGCGTGTCGATCGCTTGCACCTGGATCGCATAGGAGCCATCGCGGAGGTTGAGACCGTGCGTGAGCCAGAAGATGTACTTCCCCGGGCGGCCGGGCCGGTTCTGCCGCGTGCCGGGCGCATAGATCGCGGTGTACTCGTTCGGCTCGTGGAAGCGGCGAAAGTCGACGACCTCGGTCCACGGGACGACCGCGGCGCTGCCTGCAAGCATTCGCCAGCGCACGATTTCGGGCGTCAAGAAGGAGTCCCGCCACGCGCCGGACAACGGGAGCGGCGGGAGGTCGACGGCTTCGACGGTGGCCTTCATCCTCCCGTTGCCGGAGACGTCGACGGCGATCGGCCCGACGACGGGTGCGGTCGTGTCCCGGAACGGCGTGAGCGCGCCGCGGCGTAGAGGGTTCACGTACGTGTGGCCGTCGAACTCGGCGAAGTGCACGTGCCCGAAGCCGCGGCCGGACGAAGCCGATCTCCTGGCCTGCCTTGACGAACGCGTGCTCGGGAACGGTCGCCTGTACGTGCCAGTACGAGAACTCGTGCCCGCCCCGCCGGCGTACGGCGACGGCGTCCGAGTACCGGAAGACAGTGCCCGACTCGACCGCGTAGACGCGCGTGCCGTCCCGAACGGCGATGTCGACGCCGAAGTGGAAGTAGCGACCGAAGCGTGGGTCGTCGAAGGCGCCTCGGATCGACGTGCTGGCGGTCGAACGGCTTCACCGGCCAGTGGTAGGCGCGCGCCAACGCAGGCGCACCAAGCGCCACGACGCCTGCCGCGACGACCGCCAACCCTCTACCCACGACCGCTCAGACCGTAGCATCGAGTCGGTGAAACTCCTACTCGTGACGCTGTACTTCCCGCCCGCGGGGGGCGGGGGCGTTCAGCGGTCGCTGAAGTTCGCGAGTCACCTCCCTGCGCTCGGGATCGAGACGCACGTGCTCGCTCCCGACGACCCGAAGTGGCTGCACGAGGACGCCGACCTGCCGCTCCCGACGCAGGCGTGGGTGCACCGCGCCCGCTACGTCGGGCCGCGTGGGCGCCGGCTCGCCGACGAGCTGCACGGCCGCTCCGGCGTCGACCTCGCCGTCCGTCGCGCGGCCACCCTCGGGCGGCGGCTGCTCGTGCCGGACGAGAACGTCACCTGGAACGCGACCGCCATCCCGAAGGCGATCTCGATCGCGCGCAAGGAGGGGATCGACGTCGTGCTGACGACGTCGCCGCCCGGCTCCGTCCATCTCATCGGGGCTGCGGTGCAGGCCGCGACGGGCGCGAAGTGGGTCGCCGACCTGCGCGACTCGCTCCTGGCGCATCCCCACCGCCGTTCGGACAACCTTGCCTTGCGCGTGAAGGAGCAGGCGACCCGCGGTGTCGCCACGCTCGTCGCCCGGCGCGCGGATGCGATCGTCGCAGCCGCCGACGCGATCGCCGACGAGGCGCGCACGCTCAATCCGCGCGGGCGCGTGCTCACGATCGAGAACGGCTGCGACTTCGACGACTTCGCCGGCCTCGAGTACGCGCGGTCGGACGTGTTCCGCCTCACGCATACCGGCTCGTTCTTCGGCAAGCGCGATCCGAAGCCGTTCCTGCGCGCGCTCGCCGACTCGGGGCTCGAGGACGTGCACGTCCGCTTCGTCGGCGACTTTCGTCCCGGCGACCGCGAGTTCCTCGCGAGCCTCGACCTCGGCGACCGGGTCGAGCTGCTCGACCACGTGCCCCGGCGCCGCTCGCTCGAGCTGCAGCGCGAGAGCGACGCCCTTCTCCTGCTCATCCCCGAGGCAGGCGGTCGCGGGCGCGGCGTGCTCTCCGGGAAGGTGTTCGAGTACATCGCGGCCGAGCGGCCGATCCTCGCGGTCGTGCCTCCGGACGGTGCGGCGGCGCGGCTCATCGACGACACCGGCGTCGGCGTCGTCGCTGCGCCGGAGGACGTGGACGGGATTCGCGCCGCGCTCGTCGGTCTGCACACGCGCTGGCGGAACGGCGAGCTCGACGGGCCGCCGCTCTCGGACGAGTGGCGCGAGCAGTTGTCGCGCGGCCACCGCGTCGAGCAGCTCGCCGAGCTGCTGCGGAGCCTCGCGTGACCGCGGCCGCAGTCGCCCTCCCGCGCGAGATCAGCCGCACGCGCGTCACGGACGCCCTCTTCTTTGCGACGTTCTTCTGCGTCACGTTCGAGAAGGTGCACTGGAACGTCGCCGGAACGGTCGGGATCGCAGACGTGACGACGATCCTCTTCCTCGTCGCGTTCGCGCTTCAGAGCCGGGGCACGTCACCGCGGACGACGGGGATCCTCGCCGGCTTCTTCCTCGCGTTCATGCTCGTGTACCTGCTCGGCTTCTACAACCTCGAGACGCGGCAGGCGCTCGACCAGTACGTGAAGGGGATGGTGAAGTTCGGGCTGCACTTCGTCTTCCTCATGTGCGCGGTCACGTATCTCGCGCGCCGAGGCCGGCGCTTCTACTGGCACGCGATCGGATGGTTCGCCGGAGGTCTTGCCGCGAACGCGTTGTACGGCGTGCTGCAGCTTCTGTCCGCGCGCGCCGGGCACAACCTCGACCATGTCGTGCTCTCGCCGCTCACGGGCGGCGCGAGCTCGATCAACATCTACGGCTCCGTGAACGGCGCGTCGGTGTACCGCCCGAACGCGCTCACCGGCGACCCGAACCACCTCGGGATCATGCTCGACGTGCCGCTGCTCGCTCTCACGCCGCTCTATCTCCGGCTGGAGCGAGGGCACCGGCTGCGCTGGCCGCTCGGGCTGACGCTCGGGTTCCTGCTGCTCGTCCTCATCGCGACGCTCTCGCGCAGCGGCGCGCTCGGGCTCATCGCCGGGCTGCTCATCCTGGCCGTGCCGTACCGGCGGTTCCTCTGGTCGCGCGCGCTCCTCGTGCCGCTCGCCGTGGTCGCGCTCGTGCTCGCGTACATCGTGCACTCGCGCAGGCACTTCTTCTCCGTCGTCATCGCGTCACGCCTGCAGACGGGCGGCAAGTCGACGTCCGCGCACTTCGCGGTCTACAACTTCATCCCGCACGTGCTCCACTCCAACCCGTTGCTCGGGCTCGGCCTGAACACGTTCTCCGTCTACTACGAGTTCGTGACCGGCAAGACGAACTGGGGGCCGCACTCGTACTGGGTGGCGCTCATCGTCGAGACGGGGCTCGTCGGCGCGCTGCTCTTCATCCTGTTCCTGCGCTACGTGTTCCTGCGGCTGCGCGCGGCGCGCGCACTCGGTCGCGCTCTGGCCGACCGGCGTGTCCTACCGCTTGCGTGGGGGATGACCGCCGCGCTCGTCGGGACGATGGCGGCGAACTTCTTCTACCTGACGATGCAGTTCTATTACTTCTACGGGTTCGTTGCGCTTGCGCTCGCGCTGCCCGTTGTGTTCGCTCGCCGACGCGCGTGAAGATCCTCGTCCTGACGACGTCGTACCCGCGCGACGATCTCGATCCGGCGGGACGCTTCATTCGGGACGGCGTCGACGCCGTGCGGGCGCAGGGAGTCGACGTCGACGTCCTCTCGCCGGCGTCCTTTCGGCACTACGGCCTCGCGTACGGCTACGGCATCGTCGGGAACATCCGTCGGCGTCCGTGGCTCGCCGCGGCTCTTCCGCTGATGCTCTGGCGCTTCCGCCGCGCGGCGGCGCGAATGGACGCGGACCTCGTGCACGCGCACTGGCTCGCGGCCGGCGCGGTGGCGGCAACGCTGCGGAGGCCGTTCGTCGTGCAGGTGTGGGGGACCGATGTCGAGCTCGCCCGTCGCGTCCCTCTGCTCGCGCGCTGGATCCTGCGTCGCGCGGCGCTCGTGCTCGCCGCCTCGGAGTTCCTCGCCGACGAGGCGCGTGCGCTCGGGGCGCGCGACGTCCGGGTCGTCCCTGCGGTCATCCGCGTCCCGAGTGCCGTCGCCGAGCCCGATGAGCCACCGCATGTCCTCTTTGCGGGGAGGCTCTCGCCGGAAAAAGGGATAGATGAGTTCCTTGCGGCGACGAACGGGATGGCCCGTGTGGTCGTCGGCGCCGGGCCGATCGGTGTCCCCGAGAGCGTCGGCGCGATAGCGCCTTCCGGAATGGGCGCCTACTACGCGCGGGCGGCCGTCGTCTGCGTCCCCTCCCGGCGAGAGGGCTACGGGATGGTCGCGCGTGAGGCGATGGCGTATGGGCGACCGGTTGTCGCCGCCGCAGTCGGCGGGCTCCTCGACGCCGTCGAGGACGGCGTGACGGGTGTGCTCGTGCCCGCGAACGACGTTCCCGCGCTCCGAGCGGCGATCACGCGGCTGCTCGAGGACGGCGCACTCCGAGACCGGCTCGGGAGCGCTGCTCGAGCGAAGGCCAAGCGTGAATACGCAGTCGAGCACACGGCGCGGGCGATTATCGCGGCCTACACCGCGGCCCTCGGCCGGCGTTAGAACGTCGCGTAGAAGAACGGGCTCGGGCTCACGCGTTCCACGTTCGCGCGCTCCGAGCGAACGTAGACCGTGAAGGGCGACCGCGGAACGAACCCCATGAGGCGGCACGCCCGCACCAGGTCGCCGCTGCTTTCCGCCCACGGCTGGATCCTCAGCACCGGAGCAGACCGGTCACGGGCGAAGCCGGCGAGAGCCGCGAGCAGTGCAGCCGCCGACGCAAGCCCCGGACGGCTCGGGCGCCACGCGAGCAGGTGTACCTGCTCTCCATCTGCTTCGGACAACACGAGCGCGCGGGCTCGGCGGCGCCCGTCGAGCTCCACCGCACGGATCGATCCGCCGTCGAGGAACCAGTCCCAGGAGTCGTTGCCCGCGATCGTCCACGTCCCGTCCGTGTTCGACGGCTCGACGAGGTCGGCGTCGGCGGCGGTTGCGTCCTCGGTTCGCAGCGGTCCTGACCTGGCGATAGCGCCGACGACTGCGACGGGCACGCGTTGCGCGACGACGAGCGCGCGGCTGAGCGGATCGCTCGCCGTCGTCGCCAGCACGTAGGGACGCGCGTTCGTCGTCTCGGCGCGAAAGCCGGCGCGCTCGAAGATCGCTCCCACGTGTGGAGTCACGTACGCGTGCAGCGGATCGATGCCGCGTTCGGCGGCGGTGTCGCACACCGCCCGCAGCAGGTCGAGCGCGACCGGACGTTCGCGGCCGCGCTCGCTCGTGCGACGGTAGCGCTCGTCGACGACGTACGCCTCGACCTTTCCCGAGTCGGCGAGTCGTCCGTCGACGCGCGCGCGGATCGGGATGACTGAGCAATGGCCGACGACCTCGTCGCCGTCTTGCGCGAAGGCGTGCAGCGCCCAGCCGTAGGGGTTCTCGACGAACAGGCGTCGAAGGTAGGCGGGCTCGCGGTACTTCGGGTCGACGCTTCCGTACAGGCTGCCGACCGACTCGAGGCGTGAGTGGTCGAGCGGCCCGGCGAAGGTCTGGATGTCGATCACGCCGCGGCGAGCTTCTCGGTGCGTTCGCGCCACCAGCTCTGGATCGACCCGACCGACGCAGCCCATCCGCCTCGCCGGAGCCCGTATTCGATCGCCGAGCGGTAGACCGCGAGGAAGTTCTCGTGCTCGAGGTTGTTTGGATGGAACGAGAGGGTTGCGACGCCTCCCGCGTCGGCGACGACGTCGATCACGTGGTGGACGAGCTCGAGCGCGAGCTCGACGTCGAGTTCCAGTGCTACCGCGTCGAAGAGGGGGCCGTCCTGGATGACCAGCGGTACCTCGATGAGCTGCAGCATTGAGCCGCTCTCCAGGTCGTAGTGGCGGTACGGCAGCGAGGTTCCGGCCCGAAAGCCAATCGAGCGATTGAATCCGAGCGTGCTGTCGGCGGCGAGTCCCGCCTCGTCCTGCAGGCGCGGCGTGGTGTGGATGTCCCAATGGAGGAAGTGCTGGCGCGTCGTCGCGATCTCGAGGCCGGTCGCCTGTTCGAGTGCCGACTTCTGCGCCGCGAGGAGACCGGGCTCGAGTGCGGAGTGGTAGCTGCCGTGCAGTCCGATGTCGAAGCCGTCGTCGGACAGCTGCCGGATGACGTCGGCGATGCGGCGACGCTCGCCTCGGAACGTGCAGGCGTCGTCTAGGCCGTAGAGGCAGTCGTAGCGGCTGACGTGCTGCTCGGGGAGGACGGTGAAGAAGTACGAAGCGGTCACGCCGGCTTCCAGCTCCAGCGCGACGCAGCGCTCGAGCGTCGCGGTCGCCGACGGGGAGAGCGAGAGCCCGGCCCGGGCTGCGCGCGCGAAGCGCACCGGTGGTCGCGCCAGGCGCACCAGCTGCGGCGCGACGCCGCCGTTGCCTGGGCGCTCGAGCGAATTCTGCATGGAGCGCAGGACCTGACGCGGCGTCGACGACGTGCTGACGAGGTCGACATCGTGCGAAAGGCAGAGCGCGAACGGCTTGCCGTCCGGCCAGAGCGGCTCGAGCGCGACGCCGGCATCCTCGAGCCTTCGACGCTCGTCCGCCGCCCAGCGATCGATTTCGGGCGAGAGCAGCGTGCCGTCGCGGTAGCTCTCCGAGAAGCCGTACTCCCAGCAGCCCCACTGGTCGCGGTAGTCGCGCTCGTACTCCTCTTCGCGCAGGAAGCGGCGTGCCAGCGAGTCCGGCAGCTGCGGGACATCGACGCCCGATGCGCGCTGCAGTCCCAGCCAAAGGCGCACGGTCTCCTCCAGATAGTCCCGACGGTCGATGCGCACGCCGGTCATGCCGTTGCTTAGGAGCCGTTCCGCGTGACGACGTGGTTCCCGAGCACGAGCACGTCCATGCGCGTCTTCATGAAGGTGTCGATCGCTTCTGCGGGCGTGCGCACGATCGGCTCGTTCTCGTTGAAGGACGTGTTCAGAAGGATCGGGACGCCGGTGAGCTTCGCGAACTCCTCGATCAGCCTGTAATAGCGCGGGGAAGCGTCCCGGTCGACCGTCTGTACGCGCCCGGTGTCGTCTACATGGTTGACGGCGGGGATCTTCTCTCGCTTGTCCGGCTTCGTCTTGTAGACGAGCACCATGAACGGCGACGAGTAGTCCTGGTCGTACCACTCATTGGTCGCTTCGGCGAGGATGGACGGCGCGAACGGCCGGAACGGCTCGCGCTGCTTGATGCGTGCGTTGAGGATGTCCTTCATGTCGGCGCGCCGTGGGTCGGCGACGATCGAGCGGTGGCCGAGCGCGCGCGGGCCGAATTCCATGCGACCCTGGAACCAGCCGACGACGTCGCCGGCCGCGATCCGCTCGGCGACGGTGGAGAAGAGCTGATCGTCCTCGAGGCGCTCGGCCGAGATACCCGCCTCGCGCATCGCGGTCGCGACCTCTTCCTCCGAGTATTGCGACCCGGTGTATGCGTGCGTCATGACGAAGCTTCGCGGCGAGCCGAGCGTCTGGTTCCAGACGTAGTAGGCGGCGCCGACCGCAGTGCCGGAGTCGCCGGCGGCGGGCTGGACATAGAGGCCGTCGAAGCCCGTCTCGGGTCGGATGCGGCCATTCGCGACCGCGTTCAGCGCGACTCCGCCTGCGAGGCAGAGATTGCTCATCCCGGTCGTCTCCTGCAGGTGGTCGACGATGTGCAGGTAGACCTCCTCGAGTCGCTTCTGCATGGCGGCGGCGACGTCCTCGTAGTGGCCGGTGATCTCCGATCTCGGCGCGCGCGCCGGCCCCAGCGTCTCGACGAGCTTGTCCGAGTAGATGCGGCCGATTGTCGGCGACCCGTCGTCCCACGTCATGTCGACGCCTTCCTTGTCATGCGTGAAGTAGTCGAGGTTGAGCGCGAACAGGCCGCCGGCCGTCTGCACGATGTCTCGCATCGCTCTCATGTGCATCTCGGGATCGCCGTACGGGGCGAGGCCCATGACCTTGCCTTCGTCGCCGTACTCGGGGAAGCCGAGCCACTGCGTCAACGCTGCGTAGAAGATGCCGAGCGAATGCGGGAAGAGGACGCGATCGAGCACGCGGAACGAATTGCCGTGCCCGACAGCCGTCATCGTCGAGCAGAAGTCGCCGAATCCGTCGACGGACAGGATCGCCGCCTCGTCGAAAGGGGAGACGAAGAACGCGGAGGCGACGTGCGCCTGGTGGTGCTCGACGTTGTGCACCTGCGCGCGGATCTCCGTGCCCAGAGCCTCGGCGAGGGCGGTGCGGACGTCGCGGATCTTCGCCGCGTTCTGCAGGCGCGCCTTCAGGTAGCGAGCGCTGGCGCCGTGGCGGATCGTGCGGAGGAGCTTCTGGCCGACGTTGGCGCGCGGATCGCGGGAGACGGCGAGATGGTCGAGCTCCTCCGGCGAGATTCCGCCTTCTGCCAGGCACCAGGCGGCGGCTAGCGCGGGGAACCCCGCCACGTGCTTGACGCGGTTGAAGCGCTCCTCTTCGGCCGCGGCGATGAGCTCGCCGTCGACGACGAGCGCCGCCGCCGCGTCGCCGTGATAGGCATTGAGCCCCAGAATGGCGGTCACTCGGGCCAGCGTAGCGATCTCGGCAATCGTGTCCAGCCGGAACGAGGGGCATCTCCTCGGCCGCTGCCTCGACGCGATCGCGTTCTGCGACGAGTTGATCGTCGTCGACCTCGAGTCGACGGACGACACCGCCGCGGTCGCCCAAGCACACGGCGCGCGGGTCGTGGCGCACCCGTACGTCGGTATCGCCGAGGCCGCGCGCGTGACGGTTGCGCCGCAGGCCCGTCACGATTGGATACTCGTCGTCGATCCCGACGAAGAGGTACCGCCTGCGCTGGCCGCGAAGGTGGCGGAGATGCTTCCGACGATCGCAGGAGACGTCGCCGCCGTCGACGCGCCGCGCCAGTACTACTTCGCCGGACGCCGGCTCCGTGGCACCGTCTGGGGCGGGCCGAACAAACGGCGACTGCTCGTTCGCCGCAGCGCGGTCACGCTCACGCCCGCGATCTGGGGCGGGATGACGATTCACCCGGGGTATCGCGTCCTCGACCTCCCGTTCTCGCAGGAGACCGCGATCGTCCACCGCTGGGCGGAGGGCTACGGCCAGCTCGTCGAGCGCCATCGCCGCTACCTCGAGCTCGAGCCGGTTGATCGAGCCGCGGCGGGCGAGATCACCGGCGCCCGCGCCGTCCTCGGTACGCCGTGGCGGAGCTTCCGCGAGAGCTTCGTCGCGAAGAAGGGATACCGCGACGGCGTCACCGGCCTGGCGCTCTCGCTCTTCTGGGCGTGGTTCCGCACGCGGGGCGAGCTCGCGCTGCGGCGGAGACTGCGGAACCCGCCGCTATAGTCGCCGCGATGGAGGCTCTACCCCTCGTCTCCATCGTGACGCCGTCGCTCGGCCAAGGGCGGTTCATCGAGGATGCGATTCGCAGCGTGCTCGAGCAGGACTATCCACACATCGAGCACATCGTCATCGACGGCGGCTCGACGGACGAGACGGTCGACGTGCTCGAACGCTATCCCCATCTGACCTGGGTGTCGGAGCCCGACGAGGGTCAGGCGGATGCGATCAACAAGGGATTCCGTCGTGCAAACGGCGAGATCTTCGGCTGGCTCAACGCGGACGACGCATACCTTCCGGGCGCCGTGAGCGCCGCGGTCGAGGCGCTGCGTCGCACTCGCGCCGGCCTCGTGCACGGCGGCTGGCGGCAGATCGACGAGGACGGCGCGACGATCCGCGACATCCAACCGGTGCCGTACGACCACGATGCGGAGCTGAACGACCGCAACGCGGTTTGCCAGCCGGGCGCGTTCTTCACGCGCGAGGCGTTCGAGGCCGTCGGGGGGCTCGACGCGAGCTACCGCTACGCGATGGACTACGAGTTGTGGCTCAGGCTCGGCGCGCGCTTCCCCGTGACGCACGTCGATGCGATTCTCGGCGCTTATCGCCTGCATCCGGCATCGAAAACCGTGGCCGAGACGTCAGGATTCTGGGCGGAGACGGTGCGCGCGAGCCGCGCGCACGGCGGCCGTCGCTTCTCGCAGATCTACGTCGACTGGTATCTCCCGCGTGCGCGTCCGTGGTTCTATCGGGTCGTGCGTGTCCTTCGCTTCGTGCGCGCCGGGGACGTGCGTGGACTCCTGGGTCGCGTTGCGGCGCATGCGAAGGCGCTAGCGCCGCGCGGCGTGCGCTACACGCTCCGGATCGAGCGGAACGTGCTCGCCACACGGGGGGCCGTCTATACCGCCCGCTGGAACGCCGCGCTGGTCGACTCCTGGGCCCGCGACCGGCTGAACCGGAAGCGCTATGCGGTGCTCGACGAGGCGCGGGTGCGAGCAGCGCGCCGCTCCGAGCGCGTCTTCGTGTTCGGCGGCGGCGCGTCGATGAACGACATCTCGCCCGATGAATGGGACGCGATGGCCGAGCACGACACGTTCGGGTTCAACGCCTTCTACTGGCAGCAGTGGATCCGCGTGGACTTCCAACTCTTCCGCGGCGGCGCGTACGGATCGCTCCATCCGTCTCATCGAGCCGAGGAGCTCGCGGGCGCCTTGCGGGCGAACACGCTCTTCGCCGACACGATCTACTTGATGCAGGACGACTTCCTCGGCCACTACGCCAACTTCGTCGTCGGGCGCCGGTACCTGCCCGCGGGCGCGCGCCTCTTCCGATATCGCACCGCCCCCGGCCTCGGCCTGCCGACGCGCAGCTTCGCCGAGGGGATTCGACACGCGCCCGGCACGCTCGTCGATGCAGTCAACTGCGCGTATTGCCTCGGCTGGAAGGAGATCGTCCTCGTCGGGATCGACCTGTACGACAGCCGCTACTACTGGCTGCCGCCGGACAAGACGCTGACGTACGACACTGCGACGAACTCAGTCGTTCCAGGCGACGTGAACGCCGCGCGCGGGAACCGCGCCGGCGACCGGCACAACACGGCCGCTGCGGGCATCGTCGAGCTCATGGACGAGTGGACGCGAGCGCTCGCCGCCCAGGGAGTGCGGCTGAGCGTCTACAACCCGAAGTCGCTCCTTGCCGACGTCATGCCGGCGTTCACCGCCGAGAAGGTGGCCGGATGAGCGTCCGGGCGATCGTGCAGGCGCGCATGGGCTCGTCGCGCTTTCCCGGGAAGGTGCTCGCGCCGTTCCGCGGCGAGCCGATCGTCCTTCACGTCGTGCGCGCGGCGGCGACTGCCGTCGGCGCGGCCGACGTCGTCGTCGCAACGAGCAACGAGACGAGCGACGACCCGCTCGCCGCGTATCTCGAGTCCGCGCACATCGCGTGCTTCCGAGGCCCGGAGGACGACGTGCTCGAACGCTTCCGCCTGTGCTCTGCCGCCTATCCGTCGACGTGGGTGCTTCGTCTGTCCGCGGACAGCCCGCTCCTCGATCCTCGCGTGATCCGTGCAGTGATCGACGCCGCGTCGGACGATGTCGACGTCGTCACGACGGCGCTCGGGCGCTCCGCCCATGGGACCAACGTGGAGCTCGTGCGTGCATCGGCGCTTCTCGGGATCGACCTCGCGGAGACGACGGCCGCGGAGCGCGAGCACGTGATGCCCTATTTCTATGCGCACCCGGAGCGCTTTCGAATCCGCGCGCTCGAAGTCGACGGTGTGGGTGCAGTCGACACGCTCGAGGACCTGCGGCGGCTGGAGGCGGGCGAGTGATCGGCGCTGCCGTCGTCGGTCTCGGCGTAGGCGAGGCACATGCGCGTACGTATGCCGCCGACCCGCGGACGGAGCTTCATTGGCTCTTCGATCTCGACGAGGAGCGTGCGCGTCGTCTCGCCGACGAGCTCGGCGCCCGCGTCGCGTCGAGCTACGAGGAGATCCTTGGGGACGAGGAGACACGTGTCGTGTCCATCGCGTCGTTCGACGATGCACACTACGAGCAGACCCTCGCTGCTCTCGACGCCGGCAAACACGCGTTCGTCGAGAAGCCGCTCTGCCGGAGCCTCGATGAGGCGCGGGCGATCAAGCGGGCATGGGAGTCTGCCGGCTGCCCTGCGCTTGCGTCCAATCTCGTCCTCCGCGGGGCGCCGCTCTTCCGGTGGCTTCGCGAGGAGGTCGAACGGGGAGCGCTCGGCACGCCGTACGCATTTGACGGCGACTACCTGTACGGGCGGCTGCACAAGATCACCGAGGGATGGCGCGGCGGCGTCGACGACTACTCGGTCATGCTCGGCGGCGGCGTCCACCTCGTCGACCTCATGCTCTGGCTGACCGGGGAGCGCCCCACTCGCGTGGCTGCGTTCGGCAACGGCATCTCGACTGACGGCACGTCCTTCCGCTACGACGACTTCGTCGCAGCGACGTTCGAGTTCGACTCGGGCCTCGTCGGCCGCGTCACGGCCAACTTCGGCTCCGTTCATGCGCATCGGCACGTCGTGCGGCTCTTTGGAACCGAGGCGACGTTCCTCAGCGACGACGCCGGTGCGCGGCTGCACGCGAGCCGTGAGCCCACCGAGCGGCCGCGGCCGCTCGACCTCGCCGCCGAGCCAGCCGGGAAGGATGCCCTCATCGCCGGTTTCCTCGACGCGGTCGAGTCGAACGGGGACGCCGGCGCCCAGCACGAACTAGACGTCGTCTGCGTCTGCGCGGCTGCCGACCGGGCGCTCGCTGAGCGGGCGATCGTCGCTGTCGACTACGCCTGACAGGCTTTCCGCCGGCGCGGCTACCGTTGTGCCAATGGCGACGTCTGCGACGAGGTCGATCCCCTTCGGCAGACCGTGGGTGAACGACGACGACCGCAAGGCGGTCGCGGACGTCCTCTCGGGCCCGATCCTCGCGCACGGCCCTGAGGGCAAGGGGTTCGAGGAGGACTTCGCGGCGTTTCTCGGCGAGAGCGCGCACTGCGTCACCGTCAGCTCGTGCGCCGCGGCGCTCCACCTGGCCTATGCGTTCTACGGCATCGGCTCCGGCGACGAGGTCGTCCTGCCCGCAGAGACGCATGCGGCGACGGCGAACACCGCGGAGTGGGTCGGCGCGACGTCCGTCTTCGTCGACTGCGACCCGGCCACCGGCAACGTGACCGCGGACGCGGTCCGCGCCGCCATCACCTCACGGACCAAAGCGATCACGATCGTGCACTTCGTCGGTATCCCGTGCGACGTCCCGGCGATCGCGGCGGTCGCGCGTGAGCACGGCATCCCGCTGATCGAGGACTGCGCACTCGCTGTTGGCGCGCGTCTCGACGGGATGCACGTGGGTCTCTTCGGCGACGTCGGCTGCTTTTCGTTCTACCCCGTCAAGCACATCACGACCGCCGAGGGTGGCATGTTCGTGTCGCGGCACGAGGACGTCGCGGCGAACGTGGCGCGCCTGCGCGCGCACGGGGTCGACCGCTCGCATGCAGAGCGCTCGGTCCCGGGCATGTACGACGTGCCGTCGATCGGGCTCAACTACCGTCTCAGCGAACCGCTCGCCGCGCTCGGCCGCTCGCAGCTGCGCCGCATCGACGAGAACCTCGATATCCGACGTGCGAACTTCGAGCGCCTGCGGTCACTCCTCGACGGCCGCGGGGAGCTGCACGTCCTCGACGGTCCCGGCAACAGCCACTACTGCCTCTCGGTCGTGCTGCACGGCGACGTGGGTGCGCGTCGCGACGACGTCCTCCGCCTCCTCGGCGAGTCCGGTGTCGGCGCGAGCGTGTACTACCCCAAGCCGGTACCGCGGATGACGTACTACAGCGAGAAGTACGGCTACGACGCGAGCCGCTATCCGGGAGCCGAGGCGATCAGCGATCGCGGCATCGCCCTACCCGTCGGCCCGCACCTCGAGGAGGGCGACGTCGAGGCGGTCGCGGCCGCGCTGCTCTCAGCCGTCGAGGAGGTCGCGTGAACGGCGGCCGCGTCGCCGTCATCGGCGGGGCGGGCTTCATCGGCCATCATCTGGCGCTCGAGCTCGCCGCCCGCGGCGTCGACGTTCACGTCGTCGACGGGCTACAGGTGAACAACATGCTCGCGGTTGCGACTGACGAGCGGTACCGGCCGCACCGCGATCTGTACAGCCGCATCCTCCAGGAGCGGCTCGACCTCCTCCGCGACGCCGATGTCCCCGTTCACGTCCAAGACGCGCGCGACTACCACGCGCTGTCGCGGCTGCTCAGCGACATCGCGCCGACGGTGATCGTGCACGCGGCGGCGGTCTCGCACGCGGGGGAGTCGAACAAGGACCCATACAGCACGTTCGACCACAGCCTGCGCACGCTCGAGAACGCTCTCGACTGGTCGCGCAGCGGGCTCGATCACTTCATCTTCCTGTCGTCGAGCATGGTGTACGGGAACTTTCTGACGCCCGAGGTCGACGAGACGCATCCCTTGGAACCGATCGGCATCTACGGCGCGCTCAAGGTTTCCGGTGAGAAGATCGTGATCGCGTACCAGCAGGTGTTCGACCTGCCGTTCACGATCATCCGTCCGTCCGCGCTCTACGGTCCACGCTGCATCAGCCGCCGCGTGAGCCAGGTCTTCATCGAGAACGCGCTCGAGCGGCGGCCGATCGTGATCGACGGCGACGGATCGGAGCGCCTCGACTTCACGTACATCGAGGATCTCGTGCGTGGGATCTGCCTCGCCATCGACGTGCCGCGAGCGCGCAACGAAATCTTCAACATGACGTACGGGGAAGCCCGCGCGATCGCCGACGTGGTCGAGCTCGTGCGGCAGGAGTTCCCCGACCTCGAGGTGGAGCACGCCCAGCGCGATCGCCTGATGCCCGAGCGCGGGACGCTGAGCGTTGCCAAGGCGCGCGACCTGCTGGGCTATGCGCCTGAGTGCCCCATCGACGTCGGCCTCCCCAGATACATCGGCTGGTACCGGCAACTCGTCGGCAGTGCGACAGTCTGAGCCGGTCCGGGACGGCTGGCTCTCCGGCGTCCTCGGCTTCGATACGTTCACCGTCACCGCTGAGTCCGCAGCGGCGGCGGCAGCGCCGGGCCTCTACACGTGCCGGATCCCGGCCGGTGAGGTCGACACACTCGGCGTCGTGACCGACGCGGGCTTCCGGGTCGTGGACGTGAACGTCACGCTCGAGCGGGACGGTGGCGACGGCCTCGTGGACGACTCGGTCGCGCCGGCGTCCGCCGAACAGTATGAGGCGCTGCTCGCCGTTGCCGGGAGCTGCTTCCGCTATTCGCGATTCCATCTCGATCCGCGCATCCCCGACGAGCTCGCGAACCGCGTAAAGCGCGAATGGGTGCAGAGCTACGTCGACGGACGACGCGGCATCGAGCTTTTGAGCACGCCTTCCGCGGACGGATTCCTCGCCGTTCTCGAGGCGCGCGACGGCGCGCGCGTCATCGATCTCGTCGGCGTTGCGCCGGCCGCCCAGGGACACGGCGCCGGTGAGTCGCTCGTGCGCGCCTTCGCGCAACGGCACGGGGGCGGCGGCCGCACCCTCCGCGTCGGTACGCAGGCGGCGAACGTCCCGTCCCTGCGGCTGTACGAGAAGCTCGGCTTCCGGATCGCGGGCGCGTCGTACGTCCTCCATCGCCACGTGGACGCCTGATGCGGATCGGCGGTTTCGACACCGACGCGCGCGTCCTCGTCATCGCGGAGATCGGGAACAACCACGAGGGCGACATTGCAACCGCTCGCGAGTTGGTCGAGGGAGCGGCTGCCTCGGGCGTGGACGCGGTGAAGTTCCAGACCTTCCGCACGGATGCATTCGTCTCGCCGTCCGATGCGGAGCGGCACGCGCGCATGCAGCGCTTCGAGCTCCGCCCGAAGGACTTCGAGGAGCTCGCAGCGCTGGCCCACGAGCGCGGGCTCCTGTTCCTCTCTACGCCGCTCGACCTCGCGAGCGTGGAAGCCCTCGCCCCGTTCGCGGACGCGCTGAAGATCGCGTCGGGCGACGTGGACTTCTTTCCGCTGCTCGAGGCGGTGGCCGCCACCGGGCTCCCGGCGGTCCTTTCCACCGGCCAGTCGGAGCTCGACGACGTGGAGCGTGCGGTGACCGTGCTCGGCGACGGGATCGCGATCCTGCACTGCGTCACGAGCTATCCCGCGCCGGCGGCGGAGGTGAACCTGCGGGCGATGGGCGTGCTCGCGGAGCGCTTCCCGCACTCCACCATCGGTTATTCCGACCACACCGACGGGCTGGACGCCGGCCCGCTCGCGGTTGCCTGCGGCGCACGCATCGTCGAGAAGCACTTCACGCTCGACAAGGGCTTCTCGGACTTCCGCGACCACAAGCTCTCCGCCGACCCGGCGGAGCTGCGCGAGCTCGTCGTCCGCATCCGCGCCGCGGAAACGCTGCTCGGCGACGCGCGTAAAGGGGTGCAGCCGTCGGAGGAAGCGGCGCGCACGGCCGTGCGCCGCTCGGTTGCCGCCGCCCGCGCCCTTCCCGCCGGGCACGAGGTCACGATCGACGACCTCGTCTGGACGCGCCCGGCCGACGCGCTACGGCCGGGCGAGGAGGCGCGCGTACTGGGGCTCCGGCTCCGGCGGTCGGTCGAGGCGGGCGAGCACCTGCACGCGGACGATGTCGACTGACGTGCTCTAGGATCGCCCGGTGCACCGCGCGCTGCAACGGCCCGCTCGCGTCGTGCGCTCAGCGTTGCGACGCAGAGGTTTCGACGTCGTTCCGTACCCGGCGTTCGGCGCCGAGCTCATCGCGCTGCTTCGCCGCCTTCAGGTCGACTGCGTTCTCGATGTGGGCGCGTTCACGGGGACGTACGGGCGCATGCTGCGCGACCTCGGCTATCGCGGCCGCATCGTCTCGTTCGAACCGGCCTCGGAGAACTTCGAGCTGCTCGCACGGGAGGCGGAGGGAGACAGCTCGTGGGAGACGCGCCATTTCGCAGTCGGCAGCGTGGCCGGCACGCTGGAGCTGCGCCTGACGGGCAGCCCAGGCTCCAACTCGCTGCTCGTTCCGAACGCGTACGCGCTGCGTTTGATGCCCCGGACCTTCAAGGAGCGCGGATCCGAGACGGTCGAGGTCACCACCGTCGACGACGTGTTCGACGATGCGACGCGCGGCGCGAGATCCGTCTTTCTGAAGATCGACACGCAAGGCTTCGATCTCGAGGTGATTCGAGGCGCAGCGTCGACGCTCGACCGACTCGCCGCGGTTCAGGTCGAGCTCGCGCTTCAGCGGACGTACGAGGGGCAGCCGGGCTATCTCGACTTCCTGGCCGAACTCGACGCGCGCGGCTTCGCTCCCGCTCTCTTCTTTCCGACCTTCCCCGACGCGACAGGCCGGATCGTGGAGTGCGACTGCGTCCTTATTCGCTGACGAGCGGCCCGCCCATGCGCCAGCGCACGCGGGCGGGGCGTAAGCGCCATAGCTGCGCGCGGAGTGGACGCCTGCCGCCGCTGACCGTTCTCTCCCACGCTTCCACGATTCGGCGGCCGCGAGGTGGGACGGCGACGATCTGATCGCCGACGACGGAGACGTAGTGCCGTGGATGGATGTCGCCGACGATCTCGAGCAACTCTGTGAGCGGTGGCCACTTCGCCGCCTTCCGCCATTGCGGTGGCTCGGCGAACAGGCGCGCATCGTCGATAAGGACGCAGTCCTCCGGGCCGCCGGACGCGAGCGCTTGGAGCTCGTCGCGGATCGGGCAGTCGATCTCCTCGCCGGCAGTCGGGCCCCCGCTCCAGTGCGCGTCGAGGAAGTAGAGCGTCGGCACGTGACTGTCGACGTGGCGCGCGAGCTCCACTCCGGCGTCCCCGAGCACGACGTTCACGCTCGGGTTGGCAGCGAACCGTTGCGCAGCGGCAGCGTGGAGCTCCGGCGAGAGCTCGATGGTGACCACCTCGGGGAAGATCGCGGCGAGTGTCGCGGCGCCGTTGCCGAGGCGGGTACCGGTCTCGACCGCCCGCTTCAGCCCGAGCTCGAAGCGCAGATCGGTGAGAAGTTGGGGCGGCGCGATTCCCACGCGCGCATCTTACGATGGTGCGCGGTATGCAAGCCTCTCCGCTCGTCACCGTGGTCACTCCGTGCCTGAATCAGGCGCGGTTCCTCGAGGAAACGATCCGAAGTGTGCTCGAGCAGGACTATCCGCGGATCGAGCACGTCGTCGTCGACGGCGGCTCGACGGACGGCTCGGTTGAGATCCTGCGTCGGTACGACCACCTCCGCTGGATCTCGGAACCCGACGAGGGCCAGGCCGACGCACTGCGGAAGGGCTTCGAGCTGGCGGACGGCGAGATCTTCGGCTGGTTGAACGCCGACGACCTGTACCTGCCGGGCGCGGTGTCGGCGGCTGTGACACGGCTGCGGTCGAGCGACTACGGCCTCGCCTACGGCGGGTATCGCATCGTGCACGAGAACGGCGAGACGGCCTTCGAGGTGCCGCCGCATCCGTTCGACTTCGACACGCTGCTCGATGCGAAGAACTTCGTGCCGCAACCGTCAGCGTTCTTCACGCGCGACGCGTACGAGGCTGTCGGGGGCGTCGACCCGCGCTACCACTACGCGATGGACTACGACTTGTGGGTGCGCATCGGACGACGTTTCGACGTCGGCGTCATCGACGGCATCCTGTCGTGCTTCCGCTTTCAATCGGAATCGAAGAGCGTCACCGCCGCCGACCGTTTCTATCCCGAGATGCGGAAGATCAGCCGCCGCAACGGCGGACGATTCGTCTCGCGCATGGTCATGGATCGCCTGCCGGAGCGACACCCGTTCGTCTTCAAACTCGTGCTCGCGTACCGGCTCCTTCGCCGGGCCGCACGCTAGTACGACGCGGCGGCCGCCGATTGCTCGCTCATCAGCGGGTACCCGCCTCTGCGGAGCGCCTCACCGGCGAGCTCCTCGTAGCGAGCGAGCTCTTCCGGGGTGAGCGCGGACGACCATCCTCCCTGGGTCATGCCGGGGAACGCGAGAGCACCGCCGCCGGCCTCGTCGTCGATCTTCGAGAGCGCCTCTTTCGAGTTCCATGCCACCGCCCGCTCGAGGCGCTTGGGATCGGCTGAGAAGCCGAGGAACTCGACGATCGTCCCGAGCTGCGACTCCGTCTCCCGAACGAGATCTTCGTACCGGACAACGAGGAAGCGGTCCGGGGGCCACGCCTGCAATCCGTTCAGCCAGCCGAGCACGTGCTCGTGCCACGGGCCGTACTTCGCGTTCTTGAGGAAGAACTCTCCGGGCGTGACGGAGTGAACCCAGCTCGACGGCGGCTCGGTCTTTCTCCGGAGCGCGTAGAACGAGAGGAGCGCGTCTCGCCCGTCGCGCATGAGATAGATCACGCGAGCCGGGATCTTCGTGTACGCGGCATGGCTTCTGATGAGAACGGTCTCGGGAGTCTTTGGCATCACCGACGGGATGAGGCGCGGCCTGATGACGCCGGGCACCGTCTCGGCGGCGAGCTCGGGGGTGATCGGCGACTCGCGCACGTACGACGTCACGAGGCACCTGAGCCAGCTGCTCCCCGAGCGGGGATGGTTCATCAGGTAGACGTCGTCGCGCGAGACGCGCGGCATGAGATCTTCGTTGTAGAAGTACCGTCCGCGCGCGAGGCGGACGAACGGCGGCGCGAGCCTGTCTTTGACCGACATCGCGCCAGATAGTAGCTCGTACCCCGCGCGAACCGCAGGGGTCAATCGCGGACGAAATGCACGATGGGCGACCGCGGATCAACACCGACGTCGGGCTCGATCACGCGGTAGCCAATGCCCTCCAGCATCGTCACGGTGCGGCTCGTTCCGGCGTCGTACCACCAGCTCCCGTCGGGACCCTCAGGCGCCGCGATGTGAGCGCGGTACTTCTCGAGCTGGCGCTCCTCCACCTGGCTTGCGACGCGGGAGATCAGACGTCGAAGCCACGGTCGTCCGATCTGCGACACGAGTGCCGGAGCCACGCTCGGGCGTTCCTCGATGAACCGCCGATACTTCTCGTAGTCGGCGACCATCCAGAAACAGTTTGCGCCGGACCTGAGCTTCGGCCACAACGCCGCGGCATACGCCTCGATCCCCTCGAACGGGACGTGGCAAAGCGTGCCGTACGAGAACATGTAGTCGATCCCGTCGTCGGGAAGCATCCCGCAGTCGAAGTTCTCCACCTCGACGTATCGGACATGCGGCTGCTCTCCGACGTACTCCCAGAACCGGTTGTGCTCGGCCGACAGGGCATCGAGGCACCAGACGGAGGCGGCACCGAGCAAGGCGCGCGTATACGCACCGCGACCAGGACCGATCTCGAGCGCGACCGTGTTCTCGTCGAGGTACGGTCGGATGCACCGCAACACGATCGCGTAGGGGACGCCGAGATACCCGAAGAGGCCCCACGACGCGGCCGACCCCATCCTATCCATCGGGTCGCCGGCGTAGAAACCGCCTTTCCAGATCTGCCGGAACGAAGCCAGATGGCCCTTCAGCACCGGCGTACTCACAACCGCAGTTTATCGAGGTGCGTTCGGTGCACGGCCCGCTGTCGCGAGCTGTACGACCTCGTCGTTCAGGGCTCGGTGCTCGTCGTACGGGACAAGGACGTGAAAGTCCGTGTACACGCCGCGCCGGATCCGTTCGCGTTCCGGGTCGACGAGATGATCGCGTCGCTGAAGCACGACCTTCTGCAGCCGCTCGAGCCCGGTGTACTCGTCCCGCAGGATCCACACGTCTCGGTGTTCCTTCCCCCGCGCGATCAGCGTCCGGTACAGGGTGATCTGGTCGGCGTGCCAACCGTGGCCCCCGTGGATCCCCTCGTACTCGAATTCCGCGGCCCACTCGGAAAGTCTTCCGCGGACGTCGTCCAGCGAACGGACGTCGAACAGCTTCGACCAGACCGATGGAAGCGCGGCGTTGTAGCAAATCGGGATCTCGCCGCGCGGAAGCAGCACGTCGCGATACGCGAGGAAGTGCCGTTCGTCGATGTGCGAAAGCGGCTCATGGAAATACCGCCGACTGAGCGGAACCATGTCTACGTCAGATGTCAGGACCGCCCCTTCCGTCTCGAGGAGGGCCGGGTAGAGGAGACGGATGCATTGTGCTTGGAACGCCGTGTGGAGGCCCGAGATCGGCTCGAAGACATGCACGTCCGGGTCGTCCGCGAGAGCAGGTGGCACGTCCCTTGCGGGAGCGACGAGGACGAGATGCGGCCGGACGCCGCCGACCTCGCTCCACATGCGGCGCGCGACCTCCCACGCGCCCAAGTACCGCGGGTTCAGATCGCTCGAGACGAGCACGTCCGTCAGGCGAGGCCGATGTCGCGACACGCGGAGTCGCGGGCGCGGAACGACGGGCGACGCGATCGCGCGTAGCCCGATCCGTTTCCGAAGCGCCCGCTCGATCCTCCGTCCGTATCGGGCGGTGCTTCGGATCACGCTGAGGAGCGTACCGCGGCTTCGGTCGAGGCCGAGGCGGCAGGGCATGCCGCTATCGTGGTTCCCGTGGATGTCACCGCTTCGGAAGTAGCGCAGCGGCGAGCTGCAGCGAACGCCGTACGGCGGCTCCAGCCGTCGCGCGGGCTCCTCCTCGTCGACTGGGGCGAGCTCTGGCGTTTCCGCGAGCTCCTCTTGACGTTCATGTTGCGCGACATCCGCGCGCGCTACAAGCAGACCTATCTTGGGCCGCTCTGGGCGATCCTGAAACCGGTTATCTCGATGGTCTTGCTGGCGGCGGTGTTCGGCGGCCTCGCCGGGTTCACGTCGGGCCAGCCGAACATCCCGTACCCGCTGTTCCTGTACGCCGGCCTGCTCGTGTGGTCGTATTTCCTGAGCGTGCTGCCCGGTGTCGCAGCGTCGCTCCTCAACAACTCGAGCATCATGGGGAAGATCTACTTCCCGCGGCTCTATGCCCCGATCGCGCAGGTGACGGCGCCGCTCGTGGACTTGCTCATCGGGTTCGTCGTCCTCATCGGCCTCTTCGGGTATTACGGACGCTGGCCCAGCTGGCACATCGTGTTCCTGCCCGCGTTCATCCTGCTTGCCGCGCTCGCATCGCTGGGCTTCGGGCTCTGGCTCTGCGGCCTCTCGGTGCGTTACCGCGACATCGGGTTCACGCTGCCGTTCGTGCTTCAGCTCTGGTTCTACATCACACCCGTTCTCTATCCGGTCCAGCGCCTGCCCGAGCCGTACCGCAAGCTCGTGGCCATCAACCCGATGACCGCGGTCGTTGATGGGTTCCGGTGGTCGCTCCTCGGGATCACGCAGCCGAACACCGGTGTCCTCCTCGCCAGCACCGGCGTCGTGTTCGTCGTGCTCGTAGGCGGGCTGCTGGTGTTCCGTCGCGCCGAGCGCACGATCGTGGACCTGCTCTAGTGACCGATCTCGCGATCAGCGCCCACGGGCTCGCCAAGCGCTACCGGTTGGGTCAGGTCGAGACGGGCTTCGGGAAGCTGGGGGGCGTTCTCGGGCTCAGGAAGTCCGCCGGCTCCATCTGGGCGCTCAACGACATGACGTTCGACATCGCGCCCGGAGAAACGGTCGCGCTGATCGGCCGCAACGGCGCAGGCAAGTCCACGCTGCTGAAGGTGCTCTGCCGCATCACGGAACCGACGAAGGGCTACGTGGACGTGAGAGGCCGTGTCGGCGCGCTGCTCGAGATAGGCACCGGATTCCATCCGCAGCTCACGGGGCGCGAGAACGTGTATCTCAACGGCTCGATCCTGGGGATGACGCGCGCGGAAGTGCGGCGAAAGTTCGACCAGATCGTCGAGTTCTCCGGCGTGGAGAAGCACATCGACACACCGGTCAAGTGGTATTCGAGCGGGATGTACATCCGCCTCGCGTTCGGGGTCGCCGCTCACCTCGAGCCGGAGATCCTCATCGTGGACGAAGTGCTCGCCGTTGGTGACGCCGACTTCCAGCGCCGTTGCGTCGGTCGCATGAGCGAGGTCGCGCGTGACGGCGTGACCGTGCTGTTCGTCAGCCACAATCTGCAGCCCGTGCGTGCGCTGTGCGAGCGCGCGCTGCTGCTCGAACAGGGTCGGATTGTCGACGACGGTCCGACCGATTCGATCGTGCGCCGCTACCTCGCCTCGTTCGAGACGCTCGATACCGGCCAGCGGCGCTGGGACGATCCCGCGCTGAGGCCCGGGAACGACGACGTTCGTCTCGTCAGTGTCCGCGCGGAGGACGAGAACGGCGCGCTACACGCGACGTTCTCTTCGAACGAGTCCATCGGCGTCATCGTCGAGCTCGACGTGGAGACGCCGGATCCGGCTCTCGTCGTCATGATGGATCTCATCGCCGCCGACGGCACGTTCGTGCTCAGCTCGTACCACGTGGACGGCAACCAGGAACTGCAGCCGGGAGGTCGGCCGGGTCTCCACGCGCTGCGCTGCCGGATCCCGGCCGGTCTGCTCAACGGCGGCAGATACGTCGTCAACGTGCGTGTGCTGGCTCACGGAATCGACGGCGTGATCCACGAGAAGGGTGTCATCCATTTCGACGTCACGCTGGACCACGGAGAGTCGTATTTCGTCGGGTCGCACCACATTCGGCAAGGCGTCATCGCGCCGGTGTTCCAGTGGGACGAGGTCGATCCCGTCGACGCGCCGGCCATCGCGACGCATTCGAGCGTCGGTTAGCCGAGCGTGCGACGCACGCGCATCAACGCTGCATAGACCGACGCGAGCGCCGTCAGCAGCCCCAGCAGCCGCGACCGGTATCGGCCGCCGCGTGCGCGGACGAACGCCTCGTGCAGCGTGAGCATGATGCGAACGTCTCCGATGCGCCAGGGCGACCCGGTCTTGCAGCGGAACAGGAACTGCGACGTGTCCACCTCGTCCACACGGCGAGCAGATGTGTATCCCACCCTGGGTGCGTCCACCGGTTCGACCCCCGCCTCGCGGAGCAGCGCCGCAAGCGCGATGTCGTCCGGGAGAGATTGGTCGAGCTCCTCCTGTCGCTCGACACACAGCCGAACGAGGTCCTTGCTGAGGAAGTATCCGGACCCGGATGCGAAGGGAAGGTCTCCGTACATCCCGCGATGACCGCAGTAGAACCGTTCGTCACGCGCACGCTCGTCTGCGAACGCGCGCAGGTTCGGAAGGTCGACATAACTGCTCGCGTTCGTTCGGAAGACGAGGTCGAAGTCGTGGTTTGCCAGCACGTACTCGAAGCAGGCGATCGTCTTCCGGCCGGCCGGAAGCGCGTCCGTTAGAGGGAGGTACAGGCGGCGGCCGTGGCGCTCGAGTCGGTCGCCCCCGTAATAGAAGAGCGTTGAGATGCCGTCGACCTCGAGGGACGCCCACGTGTGCTCCATCGTGCGGATGAGGATCGGATACGGCCACGTGCGCGCCGCAAGGACGAGTACGAGGACCTTCACGACGGCTTCAGCGGCGCCCGCTTGCGGCCGACGCCGATGCCGAAGCCACCCTGCTGCCACGACTCGACGAGCTCAAGCGGGTCGTCGAGCTCTGCGCGCACCTCGCGCCAGAACGCGGGCACCCCGCCGACGAGCGCCTCGTCGCCATCGACGATGTCGTGGAACGCAATCAGTCCGCCGGGGCGAACGAGCGGCGCAAAGAGCTCGTAGTCCCGCCGCACGCTCGCTGCGCTGTGGTCGCCGTCGATGAGCAGGAAGTCCAGGTCGTCACCGAAGAACCGGCGGACGCCGTCGCGCGTGGCGTCGAGGTGCGAGTCCCCTTGCATGACGCGGACCTGTTGGGCTCCCCGCCCGAACGACTCGAACACCCGTCGATAGAGCGACTCGTAGTTCTTGATGTCGAGCGAGAGGATGCGTGCGTCCGGCGCGGAGGCCCATGAGAGGAGGTACAGCGTCCCGCCGTTCGCCGTTCCGATCTCGAGGACGCGCCGGGGTTGCTCGGCGCGGAGGAGCGCGAGCAGCGAAGCGATCTCGGCGGGAACCTGAATCGGAACAATCGAGATCTCTTCGAGCTTGAGCGAGCTCGCCGCGTCGAAGATCTCCTCCGGCGTCGCCGCGCGATCCGCCGCTCGTTGCAGCAGGCGGGAGAAGCGGAGCCCGGCCCGCCGTCGACCCACCCGATAGCGCAGACGGCCGAGGGGGCCCACTGTCAGTCCTCCTCGCGCCGCCATCGGGAGATGAATATAGATGCGTCGTAGGGCACAGACTGCGCCGACCACCCGGCTATCCTGGCTCTGTTGTCCGTCCTGCGAAGCGCGGTGCGCCCTGCCATGCGAGCGACCCGTCGCGGTCTCTGGCAAGCGGAGGTGAGACGGGACGCGCGGGCGGCGCGCGCGCGGGGCGCCGTGCTTGCGCTCTTCCACGATTTCGCGCCGCCGCCGGCGGGCGGCGCGCACCAATCGCTCCGCGCGGTGGTCGGCGAACTGCGTCGTCGAGGCGTCGCCGTCGAGATCGGCGCAGCATCGCCGGCCACGCGCGCGATCCTCTTCAACTCGTTCAACTTCGACCCGCTCCGGCTCGAGTGGTTTGCCTCGCGTGTCTCCGACGGGTGCCGGCTGGTTCATCGCGTGGGGGCGGTCACATCTCTGTACCGCGGCTACGACGACGGCACGGACGCACGCGTAGCCGAGCTGAACCGTCGCTTCGCCGACGGGACGATCGCCATCTCGCATGCGACCGTCGACATGTACCGAAGCATCGGCATCGAGCTCGTTGAGCCTCGCGTGATCTACAACGGCACGGATCCCGAAGTCTTCCACGCACAGGGGCGCACGCCGTTCGCCCGCGACCGGCGCACGCGCGTTGTCGCCGTGAGTTGGTCCGACAATCCGCGCAAGGGAGGACCGTTCTACCGCTGGCTCGAGCGCAACCTCGACTGGACGCGCTACGACCTGACGTACGTGGGCAACACGCAGGAGGCGTTCGCGCGCGCGACCGTGGTGCCGCCGCTCCCGTCGCGCGAGCTCGCGTCGCTGCTCCGCACGCAGGACGTGTTCGTGACCGCGACCGAGCATGACGCGTACTCGAATGCGCTCGTCGAGGCGCTCTGCTGCGGTCTGCCTGCGATCTACCTGAAGAGCGGCGGCAGCGCCGAGGCGGTGAAGGAGGCCGGGTTCGGCTTCACCGACTGGAACGAGGTCCCGGCGCTTCTCGATCGTCTACGGGACGAGTACGAGCAGCGGCAGTCGCTCATATCATTGCCGTCGTTGGCTGAGGTCACGGACGAGTATCTGCGCGCGCTCGGCCTGGAGGACCTGACGTGATCAGGCGCATCCTCGAGTATCCGCGCTTGTACGCAGCCGCCCTCGGCGCCAGGCGTCGTGTTCGCCGCCTGGCGCTCGATCTGCCGCTTGCAGAGGCGGTTGCCTTCGGACGCGCGTTCACATGGCGCGGCGGCCGTTTGCGTGCGACGCAGTCGACCGAAGAGATCCTCTGGCTGCTCGAGCTCGTGCAGGAGCTGCGGCCGGCGACCGTGGTCGAGATCGGCACCGACGAGGGCGGGACGCTCTTCCTCTGGACGCGGGTCGCTGCGCCGGACGCGACGCTCGTCGCTGTCGACGTGCGGCCACTCGGGCTGCTCGGGCGCTGGTCGACGTATGCCTTCGTGCGTCGGGGCCTCGCACGGGAGCGCCAACGCGTGGAGCTCGTCATGCCGGTCGACTCGCAGTCCCCGGCGACGGTCGATCGTGTCCGCCGGCTTCTTGGCGAGCGGCCCATCGACTTCCTGTTCGTCGACGGCGACCACAGCTACGACGCGGTGAAGCGCGACTACGAGCTGTGGTCGCCGCTCGTGCGGCGCGGCGGGTTGATCGCCTTTCACGATGTCAAGCCGGATGCACCGAACGACGTCCCGCGCTTCTGGTCGGAGCTGAAACGATCTACGGCAACCGAGGAGTGCATCGCCGGAGACCCGCCCAGTTACGGGATCGGAGTCGTGCGAGTCAGGTGAGCTCGCTCGCCGATCCGGCGCGCCGCGCCGCCCGTCGTGCGGCGCTCGCCGTCGGAGCGCGCTGGCCGGCGTACAGCAGGCTCCTCCTCGTCGGCGAGCGCGCCGGCTGGGTGATCGACGAAGAGCTGCGCGCCGTCGCCGGCGTGGCGGAACGGCTCGGGATCCGGGTCGCGATACGGTGGCCGCCGTCCGCAGCGAGGCGGCAGTCGGTGTTCTACGGCAGCCACTTCACGTTCTTCGACCGGCCGCCGCCGCCGGACGCCGGGCACCGACTGGCGACGACGTATTTCCACGGCCTGCCCGGCACGCCCGGCGCGCCCGAGTTCGACAGCGCCTTCGAGGCGCTGCAGCGCCGGCACCACGAGGTCGACCGCGTCCAGGTGTCGCATCGCGAGCTCGAGCAACTCGTGCTCTCGAGCGGTATCGACGCGGCGAAGGTCTTTCGCATCCCGATCGGCATCGAACCGCGCTTCTTCGGGCCGCGCTCCCTCGCGGCGCGGGAGGCGCTCGGCCTGCCTCCCGGCGCGTTCGTCGTCGGCTCCTTCCAGAAGGACGGCGTCGGCTGGGACGAGGGGACCGAGCCGAAATGGATCAAAGGCCCCGACGTGCTCGTCGACGTACTCGCGCGGCTGCTCGAGCGCGTGCCGGACCTCCACGTGCTCCTCTCGGGGCCGGCGCGCGGATACGTCCGGGCGCGACTCGACGAGCTCGGTATCCCGTACGTCCACCGGTTCGTCGAGCGCTACGCGGACATCGGAAAGCTGTATGCGGCGCTCGACGCCTACGTCGTCACGTCGCGCCAGGAAGGCGGGCCGAAGGGTGTGCTCGAGGCGATGGCGGCCGGCGTGCCGCTCGTCTCGACCCGCGTCGGTCAGGCGGTCGATCTCGTCGTCGACGGCGAGAACGGCTGGCTCGTCGAGATCGAGGACGTCGACGCACTCGTCGGCAGGCTCGAGGCGATCGCCGCGGGTGCGGGCGAGCGCGTCGTTGCGGCGGGCATCGAGACCGCGAAGGCGAACTCGTACGAAGCGCAGGCACCGTTGTGGCGGGCGTTCTTCGACGGGTTCGTTCGCTCGTGACCCTGCACATGCACGTTCGGCGAGTGCGGAACGCGCTCTCGCTCGCGCGGCTCGTCGCCGCGCAGGCGCCGCGGTGGATCCGCCTCGCGTCGACGCCACCCCGACGCGGCGAACTCGCGGTCTCCTACGGCGTGGAGCACATGCCGGCGGCCGGCGACGTCGTGTTCGGGGGTGCAGTCAAGTTCCAGCTTCTCAATCGAACGCTCCCGAACGCACCCCGCGACTTCAACGTTCTCTACCTCGGCTCGAGCTCGATGCCGCTCGATGCTCCGATGCTGGTGCGGCTCGCTCGCCGTCGCGGCGCCGGGTTCGCGTGGAACCAGAACGGGGTCGCGTACCAGGGCTGGTACGGCGACGGGTGGGAGCTCGTCAACGCACCGCGTGCCAGGCTGCTCCACGAGGCCGACTGGGTCGTGTTCCAGAGCGCGTTCTGCAAGGTCGCTGCCGACCGCTTCTACGGCCGACGTACCGACCGTTTCGAGGTGCTGCACAACCCAGTCGACGTCGAGGCGTTCACGCCGGCAACGAACATCGCGCACCGGCCGCTCACGCTTCTACTCGGCGGCAATCAGTACCAGCGCTACCGCGTCGAGTCCGCGCTCGGTGCGCTCGCAGCTGTGCGCCGCGAGCGGCCCGACGTCACGCTGCTCATCGCAGGCGAGCTCTCGTTCGCGTCGGACGCACACGCGCAGACGGCAGCGCGTATCCGCGAGCTCCGTCTCGGCGACGCCGTCAAACTGGTCGGTCCCTACAGTCAGGCGGACGCGCCCCTGCTGTTTCGTCGCGCCGATGTCCTGATCCATCCGAAGTACAACGACCCGTGCCCGACGGTCGTCCTCGAGGCGATGGCGTGCGGGCTCCCGGTCGTCTACTCGGCGAGCGGCGGCACGCCGGAGCTCGTCGGCCCGAACGCGGGTGTCGGCGTCGATGCGCCGCTCGACTGGGAAGCCGACCATCCGCCGACGGCGGACGAGCTCGCTAACGCAATCCTCACAATTGACGACGAGCTCGCAGCGCGGTCCGTCGCCGCGCGCGAACAGGCACTCCACTTCGACGTGCGGACGTGGGCCGAGCGGCACCGGCAGCTCTTCTCGGAGCTGGCGGACGCCAGGGCTATCCTGGATCGATGAGCGCGACTGCCGAAATCGGCAGCCACTACGACGCGGGTCGCGTCACCGTCATCGAGGCGAAGCGGGGCTGGCGTCCTCTCGACTTCCGCGAGCTCTGGGACTACCGGGAGCTCCTGTTCTTCCTGATCTGGCGCGACGTGAAGATCCGCTACAAGCAGACGGCTGTCGGCGCCGCCTGGGTCGCGTTGCAGCCGGCTCTGACGGCGATCATCTTCACGGTCGTCCTCGGCCACTACGCGAAGCTGCCGTCGAACGTCCCGTATCTCCTGTTGACGCTCAGCGCCTTCATCCCGTGGCTGCTGTTTTCGAATGCGCTGTCCGCATCGACGAAGAGCATCGTTGAAAACCAGGCGCTCGTCACGAAGGTGTACGTGCCGCGCGTGCTCATTCCGGCCGCTCCCGTCCTCGCCGGGCTCGTCGACATGGGAGTCGGCTTCGTCGTCCTCGCGGCGGCGATGGTGTGGTACGGGCAGGTGCCGAGCTGGCACATCGTCTTTCTGCCGTTCTTCGTGCTCTTCGCGGTCGTTGCGTCGCTCGCGGTGACGCTGGGGCTCTCGGCGCTCAACGTCAAGTACCGCGACGTGCAGTACACGGTGCCGTTCCTCGTCCAAGCGTGGTTCTTCGCAACGCCGGTCGCGTACTCCGCGGCGGTATTCCCGCTCAGCATCCGCCCGTGGATCGGCATCAACCCGATGGCCGGCGTCGTCCAGGGTTTCCGCTGGTGCCTGTTCGGCAACGGCGTTGCGCAGGTCGGTCACATCATGCTCGTGTCGTTCGGAGTGGTCGCCTTCCTCCTGGTCGCCGGCATCGAGTACTTCCGCAGGGTCGAACGAAGCTTCGCGGATGTCGTCTGACGTCGTCATCCGCGCCGAGGCGGTCGGCAAGCGCTACCGCCTCGGTCAGCGAGAGCCGTACCGGGCGCTCCGCGACGTCCTCGCCGGCATCGCCTCCGCGCCCGCCCGCCGGCTTCGCAAGAGCGGCGCCGCGCAACGGGAGATCTGGGCGCTGGACGACATCTCCTTCGAGCTCGGGCGCGGCGACGTCCTCGGCCTCATCGGGTCGAACGGCGCCGGCAAGAGCACGCTCCTCAAGATCCTCTCGCGCATCACCGACCCGACGCGGGGCCGCGTCGTCCTCCGTGGGCGTGTCGGCTCGCTCCTCGAAGTGGGCACCGGCTTCCATCCGGAGCTGAGCGGACGCGAGAACATCATGCTCAACGGGACGATCCTCGGGATGCGGCGGTCAGAGATCATCGCGCGCTTCGACGAGATCGTCGAGTTCTCGGGTGTGGAGCGGTTCCTCGACACACCGGTGAAGCGCTACTCGAGCGGCATGCAGGTGCGGCTCGCGTTCGCCGTCGCGGCGCATCTCGAGCCGGAGATCCTGCTCGTCGACGAGGTGCTCGCGGTCGGCGACGCCGAGTTCCAGCAGAAGTGTCTCGGCAAGATGAAGGACGTGACGCGCGACGGGCGCACGATCGTCTTCGTCAGCCACAATCTTGCCTCGGTACGAGCGCTCTGTCAGCGCGCGCTCGTCCTTGACGCCGGCCGTCTCGTGTTCGACGGATCGACGGAGGACGCCGTGCACCACTACCTCGGCCATCTCACCGGCGGCGCGAGCCCCGCAGTCGTGACCGGCGAGGACCTGCGGCGGCACGTCGCGAAGGAGCGGCTCTACAGCGATCAGCCGTTCTTCGAGTGCACGCGCATCTCAGTGCTCGACGAGGAAGGCATCGCGGCGTCGGCCTTCTCGTCGGACGAGCAGATCACGATCGAAGTCGAGTACACCGTAATGCGGCCGGTCCCGGCGCTGCGCGTGCTCGTCACGCTCACGGACGAGCAGCAAGGCACGCTGCTGCGCACGGAGACGCTCGACGACCCCGCGAGCGATGGACCGATGCGTCTCGACCCGGGGTCGTACCGCTCCGTCGTGCGCCTGCCGCGCAACCTCTTCGGCGAGGCAGAGGTCGACCTGAACGTCAGTCTCATTGCCGAGGTGAACCAGGTCGTCGACTACGCCGCGCTCGTGCCGATCGAGATCCGGTTCACCGGGCACGCCGGGAACATGCGCGGCGGCGCGGTGCTGCGACCGCAGCTCGAGTGGCGGACAGAGCTGCTCGCCGAGCGTTCCTCGGTGACATCCGCGCAGAGCTAGACGGCAATGCGCCTGCGCGCGGCCGAGGCGAGGCGTCGTACCCGGCGGCGGACGAAGAGCGTGTCCACGTGGATGAGATCGCCTCCGAAGTAGCCGTTCAGTACCCGCGCGTACTGATTGAACATCGAGTTGTTGTAGATCAGTGCGTCGCAGCGTGCGAGGAGGAACATGTCCGCGAGCGTGTCGACGACGGACGCCCGGTCCTGGTTCGACGATCCGTCGAAGGAGTAGAGGTCGCCGGCATCCGCCGGCGGATACGTGCGCCGTCGCGTCACCGCCCCGGGGAGCGCCGACAGAAGACCGCTCATCGCTTCGGAATCGGTGGCGTAGAACGTCGCCGAAGCCGTACGCACCGAACGCGGGAGCCTGCGACCGAGCCGTCTCACGGCCCGGTTGAGGACACGCACGAGTCGCGCCTGGTCTTGGAGCACGCCGAGATCCACGCGTCCCTCGTATCTCATGCCCTGGCCGAAGTAGCTGCCGTTGCCGGTGCGGATGTTGATGCCGACGACGAAGCGGCCGCCGAGTTGCTCGTCGGCCCACCCGTCGATCGCCTCGCGCAGCTCGGGTGCAGGCCCGATCTCGCGATAGAACTGCCTGAGGAATGCGAAACGGTCGCTTTCCGGACCGGGCATCAGGCGATCGGGGCCGTGGTACTGCTGCAGGACGACGTGCTCTGCGTCGGCGAGCTGCACGTCGCCGCGAACGGCCGCAGCGGCCTCGTTCGCGGTGAGCCAGGGAGCCCCCGTGTCGGGGCCGTACTCGGCGTTCGCGACGGGCGCGTAGGACGTCGGGACGCCGAGGAGGGTCGTGCGATTCTCGAAGAACTCGGCGAAGTAGTTCACCGACTTGTCCTGAAGCTGCGCCATCCCGCGCCAGTCGACGATCAGGTGGCGCTCGAGCTTCCGGGCAAGAAGGATCGCACCCGCGAGGCTCGCCAGGTTCGACCCGACGTTGCTCTCCGGGTACGGGCGCGTGACGACGTAGCGCTGCGTCATGGCGGGCAAGGGTACTCCGGTTCCAGCTCCGGCCTGCCGTGCGGTAGCGTCAACGGCAGTGCCCTACCCCGTCTTCGTCAACTGCCGCGACAGGCTCGCTCCTCTCGCCGAGCTCGTGGTGTGGCTCGAAGGCGCAGGCTGCGACGAGATCTACTTCATCGACAACGACTCTGCATACGAGCCGTTGCTCGACTACTACCGTTCCACGCCGCACACGGTCATCCGGCTGGACGAGAACTACGGGAAGTGGTCACTGTGGCAGGCGCCCGGGGTCTTCGAACGCACGAAAGGCCGCCGGTTCGTCTACACGGATCCGGACGTCATCCCGGTCGCGGATTGCCCGCTCGACGCACTCGACCGGTTCTCCGAACTGCTCGACCGCTACAAGCTCCCGAACAAGGCCGGCTTCGGCTTGCGCATCGACGACATCCCCGATCACTACCGCCACAAGCAGGATGTGTTGGCCTCGGAGCTCGGCATGTGGCAGTGGCCGGTCGAGAAGGGCGTCTTCTACGCGCCGATCGACACCACATTCGCGCTCTATCGCGAGAACGGCACGTGGGCGCGCGAGGCGCTTCGCACCGGCCTCCCGTATATCGCGCGCCACGACTCGTGGTATCTCGACCTCGATCGTCTGACGCCGGAGGAGGCCTTCTACCAGCAGAGAGCCGCGTTCGCGACGGCTCACACATCGGGGATGGCGCACTGGGTCGCGCCTGAGCTCGGTGAGCGTCTTGCGAGCTTCGCCGTGAACCCGGGCCGCTACGTCCCGGGGCGCATCACGCGGCTTCGCTGGCGCCTGCGCGGCCGCCGGGCCGTGCGCCGAGGACGCGGATGAGCGTCAGGTCCGTCTGAGGACGATCAGCTTCGCGGAGAGCCCTGCGCGCGTGCGCGAGAGAACCGCGCGATCGAGTGCGGCAAGCGGCGGCAGGACGACCGAGGCGAGACGGTCGCGCCCTCGAACGGAGGCCGTGAGCCCACGCCAGAAGAAGCGGTGAAGGGCGAAGATGGATTGCGATCCGGCATCGACCGGATCTCCGAGAAACGCGACGGTGGGGATGACCACGTCGATGCGCAAGCCCGCCTTCGCGCTTGCGTCCTCCCACCGTGCACGCGTCCGGGCGACGTTGTGCGCGCTGTCTCCGCCGTCCGGCATCCAGCGGCCACGTACGACGATCGGGTCGAGTACGGCGAGGATTCCATCGCTCGAGAGCTGCGATGCGAGGTTCGCAAGCGCGCGCTCGAAGCGCTGCTCGTCGACGATGTGGTGCAGGACGCTCATCACGGTGACGAGGTCGAACGTCGCTCCGGGGAACGGCGCCTGCTCGGTGATGTCGGCCGCCGCGAACTCCGAGCCGGGAAAACGCTCGCGCATTCGCTCGACGGCGGTGGGGACGAGGTCCGATCCCGCTACGGTCGCCGCCCCCTCGCGCCGCCAGAGGTCGACCCAGAATCCCGTGCCGCTCCCCACGTCGAGCACGGAGCGGTCGCGCACGGTGACACCCGCGGCGGCGAAGCCGCGGAGGACGCCGCGCGCGGTGTTCGCGTATACGTGACTGTTGAACACGAGCGGCAGCGTCGGATAACCGACAACGCCGAGATCGTTTGCAGCGTGGTGCAACTCGCTCCAGTACTCGGGCGGGCGATATGCCTCGCCGGCGCGCGGGTACGTCATGCGATCACCCTACTCACGAGTCGCGCGCGCGTGTGTCGACGAGCCGGGCGTAGATTCGGCGGAGCGGCCGCCAGCGGCGGGCGAGGCGCCGTGCGGGCTCCACGCCTTCGCTCCTCAACGCACGCGCGGTAAGAGCCCGCAGGCCTCCGAGGATGGACCCCGCACCGCTCGTCGAGGCGAGGACTGGGTACGCCTGCCCGAGGACGCGGGGACGAGAGGCACCATGGGCGCGGGCGAAGCGCGCGAGCTCTCGCGCCCGCCGCCGGTAGTCGCCTGCGGCGTCTCCGAGCCAGCCGGCGACCATCGTGGTTGTAGCGCGCTCGGCGACGGCGCGGCCGACGAGTGCACGACCTGCCGGATCGAGCTCGAGCCGCGTCGCCGCTGCGTCGAGAAAGAGGTCGAGCTCGCCGTCCGCGAGCGCAGGCTCCTGCCAGAAGCGCGCGTGGCTTCGCAGGAGCAGGCGCAGTGTCGACGCCGGCGCCTCGGGAGCGAGCTCGTGCAGGAAGCCGTCGTAGCTGCGCGCGTCGCTCTCCCACACCGCGGCGGAGTTCGCGATGGTCATCTGCTGCTCGTGCCGCCGGTAGAGGAGCAGCGTCTTCTCCACGACGCGCGCCTCCTGCCGCGCGAGCACGAGCTTGCGGTAGAGGTCGTGATCCTCGGCGGCGCTCAGGCTCTCGTCGAAGCCGCCGAGCTCGAGCACGATGTCTCTCCGGAACATCAGGGACGGATGGACGAGGAACACCTGGCCCGCCACCACTGCGGCTGCGAACTCGTCGAACGAACGGATGCGAGGACGGACGGGCGTCCAAAGGCGTCCGTCGGTGTCGACGATGTCCGCCCAGGTTGCGACGAGCGCGACGCGAGGGAGACGGTCGAGGACGGAGACCTGCGCTTCGAGCCGGCGCGGAAGGCACACATCGTCGTGGTCGAGCCGGGCGACGTACACGCCCCGCGCTTCACGCAGGCCACGGTTGAGCGACGGGATCTGCCCGATGTTGCGCTCATTCCGGAGGACGCGGATGCGCGGGTCGGGAGGCAAGCCGGCGACGCTGCCATCCGTGCTCCCGTCGTCGACGATCAGGAGCTCGAAGTCGTCGAAGGTCTGTGCGAGCACGCTGTCGACGGCCTCACGCAGATACGCGCCGCCGTTGTACGCGGCAAGCAGCACGGTGACGTGCGTGTCGCCGCTCACACGACGCCCATCGTCCGCCGGTAGACGTCGGCGAGCTGCTTGCCGATCGTCGTGCGGCCGTAGCGCTCTCGAGCGTCGGCGGCGATCGCCGAACGATCGAACTCGCGGGTGAGCCCTGTGAGGATCGCGCCCGCCAGCCCGTCGGCCCCGGCGAGCACGCCGTTCTCCGCGCCGATGAGCTCCGGGATCGCCGCGACCGGCGTGCCGACCACCGGGACTCCGCTCGCGAGTGCTTCGATCGCAGCCACGCCGCTCGTCTCGAAGCGGCTCGGTAGGACGAACACGTCTGCCCGGCGCAGGAGCTCCGCAACCGCCGGCTTCGGGATCACGCCGCGGAAGGTGACAGGGAGACCGGCTGCGCGACGCTCCAGCGCAGGACGCAGGTCGCCGTCGCCGACGAGCGTGAGGGTCACGTCGGGCCGGGCAGCCACGACCTCTTCGAGTGCGCCGAGCAGGAGGTCGTGTCCCTTCGCCTCGTAGAACATCCCGACCGACAGGAGCAGGCCACGCTCGTGCTCACCCTGCGGATGAAAGAGAGACGTGTCGACGGCGTTGCGTACCACCGACGTTCGCGCGCGCGGAGCCGTCGCGAGGATCCCCCGCTCGAGCGCACTGCTGACCGGAAGGACGAATCGCGCACGCGAGAACGCATATCGCGCCGCGGCGCGCAGCGGCGGTGTCAGCGTCAGCGGGTCCTCCTCCAGGAACACACTCCAGTGCTCGGTGATCACGAGCGGGCGGCGGTCGAGCAGCGCAGCGGCCGCGCCGGCGAGGAAGAAATGAGCGTGCACGAGATCGTGACGCGGCAGGCGCGGCCAGGCGGCCGCCGCGGCCGCGAAGAGCCCCGCCGCTGCGGGGCGACGCGGGAAGCCGGAGCGGTACGTCGGCAGCGGCTCGCCGTCGATCTTTTCCAAGCCGAAGCGCTCTCCGCGGGCCAGATGCAGGACCGTGAGGTCCACATGCTCGGCGGCGGCGAGCGCGTGCTCGCGCACGAACTCTCCCGTCGGGTCCTCCGCGCTCGGATAGCTCGTGGTGACGAAGAGCACCCTCACGCGTCGAGGAATTGACGAGCCCACAACTCGACGTTGAGGGCACGCCAGAGCTCCATACCTGCGCGCAACCTGCCGCGTCGGTGCCGGTCGAGGCGCTGCCTGGCCGCCCTCTCGTCGACGAAGCCCCGGTCCCGGAACGATCGCGACGCGAAGACGTCTGCGGCGAGGTCGCCGAGGGCGCCGCGGAAGAAGCGAGACTCGGGCGTCACGAACCCCAGCTTGTCGCGGCGGCGGGCGACTTCGGGCGGGAGGAGATCCGCGAGTGCGCGGCGCAGGACCGATTTCGTCTCGCCGCCGCGGATCAATTCATCCCCCGGGAGCGAGAACGCGAGCTCGACAAGGCGATGGTCGAGCAGTGGCACGCGCGCCTCGAGCGAGTGCGCCATCGAGTTGCGGTCCTCGTAGCGCAGGAGCTCGGGAAGGCCGCGGCGCGTGAGCAGGATCTGAAGCTGCCGCCGGAGCCGGTCGGGAAACACGGAGCCGTCGCCGTTCGTGCCGTGCGCGGTCTCGCGCAGCTCGGGCGCGACGAGCTGCGCCGCGCCGCGCAGGCGACTGCGCGCCGCGAGCCGGAGCGGCTCTGGGACGTGTGGCGTGGCGAGCGCGACCGCGGCCCAGCGCGGACCATGCACGGATGCGAACGCGCGCAGCTCGCGCGTCGCCTCCGTCACGCGCCCGGAGCGCAGGAGGTCAGACAGCCGATAGCCGAAGGACGCGCGGTAGCCGGCAAGGATCTCGTCGCCGCCCTGGCCGTCGAGCATGACGGTGAGCCCGGCGCGGCGTGCTTCGCGCATCACGTACCAGCTCGCGCAGATCGATGTCGAGCCGAAGGGCTCTCCCTGCGCTTGCACGATCGCCGGCAGATCCTCGACGAGCTGTTCGGCGCTGAAGGTGACCCAGTTCGGCTCCGCGCCCGTCCGTTCGACGACAGCGCGCGCGAACGAGCGCTCGTCGAGGCCCTGATCCTCGAAGTACGCGGTGACGGTCTTCTGATGCTCGTGACCGTGATAGGCGACGGCGACGGCGATGGACGATGAGTCGATGCCGCCCGAGAGGCACGTTCCGACGGGCACGTCGCTGCGAAGCTGCAGCCGCACCGCATCGAGGAACGTCTCGCGGACAGCGCCGACGGGATCGGCGGGGGGGTCCACCGGGTCGAGCGCCCAGTACCGCCACGTGCGCAGCCCGCCCGGGCCGAAGGTGAGCGAATGGGCCGGCGGGAGCCGAGCGACGCCGGCGAAGAACGTCTCGTCGCCCTGGTCGAGGTATCCCTGCTCGAGGTAGTCGCTCACCGCCCGGAGGTTCGCGCCGGACCGGCGGAGCGGTTGTGGCTCGCTCGCGAACGAGAACCGGTTTCCGTCGAGGCGATAGTAGAACGGCTTGATCCCGAGCCGGTCGCGCGAGCAGAAGAGCGTCCGGCGCGTCGTGTCCCAGATCGCGAACGCCCACATGCCGTTGAAACGTTCGACGCAGCGTTCGCCCCACTCGCGGTATGCGGCGAGGATCACCTCGCTGTCGGTGCCGGTCGAGAAGCGGTGGCCGTGCGCGCGCAGTTCCTCGCGCACCTCGATGTAGTTGTAGATCTCGCCGTTGTGCAGGAGTTGCAGCTCGCCGTCCTGCATCGGCTGCAGGCCCGCGTCGGAGAGATCGAGGATCGCGAGGCGGAGATGGCCGAGACACACGCCGTCGCTCGCGAAGAGGCCACGTCCGTCCGGCCCGCGATGCGCGAGCTGCTCGATCATCGCCTCGACTGCTGCGCGGTCGGCGGGCCGGTCGAGCTCGACGACCCCAGCGAGGCCGCACATCAGCGGCTCTCGCGCGGCGCGCGGCCGCCGGTGAGCGCATACGCGACCGAGACCGCGCGCATCGCGAGCCGCTGCAGCTGTGGCTGTCGCACGAACCGGCGGATGACGAGCGGGGACACGAGCCGGCCCCCGTGACGACGGCTCACCGCAAGCCGCTCCGGCCAGAAGTCGGAGACGGACGTCTTGGCGGCTGCGTGCCTGCGCTGCACTCCCCAGACCGCGTCGACGTGTCGCACCGGGAAGCGCTTTCCGATGCGCAGCCACAGGTCGTAGTCCATCGTCATGTGCAGCGACTCGTCGATGCCGCCGACCGACTCGAGCGCCTCACGCGTGAAGAAAACCGCCGGCGAGAAGATGCCGCAGCCGAGGTTCAGCTCGGTCCACAGTTCGAACGACGGCCGCGAGCGGATACGCCGAGGGTTGACGCCGTCGTCGTTCACGCGCGTGACGTCGGCGTACACGAGTCCGGCGCCGCTCGTGCGAAGCGCCTCGACTCCCTGCGCGACTGCTTCGGGCTCGTAGGCGTCGTCGGCGTTCAGCCAGCCGAACACGTCGCCCGTTGCCAGCTCGAATCCCTTGTTGAGCGCATGCGACTGGCCACGGTCGGGTTCGGAGATCCAGCGCAGTCCTTCGTATTCACGAAGGATGTCGAGTGTTCCGTCGGTGGAGCCGCCGTCCACCACGATGTGCTCGATCGGCGCATGCGTCTGCGCGCGCACGCTCTCGAGCGCTTCGCGGACATAGCGGGATTGGTTGAGCGACGGGGTGACGATCGAGACAAGCGTCATACCGCGATGGGCACACGCACGGGCTCCGACTCGGCATCGAGGCCGAGTAGCTCGTCGTATACGCGCTCCACCGCGCGAGCGTTGCGCGCGGGATCGAACCGCAGGCGTGCGTGCTCCGCAGCGGCCTCGCCGAGACGGTGGCGAAGGTCGGGGTCGTCGATGAGGAGCCGCAGCGCGGCTGCGAGATGCTCCGGGCTCGCGTCCTGCAGCAGTAGGCCGGTCTCGCCGGGGAGGAGGACGCCGGCGCCGTCCACCGAGCCGGACGCGACCACCGGCTTGCCGTACGTCGCCGCCTCCAGGACGGGGCGTCCGAGGCCGACACCCTGGTTCGGGAACGTGACGATGTCGAGGGCGTTGTAGATCTCGCCCGTCTCGGCGGTGAACGGCAGGAACGAGAAGTGCTGCGAGAGACCCTTCGCCGCGACGAGGTCCTTGATCGCGGACTCCTCGTCCGTCAACAGGTTGGTCAGCGCGAGCGCGCGCCCGCGCATGGTGCGGAAGTACTCCGGCGGACGGACGCCGCCGCCCATGATCACGAAGTGCGCCGGCGCACCTTCGCCCACGAGGATCTCTGCGGCGGACACGAGCTCCTGCCAGCCCTTCTGCCGGCGGACGAAGCCGGCGAAGCCGACGGCGACGCGATCCTCCGGAAGGCCGAGCGCGGCCTTGCCGCCTATGCCGGTCGCGGAGGGCGGGCGCACGGAGTTGTGCACGATCTCGAGCTGCAGATGGATCGGGAAGCGCGCGGCGACGTCGCTGTCGATCGCGATTGCGGCGTCGCCGAAGCGGTCCATGAACGCGCCGATGACGCGCGAGCGACGGTCGCGTCCCTCGCCCGCGAGCGCGGAGCGCAGGTGCCAGACGACTTTCGCGCCGTGCTTGCGCGCCACCCACGCTGCAGCGAGCAGCGGCGAGTCGTTGAGGTGCACGATCGGGAAGCGGTGCTCGCGCATGAGCTGCGACAGCTGCTTGATATGCGGCTGCAGCGACGAGATCTCGCGGCTGAGCACGAGCCAGCGCAGGCCCTCGTACGGCGAGTCCCAGGCGTGCGCGAAGATCGACACCTTCCCGGTGTGCACGACCGCTCCCGCGTCGGCGAACAGGTCGGCCGCCGGGCCTTCCGGGCAGAAGACGTGCGGCTCGAAACGCGGATCGAGGTGCCGGATGAGCTGCGCGAGCGACGACGGCGCGCCGCCGAGCTGCGGCCGGTGATGGACGTACAGGATCGGGATCCGGTCGCGCGACGGGAGAACGTCGAGATAGATGGACTCGATCCGCCGCGCGTTCCGAGCAGGGTCGAAGTTCTCCTCGGCGTGCGCGCGGGCCGTTCGACCGAGCGAACGTCGCCGATCAGCGTCCTGCAGGAGCTCGGCGACCGCCTCGGCGATCGACTCGACGCCGTAATCCGAAACAAGCACGCCCGTCTCGCCCGGAACGACGACGCCGCCGCCCGTGCGCGAGCCCGAGGCCACGACGGGCACGCCGCTCGCTGCGGCTTCGATCACCGGCCGGCCGAGCTCCGGCCCCTGCGACGGTGCGACGACCACGTCGGAAGCCTGATAGAGGTTCGTCGTGTCCTGTGTGAACGGAATGAAGCGGACGACGTCGTCGAGCCCGAGCTCGTGCACGAGGTCCTTCGCCTCGGACTCGTAGTCGCGCGTCAGGTCGACAAGCTGGAGCGACCGTCCCATGACGGTGCGGAAGAACTCCTGTCCGCGAACCGCGCCGCCGACGACGAGGTAGCTCGCGTCGACGCCGCGCTCGCGCAGCCGTGCGGCAGCCTCGATGAACTCGCGGAAGCCCTTCGACGGGTAGATGAACCCGAAGAACGAGACGACGGGAAGATCGGCCGGAAGCCCGAGCGTCGCGCGCGCGGCGGCGGGGTCGCCGGGGCGGAAGCGCTGGAGGTCGACGGAGTTCGGGACGACGGTCGAGCCGACGTCGAAAACCTCGGCGACGTCGCGGTTGATCGCGATCGACGTGGTCGCGAGCCGGCGGATCGCCTTGCGGATGAGCGCCGAGCGCCGGTCGCGTCCGCGCTCCGGCAGCGCCGAGCGGAGATGCCAGACGACGGGGAGCCCCTCGCGGCGCGCGAGGAACGCGGCCGGGATGAGCGGCGAGTCGTTGAAGTGGACGAGGCCGAAGCGTTGCTCGCGCAGCGTCTTCCGAAACTGGTGCGCGTGGCTCGGAAGGCGAGCGAGCTCACGGCCGAAGAGGAGCCAGCGACGTCCTCGATACGTCGACGCCCAGATGTGCGTGAAGCCGGAGACGGCCCCGGTGTGCACGACCGCGCCGGCTTCGCGGAACAGCTCGGCGGCAGGGCCGGGCGGGCAGTAGACGTGCGGCTCGAAACGCTCGCGGTCGAGCTCGCGGATCAGGTACGAGAGCGACTCCGGCGCGCCACCGAGCTCTGACCGGTGGTGAACGAAGAGGACGGGCGTCGGCCTCGGCATCGACCCATGCTAGCCAGCACCCTGGCTGAATCGACCCAGCCGGCGGAGGGCTGGGCGGCACCGCTCGAGCGCAATCCGGCTGCGCAGGCGGAACGCGAGGAGGGCGGCGTCGAGACGTGCGCCGCCCCTGTAGCGGGCCTTCGCGAGGTAGCGGTAGTCGCCGCGCCGCCGGTGTCCCCAGATGACCTGCCGAGGATGGTCGCGCGGACTTCGGAAGCCGGCGTACTCGTCGAGGTCTGCGACGACGAGGTCGTTCGGGTATGCGGCGAGCAGTCGCGCGTTCAGCACCGACTGGTCGTGGCGGAACGCGCGCGCGTCCGGCAGGGGCGGCGACTCGTCGCGGCCGAAGCCCCAGTTGAGCCGGTCGACCTCGTTGGCCGAGAAGCCCCGGCTGCGCCCGGCGAGGCAGTCCTCGTAGGTCGGCACCACGACGTCGTCCCAGAACCGCCCGCTCGTTTGGAAGCCGATGATGCCGGCCGCAACGACATGCCGCTTGGCCGCTTCGCGCTCGATTCCGTACAGCTCGTACCACGAGCTCGGGAGAATGTCGCTCACCTCGTGCCCTTGCGACACCAGCCAGTATCCCCGTTCCGCGATCTGTTCGATGACGGGCGAGAGGCTCCGCAGGACCATCGCGCCCGCGTCGAGGTAGAAGATCGCGTCCGCCTCGAGGTGCGTCCAGATCCACGGCTTCCACGTGAAGCCTTGCTCCCAGTGCGGGGCGAAGTGCGGCATCGGCCGGAGGTCGACGCCGTCGATGGACGACGCCAGTCGGCGTTGCCGAACGCTCAGTCCCAGGTCGTACAGCACGATGCGCTCGAAGCAGCCGGGAGAGTTCGTCTGCACCGACCCCACCATGCTGAGGAGATGGAAGCCGTAACGCTCGTTGGCGGCTGAGGCGAGTACGACCTTCACGTTGCGTTGCGAAGGCTGTTTCGGATTTTGCGCACCTTCCAGACGTACGTGGACGCGCGCAGGTACTTGTCGTGCAGCTTCAGCCACCAGCGAATGCGGCGCCGCACGCCGAAGGCGCGGGCGCGCAGAACGCCGGGTCCCGTATAGGGAACCCGCCAGAGGTAGCGGAGGTCGCCGCGTGCCCGGTGCGCCCAGATCACCTGCCGGGGGTGCTCGCGCGTGCTCCTGACGCCTGCGTACTCGTCGATCGACGCAACGACTGCGTCCGGCATCTCCTTCGCGAGATGGACGTTGAGGATCGTCTGGTCCCACCGGAAGTTGAGGCAGTCGCGGAGGATCGGCGACTCCTCGTGCGCGAGCCCGCGGTTGCGGCGCAGGTCGCCCTCCGAGAAGCCCAGGCTGCGGCCGGCGAGGCAGTCCTCGAACGTCGGGACGACGACGCGGTCCCAGAACTCGCCCGTCGTCCGGAAGCCGATGATCCCGGCAGCCACGTACGGTCTTTCCGTGAAAGACGTATCGAGCTGATAGAGCTCGAAGTAGTCGGGGGGGGCGATGTCGCGAAGCGCGTTGCTTTGCGAGACGAGGAAGTAGCCGAGCTCGGCGACCTGCGCGAGCGCCGCGTCGAGGCTGCGGAGGACGGTTGCGCCGGCGTCGAGGTAGAAGATCGAGTCTGCGTCGAGGTGCGTCCAGATCCACGGCTTCCACGTGAACCCCTGCGACCAGTGTGGTGCGAAATGCGGCATGTCGCGCACCTCGACGTCGCGCACGCGGTCGAGCAGAGCGCGCTGGTGCTGCGTGAGCCCGAGGTCGTAGACGACGACCCGGTCGAAGACATCATCCGAGTTGGCCTTCACGGACCCGATGAGGTTCAGGAGGTGGTAGCCGTAGCGGGCGTCCGCCGCCGACGCGAAGACCGTCGTCATCGAAACCGAGTCTAGTGCGGCGAGGTCATACTTCCCTCCGTGCGGGGACCGTGGCCGAACCTGTTCCTGGTCGGCGCTCCTCGGTGCGGGACGACGTCGCTCTTCTCGTATCTCGCCGCGCACCCGGATGTGTTCGGTCCGGTTGAGAAGGAGCCGCACTACTACGACCGCGACGTCGTCGGCCCCGGGGCCATGGGCGAGGACGAGTACGCGGCGTTGTTCGCGGCTGCGGAGTCGGAGCGCTGGCGAATCGACGCGTCCACGCTCTATCTGTATTCGCCGGGAGCGCCGGCCGCGATCGCGCGCGACGCGCCGGACGCGCACATCGTCATCGCCGTGCGTGATCCCGTCGAGCTGGTCGCGTCGTGGCACCGTCTGCTCGTCGCATCAGGCGCGGAGAGGCAGGCCGACCTCGCCGCTGCGATGGCAGGTGGCGAACCGCTGCCCTACACCGAGGTCGGCGCATTCGCGAAGCACGTCGCGCGCTGGCAAGAGGTCTTCGGGGATCGAGTGCACGTCGTGCGCCTCGAGACGCTCGACGCGACGTGCGTACAGCTCGTGCGATCGCTGGGGCTCGAGCCGGTCGAAGGACAGGAGCTCCCGCATCTCAATCCCGCGCGCAGGACGATGGCCGTCGCAGCATTGATCAATCGTGAGACGCCGTTGCGCGCCGCGGTGCGCGTGGTTCTGCCGCAACGCGCACGCCGTGCCGTCTGGCACCGGATCAATCGCGCGCTCACGCCGCCCGTCGAGCGTGAGCCTGTCGAACCCGAGTTGCGCAGCCTGCTCGAGCGGATGTTCCCCGACGAGCGCGAGCTGCTCGCGAGCACGCCCTGATGGCGCGCGTCGGCTTCGACGGGCTGATGATCTCCCCGCACGGGAAGGGCCACGCGCGCAGCGAGCTGCACGCGGTCGAGGCGCTCGCGGCTCGAGGCGAGCACGAGCTCGTCGTCTTCGTCCGCGAGCCCACGGAGATCGACGGAGTGGAAACCGTTCCGATCGGGGCGCAGCTGACGGCCGACTGGGAGTTGCGCGGCATGGCGCGCGAGTCGGCGCGGCGACATCTCGACGCGTTCGTGTCCTTGAGCGAGCGTCTGCCACTCGCGGGTGGCCCGCCTGTCGTCATCTGGTTGTTCGAGTCGCCCGTCCATCGCATCCGCGCGAACCGAGCAAGCGGCGCGCCGCTGCGTCACCGCGCGAGCGATCTCCTCACAGCCGCGCTCTGGCGTCGTTCACTTCGGCGCGCCGCGCACGTTGCGTTCGGCTCAGAGGCGACGCGGGACGAGGTGCTCCAAGCCGTCCAGCTCGAGTCGACGAGCGTCGTCTATCCCGGCGTGCCGCCCGGCTTCGATCCCGGTGCAGCGCCGGATCGCGGGACGTACGCATTCCATCTCGGGTCGAACGATCCTCGGGACGACACTGCGCTTGCCGTCGAGGCATGTCGGCGCGCCGGCGTCTCGCTGCTCGTCGCCGGCGGATGGTCCGGGACCGGGGCGGAGGCACTCGGCCGCGTCTCGGACGAGGAGCTGCGCGGCCTCTATCGCGGCGCAACGGTGTACGTCGACCCCACCCGGTACGAGGGCTTCGGGTACGGCGTACTCGAGGCGATGGCGTGCGGCGCGCCCGTCGTGGCCAGTCGTGTCACATCCATTCCCGAAGTTGTCGGCGATGCCGGCGTGCTGTGCACGCCGGGCTCGGTCGAGTCCTTCGCGGATGCGATCGCTCGCGTTGCGAGCGACGCCGATCTGCGCGCGCAGATGCGGGCGCGCGGGCTCGATCGCGCCGGGCGGTTCACGTGGGAGGCGACCGGCGCCGGACTCAGCGGCGCGATCGCTGCGGCACTGCGGTCGCGCTGACCGCGGCGGCCACGGCGTCGGCCCATGCGTCGGGCGTGAACCGCGCCGCAATCTCGCGCGAGCGCTCGCCCGCGGACTTGCGCAGCGCATCGTCCTCGAGCAGGCGCACGAGCGCCGCACGCAGCGCCGTCGGGTCGCCGGGCGGAACGCGGAACCCGTTGACGCCTTCCTCGATCAGCTCGTGCGCAGCGCCCGCTGCCGTGGTGGAGACGAGCGGGAGCCCGGCGAGGGCGGCTTCGTTGAGCACCATCCCCCACGGATCGGAACGCGACGGCATCACCGCGACGTCCGCGTCGGCGTAGAGCGCCGGCAGGTCGTCGCGTGCGACCTGTCCCAGGAAGATCACGTTCGGGCCTGCCATCCCGCGCAGGCGAGCCTCTTCCGGCCCTGTCCCCGCGAGGACGATCTCGACCGGGAGGCCCTCTGCCGCCTCGAGCAGCGTGTCGAGGCCCTTCTCCTGGGCGAGGCGGCCCACGGCGACGAGCCTGCACGGACCGGCTGTTCGCGTGCGGGCGGCGGACCCGAAGATGCCGGCATCGACCGCATTCGGCGCGGCCCAGATGCGCGTGGCCGGGACGCCGAGGCTCTCGACGTATGCCCGGGCCGCAGCACCGGGGACGACGAATGCGGCGACGCTGCGCAGGAGCGTGCGCTTGACGAGCTCGAGGCGGCCGGTCCTTCGGTCGCGGCCGGTGCTCTCCACCCAGAGGATCGACGGCACGCTCCGAATGCGGCACCACGCGAGCGCCTCCCAGAACGCAGACTGGTTCCAGCCGCCGAGCACGACCGCGTCGGAGCCATGCAGCGCACGTGAGACGCCCCGGTTGACGACGAGCCACCGGCCGCGCACCGTCAGGTCGGCGCCAGGGAGGACCCGATGAGCGAAGCGGATCTCCTCGAGGTGCAGCTCGTACGGGCGGTCCGGGTTGCGCTCACGAAGGAACAGCACCGCGAGCTCGACACGTTGAGCGAGCGCGTTGAAGAGCGGGATCCGGTACGGCGCCGGAATCTCGGTCAGGAGCGCGACGCGTGTCACGGCCGGCGGTGCGCGGATGCGAAGAGAAACCACCCGAAGCGATGCAGCACCGCGCGCTGCACTGCGCGCGGGACGAGCCGCGCGACGGGCGCGCGCAGCCGTGCAGGCAGCGGTACCGCCTCGCTCATCTGTCCCATCACGCGCGTCTCGACGTCGTCGAACCATGGAGTGAGGAGCGATGCGAAACCGTTCCGCGTGTAGTGACGTGCGATCACGCCGTCGGACCAACGATTGGCGAGGTCGTCGGGACGTTCACGCAGGAGGCCACCGCGGAGCACGCCTCGGTAGAGGACGTAGTTCACCCAGTACGTCATCGAGCTGCGGTGGTACACCATGAGCGCGAGGCGCCCTCCTGGCCGGAGCACGCGGGCGATCTCGGCGACGACGCGATCGGTGTGTTCCGAGTGGTGGATGACGCCCCACGACCAGACGACGTCGAACGACGCGTCGGGGAATGGCAGCGATTCGGCGTCCGCCTCGCGAACGTCCGCATCGAGATTCGCCAGCTCGAGCCGTCGCCTCGTCAGCTCGATCGCCGTGGGCGTCAGGTCGACCGCGGTGAGTCGCGCACCCGCTTGCGCGAGCAGGCGCGCATGGACGCCTGTCCCGCAACCGATCTCGAGCACGTCCTTTCCCTGGAGCTCTGCGAACGGGATCAGGCCGGAGAAGGGCGGCGCCCCCGGCGCCTGTGCGAACCACGCCTCTGCGAGGAACCGGCGCTCAACCTCGGCAAGGTGCTCCGCGCTTCCGGGCTCGAACGGGATTTCGCCGCGCCAGTCGTAGGTCATCGGGTTCTCCGTCCACCAGCGGCGAACGTCGGCCTGCGTCCGGCTCGGCATCGCGCCCAGTCTAGGAGGGTTTGGCGGAATGGCGACAGAGCCACTATTTCGCCAGACCCTCCTAGGCGTTCGCGTACAACCCGAGGACGCGCTCGACCATGGCGGCGGCCCTGAACTCGGCCAGCACGCGGGCACGTCCTGCTTCTCCCATGCGCGCGGCACGAGGGGCGTCGGCGAGCAGCTCCGTCAGCGCGTGTGCCAGCGAGCCGGGGTCACCGGGCGGCACGAGGATTCCCGTCTCGCCGTCCACGACGAGCTCGGGCGTCCCCCCGACCGGCGTCGCGACCACGGGCTTGCCCTGTGCCATCGCCTCGAGGACGACGAGCGGGAGCCCCTCCGCGAAGGACGGGAGGCAGAAGACGTCGCAGCCCGCAAGCAGTGCAGGAACGTCGTCTCGGTAGCCCGCGAAGACCACGCGGTCGGATACGCCGAGCCGCTCGGCCTCGGAGCGGAGCTCGTCCTCGTACGCGCCGCCGCGCTCGAGATCGCGGCCGACCAGCACCGCCGTGGCCTGCACGTCGGCGAGCGCCTCGAGCAGCGTGCGCTGTCCCTTTACCTCGGCGAGGCGTGCGACCTCCACGACGAGCGGGCCTTCGGCGAGGCGGACGGGCGACACGTCGTGCGCCGCCTCGATGCCGTTGTGAATCGTCACGAGGCGGCCGGCCGGATAACCCTGACGGACGAGGTCGGCACGCGTCGCGTCCGAGACCGCGACGATCGCGAAGCACAGCCGCGCGGTGGCGTTGTCGATGGCGATCTGGACGCCGCGTCCGGTGCCCTCGCGAAACGCGTTCTGAATATGCATGTGGGAGAGGACGCGTGCGCGAGCGAGACGGCCGGCGATGCGTGCGAGCACGTTCACGGCGAAGTGGCCGTGCGTGTGCACGATGTCGATGCGTTCCCTGCGGAATATGCGCAACAACCGGACGAGTCCGCGTGGGTCGAGCGCGCCCGAGACCGGCACGACCTCCGCGCGAATGCCGGCGCCTCTGACGCGGTCGAGGAACGGCCCGTCGGACGGCGAGACGAAGAGGACGTCGTGGCCCGCCTCGCGCGCTGCCTGCGCGAGGCGCAGGGCGACGATCTGCCCTCCCGCCACGTCACCGCCGATGACGACGTGCGCGATTTTCACCCGCGCGGCCGTGTGCAGACGGCGACGAGCACCTTCGCCCGATCCACGTTGTCGGGGCTGATGACGATGTCGTCGAGCGTGACGTGCTCGAGCGCCGGCGTTCCCGTCAGCACCGACGCCCGACGGACGAGCGCGAACCGGCGGCGAAGGCCGAGCACGTCGAGCCGCTGCAACAGCCGGTGTGACGCCGTCTGTACGCGGCGCTCGCCGTATACGTCGACGTCGTGGAACGACCTCTGCAGGAGGCGTGCGAAGTCCTCGCGCGCGTACTCGACACGATGGTGCGGGTTTTCGGGGGCATGGGTCGTACGGTCGACGCGAGGCGTCGAGACGAGAAACGCTCCGGGCGGGCGAAGGACTCGCGCCGCTTCCCGCACGAGCGCCTCGGGGTCCGTGACGTGCTCGATCGTCTCGAAGGAGCAGACGGCGTCGAACGAGGCGTCCTCGAATGGGACCGACGTCGCATCCAGCACGCGGAACTCGACGTTCGGCCGCGAGTAGCGCTCTCGCGCATACGCGATCGTCATCTCGTCGACGTCGGCGCCCACGACGCGCTGCGCCGCGTCCGCGAGGAACGCGGTCCCGTAGCCGACGCCGCACCCGAGGTCGAGGACCTCGCTCCCTTCGCACCACGGGAGCGCAAAGACATATCGCTTGAGGTGGAGGGCGACGATCCCGGGCTCGGTCTCGTCCGGGACGATGCGCTCAGGGTGGCTCAAAGTGGTGACTATCCTTGCACGCGTCTTGCCGCTCGCTGCGCGTCAGCGCCTCCTCGACCGACTCGTTCCGCTCCTCGCCGGCGCTACTGTGGTCGCGTTCGCCGCCGGGTCGAGCTCGGTGCCGCGTGTCACGAGCGTCGGCCATTCGCTGCGGTGGGCGCTCCTCGGCGCCCTGTTCGTCGCGGCCGCGGCCTGGAGCCTCCCGCACGTCCGGTTGCCCCGCGCCCCCCTCGCTGCTTCTGCCGTGCTCGTCGCCCTCGCGGCGCTGTCGACCGCGTGGTCGGTCGAGCCGCGCACGACGTTCGAGCGCGCGGCATCGCTCGGGATTCTGTTCGCGACGTGCTTGCTGCTCGCCGCTGCGGCCGCCGAGAGGCCCGACCGGGCCGCGGCGGTGCTGAACGGCCTCCTCCTGGGAGCAGTGGTCGTCGGCCTGCTCGGCCCCGTGGTGCTCGCGGTCGCGCATGGCGACGCGGTGACGGCCGCTTCGACGGAGGCGCCGGCCCGGTACCGCGGCTTCGGTCAAGACCCGAACACGGTGGCGCTGTTGTTCGCGATCGCCGTCCCGATCGGGACGTGGGCGGTGGTGGCGTCACGTCGCCGGGCCGTTCCAGCCCTGTGCCTTGCGCTGTGCGCCGGGACGATCGTCGCCTCCGGCTCACGGGGTGCGCTCGCGGCCGCCGCGGCCGGGGCGCTCGTCGTCGCGCTCGCGACCGCTGGGCGCCGGCGTCTCCTCGCTGCGGCGATCGTCGTCGCCGTTGCCGGCGCCGGGGCGTGGATCGGGTCGTTGCCGAAGGCTGCGGCGAAGAACCCAACTGCTGTCCCCGTCGTCCACGCCGGTCCTTCGGCGAAGCCCGGATACCTGAACGCCGAGCTCGCGTACCCGCTCTCGGCCGACATCGGGCAGCCGCTCCCCGGCGGTGGGCAGCCGCCCGTCACCCGGAGCTTCTTCGGGTCGAGCGGCCGCGCCGATGCCTGGCGCGGCGCGCTGCACGAGGTTGCGCGGCGGCCGGTCGTGGGTCACGGGTTCGGCACGGAGCAGGCCGTCTTCGTCGACCGGTACTACCGCTTCGTCGGTGGGCTCCCGGAGGATTCGTACATCGGTCTCGCGCTCCAGCTCGGCATCGCCGGCGTGCTCGCGCTCCTTGCGCTTGTCGCCCTTTTCGTGCGCGCCGGACTGCGGGCACTGAAGACCCAGCGCACGCTTGCCGCCGCGGGGCTCGGCGTGCTCGTGGCCGGCCTCGTCGCGGGGATCGTGCAGTCGTACCTGTACTCGGTCGGGAACATCGCCGTCGCGGCGTTCTGGATCCCTGTGTGCCTGCTGGGGACGCTCGCCGATGTCTAGGCGCAAACGCGAGCGGCCGCGTCTGCTCGTGATGAACCAGTACTACGCCCCTGGGTTCGAGGCGACCGCCTACCTGCTGTCGCAGCTGTGCGCGGCGCTCGCCGAGGACTTCGACGTCAGTGTCATCACTGCCAAGCTCGCGAATCCTCGTGCCGATCCAGGTCGCACTGTCGTCGACGGCGTCGAGGTCATCCGCGTTCGCTCGACGGCATTCGACCGGAGCAACCTCCCGCTTCGGGCGCTCAACTACGTCACGTACCTCCTCAGCTCGTTGCGCGCCGGGCTTTTCGCCGGCAAGCCCGACGTCGTGCTGTGCATGACGGATCCGCCTGTGATCGCGGACGTCGCGCTGCTCGTTGCCCGCCGCTACCGCGCGCCGCTCGTCGTCGTCAGCCAGGACGTCTTTCCCGAGATCGCCGTCGAGCTGAAACGACTGGAGAGCAAGCCGTTGATCGAGCTGCTCCGCACGCTCATCGGCTACTACCTCCGCCGGGCGGACCGCGTCGTCGCCATCGGCGAGACCATGCGCGCGCGCCTCGTGGAGAAGGGCGCGCCTGCAGATCGCATAACCGTCATTCCCAACTGGGTGGACACGCACGCGATCACGCCGGCTGCAAAGGACAATGAGTGGTCTCGGCAGCAAGGCCTTGCGGACGCATTCGTCGTCATGCATTCGGGGAACGTCGGGCACGCGCAGAACCTCGACGCGCTCGTCCGCGCGACGACGTTTCTTCGTGATCTCGACGACCTCCTCGTCACGATCATCGGCGGCGGCGCACGCCACGCGGAGCTGGTCGAGCTGTCGGAGCGCCTCGAGACGGACAGCGTCCGCTTCCTCGGCTATCAACCGCGCGAGCTTCTGTCGCTGTCGCTCTCCGCCGCGGACGTGCACGTCGTCGGGCTCGCGCGCGGACTGTCGGGCTACGTCGTACCGAGCCGCCTGTACGGCATCCTCGCCGCGGGGCGCCCCGTGATCGTCGCAGCGGATCCCGACAGCGAGACCGCACGCGTCGTCCTGCAAGAGGGATGCGGTGTCGTCGTCGCTCCGGGGCGGCCCGAGCTCCTGGCGCAGGCGATCCGCGCGGCGTACGACGGCGAGCTCGACCTGGCTGCGATGGGGGCGCGCGGTCGCGCGTACGTGGTGCGCGAGGCCGACCGCACCGTCGCATTCGACCGCTACCGGAGCATGCTGCGTGAGCTGGCGCACGCGTAGCGCTGCGATCGCCGGCGTGGTCGTCGTCGTGGCGGCGGCGCTCGTTGCCGTCGGCCGGTGGGAAAGGTCGCATGAGGCCACGCGCGAGGTGCGGGGCTTTCAGATCGTGCAGCGCCTCATCGGCCCGCTCGACTCGCCGAGCCTGTCCGGTTTCCGCGTGCTCCCCGGCTTCGACTGCCTGACCTACCGGCGCGGCACGAATGTGTTCGCGCTAGAGCTCTGCGTCGACGGCTCCGGGCGGGTGGTCGAGGCGATCGACCGCCGCGCATTCGACCGGCGTATCTGGTCGCTGCGTTTCGACCCGTCCGCGTCCACCGACCGCATCGACCGAACCGAGGTCGATCGTTTGCTGCGGAAGATGGGCGTCCAGTGAACCTCTCCTCTCCACCGGCCAGACTCGCCCGCGCGGTGGTCAACCGCATCGCCGGCGACGAGATCCGGGTCGTCCGGGTGCTGTCGGGTGTGGCCCGCGGCAACCGCCTCGCGCTCGATCTGAGCAAGGAGAAGGCGTACTGGCTCGGGCACTACGAACGGCCGCTGCAGCGCTTCTTGCATGACAACCTCGGCGAGTCCGACGTCTTCTTCGACATCGGCGCGCACGTCGGCTTCTTCAGCGTGTGTGCGGCGAGCATCGGAGCACGCGTGATCTCCGTCGAGCCCAGTGCAGCGAATGCCGCCCGGCTGCGGCGGAACGCCGAGCTGAACGGGTTCGACATCGCTGTCGTCGAGGCGGCTGCGTGGGACGAGACCGGCACTGTCGGGCTCGTCGCATACGCATCGACGAAGGAGGCGCACGTCGTCCCGGGCGAAGGGGTCGCGAGCGTGACCATCGACGAGCTCGCGCGGCGCTTCGGCCCGCCCGTGATCATGAAGCTCGACGTCGAAGGGGCGGAGGCCCGCGCGCTCGAGGGCGCACGCCACGTCCTCGCGGACGCGCAACCGATCGTCGTCTGCGAGCTACACGGTGCCGAGCAGCGCGAGCGCGTGCCCGCGCTGCTCGCGGGCTATTCGGTGGAGGACCTCGACTCTCGGGACCGGATCGTCGCCTGGCCCGCACGAAGGGCGGCGGCATGATCGTCGTCGCGGTGCTCTTCTGGGTGTCGCTCGCGGCGCTCGTCTGGACTCACGTCGCTGTATCCGCTCGCCGCCGTCGCGCTCGCGCGTGTACGCACCGTCCGGTTCGCAGCGGCGACGCGCTGCCGACGGTGACGCTCATCGTCGCCGCGTACAACGAGGAGACCGTGATCGAGCGCCGCATCGAGAACCTGCGCGCGCTCGACTATCCCGCCGACCGCGTCGAGATCGTCGTCACCTCCGACGCATCGTCGGACGCGACCGAGGAGCTCGCCGAGCGCGCGTGGCGCGCGCGTCGTTCGCAACCCGCGCGGCGGCAAGGTCGCGGCACAGAACCACGCCGTGCGCAGACCTCGGGCGAGATCGTCGCCTTCACGGACGCGAACTCGACGTGGTCGCCGGATGCGCTGCGCGCGCTCGTTCGCGCGTTCGCCGATCCGGACGTCGCGTACGTGTGCGGCCGGCTCAACGTGCAGGCGGACGACGGCCGCAACAAGGAGGGGGTGTACTGGCGGTACGAGCTCGGCGTGCGCGCGGCCGAGTCGCGGATCGATTCCGTCACCGGCGGCAACGGCTCGATCTACGCCGTGCGTCGCTCCGACTACGTCGAGGTCGACCCGCGCTTCGGCCACGACCTCTCGTTCCCGTACCTGATGGTCCAGCGCGGGCGTCGCGCCGTGTACGAGCCCGCGGCGAACGCGTACGAGAAGGCGACGCCGACGACGGAGGACGAGTACCGCCGCAAGGTGCGCATGTTCGAGCACTGCTGGGCGATCGTGCTCGAGGGGAAGATGCTGCGCCGGCTGCGCCCGCTCTATTTCGTCGAGGTGCTGTCGCACCGTCACCTGCGCTACGCGAGCGGCCTGCTCCATCTCGTCCTGCTCGGCACCTCGATCGCGCTGCTCGGGCACGGAACGGTGTATGCCGTCGCGCTCGGCCTGCAGCTCGGCGTGCTCGCGGCAGCCCTCGTCGGTGTCGGTCTGCCGCGCTACTACGTCCTCGTCACGTGGGCGACGGTGCAGTCGCTCTTCAACTACATCCGCCACGGCGTGCCGGCGACGTGGGACGCAGCGGAGGGGACGCGCTGAACCGCGCGTCCGACGTCGCGATCGCCGGCGCGGCGCTCGTCGTCGGCTCGCCGCTGCTGGCGCTCGGCGCGATCGCCGTCAAGCTGACGAGCCGCGGGCCCGGCGCTCTACCGGCAGACGCGCGTCGGCAAGGACGGCGACGACTTCGAGCTCCTGAAGCTGCGCACGATGGTCGTCGGGGCGGAGACGCAGGGCGCCGGCTACGCGGTCGACCGCGGCGACTCACGCATCACGCGGGCGGGGCGCATCCTGCGCCGCCTCTCGCTCGACGAGCTGCCGCAGCTCTGGAACGTCGTGCGTGGCGACATGAGCATGATCGGCCCGCGGCCGACGCTGCGCTACCAGGTCGAGCGCTACACCGACCGCCAGCGCCTACGGCTCGCGGTGAAGCCCGGCATCACCGGCTGGGCGCAGGTGCACGGCCGCGCGTCGCTTCCGTGGGACGAACGGATCGAGCTGGACGTCTGGTACGTCGAGCACCGGTCGCCGTTGCTCGACCTGCGCATCCTCGCGAAGACGCCGTTCGCGCTCTTCGGCGGGACGTACAAGGGCGCGACCGGCGGCTGGAAGCGGCTAGCAGCTCCGTTCGAAGAGCGTCTGCACGATCAGCTTGCCGGTCTCGAAGGCCCACTCCTGCGGGAGCACCTTGCAGCGGCGAGGACGTCCCGACCATCCAGAGCCGGCCCTTGTAGCAGCGGCGGAAGAGCATCCGCGCACGCGTGACGTGATACGTCGACGTGACGACGACGATGCGATTCCAGCCGTCGTGCTTCGCGAGCCGCGCGACGGTCTCGGCTTCGCCGCGCGTGCTGTACGGCACCGCCGGAAGCAGATGACCTTGAACGCGCTGGCGGCCGTCCTGTCCCTTGCACAGCCGGTGGGCCTTCGTCCACCTCGGATCCTTGAACGCGCTCGAGATCGCGAGGATCGGCGCGACGCCGCGCCGCACGAGCTTCAGCGCCGGGTCGAGCCGCCAGGTCCGGCCGCCGGCGAGGACGACCACCGCATCGGCGTGCGCGGGTGCTCCGCCGTTCGCCGGCGGCCAGACGAAGAGGAATGCGACGGCAACGAGCCAAAGCCCGACGAGCATGACGAGACGCAGTGAGGAGGCGGCGCACCGAGGGACGACGGTACCCTCACGACGCCGTGAGCGGCGTCGGCGTCCTCTTCACCTGCGCGGGCCAGCGCGTCGACATCGTCACGTCGTTCCGTCGCGCGGGTGCGCGCACGCTCGCCGTCGACGTCAATCCGCTCGCCCCGGCGCTCTACCACGCGGACGAGCACGCCTTTGCGCCGCGCGTCGACGACCCGGGTTACGTCGCCGCGCTCGCCGCGCTCGTGGCGGAGCACGACGTCTCGCTCGTCGTCCCGCTGACGGACCTCGACCACGGCGTCCTCTCACGTGCCCGCGACGAGCTGGGCGCGCTCGTGCTGCTGCCGTCGCCCGAGCTCGTCGACGCGCTCGCGGACAAGTGGCTCGCGCATCTGCTCTTCGTCGAGCGCGGCATCGGCTCGCCGCCGACGTGGCTCCCCGCAGACGTTCCCGCCGACGTCGAGTTCCCCGTGCTCGTGAAGGCGCGGCGCGGCTTCGGGTCGCGCAACATCTTCCGCTGCGCCGACCGCCGCGAGCTCGACTTCTTCCTCGGCTACACGAGCGTCGACTCGATGGTGCAGGCGTGCTGTACCGGCGAGGAGTTCTCGATCGACGTGTTCTGCGACCTCGAGTCGCGCTGCCTCAACGCGGTGCCGCGCACGATGATCGAGTCGAAGGGCGGCGAGTCGATCAAGGGGATGACGATTCGCGACGCGGATCTCGTCGAGGTCGGGCGCCACGTGTCGGAGACGATCGGCATCGTCGGCCCCGCGAACATCCAGTGCTTCCGCGAGCCGGACGGCACGCATCGCGTCACCGACATCAATCCGCGCTTCGGCGGCGGCTTCCCGCTGCCGACGGCCGCAGGGAGCCGCTATCCCGAGCTCGCACTCGCGCTCGCAGCCGGCGAGCGGCCCGAGCCGCGGCTCGGCGAATTCCGCGCAGGCCTCTACATGACTCGGTTCTTCTCCGAGCTCGTGCTGTCGGCCGGGAGCGGCGGTACCTTGGAACCGTTCGCGGAAGAGCTCCCAGAGCCTGTCGCCGAACCCTAGGGGTTTTGCTTGTCGCTCCTCCTCGCCGGTTGTGGCGGCGGGGCGGTGCACCATGCGGCGGCGCCGCGACCGCGTACGTCATCTCGCAACGCTGCGACCCGCGAAGCTGATCGTCACCGTCGTCGACGGCAACCGCAATACGCGGGTGCGCGGCGCAAGAGTGCAGCTCTGGCATCGCGCGGCGCGCACGAACGGCAAGGGCGAGGTCGTCATCCGCGTGCCCGATCGCAAGGACATGTACGTGAGCGTCGGCGCGCGCGGGTACGGCGGACGGACGGTGTTCGAGCCGTTCGCGCGCTTCCGGCGCGTCACCGTGCGCGTGTACCGGCCGAACCTGCAGTGGCGGATGTACGGCGCGACGCCCGTCGCGCGCGCAGGCGCAGGTGCACATCCATCTGCGGCCGCCGTTCAAGACGGTCTGGTACGTGCCGCTCGGCGGCCTCGTCGAGTTCCCCGCCGTCGTCGACAACGGCGTCGCGTATGTCGGCAACCGCAGCGGCACGGTCTACGCGATCACGATGCGGCAGGGCCACGTGCTGTGGCGGCACCGCACGAACGCGACGATGGCGTCGTCGCTCGCCGTGTACGGCACCGAGCTCGTCCACCACTCCATGCGGCGGCCGCGTCTCGCTGCTCGACCGCGCGACGGGGAACGTGCGCTGGAGCTACGACGTCGGCTCGTCGATCGAGTCGTCGCCGGTCGTCCGGCACGACGTCGACTACTTCGGCACGTGGGACGGGCGCGTGATCGCGCTCGACCTGCGCACGCATCGCGTCCTGTGGACGCGGCAGCCTCGGCGCGAAGATCACGTCGAGCGCGTCCATCGCCGGGAGCACGCTCTTCATCGGCGACTACGCGGGACGGATCTGGGCGCTGCGGACCGGCACCGGCGCGACGCGTTGGAGCGCATCCGTGAACGGACGCGTGTACGGGACGCCGGCCGTCTCCGGCGGCCGCGTCTTCGTCCCCTCCTCGACCGGTGGATCGCTGACGGCGTTCTCGACCGGCGGCCGCTATCTCGTGGCGGCTCAACACCGGCTCGTACGTCTACTCGTCGCCGGCGGTCTGGAGCGGGCGCGTGTTCTTCGGCTCGTACAACGGCGTCTTCTACGGCGTCTCCGCGGCGAGCGGCCGCGTCCTCTGGAGGGTCGGCGCCGGCGGCGCGATCTCGGGCGCGGCGGTCGTCGTCGACGGCGTCGCGTACGCCGGGAGCTTCGCCGGCCGCATCGTGGGGGTCGCGGCGAAGAGCGGCCGCGTCGTCCTCAACTTTCACCACGGTCATTACGTCCCAGTATCGGGGGACGGAATGCGCCTGTTGCTGCACGGATATTCGAGCCTGTACGCCGTCGAGCCCGTCCGCTCGCTGAAGTGAAGCGGGCGGCGGCGGCCGCTGCGGCGTTATTCCTTGCGTGGGCACCGGCGGCGTCGGCGCACGGCGTGACGAGCGCGGATCTCCTGCGCCGCGGCATATCGCACGCGCTCGCCGAGCACTGGCTGAGGCCGGACGACGCGGCGCGCTATCGACGTGACGTGAATCGCGCGCTGTGGGACGAGCGGCGCCTGCCGAAGCTGCGGGCGCGCCTCATCGCCTCGCAACTCGCGCAGCTGACGCCGCTGTGGGACTCGTACACCTCGCCGCGCGCGCTGGCGCTCTTCGCGCAGCTCGAGCAGAACCTCTCGTACTTCGAGACGCACCGCGTCCCCGACACGCCGGTCGACGTCAGCGACGCCGAGGGCGTCGTCTATCGCTGGTTCCCGTACAAGGGCTTCGAGTTCCATCCGCTCGCGAGCTTCTCCGCGCTCGCGAACGCCGCCTCGCAGCACGACGCGGAGAGGACGCAGGCCCTCGCGAGCGCACTGCTCGACCGTGCGATACCGCGCGGCCGGCGCCTCATCTGGGAGTACTCGTTCTCGTTCGGCTCCGGCCGCCCGCCCTGGGCGTCGGGGATGGCGCAGGCACTCGCGGCGCAGGCGCTTGCGCGCGCCGGCGCGCTCCTCGGCGATCCGAGCCTCACGGCGGCCGCCGCTCGCGCGTACGCGCCGTCCCCGACCTCCTGCTCAACACGACCTCCGGTCTGTGGATCCGGCTGTACGGCTTCAGACCGCGAGGTCGTGCTGAACGCGCAGCTGCAGACCATCGTCTCGCTCCACGAGTACGGCGCGACGACGGGGAATGCCGGCGCGTCCGCGCTCGCGCAGCGACTCGAGGCCGCAGCGAAGGCGCTCTTCCCGCGCTTCGACACGGGCGACTGGTCGTTGTACGAGCTGCGCGGCGCGCACGCCTCGCTCGGCTACGAGCAGTACGTCACCGAGCTGCTCGGGAAGGTCGCGTTCGCTCACGAAGGACCCGTACTGGGTCGACGCCGCGCAGCGCTTCCAGGACTACCTCGGCGCGCCGAAGATCGTCGAGGGCACGCCGCCGCCGACGCTCTATCCGCAGCCGCTGGATGGCTGGCTCGACACGGCGTCGATCCCGATCACGCTGTCGCAGCGCGCGTCGGTCACGCTCGCCGTCGGCGGCAAGGTGCTGACGTACCGGCTCGGGCGCGGGACGCACGTGCTCACGTGGACGCCGCCGCCGACGCTCGCGCCGGGCACGTACCCGGTGACCGTCTCGGCGATCAGCTACGTCGGCCTGCGCGCACCGCGTGCGGCTCGCGCCGATCGTCGTCGCGTGGGAGACCGCCCCGCCGCAGAACCTGCAGGCGCAGCTCGCCGAGTCGACGCTCACCTGGCAGGCGGACGATCCCGGCACGCCGTGGCTGCACCTCGTCGTGCAGCTCGTCGACCCGGCCGGCGCGAACCCGCCCGCAGACGGTCGACCTCGGCCAGCAGCCGGTGTCCGGCACGACGCAGGTCGCGCTCCCGCCGGGCACGTGGGATGCGACGCTGGAGGCGACGAACAGCGCCGGGCAGACCGCGACGCTCGATCTCGGCGCTGCGACCGGCGTAACGCGGCGACGCCGAAGACGAGCCACGTGAACGCGTCGAGCGGGTATCCCGGCGTAGAAGCCCTGCGCCGCCCAAAGCCAGACGAGCAGGCCGATCGCCCGCGAGCGCGTACATCGCCGTCGCCCGATCCGGCCGCGAGCGCCCGTCGCGCGGCGAGCCACCCCGCCGCGACGAACATCGCCGCCCACAACCCGAAGCCGACCACGCCGAGGTCGGCGGCCGCTTCGATCCACGCGTTCTGGACGCCGTACCGCCGCGTCGGCGAGGGGAATGCGAGCTGCACTTCGTTCGGGAAGCGGCGGTGCGCGGCGGGGATGATACGGCTCGAAGACCGCAGGCTCCGTCGTCCCTTCCCAGCCGACGCCGAGCACAGGATGGTCCTTCCAGATCTCGTAGCCGAGCCATGCGAGCAGCGTGCGGTGGGCGTACGACGGTGTCCGGTTTGCGCTCGACTGCGTGCTTGCCGGCGCCGAGTTCACGAAGTGCCGGAACGCGTTCAGGTCGCTGCTGCGGATCGCGAGCGTCCCGGCGAGCACGACGAGCCCGGTCGCCGCCGACCGCAGCGAGGCGGCCGAGGTGGATCTCGCGGCGCACGAGCAACACGGCCGCGAGCAGGACGAGCGCGGTCGCCAGGCCTATGACCGAGGCGAGCGCGCCGGCGAGGATCATCCCGATCGACGCCGCCCGCTATTGCTGTGGCCGTCAGCGCTCGCCCGGGCTGCAAACGTGGGAGCGCAAGTCCGACGACGCCGATCAACAACGCTCGCGGCAGAGAGAGCCGCCCAATCGGATGAGCCGATGAACGACGCCTGCCGCACGCCGCCGTGTCCGTCGGCCATGAAGATCGCCGCGCCGAAGAATTGCGCGAGCCCGACCACCGTCGCGACCGCGTTCCACGCGGTCGAGCGACCACGCGACGACGGCGAGCTCGCGCGCGCCCGCGCAGGAGCAGCGGCACCGCCGGGGCGAGCAGCGCGTACTCGCCGAACTTCGCCGCGGTGACGGCGTGCGCGTGCCACGCGTATCCGGCCGCCGAGACGTGCCGGCCCCACGCGATCTCGGCGAGCACCCACGCGAAGAACAACGCGCCGGCGAGTCCAGAGCATGCAGGCCGGCGCCGCAACGGCGACCACCCGGCCGACGATGCCCGACGCGATCGCGGCCGACCACGACCGCGAGGACGGCGAAGTCGGAGAGGTACGCATGGACGCTCGTCGAGCCGAGGTGCACGACGACGCCGGGCTCGTACTGCACGTGCAGGAACAGGACGGGATCGCCGCGGCGAGAACGAGTGCGCGACCGCCGAGCCGGCGCGTGGTCATCGCGGCGGAGAGGCGACGGTCGCGGTTGCCGGGCGCGTGCGTGCGCGTATCCGCGCTGCGAGTGCGGCGAACGCGGCCGCGGCGAGCAGATCGAGGAGGAAGTCCCACGGAACGCGGTAGCGCGTGACGCCGACGAAGATCGTCGCCACGAGAGACTGGTAGGCGACCAACAGCACGGCGAGCGCGGCGAGCGCGCGGGGGACGAGGAAGAGGCCGACGATCGGCGAGAATGTAGATCGACGATCATGTAGACCGGCTCGACGGTCGAGCGGAGCGTGTCAACCCAAGAGCCGGCGCCCGGGCTCGATGCCGTCTCGACGACGGTCGGCTGCCACAGCCACTGCAGGTCGACGCGGACGAGCCGAGCCTTCGCACCGGGATGATGGATCCAGAACTGACTCGACCTTGTGCTCGTAGCTCGTCATCTGCGCGCACTCGCTGTACGGGATGACGACGCCGGTCTTCTGCCAGTGGAAGTAGATGTCCTGCGGGTCGAGTGGGAACGAGGACGGGATCGTGACGTTGTCGATCCACCCGCCGCGTTCGAGCGTCGGATACGTGTCGATGTTGTTCGCCTTCCACAGCGCGCGCGCGTCGGTCGTCACCGACCAGCAGCCGACGTCAACGCGATTGCGCACGACCCAAGGAGCAACCACGACCGCGGCCGCGCCGAGAAGCGCGACGCCGAGAGCACGCGTGCGACGGGAGACGCGACTCCGCCACAGGAGGTACGCGCCGATCACGAACGGAAGCGCAGCAAGGCGGACGTTGCCGAGGATCGCGAGTCCCAGCACCGCGCCGAGCGAGTGCCGGCGCGCCGCCACCCGAAGCGCTCCGCCGCATGCAGCGTGGCGTACGTCAGCAACGCTGCGAGCAGCTGATCGAGGATCTCGCGGTTCATGTGGACGTCGTGCCAGATGAGGTACGGGTGGAGCGCGACGGCGAGGCCGGCAAGGAGTCCGATCGCCGGGAGTCAGCCAGCGGCGGCCGATCTGCCAGACGATGAGAACCGTGCCGCGACGGCGACGCAGATCTGGGCGATGCCGACCGTCTCCCAACTCCGGCCGAAGATCCAGTAGAGCGGGATGAGGAACCAGCCGTAGAGCGGCTGCGTGTACGCCGACGGGATGTCCCGGGATGAAGCCGTACGTCCCGGTCGCGAGGATACGTCCGCGCGAACGTGTCGCCCTTGTCGACGTTGTCGACGAGGATCGACCCGCGCTCGTGCAGGAGAGCCGCGAGCCGAGGGAGCGAGGTCGCGAGGACGAGCACCAGCACGGCCCGGCGGGTACGCACGGGCGCTCACGCTAGCGCACGGCGACTACCCTCCCGCGCGTGCGTCGCCCGCTGATCGTCCTCGCCGCGCTGGCCGTCCTCGTCGGCGGGGCGCTCGACGGCGTACATCGTCCACCGCGTGAACCAGACCGCGGACGAGCGCGGCTCGACGTCGACCGAGTACGTGACGACGCAGAAGCCGGAGCCGCCTCCGCCCGCCGCCGTTCCGTGGCCGACGTACGGCTTCGCGGCCGACCGCACGCGCTCGGTGCAGCTCGCGCTTCGCCCGCCCTTCCGGACCGTGTGGCGCTACCAGGCGGGGAGCCTCGATCGAGTTCCCGCCCGCGATCGGCTACAACCGCCTGTTCTTCTCGACGAACAAGGGCACCTTCGCCGCGATCAACCAGAAGACCGGCCTGTACGCGTGGAAGTACCGCGCGCACCGCTGCGTCGCTGCGTCGCCCGCGATCGGGCCGCACGCGCACGGAACCGTGTACGAGGCGTTCCTCAACTCGCCGCCCTGCAACGCGCAGACCGGTGGGCACGGCGTCGACGGCGAAGTCATCGCGTTCGGCGTCGGTCACGGGAAGATCCACTGGCGCCACACGATCGGCCCGTCCGAGAGCTCGCCGCTGCTCGTCGAGGACCGGCTGTACGTCGGCGACTGGAACGGCGACGTGTGGGCGTTCGACGCGAACCACGGCCGCGTCGTCTGGCACCGGCACATCGCGCACGCCGCGATCAAGGGCGCGCTCGCATACGCCGGCGGGCACCTGTTCGTCGGCGCGTACGACGGCCACGTGTACTGCATCTCGCGCACGGGCCGCGTCATCTGGAAGGGCTCCGCGCAGCCGCGGCTCTTCGGCGGCTCCGACTTCTACTCGACGCCCGCCGTCGCGTACGGCCGCGTGTACATCGGCTCGACCGACGGCAAGGTGTACGCGTTCGGCGCGGCGAGCGGCCACCGGCTGTGGTCGCACTCGACCGGCGGATACGTGTACGCGTCGCCGGCGATCTGGCGGCAGCGCGTCCTCGTCGGCTCGTACAGCGGGCGCTTCTCCGCCTTCGACGCCGGCACGGGCGAGCCGGACTGGACGTTCAAGGCCGGCGGCCCCATCTCCGGCTCGGCGGTCGTGGTCGGCGGCGTCGTCTACTTCGCGACGCTGCACGAGGCGAACCTGAAGAACGGGCGCACGTACGCACTCGATGCGCGCACCGGCAAGGAGCTGTGGACCTTCCCCGACGGGAAGTACACGCCCGTCGTCGCAGCGGGCCACACGCTGTTCCTCATCGGCTACGGCGTCGTCTATGGAATGGTGGAGAAGCGATGAGGTACGTGGTCACGGGCGCGGCGGGATTCATCGGCTCGCATCTGAGCGAGGCTCTGCGCACGCGCGGCGACGAGATCGTCGCCGTCGACGCGTTCACCGACTACTACGACCCGAAGGAGAAGGAGGAGAACGCGCGCGGTCTCGACGTGCAGCGACTCGACCTCGCCGAGGAGAGCCTCGAGCTCGACGGCATCGACGGCGTCTTCCATCTCGCGGGCCAGCCGGGCGTGCGCAGCTTCGGCGAGGCGTTCCCGCTCTACCTGCGCCGCAACGTGCTCGCGACGCAGCGCGTGTTCCAGTCCGCGGCCGAGGCAGGCGTGCGCGTCGTCTTCGCGTCGTCCTCCTCCGTGTACGGCGAGGCGGAGCGGTACCCGACGCCGGAGGACGCGCGGCCGCAGCCGATCTCGCCGTACGGGATCACGAAGCTCGCCTGCGAGCAGCTCGCGCACGCATACGCGACGGGCTTCGGCCTCGACGCCGTCTCGCTCCGCTACTTCACCGTGTACGGCCCGCGGCAGCGGCCCGACATGTTCTTCCGCCGCGTCTGCGACCTGCGCTCGTCGCCGGCGGGACGTTCGAGATCTACGGCACCGGCGAGCAGTCGCGCAGCTTCACCGAGGTCGGCGACGTCGTCGACGGCGACGATCGCGGCGATGGATCGCGCGCCGGCCGGCGCGCTCTACAACGTCGGCGGCGGCGACGAGGCCTCGATGCTCGAGGCGATCGCCCTGCTCGAGCGGCATCTCGGGCCGGACGCTCGACGTCCGGCACGTCGACCGTGCCCGCGGCGACGTCAGCCGCACGAAGGCGGACGTCTCGCGTATCCGCGGCGATCTCGGCTGGGAGCCGCGCGTCGGCCTCGCCGACGGTCTCGCCCGGATGTGGGCCTGGGCCTCCGCTAGAGTCGCCGCGCGATGACGACCGACCCCGAAGCAGAGCAGGAGATCGATTTCGCCAAGTACTGGCGGCTGCTCGCTGCACGCTGGTGGGTGCCGGTCGGCGCGCTCGTGCTCGGGGCGATCGTCGGGTACGCGGTCGCGCTCGGCGGCAGCCAGCGCTACAGCGCATCCGCGACGCTCTACCTGGGACAGCCGTACACGGCGAGCGGCAACGTCGCGCTGCAGGGGCTGCAGACGAACCCGAGCACGGTCGGCACGGTCGCGCACGCGCTCGCGGTCGACCAGCGCGTCGCCGTGCTGTGCAAGGCGAAGACGGGAACGTTCCGCTCCGGCATCTCGACGAAGCCGATCTCCGGGAGCCTGTCGAAGAACGGGCAGAACCCGCTCGTCTCCCTGACGGTGCTCTCGTCGAAGAAGAAGGTCGCCGCCTGCGCCGCGAACCAGCTCGCGAAGGCCGTCATCTCGCGCATCTCCGGCTACGCCGTCGAGAAGATCACGAGCTTCAGCGCGCAGATCGGGAACCAGGAGAAGCAGATCAAGGACCTCGAGACGGCGATCAACGATCCGAACGTCTCTTCGACCGACAAGCTCATCCTGCAGGTGCAGCTGAACTCCGCGCAGTCCGATCTCTCGTCGACGACGCAGCTCCTGCACCAGGCGAAGGCGGTCGAAGAGCCGTCGGTGCTCACGCCGGCGTCGGCCGCACGCGTGACCGCGCGGAGCCGACGTAACTCGGTCGTCGTCGGCGGGCTGATCGGTCTCGTCCTCGGTGGGCTCGCCGCGCTTCTCTGGGACCGCGTCGCAGCGGCCGTCGCCCGCCGCCGCACGGGCTAATGCTCGAGGGGAAGAGCGTCGGCGTCGTCGTGCCGGCGCACGACGAGGAGGCGCTGATCGGCGAGACGCTCGGTGGGATCCCCGCGTTCGTCGACCGCATCCTCGTCGTCGACGACGGGTCGAGCGACGAGACGGCCGAGCGCGCGCGCGCGTTCGGCGACCCACGCGTCGAGGTGATCGAGCACGCGCGCAACCTCGGTGTCGGCGCAGCGATCGTCACCGGCTACCGGCGCGCGCTCGAGCTCGAGCTCGACGTCGTCTGCGTCATGGCGGCGGACAACCAGATGGATCCCGGCGATCTCGCGACGCTCGTCCAGCCGGTCGCGCGCGGCGAGCTCGACTACGCGAAGGCGAACCGGCTCTTCACCGGTCAGGCGTGGGAGCTCATCCCGCGCACGCGCTATCTCGGCAACGCCGTCCTCTCGATGCTGACGAAGATCGCGTCCGGCTACTGGCACATCGCCGACTCGCAGTCGGGATACACGGCCATCGGCCGGCCGATGCTCGCGCAGCTCGACCTCGACCGCGTGTACACGGGCTACGGGTTCCCGAACGACATCCTCGTGCACCTGAACGTGTGGAACGCGCGCGTGCGCGACTTCTCGTCCCGCCCGGTGTACGGCGCGGCCCGTCTACGGCGTCGGCGAGCGCTCGGGCATCCGGTATCGCCGCGTCGTGCCGCGCATCTCGTGGCTGCTCCTGCGCGGCTTCTTCTGGCGCCTGCGCGAGAAATACGTCATCCGCGACTTCCACCCGCTCGTGTTCTTCTACGGGTTCGGGCTCCTCGCCACGCTCGTCGGCCTCGTGCTCGGCTTCGTCGAGCTCGGCTACCGCATCGCCGGCAACCAGGTGAGCGTCGGCACGGTCGTGCTCATCGCGCTCCTGCTCATCTCCGGCTCGCAGTTCACGCTGTTCGCGATGTGGTTCGACATGGAGTCGAACAAGGATCTGCAGTGAGCTTCGATCCCGCGGAGTGCGGTCTGTGCGGCGGACGCGAAGCACAGACCATGATCGAGCGTCCTCCGCCCTCCCTGACGAGTGATGGCCGTGCGTCTCGCCGCCGGTTGTACAAGGTGGCCTGCGGCACGTGCGGGCTCGTGCGAAACGGCGACGCGTTCACGGCGCTCGAGCTCGAGGAGCACTACGCAGTTGACTACGAGCTCGGACGCCGAGGCGCGCTGGCCGAGCCCGTCGTGTTCGGCGGAGACGGCCCCGTGGCTCGCAGCAAGGCGCTCGCCGGCTGGATCGCCGATGCGGTCGCCGCGCCGCCCGGGAGCGTGCTCGAGGTGGGGTGCGGTGAAGGCAGCGTCCTTCTCGCGCTGCGTGAGCACTGGCCCGACGCGGCGCTACGAGGCGTCGATCTGAGCCCCGAGGCCGTCGCCACGGCTCGGGACAGAGGGTTGGACGTGGAGGTCGCGTCGTACGACGACACGACGGGGACGTACGACCTGGTCTTCTCGATTGCGGTGGTCGAGCATGTGCCGTCGCCCCTCGACTTCTTCGAACGGCTCGCGGGGCTTATGTCTGCGAAGGGTCTCCTCGTCTCGATTCAACCGGTGCAAGACGCGCCGAGCATCGACGTCTTCTTCTCGGACCACCTGCATCACTTCACGACGGCGCACGTCGCTGCCTTCGGTGCTCGAGCAGGCCTGCGTGAGCTGAGTCGCGCAACGGACCATTCGCTCCTACCGACCTTTTCGCGTCACGCATTCGAGCTCGGTGCGACGGAGCTCGCGCTTCCGAAAGGAAGTGGAGCCGTCGGGGAGGCGGCCACGGTGTGGAACGAGGTGTTCGACGCGGTGGACGCCTGGTCGGCCGACCTCGCAGGAAGGCGGCTCGCCGTCTGGGGCGCAGGGCAGACGTCCGAAGCATTCACCGTTTACACGCGGCTCGGCGACATCGCGGTCGACGCCGTCCTCGACGACAATCCGGCCCGATTCGCCGACGGCTGGCGCAACGTGCCCGTGAACGTGCTCGAGGAGAGTGCGGTTGAGGGATCGGCTTGGGCCGTGTTGCTGACCTTCCGTCCGCAGGGCTCCGTCATCGCGCGCCTCGAGGCTCGCGGAATCGACTGTTATTACTTCGCCGTCTAGAGGAGGCCAGATGCTTCAGCGGTTTGGGATCAACGATGACTTCGACGCGTTCTATCGCGCAAACGGGTACGTCGTCTTCACCGACTTGATCGAGCGTCCGGCGCTTGAACGGGTGCATGAGGAGATCTCCGGGCTGTTCGGCCGTGGGCTGGGTCTCAGCGAGCGAGGTGGCGACGTTCGGGTGCTCTTGGCGGAGCGCTACGACAGCGATCGCGAGCGCTGGCGCGCGTGCGCTCGGAGGATGTGGGATCTCCTCTCTGTCTACCGGCTCGCCGCCGGCGACCGGGTCGAGACCACGTTGCGCCGACTCGGCCTCGAGGCTCCGGCGATCTCGACCCGGCCGGAGGTTCGGACCGACATGCCCGGCGACGAGGAGTACCGGCAGCCCTGGCATCAGGACTGGCGCTACGGGCAAGGCAGTGCGAACGCGGTGACGTTCTGGACTCCGCTGCACGACGTCGACGAGTCGAACGGCACGATCGATCTGATCGCTGGCAGTCATCTCCGCGGCTATCTCGAGACCGAGACTCTGCTGAACCCGCGCCGGTTCTCGATCGTCGACGAGACGCTCGACGACGAGAGCTACGCGACCGCGGACATGGAGCTCGGCGAGACGATCGTTTTCTCCCAGCTTCTCATCCACCGGTCGGGCTACAACCGTTCGGACCGTGCGAGGCTCACGGTGCAGACCCGCTTCTCCGACTTTGCGGAGACGCGCTTCGTCGAGGCTGGCTATCCGGTGCCCGTTGGCGACGACATCGTGTGGGACAGCCCGCCCGACGCCTCGGAGATGGCGAACATCTTCGCGCCTCACTGACGTGAGTGCCGGTTCGAGCCCGACCGTCAGCGTCATCACGCCGACGCTCGATCGTCTCTCGTTTCTTCGCCGCGCGCTCGAGAGCCTCGTGCAACAGACGTTCGACGACTGGGAGGCGATCGTCGTGGTCGACGGGCCGTCGCCGGAGATCGCCGAGTTCGTCTCGAATCACGCCGATCCCCGCGTGCGGCTCGTGCAGCGCGAGACGACGGGCGGCACGGCCGCTGCGCGCAACAGCGGGCTCGAAGTCGCGCGTGGCCGTTACATCGGCCTACTCGACGACGACGACATCTGGCTGCCGCAGAAGCTCCAGCGACAGGTGCCCCTGCTCGACGCGGGAGCCGACGTCGTGCATGCGCTCGTCTACGTCGCCGACGCGGACGGCGAGGTGTACACCGAGCCGACCGACCGCGGCTTCCGCATCTTTCGTGAGGTCGCCGCAGCGGGGTATCCGTACGCGTGGCTCCTGCGGCGCTCCTGCTACCAGATCAGCAGTTTTCTCGTGCGCCGCGAGTGCGTCGACGCCGCCGGCGGATTCGATCCGACGCTGTCAGGCATCGACGATCTCTCGTTCGTGCACGAGCTCTGGCGAAGGTATTCGCTGCAGCTGGTCGACGAGCCGCTGACGAAGTACTGCTTTCACCAGACCAACCAGGGCTTCACAAAGGATCCGACGCCGTGGATCACGTTCGCGCAGCGCGAGCTCGTCTGGATCGCGGAGAACGATCCGCCCGCACGCGACGTTGCGGAGGCGTATCTGTGGATGCAGATCGCGCAGGCGCACTGGATCGCCCGCGAGTACCGGCGAACGCTCGCGCCGGCGCTGCGAGCACGTCGCCTGGATACCGCGATCCTGACGCCGAGGACGGTGCTCAAGTACGCGGCCGCGACGGCCGCCCCGTCGCGACTCGTCGACGCAGCCCGCCGGCGCGCGGCATCGACGCGCGAACCGGCCGATCCGAACCCGTGGATCGACTTCCCGACCCCATTGGCGCGATGACCGGCGTCGTCGTCGTCGGGATGCACCGCAGCGGCACGACGGCCGTGACACGGACGATCAACCTGATGGGCGTTCCGACGTGCGTCGAGGGCGACCTCGCCCGGGATGGATCGGCAACCCGGAAGGACACTGGGAGAGCCTCACGCTCATGCGAACGGACGACGCGCTGCTCCGCGAAGTCGGAGCCGCGTGGTGGTGCCCGCCGGCCGTGGAGGACGGGCTGTCGACGTCGGAGCGGATCGAGCGGATGCGCTCCTCCGCGCGCGCGGACTTCGATCGCGTGCACCCGACGCCACAGTGGGTCGCGAAGGATCCGCGCATCTGCGTGACGCTCCCGTTCTGGAGAGTTGCGCTCGACCGCCCGCTCATCGGCGTCCTTGTGACGAGAAACCCGCTCGAGATCGCGTCGTCGCACGCGTCGCGGGACGGTTTCCCGCTCAGGTTCGGCCTTGCGCTCTGGGAGCGCTACCTGCATCACGCGTTACGCGCGCTCGTCGGGATGCCGGTCTTCGTGACGCGCTACGACGAGCTGCTCGTCGACCCGACCGCGTGGACGGCGCGTGCAGCGGCGTTCCTCGACGCGCATGGCGTCACCGCGGATGCCGTGGATCCCGGTGGCGCCGTCGACCCGGCGCTCAAGCACGAGACGCGCGGGCAACGCGACCATCATGTCGGTCGCGCAGCGGGAGCTTGCATCTGTCATCGACCGCCTGGAGACATCGACGAACTTCGTGCTGCCCGCACTCCCGGCAGAGACGCCCGCGACCGGTCCGATGTTCGAGCGACTGCGTAGGCGCCGCGGCGTCGGTCGTCGCTGGCGGTGGCGTCGGTATCTCAATCGCGACCGAAACGCGCTCGTCGTCGACTGATCACTCCCAGTCGAGCCTGACGTTCGGGTACCGCTCGGCGACGAGCCGTCGCAGCTCGGCGCCGCTCTCGCGCAGCTCCGGGATCTTCCGGTCGTGCATCTCGACGAGCACAGTGCCGATGCCGCCGAGCCGGCCGGCGGAGTGAAGCGCATCGAGGAGCTCGATCTCCGATCCTTCGACGTCGACCTTCAGCAGTGCGACAGGCGAGCCGAGCGCCTCCATGAACGTCGTGAGGTCGACGACCTCGACCGTGACCGTGTCCGCCGACACATTCGGCTTCGATCCGTAGAGCGACGATCCCGCCGACCAGGCGAGCTCGTCGTCGTGGTGGTCGAGGTGCAGGTGGAGCTCCGCCTTGCCCGAGTGGGTGCCGACGGCCGCTTGCCGCAGGTGCACGTTCGGCCGGCCGCCGACCGCCCGCTCCAGCTCGGCGAAGGCCCATGGATTCGGCTCGAAGGCGTAGAGCGTGGCCCCTCGATCCGCCATGAGGGTGGAATAGCGCCCGACGTTCGCGCCGCAGTCGATCGCGATATCTCCCGGCCCGAGGGAACGAAAGACCTCATCGAACTCCCATTGCGTGCGTCGAAGTCGTCCGAGAGCCGTGCGCAGCACGGGTAGGAGCCTACTCGATGAGCGGTAAATCCTTCGTTAAGTCACGGTGCCCGCCGCCAACCCCGCTAGCATCGACCCGATGGCGACGGCGGTCGTGACGGGGGGCGCAGGCTTCCTCGGATCTCACCTGTGCGATCACCTGGTGGCCAAGGGCCTCCGGGTGATCTGCGTCGACAACCTCGAAACCGGGTCGCTGCAGAACGTCGAGCACCTGCGCGGCGACCAGTTCACGTTCATGAACCACGACGTCACCGAGCATCTCGCGGTCGACGAGCCGGTCGACTTCGTCTTCCATCTCGCGAGCCCAGCGAGCCCGATCGACTATCTCCGTCTGCCGCTGCAGACGCTCAAGGTCGGCTCGTACGGGACGCACCACGCGCTCGGACTCGCGAAGTGGAAGCGCGCACGGTTCCTGCTCGCGTCGACGAGCGAGGTGTACGGCGACCCCGCCATCCACCCGCAGCCGGAGACGTACTGGGGCAACGTGAACCCGATCGGCCCGCGCGGCGTCTACGACGAGGCGAAGCGCTACGCCGAGGCGCTGACGATGGCGTACCACCGCCAGCAGGGCGTCGACACGTGCATCGTCCGCATCTTCAACACCTACGGGAGGCGCATGCGACCGAACGACGGCCGCGCGATCCCGACGTTCCTGCGCCAGGCGCTCGCGAACGAGCCGCTGACCGTCTTCGGCGACGGATCGCAGACGCGCAGCTTCTGTTACGTCGACGACCTCATCCGCGGTCTCGTCCTGCTCGTCGAGAGCGGCGAGCACCTGCCGGTCAACATCGGCAACCCGCAGGAGCTGACGCTCCTCGAGCTCGCGGAGACCGTCATCCGCGTCACGGGGTCGAAGAGCGAGATCGTCTTCGAGGCGCTGCCCGTCGACGATCCGCAGGTTCGCCAGCCGGATATCACCCGCGCCCGGCAGTTGCTGGGGTGGGAGCCGCAGATCGGTCTCGAAGAGGGGCTGCGGCGCGTCCTGGAATCAACCCAACGGGAGTCGCTCAGTGTCTAAGCGCATCGCCTCGATCGCCGTCCTCGCTCTCGTCGCCGGAGGCCTCGCCGTCTCGGCGGCGACCGCTTCGCCGAAGAAGCACACAGCCGCCGCGTCGAGCCACCTGCTCGTCGGCATCAACGACGAAGCCGACACGCTGTACGGGAACCCGGTCACCGGCTTCCAGGCCCTGAAGGCGCTGAAGGCGCAGGTGCTGCGCGTGAACCTGTACTGGGGCGGGACGCCGTGGGCGGTGTCGCGCGGTGCGCGCCCGACGGATGCGACCGATCCGGGCGATCCGGCGTACGACTGGTCGCTCTACGACCGGCTCGTGCGCTACGCGACGACGTACGACATCAAGATCATCTTCTCGATCGTGTTCACGCCGGCGTGGGCGAACGGCGGCGAGGCAAGAACCAGTCGCGCCGACCGAATCTTCAACGACCTGCACGACGTTCGCGTTCGCGGCCGCACAGCGGTACAGCGGCTCCTTCATCCCGCCGGCCTGGCAGCAGCAGCCGGCTCTCGCGCCCCCGACGTCGCCGCTGCCGGCGGTGACGATGTGGACGGCGTGGAACGAGCCGAACAACCCGGTCTTCCTGTCGCCGCAGTACGCAAAGGTCGGGCGGCAAGTGGGTCATCGAGAGCGCCCAGAACTACGCCAAGATCTGCAACGCGATCTATAGCGGCGTCCACGCTGACCTCATCGCCGTCGGACAGACGATGCCCGGCGAGCAGGTCGCGTGCGGCGTCACCGCGCCGAAGGGCAACGACGCGCCGGGAACGTCCCGCGCGTCCGTCGATCCGATCTCGTTCCTCACGCCGCGAAGAAGGACGGGCATGAAGACGTTCGACGCTACGCCCATCACCCGTACTACGCGGCACCGAACGAGTCGCCGACCTACGTGCCGACGGGCAAGACGAAGCGCCGGATCCAGCTCGGCAACATCAACACGCTCATCACGCGAGGTGACGAAGCTCTACGGGCCGAAGCCGACCTGTGGATCACCGAGTACGGCTACCAGACGAACCCGCCCGACAAGACGTTCGGCGTGAGCTATGCGAAGCAGGCGAAGTGGCTTGACGCAGGCCTACGCGATCGCGCGCAAGAACCCGCGCATCGACATGATGCTCTGGTTCCTGATCAAGGACGAGCCGAGCCTCGGCGGCTGGCAGTCCGGGCTCGAGACCGTCGGCGGCAAGAAGAAGCCCGCCTGGAACGCCTTCCTCAAGGTCCCGCGGGGCTAGGAAGCCCTTGCTCGGCGAGCAGCTCGCGGTACAGACGGTCGACGTCGTCGACGAGCCGCTCGACGGCATAGCGCTCGAGCACGCGCGCGCGTCCCGGCCTCGCCCATTGCGGCACGCGCGGGGCGCGTCGCGCGCGAGCTCCGCGAGCCGCTCGGCAAGCGCGTCCGGCGTCGTCCGGAGTCGACGAGGAACCCGTCCACGCCGTCGCGGATGACGTCTGGCGTACCGCCGACACGCGTCGCCACCGCCGGGCGCTGCGCCGCGAGCGACTCGATCACGCTGACCGGCGTCCCCTCGTTCACCGACGGGAGCAGCAGCGCGTCGATCGCGTTGTAGAAGCGCGCGACGTCCTCCTGGTAGCCGAGGAAGAGGCAGCGCTTGACGACACCGAGGTCGTGCGCGATGCGCTCGAGGCCGTCGCGGTCGGGGCCGTCGCCGACGAGGAGCAGCCGCGCGTCGACGCCGCGGTCGACGAGGGCGCGCAGCGTGCGCACGACGACGTCGGTGCGCTTCACGGCGGTCATGCGCCCGACCCAGCCGACGACGAACGGGTCGTCGGCGAGCCCGAGGACGCGCCGCGTCTCGGCGCGACCGTTCGCTCGTGAGTCGACGCGCTGCTCGAGCTCGATGCCGAGGCGGACGACGGTGAACTTCGACGCGGGCGCGACGCCGAGCCGGACGAGGTCGTCGCGCACCTCCGGGCTGACGGCGATGAGCTTCGTCGTCATGCGCGCGAGCAGCGCTCGAGCGTGCGGAAGCCGAACGTCACGACGCCGGCTGAAGTAGCCGCGCAGCACGTGGCCGTGGAACGTGTGCACGACGATCGGCGGGCGCGCACGGCCGGCGAGCAGCGCGGCGACGCGTCCGACCGCGCCGGCCTTCGCCGTGTGCGTGTGCAGGATCGTCGGCCGCTCGCGCCGGATGAGCTCGTGCGAGGCGGAGGACGGCGCGCATGTCGCGGAACGGCGTGATCGTTGCGGTGGAGCTCCTCGATCACCTCGATCGTGACGCCCTTCGCGTCCGCGACGAACTGCCATCGACTCCTCGCCGCGGCCGAGCGTCCCGGCGACGAGCGTCGTGTCGTAGCCACGCTCGGCGAGCCCGGCGGTCAGATACGCGACGTGGAGCGCGGGGCCGCCGACGTTGAGCCGCGCGATGACGCGCAGAACCTTGACCCGCTCAGCCACGCAGGTGGTCGATCGTGCGGCGCAGGCCTTCCTCGAGGCCGACCGACGGCGTGTAGCCGAGCACGTCCTTCGGCCGCGGAGACGTCGGCCCACGAGTCGCGGATGTCGCCGGGCCGCGCGGGCGCGAAGTGCCGCTCGACCGGCTTGCCGAGGATCTCGCCGATCGTGCGTCGGCGACGGTGTTCACGCTCGCCGGCGAGCCCGCGGCGACGTTGAAGATGCGTCCGCTCGCGCCGTCGGCGCTCCGCCGCGCGCAGCGTCGCGTCGACGACGTTGTCGACGTACGTGAAGTCGCGCGACTGCTCGCCGTCGCCGAAGATCGTCACCGGCTCGCCCTCGGCGATCGCCGTGATGAAGAGCGGCACCATCGGCCGCGTACTGCGAGAACGGGCTCTGGCGCGGGCCGAAGACGTTGAAGTAGCGCAGCACGACGGTCTCGAACGACTCGTACACGCGCGAGAAGCTGACGCAGTAGCGCTCGGCCGCGAGCTTCGCGACGCCGTACGGAGAGATCGGATCGGCGGCGAGCGACTCGTCGACGGGCAGGTCGCGCTTCGCGCCGTACACGGAGGAGGACGACGAGAAGACGACGCGGCGCACGCCTTCGTCCCGCGCGGCGAGCAGCACGTTCAGCGTGCCCTCGACGTTGACCGCGCTCGACGTGAGCGGGTCCTGCACCGAGCGCGGCACCGAGCCGAGCGCGCCGAGGTGGTAGACGACCTCGGTTCCGCGCACGGCGTTGTGCACGCGCTCGTAGCTCCGCAGCTCGCCCTCGACGATCTCGACGTCGAGGCCCGCGAGATTCGCGCGGTTGCCGGTCGAGAAGTTGTCGAGCACGCGCACGTCGTCGCCGCGCTCGAGCAGCGCGCGGACGAGGTTCGAGCCGATGAAGCCGGCGCCGCCGGTGACGAGCGCGCGCGCCATCAGGCGCGCCGCAGTCCACGGAGGCGCGCGGCCGACGGCGCCGAAGCCGAGCCAGGTGAGCGCGTCGAGTGGGATGCCTGCGATGATGCCTTGCGCCGTCCACAGCCCGAGCCGAGAGCAACGAGCCAGAAGAGGCCGAGCATGGCCGGGAAGCGGCCGCGCGGCGGAGCGCGGAGGGCGGCCGTCGCAGACCGAGCCAGACGCCGGCGCGCGAAGAGCACGACGATGCAGCGCGAAGCCGACGACGCCGAGGTCTGCGAGCGCCTGGACGTAGAGGTTCTGCACGCCGTACGAGCGCGTCGCCGTCGGGAAGGCGCTGCGGCGCGACGTGCGGGAAGCGCCTGTGCGCCGCCGGGAGCTCCCGCCCGTACGTCGGAGAACTCGTTCGACGCCTCGAACCCCGCGCCGACGATCGGATGGTGCAGCCAGATGCGCAGGCCGATGTACGCGAGCAGCGTGTGCTGCGAGTACGTCTGGATGTTCTTCGCACGCCGCCGCGATTCTCGTGGCTGGACGCCGAGGAAGCGGAAGAACTGGCCGTAGTCGCCCGAGCGGTAGACGACGACGCCGAGCGACGCCGAGCACGGTCGCCGCGACGGCGGCGACGAGTGCCGCGCGCCGGACGAGCCCGCGCCGCACGGTCGACGAAGACGGCGATCGAGCCGCGGCGGGGACGAGCCCGATCACGCCGGACGTCGCACCGCCGATCGCGAAGCCGATCGTGCCCGAGACGATCGCGATCCAGGCACCGCGCTCTGCATCAGCCGGCCGTGCACGCCCCAGAGGAACGAGACGACACCGAGGCCGAGCACCATCCCCGAGAAGCGCGGCGAAGTCCTGCGTGCCGAGGAACGACGGCTCCCGCTGCCCCTGGCCCCAGCCGGCGGCGATCTCCCAGCCCGACCACTGCAGTACGCCGACGATCGTTGCCGCGACAGACCACGCCACGAGCGTCCCGAGCACGAGCAGTGCCTCGGCGCGCCGGCGTACGAGCAGCGGAATCGCGGGCGCGAGCAATGCGTACTCGGCGAACTCCCCTGCCGATGACGAGATGCGTCTTGAACGGATACGCGCCGCGACGGATAGAGCGTCGCCATCCCGGTCCAGGCGAGAAAGAGGAACCCCGCGATCCACACGGGGCGTCCCGGGCGCAGCGGGCCGAAGCCGTGCGCGCGGCCGGCCGCGACGGCGTTGAGCGCCGTCAGCAGGACCATGACGTCGGAGAGCTTCACCGTCGCCGGCCCGACGACGAACGACGGCTGGTACCGGAGATGGAGGAAGACGACCGGGATGGTCGCGGCGAGCACGAGCGCGCCGACGGAGACGTCCCGAGACCGCACGCGGCGAGTGTAGTCGGGAGCCGTGTGGACCCCTCACTACACTGGCCGCACTGATGGACGGCTCCGTCCTCCGACGCCGTGCCGGTGCGGCGGCAGGCACGTACGCCTCGATCGTCCTCGGCTTCCTCGGCACGCTCGTCGCGGCCCGCGTCTTCTCGACGGAGCTGCTCGGCCTCTACACGCTCGTCATCGCCTCCGCGGGCTTCTTCCAGACGCTCCTCGACCTGACCATCGAGGAGGCGCTGATCAAGTTCGGCTTCCGCTACATCGCGCGAGAGGACTGGGGACGGCTGCGCCGGCTCTTCCGCCGCACGTTCGGCTTCAAGCTCCTCGGCGCGACTCTCGCCGGCGGGGCGCTCGTCGGGATCGCGTCACTACACTGGCCGACTGATGGACGGGTCCGTCCTCCGACGCCGCGCCGGCGCGGCAGCCGGCACGTACGCCTCGATCGTCCTCGGATTCCTCGGCACGATCGTCGCCGCGCGCGTCTTCTCGACCGAGGTGCTCGGCCTCTACACGCTCGTCATCGCGTCGGCGGGCTTCTTCCAGACGCTGCTCGACCTGACGATCGAGGAGGCGCTGATCAAGTTCGGCTTCCGGTACATCGCGCGCGAGGACTGGGGCGGCTGCGCCGCCTCTTCCGCCGCACGTTCGTCTTCAAGATCGTCGGCGCGGCTCTCGCCGGCGGCGCGCTCGTCGGCCTCGCCTTCGCCTCGGGGACGGTGTTCCACCACTCCGAGCTGCGACGCCGCTGCTCCTCTCGGCGCTCCTCCCGCTCGCGCAGTCGCCCGAGGGGATGGCGGTCGTCCCGCTGATGCTGCGCGGCCGGTACGACGTGCGCGGCGCGTTCCTCGCGTGGTCGATGGCGCTGCGCCTAGCCGCGATCGCGATCGGGACGCAGTTCGGCCTCTCGTGGACGATCGCGCGCGATCGTCATCGCACAGGTCGATCGCGAGCGCCGCGGTCGGCGTCGCCGGCGCGGCGGCGTTCCGGCGCTTCCCGCGTCGCGACGTGCGTCCGCTCGGTGAGGACGCGCGCGAGATCCTGCGCTTCGTCGCGCAGTCGAGCGGCGCGACCGGGATCGTCTCGCTGCGCACGACGCTGACGCCGATGCTGCTCGGCGTCGTCTCGACCGCGAGCCAGGTCGGCTACTTCCGGGTCGCGCAGTCGCCGCAGGCCGGGTTCAACGCCGTGTCGGCGCCGATCCGGCTCGTCCTCCTCGCCGACCAGACGCGCGACTGGGAGCGCGGTCGCAGCGATCGCGTCTTCGCCGGCGTGCGCCGCTACACGCTGTCGGCCGCTCTCGGCGGCGTCGTGCTCCTTCCGCTGCTGCTCGTGTTCATGCCGCAGATCGTCCGCCTGCTGTTCACGGCGAAGAACGTCGGCGCGGTCGACGCGGCGCGCATCATCGTCGCCGCCGGCGCGGTGCAGTTCGTCGTCGGCTGGTCGAAGATCGTTCGCCGTCACCGTCGGCCGGCCGAAGCTCCGCATCTGGACGCACGCGATCGAGACAGCAGTCCTTCTGCCGCTCGCCGTCGTGCTTCGGCTGGATGTGGGGCGCGAGCGGCGCGGCCGCCGCCGTGCTCGTGTCGAGCGTCGTCGTTCGCGCTCACCTGGGCGCGTGCTGTACGCGCGCATCCGTCGCGAGCCGCCGCCTCCCGCACCGCGCCGCTCGAGCCCGAGATCGTCGGTCTGCCGACATGAAGGTCGTCGTCGTCTCGGGCATCTGGCCGCCGGACGTCGGCGGCCCTGCGAGCCACGCGCCGGAGGTGGCCGACTTCCTGCACGAGCGCGGGCACGAGGTCGAAGTCGTCACGACGGCGGCCGTCCCTCCGCCGCAGCGCGCGTATCGCGTCAGCGCGGTGCCGCGGTCCCTCCCTCCCGGTGTCAGACACCTGCGCGGCGCGGCGCTCGTGAAGCGTCGCGCGCGCAACGCCGATGCCGTGTACACGACCGGCATGTTCGGCCGCAGCTTCGCCGGAGCGACCGCGGCGCGAAAGCCGTACGTCGTGAAGCTGACTGCGGATCCGGCGTTCGAGCGCGCACGCCGGCGAGGAGTCGTCGGCGGCGACGTGGACGGGTTCCAGGAGCGCTCGGGCCTGCGTGTCGCCGCTCTGCGCCTCGCGCGCGACGTCGAGCTGAAGCGTGCGGCGCACGTGTTCTGCCCGAGCGACTATCTCCGCACGCTCGCGGTCGGGTGGGGCGTTCCGGGCGATCGCGTCAGCGTGCTTCCGAATCCCGCGCCATCCGTTCCCGAGCTCGCTCCGCGCGACGAGCTGCGGCGGTCGTTCGGGATGAACGGCCCGACGCTCGCATTCGCCGGCCGGCTGTCCGCGCAGAAGTCGCTCGAGCTCGCGCTCGGCGCGGTCGACGCCGTCGAGGGCGTCTCGCTCGTGATCGCCGGCGACGGCGACGAGCGCGCGCGGCTCGAGGCGCTCGCAGGTCCGCGGGTCCACTTCGTCGGCCCGCTGCCGCGGGAGCGCGTGCTCGAGCTCTTCCGCGCAGCGGACGCATCGATCCTCTCCTCGAGCTGGGAGAACTTCCCGCACACGGTGGTCGAGGCGCTCGCGGCGGGCACGCCGGTGATCGCGACGCGCGTCGGCGGCGTCGCCGAGGTCGTCCGTGACGGCGAGAACGGGCTGCTCGTCCCCTCCGGCGACGGCGAGGCGCTCGCAGAAGCGGTTCGGCGCTACTTCTCCGACGAGGCGCTGCGCGAGCGTCTGCGCGCCGCCGCCGCCGAGTCGGTGCGCGCGTACGACCGCGACGTCGTCTTCTCCCGGATCGAGCAGGCGCTCGTCGCGGCCGTCGCATGAGGCCGCGCGTCCTCTTCGTCAGCCGGACCCGGTATCGGCTGCCGCTCGACCCGCAGCTCGCGCGCAAGTGGGATGCGCTCGAGGCGGAGCTCGACCTGCGCGTGCTCGCGACCGGCGACGGGAGCGACGGACGCTTCCATCTCGTGCCTGCGAGCTCGCCCGCGTTCTATCTCTCGCTGCCGATGCACGTGGCGCGCGAGCTGCGCGCGTTCCGGCCGGCGGTGATCGTCGCGCAGAGCCCGTACGAGGCCGGCGCTGCGCTCGTCGGGCGTGCGCTCGCGCGCGTTCCCGCCTCCGTCCTGCTCGAGGTGCACGGCGACTGGCGGACCGCGACGACGTTGTACGGCTCGCCCGCGCGGCGGCTGCTCGAGCCGGTCAGCCGCGTGGCGGCGAATGCCGCGGTCCGAGGCGCGGACGCCGTGCGCACCGTGTCCCCGTTCACGAGCTCGCTCGTGCGCGGCCTCGGGGTGGAGCCGGCGGCGACGTTCACGACGTACTACGACGCGTCCGCGTTCACGGCGTCGCCGCGTCGTCCCCGTTCCGGATAACAAGCGCGCGCTCTTCGTCGGCGTGCTCGAGCGGTACAAGAACGTGCACGCCCTCGCAGCAGCGTGGCGGCGAGTCGCGCCGCGGCTGCCCGACGCCGAGCTGCACATCGTCGGCAAGGGGCGCGAGCGCGCCGTCGTCGAGGCGCTCGTGCGCGATCTCCCCGGGCAGGTGCGCTGGGACGAGTGGCTGCCCTCCGACCAGGTGTCGGCCGCACTCGACGAGGCGGCGCTGCTCGTCCTGCCCTCGTTCTCCGAAGGATTGCCGCGCGTCGCGATGGAGGCGTTCGTCCGCGGCCGCGCAGTCGTCGGCGCGCGCGCGGGCGGCATTCCCGACATCGTCGAGGACGGAGTCAGCGGCCTTCTCGTCCCGCCGAACGACCCGGTCGCGCTCGCGGACGCGCTCGTGCGCGGGCTCTCCGAGCCCGGGCTCGCTGCGTCGCTCGGAGCCGGCGCGCTCGCCTCGTCGGAGCGCTGGCTGCAGACGCCGGAGCAGTTCGCGACCCGGATGCGCGACCTCGTCGACGAGCTCCGCCGTTGAAGCGCCTGTTCTTCGTCACGCAGCAGGTCGATCCCGCACATCCGACGCTCGGTGCGGCAGCCGCCATGGTGCGTGCGCTCGCCGCGCGGGTCGACGAGGTCGTCGTCATAGCGTCGAGCGCGTCGATCGACGAGTTGCCGCCGAACGCGCGCTTCCGCAGCTTCGCCGCCCCGACGCAGGCGCTGCGCGGACTGCGCTTCGAAGCGGTGCTAGCGCATGAGCTCGTTCGCGGACGGCCGGACGGCCTCCTCGCGCACATGTCGCCCATCTACGCGTTGCTCGCCGCGCCGTTGCTGAAGCCGCTGCGCGTTCCGGTCCTCCTCTGGTTCACGCAGCAGAAGGGCGGCCCCAACTTCTACCGCTCTCTCCGTGTGGTCGACGCGATCCTCAGCGTCGACGAGCGGAGCGTCCCCGTCTCCTCGCCGAAGATCCGAGCGATCGGGCACGGGATCGAGACCGGCCTCTTCGACTGTGTCGAGCGTCCGGCGCACGAGGGCGTGCGCCTCCTTTCGCTCGGCCGCTATTCCGAGGTGAAGGGGCACGACATCGCCATCCGAGCGCTCCCGGCCTTCCGGGGTGCGTCGCTCATCGTCCGGGGAGAGGAGGCGACCCCGAACGACGCGCAGGTTCGCGCGCGCCTGCGAGGCCTCGTTTCCGAGCTCGGGCTCGAGGATCGCGTGCAGCTTCTCGACGGGGTGCCGCGCCAGGAGGTCCCGGGACTCTTCCGGGAGACGGACGTGCTCGTGAACGCGACCCACGGGGCGAGCGCGGACAAGGTCGTCTTCGAGGCGCTCGCCGCGTGCACGCCCGTCGTGGCGGCGTCGCCGGTGTTCGACGGGTTGCTTCCACCCGAGCTTCGGTTCACGGACGGCGACCCCGCCGGTCTGGCCTCCGCGATCCGCGCGGCCGCCGCGCTGCCCGAGGCGGAGCGGCGCCGGCTGCGGGCCGCCGTCGAGGCGCAGCACTCGGTCGAGCACTGGGCGGACGAGGTCGTCGCAGCCGTTAGGCTGGCGCGCGGATGAGCAGGGTCCTCGTAACGGGCGGCGCGGGCTTCATCGGCTCCCATGCGTGCGCGTTGCTCGCTGCGGACGGGCACGAGGTCGTCGCCGTCGACCCGCTGCGGACGTACGCCTATTCGTTCGAGGCGCACCACTGGCACGGCCTGCAGTACCGGCGTGACGTGCTGCTCAAGGATGCGCGCGTCGTCGTCGCGTCGACCGAGAACCGCGACGAGCTGCGCAAGGCCGTGCTCGACGCGAAGCCCGAGTACATCCTCCACCTCGGTGCGCTTCCGCTCGCGACGGTCGCGCGCGTCAGCGCCGACCATGCGTTCGAGAGCATCCTGCGCGGCACCTTCAACCTCGTCGAGCTCGCGCTCGAAGTCGGAGTGGAGAAGCTCCTGTACGTGTCGTCGAGCATGGTGTACGGCGACTTCACTCAGATGCCCATGCCCGAGGATGCACGGACGGCGCCGAAGGACCCGTACGGCGGCTTCAAGCTCGCCGGTGAAGTCATCGTCGAGACGTTCTCTCGCGCGCAGGGGCTTCCGTACGCGATCGTGCGACCGTCCGCGGTGTACGGCCCGACGGACATGAACGATCGCATCGTGCAGCGCTTCGTCGAGTGCGCGTTGTGGAACCGGCCGCTCACGATCGTCGACCCCGAGCACACGTTCCTCGACTTCTCGTACGTCAAGGATGTCGCGCAAGGGATGGTCCAGGTGCTGCTGTCGCCGGTGAAGAACGAGACGTTCAACATCACCGCGGGCGAGGGCCGGACGCTCGCCGACATGTACGAGCTCCTCCGCGAGCGCTATCCCGACATGCCGGTCGAGGTCTCCACGAAGTCGGACGACTTCCGACCGAAGCGCGGCGCGCTCGACATCGCGAAGGCGCGGGAGCTCGTCGCGTATTCGCCGCAGTACTCGCTCGAGCGGGGTGTCGAGGAGTACCTCGCCTTCCTGAGCTCGCTCCCCGCAGGCGCGCCCGCACTCGCGTGATCCCGTACTTCGCGCTCGATCGCGAGTTCGAGGCCCTGCGCGAGCCCATTCTTGGTCGCGTGGAAGAGATCTTCCGCACCGGGCAACTGCTGCAAGGCCCGTGGATCGCGGACTTCGAGGCGTCGCTCGCGGCGCTCGCCGGACGACGGCATGCCGTTGCGATGAACTCGTGCACCGACGCGCTCTACTTCGCGTTCGCTGCGCTCGGCATCGGGCCCGGCGACGAGGTGATGGTGCCGGACTTCTCATTCGCCGCCACCGCGTCGTCCGTTCTGCGCACCGGAGCCGTTCCGGTCTATGTCGACATCCACGAGGGGTACGAGCTCGACCTCGACCACGCGCGGGAGCTCCTCTCCGAGCGGACGAAGGCGCTCGTGTACGTCGACCTGTACGGGCGCATGGGCGACGCCGGCGCGCTCGAGCGCTTCGCCGCCGAGCACGGCATCGCGCTCGTCGAGGACGCTGCGCAGACGCTCGGCGGCGTACGGGACGGGCGCGCGGCCGGGTCTGCCGGCATCGTCAGCTGCTTCAGCTTCGACCCGACCAAGGTCGTGAGCGCGCCCGGGAGCGGCGGAGCGCTGCTCACCGACGACGACGAGATCGCGTGGGCCGCACGCACGCTCAGCCATCACGGCAAGTCGCCGGCGGGAAGCTTCGACCGCGTGGGGCAGAACGCGCAGATGTCGTCGATCGTTGCCGGCGTGCTCTCGGTCAAGCTCGAGCACGAGGAGGAATGGCTCCGCAGGCGGCAGCGCATCGCGGCCGCGTACACGGATGCGCTCGCGGGGCGATCCGCGGTGGCGCCGGAGCGGCCGTCCGATCGCGAGCACGTGTTCCACAAGTACGTCGTCCGCGTCCCCGACCGTGACGCCGTGCGCGAGGCGCTGCGCGAGCGCGGAGTGACGACGCTCGTCCACTACGCGACCACGCTCTCGGCGTTGCCGTTCGCGGCGGCCGCTCCGAAACGCGGCGGCGGCGAACGTGCGGCGCGCTTCGCAGACGAGGTGCTGTCGCTGCCGGTGCATCCGCACCTGCGCGACGACGAGGTCGAAGCCGTGTGCGCCGCTCTCGCGGAAACCGTCCCGTGACGCGCCCGCGCGTCCTGTTCGTCTCGCGCGAGCGGTTCCGGTTGCCGCTTCACGGCGCGCTCGAGCGCAAGTGGGTCGCGGTCGAGGCAGTTGTCGAGCCGCGCGTGGTCGCCGCCGCAGCAGCCGGAGCGCCGACGAAGGGCGGGCCTTTTCGTCTCGTCGGCCCCATCCGGCCCGCGTTCGCCGACGGCGCGCTCTACTACCTGACGCTTCCACTCCGCATCGCGCGAGAGCTGCGCGCATTCCGTCCGGACGTCGCGTTCGTCCAGGGCGTCCACGAGGCCGCCGCGTTCCTCATCGCTCGGCGGCTGGTTCGCTCGCAGGCGAAGCTCATCCTCGACGTCCAGGGCGACTGGCACGAGGCCACGCGCCTGTACGGCTCGCCGCTACGGCGCATGCTCAACCCGATCAACGACGCCCTTCCGCACCTGGTCGTCCCCCGGGCCGACGCCGTCAAGACCGTGTCGAGTCAAACGACCGGTCTCGTCCGCGCCTTCGGGGTCGAGCCTGCCGCAACGTTTCCCGCGTACGTCGACACGGCCGCATTTCTCGATCGTGCGCCGGACCCTCTGCCCGAGACGCCGCGCGCGGTCTTCGTCGGTGTGCTCGAGCGATACAAGGCCGTCGACTCCCTCGTGGAGGCGTGGCGTCTCGCGGCGCCGCGTGTGCCTGGGGCGGCGCTCCACATCGTCGGCGACGGGACGTTACGCGCGCTCGTAGGTGCTCTCGTCGACGAGTTGCCGACGCAAACGGAATGGTCCCCCCGGCTCGACGCAGACGAGGTCGCGCGTGCAATGGATGCAGCGTGGCTCATTTGCCTTCCGTCGCGCTCCGAGGGCCTGCCGCGTGTCGCACTCGAGGCGGCGTGCCGTGGCCGAGCGATCGTCGGGGGCGACCGCGCGGGGATCCCCGACGTCGTACACGACGGCGAGAACGGGTTGCTCGCCGACCCCGACGACCCGGTCGCGATCGCCGAGGCGCTCGTCCGCATTCTCGCCGACCGCGTCGAGGCGGAGCGGCTCGGGGCGGCGGCGCGACGAACAGGCGAGGAATGGGTCGTGACGCCGGAGGCGTACGGCGCGCGCCTCGAGGAGCTCGTGCGTTCCGTAGTGGCGGGCTAACCTGAGCCGATGCCCGTTCTCCGCGAACAGGTCAAACAGGCGCTGAAGAACGCCGTGTACCGCTCGATCGGAGAGACGGCGAACGGCATCGGCGCGGTCGAGCGCGAAGGTCGCTCGCTGCGCGTCCTCATGTACCACAAGGTGAACGACCTCCCGAACAACCGGATGTCGATGCCCGTGTCGCGCTTCGACGAGCAGATGGGCCAGCTGAAGGACTTCGGTTACACCGTGGTCGATCTGGACGCCGTGCTCGCGCACTACGGCCGCGGCGAGCCGTTGCCCGACGGAGCGGTGCTGATCACCTTCGACGACGGGTACCGGGACAACCTCGTGAACGCAGCCCCGGTTCTGAAGCAGCACGGATACCCAGCCGTGCAATTCGTGCCGATCGGCTACGTCGGTGACACGCAGCCGCTTCCGCACGAGCGCTATCTCGCAGCGCACGGCGTCCACAATCCGACCGTCGACTGGGACGAGATCCGCGAGCTCGAGCGCTACGGCGTTCGCATCGAGTCGCACGGCATCAGCCACAAGCCGCTCGCCGAGCTCGAGATCGACGAGGCGGCACGCGAGATCGCGATCTCGAAGCTCCAGCTCGAGGAGAAGCTCGGCCGTCCGGTGCGCGCATTCTCGTACGTCAAGGGATCGGAGGCCGACTACAAGCCCGTGCACCCGAGTCTCGTGAAACAGGCGGGATATGACATCGCGTTCACCGCCGTGTCGGGCGCGAACTCTCCGCAGAGCGATCCGCTCCAACTGCGCCGGTACAACGTCGAGCCATACTCCCCGCGGACCTTCGAGCTCGTGCTCGCGGGCGCGTGCGACCTGATCGCCATCAAGGACACCGTCACCGGCACGCACGCACGCCGCCTCTTCAACGCGGCGCTCGGCACGACCTCGCGGTAATGGCCGAGCGCAGCTGGCAGCTCGTCCCTTACGAGTCCTCGCGTCGTGCCGATTTCTTGCGCCTCATGCGCGAGGTGTACGGCGGCGAAGGCTGGTCCGAGGACGAGTTCGACTGGTGGTTCGAGCAGAACCCGACGGGCCACTTCATCCTCAACCTCGCGGTCGAGGATGGCGCGACCATCGGGGCGGCGGCGCAGTCGTACGCGCGCATGGTGCTCGGCGGCCGTGAGGGTGAGGCGACCTTCACGATCCACGTCATGACCGGTGACGCGGCACGCGGGAAGGGCGTCTTCTCGGCACTGCAGCTTCACAACGAGGAGGTCGCCGCGCAGAACGGCGCACGGCTTGCGCTCGGCTTCACGAATCCGATGGCCGGCCCGATCTTCGTCGGCAAGCTCGGCTGGGATGAGCTCTGCTGGCTGCGTCTGTGGGTGAGGCCGAAGCGTCCGCTCCGGGCGTTCCGGCATCTGCGCGCCCACGGCAAGCCCACGGGAGGTGTTCGCGGCGCGATCGAGGAGTTCGGTGCCGGCCACGAGGAGATCTACCGCGATGCGGCTGCCGGCTGGGCATCACACCTCGTCAAGAGCGCCGATTACCTGAACTGGCGGTACGGCGCGTCGCCGCGCCCGTACGCGAGCTTCTCCACCGACCGCGGCTTCGCGGTCGTCGGCTGGGGCGTCTTCCGCGGCATCTCCGCCGGGCTCATCTGCGAACTCGTCGGCGGCGACGGCGTTCGCCTGCTCAACCGTTGCGTCCGCGCAGCGGACGCCGACATCGTCATCGGCATGCCGAACCGGGGAGAGCACGCCACCTATCTTGCGGCCGGGTTCGTGCCGACACTCGCCGCCATCAGGTTCATAGGACGCGCGCTTCAGCTCGACGAGCAGCTGCCGCACGGCCGCGACGCGTTCCGGTTCTCGCTCGGTGACACGGACATCTTCTGATGCCGGGCCGGAAGCTCGTCTTCATCACGCAGGTCGTCGATCCGGCCGATCCGAATCTCGGCGCGACGCGCGCGAAGATCGCGGCGCTCGCCCGTTGCGTGGACGAGGTGGTCGTCGTCTGCGACCGTGGCGTGGGCGGCGTATTGCCGGCCAATTGCCGTTTGCGCGTCTTTGGCGCGCCGACCCGCCCGCAGCGCGCGTGGCGGTACATCACCGCGATCGTCTCCGAGATGCGCGACCCCCCGCTCGCCGTGATCGGACACATGGTCCCGCTCTACACCATCGTTGCCGCACCGTTCGTGCGAGTGCGACGTGTGCCCCTCGTGCTCTGGTACACGCACTGGAAGGGGCACGTTGTTCTCCGCATCGCGATGCTGGTGTGCACGCATTTGACGAGCCTCGATGTCCGCTCCTTTCCCTTGTCGTCGCCGAAGCTGCACGGCATCGGGCACGGCATCGACGTCGACGAGTTCCCTTGCCAGCCTCCGGTGCCGGCCGCCGGTCGTGCCTTCAGAGTCATGTCGCTCGGGCGCTACTCGCGCCCGAAGAAGCTCGACGAGATGATCGAGGGCGTGCGCATCGTGCGCGCTCGCGGTGTCGACGCACGGATCGATCTGTACGGCACGGCTGGGTCGCAGCAGGAGGAGGAGTACAAACGCGAACTCGAGCGGCTCGTCGCGCTACCGGAGTATGCGGCGTTTGCGGCAGTCGGCGGCCCGATCCCTCGGACAGAGCTGCCGCCGCTCTACGCGCAGGCCGACGTGGTTGCGTCCGACTTCATCTCCACTGACAAGATCGTCCTCGAGGCGTGCTCGTCATGCCGGCCGGTCCTCGCCTCGCACCCTGCGTTCGACACGTTGTTCGCCGGCATCGAGCCTTCGCTCGCGTTCGACCGGGGCCACCCCGAGACCTTCGCCGACGCGATCGAGCGGATCGTCGCGCTCGACGACGAACAGCGCCACGCGATAGGAAGGAGGCTGCGGGAGCGGGTCACCGCCGGTCACTCGGTCGATACGTGGGCAGACGCCATACTCGGGCTCGTCGAGACATGAACCGCTCCGTCATCCACATGCAGAAGGTCGCGGGTATCTCCGGCTCGGAGGCGCACCTGCTCTCGCTGTTGCCGCGGCTGCGCGAGGACGGCTGGGACGTTCGCATGCTGATGCTGCACGAGGACGAGCCGGGCGCGTGGGACTTCGCGCGGGAGCTTGCGGCGCGCAGCGTTCCGCTCGACGCGATCCGTATCCGCCGGGATGTCGATCCGATCGCGTTCGGCCAGCTCCTGGCGTACCTCGTGCGCATGCGACCGGCGATCTTGCACACGCATCTCGTGCACGCCGAGACGTACGGGCTGCTTGCGGGGACGTTCTCGCGCGTCCCCGTTCGCTTCTCGACGAAGCACGGGTTCAACGAGTTTCGCGAGATGCCGTACTTCGGCCTCGCCGACCGCGCGGTGGCGAGCCTTGCGCACGTGGAGATCGCAATCTCGCGCGGGCTTGCGCGCTACCTCGAGGAGGTCGAGGGCTTCGACGGCGAGAGCTTCGAGATCGTGCACTACGGGATCGAGCCCGACGGCGAGCCGAAGCCGTATGCGAGCGGCCCGCCGAAGCTGCTGTGCGTCGGCCGTCTCATTCCGATCAAGGGCCACATCGTCCTCCTGCGCGCGTTCGCGGAGGCGCGGAAGGAGCTGCCGGAGCTCGAGCTCGAGATCGCCGGGCGCGGGCCGCTCGAGCCGGCGCTGCGCGCGCTCGCGCGCGAGCTCGGCGTGGGCGACGCGGTCCGCTTCCTCGGCCACGTGACGCCGATCCAGGGCGCGATCGAGGATGCCTCCGTCGTCGTCGTCCCGTCCATGGGCGAGGGCTTCGGGATGGTCGCGCTCGAGGCGATGGAACGCGCGCGGCCCGTCATCGCGGCATCGATCGGAGGGCTCGGCGAGATCGTGCGCGACGGCGTCACGGGCGTGCTCGTGCCGCCCGGCGAGGCGGAGCCGCTGACCGAGGCGATCGTGCGCGTCGCGTCGAATCCGGAGCTTGCGCGCTCGATGGGCGAGGCCGGCCGCGCACGGGCGCTCGACCGCTTCCTCCAGTCCTTCTGCACGGAGCGGACCGAGCTGCTCTACGAGGACGCGCTCAGCAGGCTCGCGTAGAGCGCCGCGGTTCGATCCGCCATCAGCGCGACCGAGAACTCCCGCCGTGCTCGCTCGTGCCCTGCTTGACCGAGGGTCGGCTCCGCCAGCGCGCGCACGACGCCGCGTGCGAACGCCGCAGGGTCGTCCGGTGGGACGAGGATGCCGGTGTCGCCGTCGGCGACGAGCTCCGGCAGCGAGCTGACGTTCGTCGCCACGACGGGGAGCCCGCACACCATCGCCTCGAGCACGGCGAGGCCGAATCCCTCCCAGCGCGCGGGGTGGACGTAGACGGACGCACGGCGGAGCCACGCGGCCACGTCGGGGACGCGACCGGGGAGAAAGAGGCGCGACTCGACGCCCAGCCCGCCGGCGAGCTCGGTGAGGGCTGCGCGCTCCGGCCCCTCGCCGAGGACCACGAGAACGGTGTCGTCCGGCAGGAGCGGAAGCGCGGTGACGGCGACGTCGATGCCCTTCTGCTCCGTCAGGCGCGAGACCGAGAGCAGGATCCGCGCGCCTTCCGGCACCGCGTCGGGCGGGTTCGTTCCCCATGCAGCGGGTGGCTCGTCGAGGCCGTAGTGGATCGTCTCCACCTTGCCGGCGGGAACGCCGACGCGCTCGATCGTGAACCTGCGCAGCGACTCGGAGATGGCGACGACGCGGTCGGCGAGGCGCGCGAGGCCGCGCTCGACGAAGCGGAAGGATCCCGTGCGGAACGGATCGTCGTTGTGCTTCGTCGACACGAGCGTCGTGCCCCGAAGGCGCGCGGCGAGCCCGCCGTACAGGTCGGCATGCACGAGATGGGTGTGCACGACGTCCGCGTTCAGGCCGCGCACGAGGCGCGCGAGGAGCAGCGGGTCGAGGTCACGCGGCGCCGGGATGCGCACGGCGGGCACGGTGAGCGCGCTGTAGAAGTCGGCCGGGTTCCACGCCGGGTCGTCCAGCCCGACGAAGACGGGCTCGATACCGCGCTCGGCAAGCGCGGGAAGCAACGTCAGCAGATGGCGCTCGCTCCCGCCGATCCCGCGCATGCGATGAACATGGACGACTTTCACGCGACGGTGACGGGCGCGTCGACGTGCGTGCGCTGCCAGAGCTCGAGCATCGTCAGCGTCCACAGCCGGTGGCCGTTGTCGGCGCGGCCCGCCGCGTGCTCCGAGAGCAGCCGCTCGACCGCCTCCGGACGGAACCAGCCGCGTGCACGCGCGCGCTCGTCCAGCAGCAGCTCGCGCGCGAGCGGCTGCAGCTCGCCGCGGAACCACTCGGCGAGCGGAAGGCCGAAGCCGCTCTTGCCACGTGCGGCGATCTCGTCCGGCAACTCGGTGGCGAATGCGCGGCGCAGCGCGACCTTTCCCTGCCGGCCCTCCTGCTTGAGCGCGTCGGGCAACGAGAGCCCGAGCTCGACGACGCGGCGGTCGAGGAGCGGCGAGCGCAGCTCGAGCGAGTGCGCCATGGACGCGATGTCCGACTTGGGGAGGAGGTCGCCCGGCAGATACGTCTCCAGGTCGAGGATCTGCAGGCCGGTCGTGCCCTCCGCGGGCGGCGGCCCGAGGAGGAAGCCCGCCGAGGTGAGCGCGCCGATCTCCGCTTTCGCCGAGTCGCTCCACAGGTCGGAGCGCTCCTGGAGCGTGAACACCTGCATGAGCCGTCCGTATCGCTCGGCGCGCGGGACGGCCGCTGCTTCGAGGAAACGCGCGGCCCGGAACACAGGAGAGCGGCGCTCGCGCCGGCCTGCGGGCAGACGCCGGAGCATGCTCGCGCCCGCGCTCGCCACCGGCCGCGGGACGTGCTCGGCGAGCGCCGCCGCCGCATAGCGCTCGTAGCCGGCGAACGACTCGTCTCCGCCGTCGCCGACGAGGCCCACTGTGACCTCGTTGCGCGCTGCTTCGCAGATGAGGAAGAGCGGAAGCGCCGCCTCGTCGCCGAGCGGCTCGTCGAAAGCCTCCGCGAGACGCGGGATGGTGGCGGCCGCATCCGGCTCGAGCACGATCTCCTCGTGCTGCGTCCCGTAGCGCTGCGCGACCGCGCGCGCATACGCGCGCTCGTCGTAGCGCGTGTCGGCGAACCCGACGGTGAACGTCCGCACGGGCTCCGGCGACGCCGCTGCCATCAACGCGACGACGACGGCTGAGTCGATGCCGCCCGAAAGGAGTGCGCCGAGCGGGACGTCGGAGGCGAGGCGTGCGCGCACGGCGGCGTCCACCTCGTCGCGCACGCGCTCGAGCCACAGCTCGTCGGACAGCTGTTCGACGTGGGCCTTCGGATGCCAGTACCGCTCCACGCGCTCGCCCGTCGCGTCTGCGACGAGGACGGACGCGGGAGCGAGACGATGGATGCCGCGGAAGCCGGTGCGCTCGCCGGGGACGTACTGCAGCGCGAGGTACGCGTCGAGTGCAGCGATGTCGGCCTCGCGCTGCACGCCGGGCACGGCGAGCAGCGCTTTCACTTCCGACGCGAAGGCGAGCGTCCCGTCGTCGAGGCGCGTCCAGACGAGCGGCTTCTTCCCCAGGCGGTCGCGTGCGAGCACGAGACGCTGCTCGGCGACATCCCAGAGCGCGATCGCGAACATGCCCTCGAGGCGTTCGACGAACGCCGGCCCGAACTCCTCGTACAGGTGCGGGATGACCGGCGTGTCGCCGCGACCGCGAACCTCGTGACCCCGCGCGGCTAGCTCGCGACGCAGCTCCGCGAAGTTGTACAGCTCGCCGTTGAAGACGGCGATGACGTCGCCGCGCTCGTTCGCGACCGGCTGGTAGCCCTGCTCCGGGTCGAGCACCTGGAGCCGCTGGTGGCCGAGAACGCACGCGCCGAACGCGTCGGTCGATCCCTGGTCGGGGCCGCGATGGCGGATCCGCGCGCGCATCGCGTCCACGACAGCGGGAGGCGGAGCGCCGGACGGCGAATAGAGTCCGCAGATTCCGCACATGGGGAACAGTCTGCCTTCACCGTCTGCCGTGGTGTCCTGTCATGTCGAGCGTCCGCTCGACGACCGGGCCTGGTCGCGGTTCGACCGCCTCCAGCGCACGCGGCCTGGTGGCTTCGACGTGATCGCGCTCCTACGCCCGCCGGACGCGGCGTTCGGCGAGGCGGAGGCGCCGTGGCTCGAACGCGCCCGTGCGGCCGCGGCGCGCGCACCCATCGGCTTGCACACGCACTGGACGAGCCCCACGCATGCTCGGCCGACCGGTGGCGATCCAGCCGAGCGCGTGCGCCGCGAAGCGGAGTGGATGCGCGAGCGCGGTCTCGAGCCGCGCTACTTCTGCGGCGGCGGCTGGTACACCGACGACGCCGTGCGAGCGACGGTCGCAGAGCTGGGGCTCGTCGACTGCACGCCGCGCACCGGCGTCCCGCACGACGGGGTGCTACCGACGACGCACTCGCTCGGCGCGCTGGCACGTGCCGTGCTGCGTCCGTTGCCGGCCTACGTGCACGCGTACTTCCACGACTACGACCTGCTCGACGTGCGCAGGCGTTACGCGCTCGGCGCGTCGTTGGTGGTGCTCGGCCGGCGCGCTACGAGACCACGAGAGGCCCCGGAGCTACAATTGCCGACTCGTGGCGACTAAGCCTGTTGTCGGCACCGAATCGGGCAACGGTGCCGGGCCGGAGGTAACCGCTTCCGACATCCGCTCGGCGCCCGTCTTCCCCACCGGGATCCAGACACGCGCCCTCGCCCGCCGCTTGTTCAGCATGTGCGCGCTCGTGTTCATCGACCTGGCGGGTCTCGCCGGATCGCTCTACCTCGCCCTCATCCTGCGCGAGCTGTACTACGGCGAGCGGCCCATCCTGTGGGGTATCCCGTGGGATGCGGAGCAGAACTGGCTCCCGTTCCTCATGGTCGTGACCGTGCTCGTGTTCTGGCGCGCAGGCCTGTACGCACCGCGCGAGTCGCGCGCGGGCGCCGGTCGCATCGTGTCGTCGCTCCTGCTCGTCACCGTCATCACGCTCACGTTCTCGGTCGGCACCGGCTACCAGCACTCGACCTTCGGTCTGTATGTAACCGGCTTCATCCTCGCGGTCGTCGTCATCGGGCTACTCCGGTCGAGCTACGAGGTCGTCACCGCAGACCTGTGGCGTGTCGCCGGCGTGCGCCGCCGCGCGCTCCTCGTCGGCGACGGCGAGCGGGTCGAGTCGCTCCGCCGCGCCATCGGGCGCGGGCGCAGCGGCATCGACTACGACTTCATCGGAACGGTGCGGTCGGACGAGCTCGGCGGTCTCGCCGCCGTGCTGCGCGAGCAGAAGCCGGACGAGCTCATCGTCAGCAGCGTCGGCCTCGAGGAGGAGGACCTCCTCGACCTCGTCGAGGAGGCACATCGCTGCGGCGTCAAGGTGCGGATCGCACCAACCACCGCAGAGCTGTTGACACAGCGCGGCGAGTACGTCCCAGGACAGGGAGTGCCACTGTTCGAGCTGAAGCCGCCGGTCTTCGCGGGCCTCGACTGGGCGGCCAAGCGTGCATTCGACATCGTCGTCAGCTCGGCGATGATCCTCATCGCGTCGCCCGCATGGGCCGTCATCGCGCTCGCGGTGAAGCTCGACTCGCCCGGGCCGGTGTTCTACCGCGATCGCCGTGTCGGGCTCGGCGAGCGCGAGTTCGGGATGTTCAAGTTCCGCTCGATGTACGTCGACGCGAGCCTGCGCCAAGCCTCGCTCGAAGCCTCGAACGAGGCGTCGGGGCCGCTGTTCAAGATCAAGGACGACCCGCGTGTGACGCGGGTCGGCAGGTTCATGCGCGATTACTCGATCGACGAGCTACCGCAAGTGCTCAACGTCCTGCGCGGCGAGATGTCGCTCGTCGGCCCGCGCCCGCTGCCCCTTCGCGACTACGTGCAGCTCGAGGACTGGCACCGCAAGCGCTACCTCGTGCTCCCGGGCATGACCGGCCTGTGGCAGGTCTCGGGACGGATCGACCTCAGCTTCGACGACCTCGTCCGCCTCGACTTCTACTACCTCGAGAACTGGTCGATCTGGCTCGATATCTCCATCCTGGCCAAGACGCTCCCCGCGGTCGCGGCGAGGACCGGCGCCTACTGAGCGATCGCCGCTACATGGAAGTTCGCGTTGAGTGATCCCGGGACGGGATCGGCCGCTCGAAGCAGGGGGACGGCCCGATCGAGCGTTTCGCCGGCGGCGTTGATTGCGTAGACGAGAGGCGTCCCGAGTGCGCGCACACGCGCGCGCTTGAAGAAGAGGTCGGCCAGATGCGCGACGATCATTGCGGTCGTAAGCGCCGTCCCGGCCCCGGGTTCGACCGTGACCGTCGACCAGTCGCCATTCTCCTCGAAGAGTCTCCGAAGACCGGTGTGCGTCCACCGCCAGAGGTCTTCGGGATTGGGATGGAACGGATACACGCCGTGCGTGGTCACCAGGGCTCGACCGCCCGGCCGTACGACACGATGCAGTTCGCGCACGGCTGCGGCGGGGTCCGGCACGTGCTCGAGCACCTGGAGACAGAGGACGACGTCGAAGCTGGCGTCGTCGACCGGGATCGCATCGATCGTCCCGTGCAGGTCCGCATGAGGGTTTCCGGGCTGGTCGAAGCCGATCACCTCTGACGCGTCCGCGAGCAGCGGCTCATACGGCCGGTCGCCGCATCCGACGTCCAGGACGCGCAACGCGGACACACGCTGTGCGGTCAACCAGGTCAAGAGTGGCCGTCGGACCGCGTATTGGACCGACGTGCGGCGTGGATTCAGCCGGGCGCTCGCCAAGCCGCTCCTTATAGCACGGGCTCTAACGGATCCTTCAGATCTCATTGACACAATGAGTGGATGCCTGCCCCGAAGGTGCTCGCTGTCGCATCCGCCGTCGATCTCGACTTTCGATACGGGTGCACCCCCGCGTGGTGGCAGCTCTGGCGCGCGCTCGCAGACTCGGGTGTCGACCTGATCGTCACCGCCTATCGCGGCCGCGCCGTCGAGTCCCCCTGGTGGCGCACCGTCCCGAACCCGCTGTACCGAGAGGGCGAAGCGTTCGCGACCGCGCGTGGCCTCGTGGCGAAGCTCCAGCGCGAAGAATTCGTCCGCCGCTCCGAAGACGCGCCGGGCGACACGCGCACGGATCGCGCCGTGCGCGAGGCGATCTGGCGCTACGTCACGCCGCGCTGGCAGCGACACCTCGAGCGGACGATCGAGCGCGAGGGTGGCGTCGACGCGGTCGTCGTCTTCACCGTGCCGATGGCGCACTTCCGCGGCATTCCCACGGCGTTGCGCGAACGCTTCGACGTCCCGGTTGTGTACTACGACGGCGATCTGCCGATGAGTCTGCCGGAGTTCGGCGGCACGGACACAAGTGGGTTCAACTACTACGTCGGCGCCGACCCGGGTGAGTACGACCTCGTCGTCGGCAACTCCGAGGGCGCGCTCGAGCGCGTGCGCGAGCTCGGAGCGCGTCGGGCCGAGGCCGTCCACTGGGCGGCGGACCCCGAGCTCTTCCGTCCGCACGACGTGGCGAAGGACGCGGATGTCTTCTTCTACGGCCACTCCGACAAGTTCCGCCGCGAGTGGATGCGCGAGCTGATCGGCGAGCCGAGCAGGCGCCTCGAGGATGTCGACTTCGCGATCGGCGGATACGACTACCGCGGTGACACAGGCCGCGCCCGCATGATCGGCAGCGTGCCGTTCAACGTGTTCCCGCAGGCGATCTCTGGCGCGCGTGTCAACCTCAACGTCACGCGTCGAGCACACGCCGATACGTTCGCGTCATCGACATGCCGTCTGTTCGAGCTCGCTGCGTGCGGTGCGGCGATCGTCTCCAATCCGCTCAATGGCATCGAGCGCTGGTTCGACCCCGAGCGCGACCTGCGCGTCGTGGACGACGCGGAAGAGGCGGTCGCCGTGTACGGCGAGCTCCTCGCGGATCCGGCCCAGGCGGAGGAGCTTGGCCGTCACGCCCGGGAGCGCGTGCTCGACGAGCACACCTATGCCCATCGCGCGCGCCGGCTGCTCGACCTGCTCGGCCTCGGTGTCCCGGTGAGCGCCCGTGTCTGACACCGTCTCCGTGGCTATACCTGCCGCGAGCCTCCCCGGTCTCGCAGAGCTCCGGCGCGTCGCGATCGTTCCCGCGATGAACGAAGAGCTCGCGCTCCCGGGCGTCATCGACGAGCTGCGCGCGTTCGACCCGGGCCTGGACATCGTCGTCGTCGACGACGGATCCGTCGATCGCACCGCCGCCGTCGCATCGACGAAGGGCGCGCGCGTCCTTCGCCTCCCGTTCAACCTCGGCATCGGGGGTGCCGTCCAGACGGGCTTTCGATTCGCGTTCGAGAACGACTACGACCTCGCGGTACGGGTCGACGGCGACGGGCAGCACGATCCCTCGCAGCTGGGGCGACTGATTGCCCCGCTCCTCGCCGGCGAGGCCGACATCGTCGTCGGCTCCCGCTTCGCTGCGGACGCCGCCGGCTACCGCTCGTCGCGGACTCGGCGCATCGGCATCCGTCTGCTTGCGTCGATCGTGTCGCGCATCGTCGCTCAACGCGTCACCGACACGACGTCTGGGTTCCAGGCGCTGAACAGCCACGGCATTGCGCTGTTCGCGCGCGACTATCCGCACGACTACCCCGAGGTCGAGGCGACCGTGATGGTCTTTCGGCACCGCCTGCGCCTGGTCGAGGTCCCGGTGACGATGCGCGAGCGCGGCGGCGGCCGGTCATCGATCACGTCGCTCCGCTCCGTCTACTACATGGTCAAGGTCTTGCTGGCGATCTTCGTGGGCCTGTTCCGTCGTACACGTCGTTCCGCAGGAGGACGCCCGATGACTCCACTCGTAGTCTCGATCGCCGGCGCAATCGCGTCGTTCACCCTCGTGCTCGTCGTCCTCGAGCTGATCCGGAGCCACAGGCTCCGGGAGCGCTACGCACTGCTCTGGCTCGCGACCGGCATCACGCTCACGGCGTTGTCGGCGTGGCGTCACGGCCTCAACACGATCGCGCGCTGGGTCGGCGTGCGCAGCTACCCGCCGGCCGTTCTGTTCGCCGTCGGAATCCTCTTCATCCTGGCAGTGCTGCTGCACTACTCGACGGTGATCTCGCGCCTGTCCGACCAGAACGTGCTGCTGGCGCAGCGGCTCGCGCTCCTCGAGGAGCAAGTGCGGGACGACGCTACTGCTTGACCTTGACGACGACGGGCGGCGAGATGACGTACACGTCGCCCTGGTCGGCTTCGTTCAGCCAGCTCGCCTTCGCGCCGACCCGGTACTCCCACACGCCCGGGCCAGGCCGCTCCTGGAACGCGTGTTTCCCGTTCGTGTAGTCGACGATCTTCCCGAGGAGCCGGCACTGTGCGCCGCCGCCGGTGACGTCGCACGCGACCGGTGTCGTTGACCGGCGCGCGGAGGACGACGTAGTTCATGTGGCCGCCGATCGAGTGCAGGCCTCGCCATTGCAACGTCACGAAGCCACGGACCTGACCGACCTGAGGACGCCACGCGCTTGTCCACGGCGAACGGCGCCGAGAGCGAGACGCCGTTCTGCGTGTAGTACAGGAGGGTGTCGCTGTTCTTCAGCGTGGGCAGCGCTGTGGCGAGCGCGACCGGGACGACTGCGAAGACGGTCACGAGCCCGGCGACGAGGCCGAGGCGCAGCCGGTGCGTTCCCCATGCGCCCGGCGATGGGTGCGGCAGCTTCTGCGGCAGCCGTGGGACGAGGAGAAGCGTTCCCGCGATCAGCATGAGGGCGGCGGGGATCGTGAAGATCGACTGGCGGAGAATGTCCGAGTTGTCGACGGTCGAGCCGTGGGTGGGCGATCCCCACTTCACGAAGATGGTCGCGAACATCCAGCCTGCGAACAGGAGCCCGGCCGGCCGGGAGCGTCGCAGCAGCCCGATCGCGCCCGCGAAGGCCAGCCACTCGAGCAGTCGGACGCTCCAGAAGTGCGCGCCGAGGCTGTCGAGCTGCTGCACCGTGAACCAGTGCCAGTCGAAGTTGACGTACTTGTGCAAGTTGATGCCCGCGACGACCGCCGGCGCCGGGATGCGGTCCAAGGGCGAGTCGCGCCGCAGACGCGCTGTTGCTGAACAACGGAACCTGGCCCTCGCCTCGGGCCTTCCAGACGGCAAGCGCGATCACGCCCGGCGCGACGCCGACGCCGAACGCGAGAGATTCCGCGCCAGCGTTTCGCAGACGAGCAGCGCGAGCCCGGCACCGGCGAGGAACGGTGCATTCGACGGCTTGATTCCGAGTGCGACCCCGGCGAGCAGACCGGCCACGATCGCGTCGAAGCGGTCGTCGTCCTGCGACGCGCGCAGCGTGAAGTACGCCGCGGCGGCAAGTGCGACCATCGACGGGAAGTCGGACATCACCGACAGGCCGTAGGACTGAGGTAGCAGGAGCTCCGTGTAGCGCTGGTGGTATCCGGTGTCCGCGTACTGGATTCCGACGAGCGGCACGACGATCCAGAGCAGCGCGCACCAGTACCCGAAGAGGCGTCCGCCGATCCGCACCCCGATCCCGTAGATGGAGACGAATGCGACGGGCATGAGCACGAGGACGTTGAAGAGGAGAACGGCGGGCAGGGCCGAGACGAGGTTCGGGCCGGCAACGAGCGAGAAGGGGAGAAGAACGATCGACCAGCCGTAGCCGACCGACGTATGCGTGAGCTTCCCGTGTCCGATCAGCCACGACGCCGTGTAGTGCCAGAGCTGATCGCCGCCCTGGTAGTAGATCCAACCGTTGCGCTTCACCGTCAACGCGACCGCGAGGATCGTGAGCCATTCGATCACGAGCAGGGCCGAGAGCACGTAGCGCGGGCGCAGCGCCTCGATCCGCGCAAGCAGCCGCGGAGCCGCTTCGAGTGGTGCCGCGATCGCGCTCACGAGGCCACCGGGAGCGACGCGCGATACCACTCGATCGTACGCGCGAGCCCGTCGCGCAGCGTCGTCTGCGCGACGAAGCCGAAGAGGTCCTTCGCACGCGACACGTCGAGGCTCCGCCGGGGCTGGCCGTTCGGCATCGAGGTGTCCCAGACGATCTCGCCGTCGAAGCCGGTGAGCTCGGCGATCAGCTCGGCGAGCTCGCGGATGGAGATCTCCTCGCTCGTGCCGAGGTTGACCGGGTCCGCTCCGTCGTACCGGTCGGCCGCGAGCAGCAGCCCCTCGGCGCAGTCGTCGACGTAGAGGAACTCGCGCGTCGGCGAGCCGTCGCCCCACAGCACGACCTCGTCCTGCGAGGCGACCATCTTGCGGATGAGCGCCGGGATGACGTGCGAGGTCTCGAGGTCGAAGTTGTCGCGCGGCCCGTACAGGTTCGCGGGCAGCAGGAAGATCGCGTTCGTTCCGTACTGCGCGCGATAGCTCTGCGCGCCGACGAGCACGGACTTCTTCGCGACGCCGTACGGCGCGTTCGTCTCCTCGGGATAGCCGTTCCAGAGGTCGTCCTCGTTGAAGGGGACGGGTGTGAACTTCGGATAGGCGCAGACCGTGCCGGCGGTGACGACCTTGCGCGACGCCGTTGACGCGGCTGAGCTCGAGGACGTGCGCGCCCATCATGAGGTTCGCGTACCAGTACCGGCCCGGGTTCGCGCGGTTCGCGCCGATGCCGCCGACCTCGGCGGCGAGGTGGAACACGAGCTCCGGCTGCGCGTCGCGGAAGAGGCGCTCCGCGTCGTCCCAGCGCGTCAGGTCGTAGTCGGCGCGTCGGGCGACGAAGGGATCCTCGCCGCGCTGCTCTGAGGCGCTCGACGAGGTGCGACCCGAGGAAGCCACCTCCACCCGTGACGACGATCCGCACCGCGCCCTAGGGTAACTGCGTGCCCAGAAGGTCTGCCCTCCGAAGCGGCGTTCTGATCGGTCTCGCGCAGGTGGTCGTCTCGCTCGCGGCGGCGGGAGCGGGAGCCCTCCTCGCCCACAAGTTCGGGCGGAATGCCGAGACGGACGGCTTCCTCAGCGCCTACGCGGTCTACGTCGTCCTCGTCTTCGCCGCGCAGGCCTTCCGGATGGTCGTCGTTCCCGACTTGACCCGGGCCGCCGCGGACGGGCGGCTCGGCAGCGAGAGCCGCAGCTACGCGCTCGCATACCTGTGCCTCGCCGTGCCTGCCTCGATCCTCGTCGGCGTCTTCTCCTCGCAGATCGCCGATCTGCTGACCGGAACCTTGCCGCCGCGCTCGTCCCACATCGCCGCGCGCGCGCTCGTCATCCTCGTGCCGGCGGCGTTCGTCCAGCTCCTGGCGGCGCTGGCCGCGAGCGCGCTCGCCGCGCTCGACAGCTACGGCACGGCGGCGGCCGGGTTCGCTTCGGGCGGCATCGTCGGCCTCATCGTCTTCGCCGCGCTCTCGGGAAGCCACGGGATCGTCGCGCTCGCCTGGGGCCTTCTTGCGAACGCGATCGTCGCCGTCACCGTCCCCACGGTCGCGCTGCTCCGGCGGCACGCGCTCGGCGGCGCGCCACCGGAGCATCTCCGGGTCGGCCCACGCCTCTGGCATCTCGTCGAGGGCGCATCCGTGCCGGTCGCGCTGCAGGGGTGCTACCTCCTCGCGCTTCGCTTCGCGGCGCACCTCGGTGTCGGCAGCGTGACGAGCTTCTCGTACGCGTACCTCGCGGCGTCGACGCTCGTCGGCGCGACCGCGTTCTCGGTCGGGCTCATCTCGTCCGCGCCGCTGACGCGCCGCGGGATCGATCCCGTCGCAGCGGCGAAGCACGTCGTGCACGCCGCCTGGGTCAGCCTCACCATCGTCGGCCTCGCCGCCGGCGTGTTCGCGATCGTCGGCGGCCGCATCGTCGGCTTCGTGCTCGGGAGCGCGTACGCCGGCGGCGTCGGACGCCAACTCGGCCATCTCGTCGTGTACCTCGCGCCGTGGATGCTCGCGTGGGTCGGGTTCGCGGTCACGTTCCCGCTCGTGTTCGTCGCGGAAAAGCGGTGGACGCTCGTGCCGCTCGGCGCTCTCGGCTTCGGCGTGTTCATCCCGCTCGGTCTCGGCATGCGCGCTCTGTGGGGACTTCCAGGCATCGCGGTCGCACTCGGTATCGCGACGCTCGTCATCTCGCTCGGCCTGATGGCGACGCTCTCGCCGCGCACGCTCGCGATCGCCGCGCTCGGTCTCTCGCGGCTCGCGCTCGCCGTCGGCGCGGCCGCCGCGCTCGCCTTCGGGACGCTCTCGGTCGCGCTCTCGCCCGTTGCGGCCGCGACGCTCGGTGCTCTCGTGTACGTGGCCGTCATCGTCGCGCTGCGCTCGCTCGGGTTGAGCGAGGCGTGGACGTACGTCGCGAGGACTGCATCAGTGAGAGGCGCTCGATTGACGGGCATCGGCGGGCAGGACGGCTCGTATCTCGCCGAGCTCCTCCTCGACCGCGGCTACGACGTCGTCGGCATCGTCCCCCAGCTCGACACGCCGTACGAGAATCTCGCCGCGATTCGCGATCGCATCGAGCTCCTGCACGCCGATCTGCTCGACGAGGATGCGCTCGCACGCGTGCTGCGCGAGCACGGGCCGCGAGAGGTGTACAACCTCGCGTCGCCGTCGTTCGTGCCCGCGTCGTGGCGCGAGCCGGTGCGGACGGCAGAGTTCGCCGCGGTCGGCGTCACCGCGCTGCTCGAGGCGATCCGCGCCGTCGATCCGTCCGTCCGCGTGTACCAGGCGTCGTCGAGTGAGATCTTCGGCGAGCCCACGGTCGTGCCGCAGACGGAGGAGACGCCGCTCCATCCGGTCACGCCGTACGGCGTCGCGAAGGCGTACGGGCACTTCATCGTCGGTTCGTACCGCCGCCGGTACGGGATCCACGGCAGCTGCGGGATCCTCTACAACCACGAGTCGCCGCGGCGGCCGACGGACTTTCTCCCCAGCAAGGTCGCGCACGCGGCCGCCGCGATCTCCCTCGGGCTCGAGCACGAGCTCGCGCTCGGCGACCTCGGCGCGCAGCGCGACTGGGGCTACGCGCGCGACTACGTCGAGGCGATGTGGCTCATGCTCCAGCAGGACGACCCCGGCGACTACGTCGTCGCGACCGGCGTGCTGCACACGGTCGAGGAGATCGTCGACCTCGCGTTCGCGCGCGTCCACCTCGAATGGCGCGACCACGTGCGGGTCGACGACTCGCTCCTGCGCGGCAGCGCTGAGCTCCACCACCTGGTCGGCGACGCCTCCAAGGCCCGACGCGTCCTCGGTTGGTCCCCGACGGTCGGGTTCGAGGACCTCGTCCGGCTGCTCGTGGATGCTGCACTGGAGCGGCTCACAAGCTCGTAACAGTGGGCGCCTAGACTCACCCCGCGAATGGCCGATCAGCAGGAACTTTCCGTCGACGAGGTGTACGCGCAGCTGCGGGAGGCCGTCGACCGCGGCTCCCGCGACGTGGCGTCGACGCGCGGCCTTGCGGAGCGCTTCTGGCCCGTGAGCGCAGACAAGCCGCTCGAGCGGCGGCCGGGCCCGAAGGGCTGGGTCGCGTTTCAGGCGAAGCGCGTGCTGCGCAAGCTCATGCGCTGGTACGTCGAGCCGGCGTTCGCCGAGCAGCGGATCGTGAACGACGCGCTGCTGCGGCTCGTGGACGACCTCCAGCGCCGCATCGACGAGCTGGAATCCCGCTGGTGAGGATCGCCGTCTGCCTGCCCCAGGTTCCGTTCGAGCGCGGCGGCGCGGAGATCGTCGCCGACGACCTCGTCGCGCAGCTCCGCACGCGCGGGCACGAGGCCGAGCTCGTCACGGTGCCGTACAAGTGGTACCCGGGTGAGCGAGTGCTGACCCAGGCGTTCCTCTGGCGGCTGCTCGATCTGGAGGAGGCGAACGGCCGCCCGATCGACGCGGTCATCGCGACGAAGTTCCCGTCGTACGCAGTGCAGCATCCGCGCAAGGTGGTGTGGCTCCTGCACCAGTTCCGCCAGGCGTGGGATCTCGACCGCACGGAGCTCGGGCAGTTCTCCGAGTCGGCCGAGGATCGCGCGCTGCGCCGGCAGGTGCTCGCGTTCGAGCGGACGGCGCTCGGCGAAGCGCGGAAGATCTTCGCGACGTCCGGCAACGTCGCGTCGCGGCTGCAGGCGTCGACCGGTCTGGAAGCTGAGCTGATGCCGCATCCGCCGGCGCCGCTCAAGTACCGCTGCGACCGCTACGACGACTTCATCCTCTCCGTCAACCGGCTCGATCGCGCGAAGCGCATCGACCTGCTGCTCGAAGCCGCTGCAAAGGAGCCGACGCTCCGCGTCGTCATCGCCGGCGACGGGCCTGATCGCGAGCGGCTCGAGCGCCTCGCGAACGAGCGCGGGCTGAACGGCCGCGCGGAGTTCACCGGGCGCATCAGCGACGCGCGGCTGACGGAGCTGTACGCGAGCTGCCTCGGCGTGTACTACGCGCCGGTGGACGAGGACTTCGGCATGGTCCCGTTCGAGGCGTTCCTCTCCGAGAAGCCGGTGCTGACGACGACCGACGCCGGCGGCCCGCTCGACGTCGTGCACGACCACGAGACGGGCCTCGTCGTCGCGCCGCACGCGGCGGAGCTCGCACGCGCGTGCGTCTGGCTGCGTGAGCACGCCGACGAGGCGCGCGCGTTCGGCCGCGCCGGCCACGTGCTCGCGCGCACCGTGACGTGGGACGTGTGCATCGACCGCCTGCTCGCCGCGGTCGCGTGAAGGTCGCGTACTTCTCACCGCTGCCGCCGTCCACGTCGGGGATCGCCGACTACTCGGCGCTGCTCCTGCCCGCGCTCGAGCGGCTCGTCGAGGTCGAGGTCGTGCGCCCCGGGCGCACGCGTCCCGTCGGCGACGCCGACGTCTCGATCTACCACATCGGCAACGATCCCGATCAGCACGGCTGGATCGTCGACGCGCTGAAGCGCCGTCCCGGCGTCGTCGTCCTGCACGACTTCGTCATCCACCATCTCGTCGCCGGCCTGACGATCGGCCGGCACGACGGGCACGCGTACCTCGCCGCGATGGAGCGCGAGGCCGGCGTCCCCGGACGGTTGCTCGGTTACGGGGTGCTCGAAGGGCGCGTGCCGCCGCTGTGGGAAGTGCGTCCGCAGGAGTTTCCGCTCGCGGGTGAGGTGCTCGACCGGGCGACGAGCGTCATCGTCCACTCGCGGTACGTCGAGACGCTCGTGCGCGAGCACGGCTACGACGGGCCGCTGCACCGCGTCGCGCACCCCGCGTGGCCGGTCCCTGACGTCGCGCCGGAGCGCGTCGAGGGCTCGCCGCTGATCGGGAGCTTCGGGCACATCAACGAGAACAAGCGCGTGCCGCAGCTGCTGACGGCGTTCGCCGGGCTGCGCCGGACGCGACACGGTGCGCGCCTCCTGCTCGTCGGCTCCGAATCGCCGGGCTTCGACCTCGCGGGCCGCATCGAACGCACGGGGCTCGACGACGCGGGCGTCATCCGTGAGCCGTACGTCGAGGAGGAGCGGTTGTGGGCGCTCATGGAGGCGTGCGACGCGATCGTGCTGCTGCGCGCGCCGACGATGGGCGAGACGTCGGGTGCGGCGATTCGTGCGCTCTCGGTCGGCAAGCCGCTCGTCGTCAGCGACGTCGGCTGGTTCGCGGAGCTTCCGGACTCGGTCGCGATCAAGATCCCCGTCGGGGGCGAGGAGGAGGTGCAGGCGCTCACCGCCGCGCTGCGCCGCCTCTCCGATCCCGAGGTGGTCCGGACGATGGGCGCGGCCGCGAAGGCCCTCGTCGCGCGCGAGCACGACGTCGACCGCGTGGCGCAGGGGTACGCGGCGGCCCTCGAGGAGGCGGCCGGAAGCGGCATGGTGCGCGAAGTCGTGCTCCGAGAGGTCGCATCGGCTGCCGCCGAGGTCGGCCTCGCAACGGAGCCGCTCGCGACCGAGCTCGTGCGTGCCTCGCTCGTGTCGGTGTCAGACACCGTTTCGGTGTCTGACACCCAACCGCGGTTCCTCCGGCGTGCCCCGATCTGGGCGTGGCTCGGGAGCCTGTACGCGGTCGCGGTCGCGGTGCAGCTCGCACTCGCGCTGCGCGTCACGTCGCCGTGGATCATGGTCGACGAGATCGTCTACTCGGACATGGCGCGGAGCTTCGCGCAGACCGGCCACTTC